>DATDGB010000045.1:0-122875 GCA_036522305.1 Candidatus Acidiferrum sp. | reverse complement strand
GAGCGGCGAAGCTCTTGTGGCGAACGACGACTCGAACCTCCGGCCCGCAAGGGCTCAACTTGCTGAACCGCCGTATGCGGACCCGCCTGTACGGTGGTGTGGGAGGGGAGAGCAGGCGACTGCTCCCCCTATCCCGATTAGAGGTCCGCAACATGGTCAAAAGCTTGATGTTAAGTGCCTCAGTGACGGGGAATTGGCAATTGTTGACCAAGAAGGGGCAAGTGAAAAAGTACTATTGACCTCGACGATTCGCCGGATTAATTTTAATTGTCTACCCCCCGGCCCCGGCACAACTTCCGCAGAGAGGCTCCCAATGGCCATTAAGCTCGCACCAAGCCCTTCAGACGTTGTCTCACAGGAACGATGGGAAAGATTACGAAGCCACAAGCGAATCATCTCCCGCGTAAAGCTCTTGGTGGAGTGGGACCAAGGCGGCGCAAAAGAGCGCGCCAACGCTGTGACGGTGGACGTGAGCCACTCCGGCTGCATGGCCGTGGTAGGCGCTGACCTGCCTTTGCGCAAACGCGTCCGCCTAATCCATCCGGAGACCGGCCGCAAAGCGGACGCCGAGGTTGTCTGGCGCAGCCATGAAGCCTGGGATGCAGGCTTCGAATTGGTGAAGCCCGATGCTACCTTTTGGGGCCTGAAATAACCGTCTTCTTGCCCGGCTGATTCGCATCTACTGCGGCCATTTCTCCTTCGGCAGGCTCTTCTGAATCGTTTCGAGATTCTGGAAGCCGTCTTTGATCACGGTTTCCTTGACATTTCCTTTTGCCACTACGACCGGAGCCAGGAAAATTGCCGGTATCATTTTGTCCCCAATCGCAAATCCATTCGTGGCCTTGACCGCTTCGCCCTTTGCCAACGCCACAGCGGTTTCGGCCGCCACGCTTGCTTGTGAACCGAGCGGTTTGTAAACGGTCATGGTCTGGGTACCGTCGAGGATGCGAATAATGGCGGCCAGATCGGCGTCCTGACCCGACACTAGAACTTTGCCGGCAAGTTTGTGGTCGTCAAGTGCCTGGATGGCGCCTCCCGCGGTGCCGTCATTCGAAGCAACGACCGCGGCGATGTCTCCTTTAGTCGACTCAATGGCTGCGGACATGTGCGCGTAAGCTTCCGACGGTTCCCAGTCCTTGCTCCAAGTATCGGAAACAATCTTGATGTCGCCGCGAGCCACGAGAGGCTTGAGAACCAGCATTTGGCCATCGTGCAAGAATTTCGCGTTAATATCCGAGGGCGAGCCGCCGATAATCACATAGTTCCCTTTCGGAGCCAGTTGAGTGAGGGAGCTGGCCTGCAGATAGCCAACCACTGAAGCGTCGACTCCGATAAAAAGAGTAACGTCCGGGTTGCGTACCAGACGCTCGTAACAGAGCAGCGGCACTTTCTTGGCTTTCGCAGCGCTGACGATGCGCACAGCCTTTTCCGCATCGTGAGAAACGAGAACCAGGGCCCGGACGCCGGCAGTGAGCAGCCTCTGCGCCTGCTGCAACTGCAATTCGTCGTCGCCTTCGGCCGTTTCCACGAGCACTTCTGCGCCTAACTCCATGGCGCGTTTCTGGAACTTTTCGAGATCCGTCTGCCAGCGTTCAATTTTCAACGAATCCATGAGAAAGCCGATTTTAAGTGTTTCGGGAGAAGTTTGTTTGTCTTGCGCTTGCAAAAAAGCGGTGGAGAGCAGCAGCATCGCAGCAAGAATGAAAAGCTGCAGACCTCTCCTGGGAAGAGTCAGCATCGGATGACCTCCAAAGCCATTGGAGGAACCGTAGCACCACCACAGAGGCGGTACAACGACAATGCTATAGAGCACACACAATACGTTAGTGTGAACTCCGTGCTACCTTGCCGCGATAGGTACCCGGGGGCTCGGCGTTAAGCGGGGCTCAACTCACCAGTCGACTGAATACGGATAATCCGGCGCTTTATTTGTTGCCAGCGATGAGTTGATCGATGCGGGGAGAGACGCGCTCGCTGAAGCTGGCGACCCAGAGAGCTGCGACAATTCCGGTGAAGACATCCATGGTGTAATGCGCGCGCAGAACCAGCACCGTTGCAACTTCGAAGCCGACAATCAGTACAGCCAACGCCGTCAGCCAATTCCGGCGCAGGCGGGACACTTCGATTGCGCCGAAAACTGCGATAGCGGTATGTCCCGAGAAGAAAAAATCGTTGGCGACATGATAGGTCACCAGCAGCGAAGGGAAACCGGGATCGTGCCAGATCATGTTCGGTGGTGGAGGCAACGCGCAGATGGCTTGCATCACCTGGCGCAGCGCCATAAGCAGGAACAACCCGAGGAATGGGCGAACGCTTCCGCCGAAAAGCCAGCGCGCCAGGAGGAACAAGCCCAGCGCATCGATTAGCGCAGAGCTTACGACAAGGAGCGCGTTCGCCGCCCTGATGTTCTGAGCGAAATACGTGTTGAGTCCAGCCGTAAGGTTGTGCAGTCCGTCGCCGATTCCCGATGCGGGAGCGACCCGCGCGCCGATCAGCGACTGTGTCCAAAACCAGAGCGCGAGAACAATTCCGGTCACGAGCAGCCGACGCAGTAACCGCCGCCTGCGACTCGCGTTGTCAGTCTCCGTCATAGAAGGCAATTCATCGCAGCACGCTCTTGGCTATTCCTCGGGCGTTCGTTGTGTCATCTCCATCGCCAATCCGCGGGCTTTGCGCAAGTCCAGCTTTCCGGTGCCGAGATAGGGGAGCGTCTCGATGCGCAGGAACTGGTCCTTGCGCGGGCGCCACAGCGCCGGAAGGTCGCTCTTCCCTAGTTTCTCCAGACATTCTTCCAATTTAGGCTCATCCAGGATGTGCAACACGACGAGGCGCTCGCCTTTCTTGTCATCGGGCACCGCGGTGACGACAAAGGTCTGCTCCGTCGCGCCAGCCAATTCCTGTAGCAGGTCTTCTACCTTGATATGCGGCACCATCTCGCCGCCAATTTTGCTGAAGCGGCTCAAGCGGTCTGTGATTCGGATGAAGCCATCTTCATCCATCCTCGCGACGTCGCCGGTGTTGTACCAGCCGTCACGAAGCACCTCGGCGGTTTTCTCCGGCTTGTTCAGGTACCCGCGCATGATGTTCGGGCCGCGCACGAGCAACAATCCCGGTTCATCTACCCCCACTGGCTGCAAGGTGTCAGGGTCCACGATTTTCACCGTGATGCCCGGCAAAGGATGGCCGATACTGCCGCGTTTTGCTCCCACCTGGCGGAACGACGCGGCGCGAAAATCGATGGTATTCACCGTGACCGCCGGCGAACACTCCGTGCAGCCGTAACCTTCATGCGGGCGAATCCCAAATTGATCCTCGAACGCCTGCGAAATCCTGTCCGGCAATTTTTCCGCGCCGGCCATCACAAAACGCAAACTGCCAAAATCTTCCGGCGTGCAGCGGCGCGTATAGGCATTCAGGAACGTCGGCGTCGCCAGCAACATGGTGACCGCGTATTTGTTGACCAGCGTGCCGATCGCGCGCGAATCCAGCGGATTGGGATGAAACACGACGCCGATGCCGGTGGCGGCAGGCAGGCAAAGCGTGCCCGTAAAACCAAACGAGTGAAAGAAGGGAAGAATCCCCATGATGCGATCGTCCGCGTGCAGCATGAAGACCTGATTGAGCTGCTCAACGTTCGAAGCAATATTGTAATGAGTGAGAACTACGCCTTTGGGGTCGCCGGTCGAGCCGCTGGAGAAAATAATTGTGGCAATGTCATCCAGCGACGTACGGTGATCGCTACCTGCAAATTTCGAGACCGCTCTAGCCGGCAAGAGCGCAGCCGCCAGTGCCGCTGCAATGCGCTCCCCAAACCCGGTGTCCTTGACAACATCTTCAATGAAAATGATTTCGCCCGGAGGCTGGATTTTAACTTTCTCTAGAAACACCCGCGCGGTGACGATCGTGTTCAGATTGCACTGTTGCGCGCACGAAGCCAGCGTTTCATTCGAAACCGTGTAGTTCAAGTTCACCGGCACTTTGCCCAGCAACATCGCGGCGTAATTCACTAACGCGCCGGGAACCGACGGTGGCAGCAGGACGCCGACCATTTCCTGCCCCTGCCATTGCTTTCGCAAGCGCCGCGCGAGGACCAGCGCCCCCACCAAGGCCGAAAACCAGCTCAGTTTCGGCCGTTGCCCGTCGGCCATGGCAAAGCGGAAGGGATGCCTGCGCGCTGAATAAATAAAGGATTGAGGCAGTGTGTGCATGCGCTTCTTGCGCCGCGCAAAGGCTTCCGCCCCCAAATCCTGCACCGCACGCCGCACCTCCTGTGCCGTCGCCTCCGAAGGAAGCGGCTTTCCAAAAGTGACGCGCACGGGGTAAGGAATTTGCCGCGGAAACTTCCAAAGAAAGCGCCCGCCGGCAAAACTGAAGATCGAGCCCCACACGCCGTCCAGATTCACAGGAATGATAGGCACCTCGACGCCCTTGATAATGCGCTCCATCCCTCGGCGAAACGGCAGCATTTGGCCGATCCGCGTCATCTGCCCTTCCGGAAAGATGCAGACGACTTCTCCGTTTTTTAGCGCTTCGGTGGCCAGCCGCAACGAATGGATCATTTCGCGCGGCCCTTGATCCGACGCGATGGGAATCACTCCCATAATTTTCGCGAACGGCTTCACGAGTGGGTGCTCGTAGGAGCCCTTGAACATGATGAAGCGAATCGGCCGGTCGATCGACGCGATGAGCAGCACCGCGTCCGCCATCGAGACGTGATTGGGGGTCAGCAGCGCTCCGCCGCGCGCCGGCACGTTCTCGCGCCCCGCCACGTCCAGTCGATACAAGGTGTGCGTGGCCAACCAGAGCAGCAACCGCAGCAAAGAATCGGGCAGCAGCCACAGTACGTACGCCGTGGCTCCAAGTGTCGCCAGCGCCGACCAAAAGAAAATTCCCCCCGCGCTGAGCCGCAGAAAGTGCGTCGCAGCGTAGTACACCGCGGAAGCTGCACCGATGCCCACGAACGAAAGCCAGTTCGCCGTCCCGATGACAATGCCTTTTTTGTCCTCCTCGGGCTGGTGCTGGATCAGGGCGCTGATGGGTACGATAAAAAAACCGCCAAAAAAGCCCAGTGCCGCCAGTAGCATCAGCACGGCGCGGAACGACAAGTCCGGAATCGCCAGGCACAGTCCGAGCACCGTCATTCCCGTTGAGCCGAGAGGGATTAGTCCGTACTCAATTTTTCCACCCGACAGATATCCTGCCGCGAAGCTGCCAAGCCCAATCCCGATTGCCACTGCCGCTTGGAGAAATCCTCCTTGCGTTGAACGGATATGCAAAACATCCTGGCCGTAAATGAAGATGTTGAATTGCAGCAGCCCCGCAACGAAAAAAAAGTAAGTGTTACCAATCACCGCCAGCCACAAAACGCGATCGCCGCGAATCACTTTCATCGGTGACCAGACATCAATCAGCGATGTCAGGTGGAATCTCTTCGCAGGATCAGCCGCGGGCACACGGCTGATTCCAAAGCTCCAGGCCAAGCCGACAATCGTAAAACCGAGCAGCAAAGCTCCCGAATAAACCTCCCGCCCGTCAAAAACTTCGGCGAGAAAAGAACCGCTCACGCTCCCAACGATGATGGCAAGAAATGTTCCGAGCTCGAGCACCCCGTTGCCCCACGAAAGTCTTTCTTGCGGAAGCAGCTCCGGCAGCAAACCGTACTTGGACGGTCCAAAGAGCGCTCCCTGCGTGCAGACCAGAAAGATTGCTGCCAGCGCAAATTTCAGATTGGGCCCCACCAGCGCCGCCGCCGCGAACAGCATGACGCTCACTTCAAAAACTTTCGTCCAGATCGTGACGGCACGCTTGCTGAAGCGGTCCGCCAGATACCCACCAACCAGCGAGAAAAGAATGAAGGGAGCGGCGAATAGCACGCCGACCAGCAATTCCATCTGATCGCGCTGAGCTTTGTCTTTTTCAACTGCAAGAATCAGGTAAATGACGAGAAATTTCAGCGCATTTTCATTGAACGCGCCTTGGAACTGCGTGGCAATCAGGCTCCAGAAACCGAGCCGCCACTTTTTTTCAGGCTTAGGAAGGAAGAGGTTTTCTTCGGCAGGCATGCACGCTCACCCAAAGCGTTGCGATTAGAACGTAAGTAATTCATTTAGTCTAGCAATCCTACGCGAATCGCAGAGCAGCGTATCCTAGCCCTGTGCCCAAAAGCTTGACGCCGAAGCGCCCGGCACGAGTTCTTCCATTTTGCGATACGATTACCGTCGCCGAAGGGGGCCGAATGAACCCCGAACGTGGATCTCAGACAGTTTTGATTACCGGAGCAACCGATGGCCTGGGGAAGGCCGCCGCTCTGTTGCTTGCCGAACGCGGCTACCGCGTCTTTGCGGCCGGGCGCTCGGCGGAGAAACGCGCGCAGCTCGATGCACTGGCCAAGCAGAAGAATCTCCCGCTCGAAACTCTGGAATTGGACGTGTGCGACGACAGCTCGGTGCAGAAAGCCGTTGCTTCCGTCTATCAAAAGGCGGGCGCCATCGACGTGCTGATCAATAATGCAGGGCTCGTCTACGTCGGCGCCGTCGAAGATCTTCGCCTGGAAGATTGGCGCCGGCAATTCGAAACAAACTTTTTCGGCGTCATCCGCGTGACCCAAGCCGTTCTTCCCCGAATGCGAGAACGCCGCAAAGGCCGCATTCTGATGATGAGTTCGGTCTCCGGCTTTGTGACCCCGCCGACGCAAGGAGCCTACAGCGCCTCAAAGCATGCGATCGAAGCCCTCAGCAACGCCTTGCGCTACGAACTCTATCCCTTCGGCATCCACACCATCCTCATCCAGCCCGGCTACATCGTGACCAACATCCAACCGACCGCCATGGAACTGGCGCAAACCTACCAGGAGAGGTTCAAGAACGGCCCCTACGCCAAAATCTACGCGTCGTATTTGGGCAGCGCGACGAACACTCGGGCGAAGTCCAAGACCACTCCGGAGGACTGCGCGCGCATCATGTTGAAGGCCATCGAAGCCCCGCGGCCAAAGGCGCGCTACGGCGTGACCTCGCTTGCGACCTTGGCGAAAGTGGCCAAATGGCTCCTCACCGATCGCGCCGCCGATCGCATGTTTCGCCGCAGATACGGAATCACACGCGAAAACTAGCCGGCGAAACGCTCATGGATTCGAAACCTGGAAAGACAGACTGTTCTCCCGCTGCTCTTGCCACGTTTTCGACCACGCCTCATGCACCGGACTTTCGGCATAATCCGCGGCCGCCTCGGCGCTTGCGAATTCGATCGCATAGACCCCGCTGAACTCCTTGATCTGATTGCGCCCGGTTTTCAGCCAAACGTTCTTGATGCCCGGAATTTTTCCAGCCATGTCCTTGATACCGTTGATGGCGCGCGCCCGGTCATAGTTCGAAACATTGTCTTTGAACTTGTACACCACCACGTGCAGCACCGTTTTGGGCTGGCCAAAGCGGTTCTGCACCGCCGCGCTGCGCGCATGCAGCGAGCCTGCTGCAATTCCAGCGACGAATATCACTGCGCCGAAAAGAATCTGCGAGCCGCGTCTCATAGTTGATGTCATTTCTTCCTCCACGATAAGAACCCAGCCAGTTTAAGTAAGGCGTACAGGTCAAAGCAACTCGCCGCAAAAATCCTGCGCGATTACTCCCCCAAATGGTTTGACGCAGGAGTGGCCAGGCCGTTACGCTGCCAAGGCACACAGGTCGGGGGTTGAATGGATTGGTCCGGCGGAGAATCGCAAGAGCCACAGGTGGAACCCGGAGCGCTGCCCCAGTTTCCACGCATTTGGATCGGCTATCTGTTGGGTGTCGCAACGCTGATCGCGGAAATTGTCGCCTTCACATTGCACCCGGAGCTTGCCAAAGAAGCGCTGGTCGTACCGCCGTTGTATCTGTTTCTCGCGAATTTTATCAGCATCATTTACTGGCTTGTTTGCGTTTACGAATTGCATTTGGTGCTGACGCAGGCATCCGCCGGCACGTACTCCATCAAGCCGCTCCGGGCAGCTTGGTTTCACTTGATACCTGTTTTCAGCCTCTATTGGGTCTTCAAGTGGCCTCGCGAACTGGCCCGCTTTGTGAACGGCCGTCTCGGAGCACCGCTCATGGGGCCCGAGAGAACGGGATGGACGGTGCTCCTCGCCTTTGCCGCTTTTCTTCTGCTGAGCCGCGGCTTGGGCATGATTGCCCTGTTCTGGGCGACATCGTATCTGTCCCGATGCTTGCGGCATGCTTTGGCGACGCGGCCAGCTTTGCCCGCCGGACCACTGCCTTTTTCGTGATCACCTGCTCTAAGGAGAATAAATGCAAAGAGGGATACGTTGGATCTTGTCATTCTGTCTGTTCGCGAGTTGCGCGCCCAGAGGACAAACTCAAGGTCAAGACCAAACGAAGCAATTGGCACATGACATTTTCAAGCAACTGATCGAGATCAATACCACCGACTCTGTTGGCAACGTCACCACTGCCGCCGAAGCGATGGCCAAACGGTTGCGCGACGGCGGCTTCGCCGAGGGCGATCTCCAGGTAGCTGGGCCCAACGAGCGCAAGAAAAATCTCGTCGCGCGTTTTCGCGGCACCGGAAAACGCAAGCCCATCCTCTTCATTGGTCACCTCGATGTCGTCGAAGCGCTGCGCTCCGACTGGACCACCGATCCGTTCGAATTCATCGAGAAAGACGGCTACTACTACGGCCGCGGCACCGAAGACATGAAAGAAGGCGACGCCATCCTGGTCACCAATTTCATCCGTCTGAAAAAAGAAGGCTATCTGCCGGACCGCGATCTGATTCTTGCCTTGACCGCCGATGAAGAAGGCGGCTCCTCCAACGGCGTCGACTGGCTTCTAAGGGAACATCGCGACTGGGTGGATGCCGAATACTGCGTCAACCTGGACGGCGGCGAATTTGAAAAAGACAAAGACAAGCGCCTCCTCGCCGGAATTCAAGCCAGCGAAAAAGTTTACGTCGATTTTCAGTTCGAATCGCTGAATCCCGGCGGGCATAGCTCCGTCCCCAGCCCGGACAACGCCATCTATCACTTGGCCGGCGCCCTCGCCCGACTGCAATCCTATTCATTTCCCGTAAAGATCAACGAAATCACGCGTAGCTATTTCGCACAAACCGCGGCAATGGAAAGCGGTCAAATCGCCGCGGACATGAAAGCCGTAGCCAAGCAACCGCCGGATTCCGCAGCCGTCCAACGCCTCTCGGCAATGCCTTATTACAATTCGCTCTTGCGCACCACTTGCGTCGCCACCATGCTCTCCGGTGGCCATGCGCCGAACGCGCTCCCGCAAACCGCTCGCGCCAACGTCAATTGCCGGATTTTTCCGGGCGAGGATCCGGAGGATGTTCTGAAAGCCCTCGAACGCGTGGCCAACGATCCGAAAGTTAAAATCAGCATAGTTCCGCAGTTGACGCCAGACGGAAAGGTGGTCCCTGTCGTCCCGGTGCCGCCTTCCCCGTTGCTTCCGGAAGTGACACGCGCCATGGAGAAAGTTCTGAGCGTCGCCTGGCCTGGCGTGCCCCTCGTCGCAACCATGTCCACCGGCGCAACCGACGGCAAGTACGCTCGCATCGCCGGAATTCCCACCTACGGCATCTCCTGCATGTTTTTTGACAAGAACGACAACCGCGAGCATGGGAAAGACGAGCGCGTCGGCGTGCAGGATTTCTACGACGGCGTGGACTTCGGTTACAGACTCATGAAAGAACTCTCGTCAGCGCGCTGAGAAATCCACGGTGACACAAAACGTGGAGAAAAAGAAAGCGGCCCGGTGAAGAACTCTTCCCCGGGCCGCACGATTTGAACTGGTTGAAATGCTTGATTACGGCTTGCCTGTCGCCGACCCACTACCTGGCGTCGCCGCGCTGGCTGCAATGGGTTTCCCGGCCTCCGCTCCGTAACGCATCAGGTACGGCATGAACGGGGTCACTTCAAACGGCATCTTCTCGCGTTCCGCGACCGCGCCTATGGGTTTGCTCTTGATCAGTTCCAGCTTGTCATTCCACGGATCCAATTTCACGCGTCCGCCGATCGGAAGCGCCGCGATCATCTGCGGATTTGTCTTCTGATCCACCGGCATGGCCGACTTCAGATCAGCTATGACCGGGACGCGATCGCCCAGGTGCGGGCTGATCAGGTTGGGGATTTCCTTCTCGCGCGTGCCCAGCGCCGTCAGGAACAGCCCGGCGTTGCCCAGCTGGTTCTTATAGGGAGAATTGTTCAGGAGTTGCACCGCTTTCGCGTTGGCGGCTTTCTCCTCGTCGGGAGTCCGCGCAAATCCGAAATGGCGAAAGGTGTCCTTGTCGTCGATCAGCAACTGATCGAAGAAAGCAAAGCTGGAATCGAGGCGATGTCCGAGAACCACATGGCTGAGCTCGTGCGCGATCATCGTCGCCAGGCTGGCCTCATCCGGCAGCACGTCGATCAACCCGCGGCTCATCACGATTGTGTGCCCGACGGTGTAGGATTCCAGAGTCGAAGTCATCATCACGCGGCAGCGAACTTCCGGCTCGACGTCAATGTTGTTGGTGACTTCGAGGTTGTTGACCACCGTCTCGAGAACCTTGTCGACTTCCCCCTTAGGAGCGATCAGGCCGATCCGCTCCAACCGATCGATAACGTTATCTTCAGCCTGGTGATCCCACGAGCGTTGCGCTTGCACCGGCGATAGGTCGTTGGCCGTCTTGGTGTCGTCTTGCACCGGCGTCTCCACCAGGATCTTGCTCAATTCCTGTTCCTGGCTGGCGTGGCCCAGGTTATAGCCCCACAGCCGCGTCTGCGCCTTGAAGTCCAGCTTCTTTGACAAATTGTAGTGCACGTCTTTTTCTTCGCTGTACACGAAGGACGGCACCCACAGGCCCGGCTGCACGTTGGCGCGCCAGCTGTCGAAGTGGAACCACCAGCTGGAATGCCCGTTGCCGCTATAAGCGCCATTGAAGCGCACAATGTTGTAATCCTGGTCTTCCACCCAGATGCGCCCCAGGAACCGGCCCTTGCCGGCCTTCTCCTGCGGCGTCACGTCGAATACCAGGCAGCGCACTTCGCCTAGGAATTCCCGGCGCACGTAGTCAAACTTGTAGTGCTGCTTGTCGAACCCGTTCGTGTCGATGAAGATCATCTGCAGGAAGCCGTCCGGCACAAATTGCAGCGCGAACGAAAAGAAGTTCCCGATGGAGCCGAATATCTTTTTCCCCTTGCCGTTGGTGTCCGTCAAGGAAACCAGCGAGACACCCTTGGTGAAATCCGCGCGGCCCAGAAAATATTTGTCGCCGGCGGGGGCGTAGCCAAGATCCTTGTCCGGTTTGAGGTTCTGGATGTACGTCTCCACCAGCGGCGAATACTGCCGGATTTGCTGGCTGGCCCGGTTCTCGTTGGTGATCACCCGGTCGATGACGTCGTCCATGGTTCGCGCCTGATCTGCCGGCCTGGGGGCCGCCGAAGCGGCAATCGTGCCCAGCCCGCTCAACATCAGCACGAAAACAAAATTCGTTACCTTACGCATTTTCTCTCTCCCCTCAATATGCCAAACGGAATTCAATTCGAACGCGCGCCGGGAAATCCACGGCCTGACCTTCGCGTTTTGCGGGCTTGAACTTGATCTGCTGCGCCGCCCGTGTTGCTGCTTCATCGAGACCATGGCCTAGACCGCTTACCACCTGGTTCACCTGAATGGTGCCGTTTGCCAGGAATACCATCTCCAGTACCACGTCGCCTTCAATCTTCAGACTACGCCCTTCTGTCGTGTACTGCGGATGTGGTTTTTCTAATATGTCAACAGGCGTCGTGGCGCCTTCGCCAGCCACCGCCTTTTTCTTGGGCGCTTCGGTTGCCACAGTCTGATCCGCAAAGCCCGTAGACTGCAGCGTGCCCTTCTTGCCTGCTGGCGGAGGATTTGCAGTGCCGTTGCCAAACCCGGTACTGGCTACCGTTCCGCGAATTCCCTTGTCGCCGCCGGTGCCGTTGCCATATCCCGGTCCACCCGGCAGTGCCGGCGAGCCGAGGCGATTGACGTTGGTAGTCTTGTTTGGATCACCCTTACCAGCTACCCCATTGGGATCGCCAAAGCCGCCAGTTTGCACTTTGTTTACCGGGGCCACCACCGTTGCCGGTGCCGCGCTCCCGGAGGACATCATGCCGACTTTTATATCTTCCTTCGGCTTCTTCGGCTGACTTGTCGGCGTATCGATCTTTACCTGCTCGAATACCGGATTCAGTTCTACGGGTTTCGCTTCCAGGGTTTTTATCTTGGGCGGCTCGACTTTTGCCGCCAGAAAGACGTGCGTCTGTTTGGGGTTTAGCTTCACCGGTTCGGGCACCACCGGTTTTGGTTGCGGCGGCGTAACTTTGGCCTTCACCTTCACCGGAGGTGGAGGCGGCGGCGCAACCGGAATTTCCGTAACCGGCTGCATTAGCTCTGTAACACGTAAATGCAATGCCGTTTGCATCTGCGTTGGGAACAGCAGTGGAAGCAGCAGCAGGAAACCGAAGATCGCAAGTTGTACGCCTGCGCTCACGCCGAGGCGGTTCCAGTTGGGTTTGGAGTCGGGGAGCAGGGCAAGGCGTGCCGGAATAGCCTTGGTGCCGATGGCCTTCTTCCAGGCTTGGGGATCGCCGGAACGGCCGCGGTTTCCTTCAAAACCGACGCCCATCGACGTCTTACGTGGTGGATCTGCAATCATGGTTGTCATCCGCGTGCCGCCTCGTGAAATTTCCGGCCCGCAAAGTGGAATTACCTTGGGAATCAAAGCGCTCCCAAGTCCGCTTGCAGGGTAGGTACTGCGCTTAAGCAGTACCAGAGTACGTATGTGGCTGAGGGAGCCCTAATAGGACTTTCGTACTAGCGTCGCGAAGTCGCTAATGCTCCCGCGAGCGCACCTACGCGCACCCTTTTCCAACCCGGCGAGGCAGTATTCGTTGCGGGCAGGGCGCGCAACACCCCATAGGATACCTTAAGTTTGCCTGGGGTTGTGTGTCTCCTTTTGCACATTTTTACCCCCCACGGGCTTATCCTTAAGGTAGGCGGAGCATTCTCGGCGGGACTGACTTTCTTGGGGTACAGTAAACACCTGAAATAAACATGGACAAAGATTTAGAAAGCCGGTCAGCAGACGCGAAAATGCTGGACGCGGTGCAGGCACTCAAAGACCGCCCCGCCTTGATCGACAGGCTATACACGCTGGCAAGTGCTGAACGCTGGAGGCTTTCTCAGGGACAGTTCGCTGTCGTACTACAACGCAGTGCAACCAAGCACCTGGCGAGCGGAGCGCTCGCTCTCCGTCATCTCGAAGAGTATCTCAGCGCTCTACACCTGGAAGACCTGGCCTTGGCCACCGCTTGCTGTGCCGGAGACGACTCCGCCTGGGAGCATTTTGTGAACACCTACCGGGCTTACCTGCGAATGGCTGCCGGTGCCATCCTTCGCTGCAATGCGGCCGCAGCAGAGGCCTGCGACCTCGCCGATTCTCTCTTTTCAGAGTTGTACGGATTGGCTGATGGCAAAGGAACGGAGCGGTCGCTCTTCCGCTACTTTCACGGACGCAGCTCGCTGAAGACCTGGCTCCGCGCCGTCCTTGCCCAACGGCACATTGATTCCATCCGCGCGGGCCGCCGCTTCGAGGAACTTGCCGAAGACGAATCCGGCGATGGACCGGCAAGGACGTTTCTCGGCCCGCAGACTCAACCTGTCGACCCCCACCGGGAACGCTACGCGGCATCCTTCACCCGTGCCTTGCAGGCCGCTCTCGATCGCCTTAATCCCCAGGAAAAAGAGCGGCTCCGCCTCTACTACGCCGAGGAAAAGACGCTTGCGGAAATCGGACGTCTGCTCGGCGAGCACGAATCCAGCGTCTCTCGTCATTTGGACCGCGTGCGCTGCGCTTTGCGGCAAGCTGTGGAAGAAATTCTTCGCAACGGGATCGGCGCCGCAAATGGTTCCGCGGTTCAACCCGGCATGAGCGATGCCGAGATTGCTCTTTGTTTCGAATGCAGCGCCGGAGACCTCCCCATCGATTTGGATAAATTGCTGCCACGCTCAAAATCGCCTGGACCGGCAGCCGGAAAGCGCACGCCATGACCGCTCCATGCAAGAATTCCGCGCAATTTCGTTCTAAGGATGGAGAAGCCTATGGCGCCTGACGAACGCGATCGGATGTTTGACAAAGCGCTTGCCCGCCATCTGCGTTCCGCCGCGCCTGCCGGTGAAGCTTCGGGTATCTCCAGCGCTTCCGCTCCGCAGAGCGCCCCATGCCCTGACCCGGAAATCCTGGCGGCGTATCACGAACGCTCGCTCCTTCCCGAGCAATTGAACTCCTTGAAAGAACATATCGTCGGCTGCGCAAATTGCCAGACCGTCCTCGCTCATCTGGAAATGACGGACGTGATTCCACTTCGATCCGCGGAAGAAGAACAAGTCCTCGCCCAGGCAGCAATCGCGCCAGTAGGGGCTGTTTCCAGTCCAGCTCCGGCGGCTTCGCCAGAACTACGTACGCGAAAGTCTCGCCGTCTCCTCCGCTTCAGAGGCGCGCGCTGGCAGTGGCTCGCGCCAGCAGGCGCAATCGCTGCCGGACTTCTCGTCTGGATCGCCCTGCACGAAAATCCGCACTCGCCCCTTCCCTCGATGAGCGAGAATGAAACCAAAATGGCCAAGAATCAGGCGCCTCCTCCCGTCCTTTCGGGCGCCATACGCGAGCCCCAATCTTCCGCACCCGCGAAACCAAGTGCCATTCTCACCCGCCCGCAAGCACCGGCCAGCGAACCAGCATTCGCCGACGGTCGTGCCGTATCCGACGCCGCCAAGCAAATGCGGAAGTTGGGCGGCGCGGCTGGCGCCAGGTCTGCGGATTCCAAAACCGATGAAGAGCTCCGCTCACAAAAAGACCGCGAGCGCGATGCTGTCACGGAGCAGATGACGGCCGGCAATCGCGCCGATCTCGACGCCAAAGTTCTTTCCGAAACATTGCGAAAAAAGGAAGATGCACGGGCTCAAAACGAGAAGCTTCAAGCGGAAACCGCTGAGCTGCAAAACGCTCAAAACCAGAATCAAAACACCAACTACGTCTCGCCAAAAGTCGCAGGCCCCGGTCCTATGGGTCAAATGCAATCTTCCGCGAAGACAAAATCCGCCACCGCGGCGGCTTCCGCTGCACCCGCACCCTCTGCTCCTCCCCCACCCCCAGCCGAAGTTACTGGCGGCGCGTCAAACTATAACGAAACCGCTTCTCTGAAAGTCGCCCGCGCGATTTCCAACCCGCGTTTGATATCGCCGCCCGGTTCGATCGCCGTCTGGCGAGTCGGCCGCAGCGGCCTCATCGAATTCTCCAAAGATGGCGGTGCCACCTGGTCGCGCCAGGTCAGCGGCGTCCGCTCTGACTTGCTGACTGGTTCCGCCCCTTCCAATCAAGTCTGCTGGATTGTCGGCCGGGTAGGCGCCATTCTCCTGACGATCGATGGCGGCGCCCATTGGAAACTCATTCCCTCGCCGCTCGCCGAAGATCTCGGCGGAGTGCGCGCCTCCGATGCGCTCCATGCCACCACTTGGAACGCTCGCGGCACGAAAAGCTTTGAAACCAGCGACGGCGGCCTGACCTGGAAGCCCGTCCCGAATCCGTGATGCAGAGCGTCCAGGCCCAGTTCCTGCAGTGCAAGAAATTCGGCCAGCATCGTTCTAAGTGAGAAGCCAAATTCTGATTGAGGTGAACGTGATGAATATCCCGAGGACTCGCTCGACCAAACGATTGTTTTGGAAGATTTCAGCTGTTGCGGTTCTCGCCGCCGGAGCTGCAATTCTGTATCCAGCCATCCACGGCAACAAAGTCTATGCAGCACAGGAAAAGGACTCATCGCGTTCCACAGCCAGCGATCAATCCACCAGCCTCAACGATCAGACCGACCTGAACGTCACCGTCTACAACTCCAACATCGCTCTCATTCGTGATGTCCGCAATCTCACGCTTCCCAGCGGCACCTTCCGCCTGAAGTTCATGGACATCGCCGCCACCGTCAATCCCGCAACGGTCCATTTCCGCTCGCTGAACGAACCCGAAAAACTCGGCGTCATCGAACAAAATTACGAATACGATCTCCTCGAACCTGCCAAGCTCCTCCACAAATACGTCGGCAAGGAAGTCACCCTCGTGCGCACCTACCAGGACAACGGCACGACCAAGCGCGAAGAAATCAAGGCCACCCTGCTATCCGACAACAGCGGTCCGGTCTGGAAAATCGGCAACGACATCGTCACCGGAATGTTTGCCGAGAGCTATCGCTTCCCGGAAGTTCCCGCGAATCTTTACGAGCGCCCCACGCTGTTGATGTCCCTCGAGAATTCCGGCGCGAAAAAACAGCAGATCGAAGCGTCCTACCTCGCCAGCAATTTGTCCTGGAATGCCGACTACGTTCTCACCGTTGCGCGCGACGACAAGAACGCCGACCTCGACGGCTGGGTCACCGTCGTCAACAACAGCGGTACCGCGTTTCACAATGCCAGGCTCCAGCTCGTCGCCGGCGAATTGAACCGCGTAGCAGAAGGGGGGCTGAGGGCAAGGAATGACATGGCCGCAGCTATGCCCATGGCGGCCAAGGCTCAGCAGTTCCAGCAGGAAGCTTTCAGCGAATACCACCTCTATTCACTCGGCCGCAAGACTTCGGTCGAAGACAAAGAAACCAAGCAAATCAGTTTGCTTCAGGGCAGCGGCGTTCCCGTGGAAAAAATCTTCATGGTCAACGGGCAGAACTACTACTACCGCAACCAACAAGCTCCCGGCTCTCCCCTGAAAGATCCCGTGATGGTCTACTACAAATTCAAAAATGAAGAAAAAGCCGGACTCGGCATCCCTCTTCCCGCCGGCAACATCCGCGTCTACCAAAAAGATTCAAAGGGCGGCATTCTCTTCGCCGGCGAAGACCGTATCGACCACACTCCCAAAGATGAGTTTGTCAACATTCACATCGGCAACGCCTTCGACGTCGTCGCGGAGCACAAGCAGACCGACTACAAGCGCATCGACACTCACACCTGGGAAATGGAATTTGAAGTTACCCTGCGCAACCACAAAGACGGCCCCGTCACCGTGCAAGTGAACGAGCCTATCGGCGGATCTTGGGAGATGCTCTCTTCCACGTACAAGTACACCAAGACCGCCGCCTTTGCGGCCCAATTCATCGTCCCGGTGGCCAAGGACGGCACGTCCGTCCTGAGGTACCGTATCCGCGCCAGCTGGTAAAAAAAAACGCAGGGTGGGTGCAGCCTACCTGCCGTCTCCTGGGCGCGTCTCCGCCACGAAGATCATCTCCGGCGAATCATCCAGGATCGGCGTCCGGTCGAAGTTGCCATACTCCGCCGCTACCTGGAACCCGCATCGCGCCAGCAAGTGCTCCACTTCGTAGCGGAAGAAATACCGCAACGGCCAGGCAAACACCATGCGCTCTTTGCGCCCTTCGGGATGCACCACGGAAAAAATCATCTCCACGTCATTGATCTGCTCCGCGCGGTGAAACACGGCAACCCGCTCAGTGATTTTGACCCGCCGGCCATCGGCGGTGCTGTATTCCGTCACCAGCATCTCTCGCATGTGCACGGGATCGTGCATGCGCTCGGCATCCGTCTGGAACACGTCCAGGACCAGCCGCCCGCCCGGCGCGAGATGCTTGCGCACGCATTCCAGGCAGTCCATCTGCTGTTTTGCTTCCAGCAAGTGCTGCAACGGCCGGAAGGGAATGATGATCAAGCGGAATTTTTCGCCGAGATCAAACTGCGCCATGTCCCCTTGAACGAGGTGAACACGCTCGCGCTCTTCGGTAAAAAGCGCCGCGCGTTTTTTCACCGCGCGCTCGAGCATGCGTTCGGATAGATCGAGCCCGGTCACGCGCTTTCCCGCTTGCGCCAGCGCCATGGTGACGCGCCCCGTGCCGCAACCCAATTCGAGCACAGGATCGCCGAAGTCCCGCGCCGCCTCGCGGTAAAAAGCCACGTCCTGCAGCCGCCCCTTCACCACGGGCGACTCGTCGTAATAATCCGCGATAAACGAATCGTAAAGCGCTGATGTCATCTAGATTTCAACACTATAGTGCACCGCTTCACCAATCGGAATTCACGGCTATTGCCGCGTCTTCCACCAGTCACCAGTCACCAGTCACTAGTCACCAACGATCGCGTCGGCTTCTATCTCCACCAGCATTTCCGGAGCAATCAGCTTGCTCACTTCCACCATGCTTGTCGCCGGCCGGATCTCCCCGAAAAATTCTCCGTGCGCACGGCCGACTTTTTCCCACTCCGCGATGTCGGTCACAAAAATTCTTGTTCGCACGACGTCTTTCAAACCAGCGCCGGCCTTACCGAGCGCCGCTTCGATGTTCTTGATGGTCTGTATTGTTTGCGCGCGCAAATCGCCTACGCCCACGATCTTTCCATCCGGCCCCGTCGCCGTCGTCCCCGACACCGTAATGACGTTGCCAATCCGCACCGCGCGCGAGTACCCTACAATCGGTTCCCACGGCGCCCCGCTCGAGATATTCTGCCTTGGCATGCTAGTCCCCCAGTTCTTCGAAATCCTTGAAAGAATAATCTACTCTCTTCTTCTTTGAACGTAACAAAATGGCTGGTGCCGCTCAGTAGGGGAACTCCTCGGGAAGATGTTAAACTGAATTCCGTTCGGCGGAGAAATCGGGAAGACGGATGAAGTGCAACAACATTCTGGAAGCTGTTGGCCACACGCCGCTGGTGCGCTTGAACCGCATCAATAAGGGCCTGAAGCCGCAAATTTACGTCAAAGCGGAATTCACCAATCCGGGCGGCTCGGTAAAAGACCGCATCGGCATCAGCATGATCGACGAAGCCGAGAAAAAGGGATTGCTGAAACCCGGCGGCACGATCATCGAAGGCACTTCCGGCAACACCGGAATGGGCCTAGCGCTCGTTGCGGCGGTGCGTGGTTACAAATGCGTTTTTACGACTACCGATAAGCAGTCCAAGGAAAAGGTCGATCTGCTGAAAGCTCTCGGCGCCGAAGTGATCGTTTGTCCCACGGCCGTCGAGCCCGAAGATCCACGTAGCTATTATTCGGTGGCAAAAAAACTCGCGAGAGAAATTCCCAATTCTTATTACCCGAACCAGTACGACAATCCCATGAACCCCGAAGCGCACTACCGCACCACGGGCCCCGAAATTTGGGAGGACAGCGAAGGCAAGGTCACGCACTTCGTCTGCGGTGTAGGCACTGGCGGCACCATCAGCGGCGTGGGAAAATTCCTGAAAGAAAAAAATCCCAGCGTGAAAATTGTCGGCGTCGATCCCTACGGTTCGCTGTACTACGATTTCGTGAAAACCGGGCAAACCATCAAGGCCAAAACGTACGTTGTGGAAGGGATCGGAGAGGATTTTTTTCCCACAACCATGAATTTGAAAATTCTCGACGACATCTATCAAGTGAATGACGAAGAATGTTTCGTGATGGCGCGGCGCTTGGCGAAAATGGAAGGGCTCTTCACCGGCGGGTCCGGCGGCGGTTGTATTTCAGGGACGTTGCGCCTCGCCAAGGATCTTGGGCCGCATGATTTTGTCGTCGCGTTGCTGCCGGATACCGGAACGCGCTACCTCAGCAAGGTTTATAACGACTTGTGGATGCACGAACGCGGCTATGTGGACGCGGCTACCGCCATCACCGCGATGCAAGTCGTCAACGCCAAGCACGCCAGCGGCAAGGTTCGTGAACTCGTCATTGCGCGCCCGCACCAGACCGTGTTTCATGCCTTGAAAACCATGCAGGAGCAGGACATTTCGCAGATTCCCGTCTTCGAGGAAAACATACCCATCGGCACCATCTACGAGGACCAAATCCTGAATCTGGCGCTGCAAGGCAAGGATCTCCGCAAGCTCGTCGTTCGCGAAATGATGAGCAAGCCTTTGCCGCAAGTGCCAAAGAATGCGCCCGTCGAGCGCATCACGCAGATCCTCAGCCACGAGAATCCCGCGGTGTTTGTTGAAATGGGCGACTCGCGTTTCGAGATTCTCACCAAGTACGATCTGATGAGCACCGTCGCCAGCCTCATGGAACAAAAACGCTAAGGAGCAGAAGTGCCCTTCACTATTCCAGGACCTCTGGGTCTAGTCGCATTTGCAGGGATCAAATTCGTCGGATATTCTTTGGCGGCCTCGGCCCTGAAGAAATTCGAGCCGACGATCGTTGCCAGCGCGACCATAATCGCTGCGGTGCGTACCGGTCTAGGGTTTGTTCTGGGGCCACCCGCAACGCTTGTTGGACTATTTCTGAGTTCGGCGGTTATTTTTCGTTCCGGCTATTCGCCTTTTCAAGACACAGTTACGTATGCGGTCTTGTTTGTGGCCCGCATCTTCATTTGGGCATTGTTGCTTTATCTGTTTACAAAAAAGGCTCCTCTTCCCAAATCCAGCTTGTGGCTCTATTCCTTACTTGGCGCCATGGTTTCGAGTTTGTTGGACTGGCCCGGCTACGCGCTAGCCACCCATGCGCCGGGACAGCTTGTATTTTGCTGAACTTAATGATGAATCTGAGTGCTGAATGAAAATCCAAGATTTCAATGAACGGCTGAAAGATTCAATACTCATCGCCGATGGCGCGATGGGATCGATGCTGCACGAGACTGTGGGCACACAGCGATGCTTCGATGAGCTGAACTCGACCGAGCCGGAGGCAGTTTTTCGTGTGCATCAGGCCTATATCGAAGCGGGCGCGCAGATCATCGAAACGAATACGTTTGGCGCGAATCGCTTCAAGCTTGCACCGCTCGGGCTCGCCGAAGAAGTGCAGCGACTCAACAGCCGCGGCGTGAAAATCGCCCGGGAAGCGCGCGAATCAGCTTCCCGCGAAGTCTTGATTGCCGGCTCCATCGGTCCGCTCGGACTCGGCGTGCAGTCGCGGCATCCGGCTCCGGAAGAAATCCAGGACGTTTTTCACGAGCAGGCCCTCGCGCTAGAAGAGCGTGGCGTGGACTTTTACATTCTCGAGACGTTTTCGTATATCGAAGAATTGCTCCTGGCGATTGATGCGATCCGCTCGTTTTCCGGATTGCCTATCGTGGCGCAGCTCACCTACTCGGAAGAAGGCACCACCTACGGCGACGTCCGCCCCACCAATGCCGCCTCGCAATTGAAAGGCAAAAACGTACAGGTGATCGGCGCGAATTGCACTCTTGGCCCGCAAGCGCTCTTGCCAATTCTCGCGGAGCTTGCCGCTGTCGACAACATTCGCGTCAGCGGCATGCCCAACGCCGGTTTTCCCAAGCGCGAAGGCGACCGCATTGTTTACCCGAAATCCTCTCCCGAATATTTTGCCCTTTTCGCTCGCGAAGCTGCCGCGCTCGGCGTGCGGCTTCTCGGCGGCTGCTGCGGCACCACGCCGGCTCACATTCGAGCAATGGCCGAAGCGGTAAAGTCACTACGCCCTGCGAAAGCACATCCCTCTGCCCCATCGGCCGAAGCGGTTTCAAAACCCGTCGCGGTTGCGGAGCGCAACCCGGAAAGTAAATTCTGGAAAAACCTTCAAGCCAAGAAATTTACGGTCTGCGTGGAAATCGATCCGCCAAAAGGCCTCTCGCTCGACCGCATTTACGAGCAGGTCGACAAGGTGATGGCGTCGAAAAAAGTCGATGCCATTGACATCAATAGCGGAGCGATGGCGCGTGTCGGCATGGACGCGCTGATCGTGGCCGGAGCGCTGGAGGCCCGCGGCGTCGAAACCGTTCCGCATCTCACCACGCGCGATCAAAACATTATCGGTCTGCAAGCAGCACTTCTCGGCGCTTGGACCGTCGGCGGAGTTCGCAACATTCTCGCCATCACCGGAGATCCACCGTCCGTCGGCGATTACCCGGAAACCAGCGGCGTCTACGAAGTTGATTCCGTCGGCCTGGTCAAAGTTCTGCATCGCTTGAATCAGGGCACCGACTGGGCAGGGAAAACTCTCGGAGGCGCGACGAATTTTACCATCGGCGTGGCCCTCAACCCCGTCGCCGACGATCTCGACAACGAAATCGAGCGCTTCCACGCCAAAGTCGAAGCCGGCGCGCATTTCGCCATGACCCAGCCGCTCTTCGATCCCGAACACTGGCGCGCCTTCCTGAAAAGACTCGGCAGCAAGCCCGCGATCCCCATCATGATTGGAGTTTGGCCGCTGAACAGTTACAAGCAGGCGCTGCGCTTGAACAACGAAGTGCCCGGCATCGTGATCCCCCAGCTTCTGCTGAAATCGATGGAAACCGCTGGCGCCGCCGCGCGCGACCGCGGCTTCGAAGTCGCCCGCGACATGCTCGCCTGGGCCCGCACCGAACTTGCCGGCGCGTACTTGATTCCGCCCTTCAAGCGCTACGAAGAAATCCTCGAAATCCTGTAGCTCAGGCCTTCAGGCCTGAGGTTTTTCTCTTGCGTTCAGTCGACTCCGCCCTCCGGATCCAGTTCATGCCGAAGCGCGCGGCGCAGCAGCGGCAACAAAATCGCATAAACCAATCCAACGAACACCGGCGCCATCATTCCCCAGACGACGATAGCGTGCCAAATCGTGGTCCACAACAATTTGACGACGATCCACGCGCCCGCGTGAAACAGCGCGTAAATCTGCGGCACGGAGATCGAAAAATGCGGTGCGCGAAAAAGCTTCTCACCCCAACGAAAAAAAGGCACGAGCAGCGCAATCTGCGCCGGATAGACAAAATAATTCACGATTTGAATGGCAGGCAGATTTAATCGCAGGACAATCGCGGCAATCGCGCAGAGCGTCGTAGACCAACCCAGTACAGGAATCACGCCCAAGGTCGCGCCGAGTGCCACACTCAGCGCGATTTTTTCAGGCGTCACTCCCTGCCGTAACAAATCCAGAATCGGCCGAATAAGCCGCCGTTTGAAAAATCCTTCTCCCACAATATGACCAGTTCAACTACGGATTTTGCTTCGCAGGAGCTACCGCGCTGGTGTGGTCGTGAACGATTTTCCATCCATCCGGGAAACGCTGCCAGACCAGCGTAAATACGCCGCCGAGTTCATCTTTCTCGCGCTTTAAATACCAGTGGCCCAGGACGAGCGCCGCATCCGGCCCCAGGAACCGAAACTCCAATTCCGAAAAATCGAGTTGCCCCATCGCCGCCCTGTCCGGATAGCTCTTCTTATAACGCGCCATCACGCCATCCCACCCGCGCACCACCCCGCTACTTCCGGAAAACGTCAGCTCCGGCGAATGCCAATATCCCACTAGAAAGGCGTCCACGTCGCCCCTGTTCCAAGCGGCCTGCTGCGCGCTGAGAACGGCATGAATCGCCTCCCGGTCGGCTGTACGCTCATCACCAGGTTTGGCGAACAACGGCCTCTGCACAAGGAGGAACATCCCCAATGCCAGCGCAATAGCTACCGATCCCCAGCGAAGTTTGGTTCTCATACCAGCTCTCCTTCGTAAACACTTGTAGGCAGCGAGGATAGGCGAGGGGCGCCCTGCAGGCAAGCCTTCTCTCCCCCTCCTCTCCCCCTCCATACCTCCGTCTAAGCCTAATTATTGCAGTGACTTACACAAAAGTTCCACTTCACTGGTACTTCTGAACTATAGGAATATATTTTCCCCGCTGCCAGAATCCCTTTAGAGGCTGAGGGATGTTTAGCGCAATGCTACTCGCGATCTCCATTGTGGCTCTGTCACAGTTCGCCCTTTATTATTGGAGGGCGGTTCTGGCGGGAGTCGCATCCCAGCCGGTCTCTGACCGGGTGCTGGTGGCCGCCCATGTGGAAAATGGGCGCCTGACCCCCCAGCATTTCCAGACCCTGGCTGGCCTGCACGATTTGACCCCCGATCTGAATCCAAATCGAAGCGGGTTGGGTTTGGTGCGTGTGTATTACCGGTTCATCGAAGGTCTTGACGCTATCCTCGGAAAGAGAATTCCTACGTTTGCCGCGTGGAGCGAGCGCGAGCGAGCCATTTGCGCGCGTTACGCCGCGGTTCTGGTCGACCGGCGCCTGCAGGCCAATCTCGATCTCGCGGCTTCCTTGCGGTCCTGCTAATTCGAACGCTTGAGACGCCCAAATAACCGTCAGTACGCCCAGCGCAGCAGCATTGCGCCGGTCGTATATCCCGCACCCACGGTTACGATCAGGACGAGGTCGCCCTTATGCAGGCGGCCCTGATCGACGGCATCGCGCAGCCCCAGGGGAATGGTCCCAGCAGTGGTATTGCCGTAGCGGTCGATATTCACCATCACTTTCGAATCGTCGACTCCCAGGCGCTCCTGAGTCGCGCGAATAATCCGCAGATTGGCCTGGTGGGGCACCAGCAGTTTCAGATCGTCTTTCGTGAATCCATTTTTTTCCAGTAGATGCGCCGCCATCTCCGCCATTCTGCGCACCGCGTATTTGAACACCTGCGAGCCTTCCTGATGGACGTAGTGCATGCGCTTTTCGATGGTCTCCTGGCTTGAGGGATGGAGCGAACCGCCGCCGGGCATATACAGAAATGCTCCGCCTGAGCCATCCACATCGTGTTCAAAATCGATGATCCCTTCATTCGAATTAGCCGATTCGAGAAGCACGGCGCCTGCGCCATCGCCAAAGAGCACACAGGTGGCACGATCCGTATAGTCCAGGACGGAAGTCATCGTGTCGCTGCCGATGACCAGCACCTTCTTGTGCGTGCCGGCGCCCACGAATTGCGCGCCCACGGTCAGCGCGTAGGCGAAGCCAGAGCACGCCGCGGAGAGGTCAAACCCCCAAGCCTTCTTCGCACCAATGCGCTCCTGCACGAGGCAGGCGGTGGCGGGGAAAAACATGTCCGGAGTAACGCTGGCCAGGACAATGAGTTCGATCTCTTCCGGATCCGTTTTGGTTTGCGCCAGCAAAGCCTTTGCAGCTTCCGTGGCCATGTGTGAGGTGGCCGTGCCTTCTTCGACGACGTGGCGTTCGCGGATGCCGGTGCGCGTGCGGATCCATTCGTCATTGGTGGCAACGATTTTCTCGAGGTCCGCGTTGGTCATCACCTTGGGAGGGACGTAGCCGGCTACACCCGTAATTTTTGCCGCGATGCGGTGGGACATGACTCTCCTTGCGAATTACTGCCCTGGCAAAAGAACCTGAATTTTATGCGATAGCGGCGTAGCGATACAAGATGTCGCCTGGTTGTTCTCAATAGCGGAGCAAGTAGCTCACTTTGACGAAGAACAGGCGGCTGATCGAATTGTTTGGGGCACCCATTGTCGTGACGAAAGGCGGCGCCCCGGAGTGCAGCAGCAGATCGGCGTAGCCATTGTTGTAACCAACGTAGACGGCCGTTCCGGGGTGGAGCAAGTAGGTCAAAAGCAAGTCGGTCGTAAATTGCTTGGTTGCCGCGATGGGACCGCCGTCGTAGCTGCCAAGGATGGTCTGCTGGTCCACCAGGCTGGTGTTGGCAAGGGTGGCGTTGTAATCCAAAATCAACCGCAAGGATAGTTCTTTCGTGAACTGGTAGTTCAGCTTGGCGCGATTCAGGTAGTTGTTGAAGACGCTCTGGCCGGGCGAGAAAGGAGGCGTAGTCCATCCATCGCGCGTTCCGAGCCGGTAGTAAATCAGCGTCTCATCGAAGCGGAAGCGCGAGGAAGGCCGAAGCGTCAGGCCGAAATTCACGCGCCGGGAATTTGCCAGGAAGGGCAAAAGGCCGGGAGCCGGGAAATAATTCTCTCCGATGCCTTGTGTATACCTCGCAGAGAACGTGATCCAGTTGTATGGCTGAGTTGTGGCGAGCACGGAGGTGCTGTGCTTCCGGAATCCGATATTGTCGAAGAGTTCGTACGCCTCTCCGCGATTGATGCTGATGGTCGTTTGTTTGGTCAAGTCCACCTGGAATCCCACGGCTGCCTGCCAGTCCTGCAGAACGCCGGCATGGTTCCAGTCCACCGTTTCGCTCAAGATGGGGCCGAAATCGACTACCTTGCTCTTGTCCGGCCTCCAGAAATAGCCGCCGAGGGCATTGTTCTGGCGGATGTCAATGCGATTGACAAAACCGAGCTCCGTACAGAAATTCGGAGAGAAATCGTTGTAGTTGGTGGAGAAACTAAAGTGCCGGCCGCTGTAGGAAGCGTCAGCCCAAAAAGCATTGCCCTGCTGTGAAGCGATGGCGGAATTGCTCGAGGCAAAAGAGAGGCAATTCTGTCCGGCATTGAGATCCTGGCGCGTCCAGCTATGCACGGCCTGCACATCGACGACCCAGTTTTTGGCAACTTTCAAGCGGGCGTCGACAGAAGCCACGCGATTGCTGGTGTCCGCAAAGTCGCGGCTCGAAAAAAAGCCGCCGATGTAGGACTGCGTGCCGAATTCGCGCGTGACGCGCAGCACGGCGTCGGCCGCGCGAGTGTTGTAGGCACCGCTGCTGTAACCCATTCCCGGTTGGCGATCGTCAATGGCCAAGACGCCCATAGTCCACTTGCCGAGCTTTCCGGTCATGCGGCTGCCGAATTGCGGGTTGGCAATTTGCCGCGAGAAAAAGAGATCGATCGGCGTCATGAAAAATCCGGCGTTCTCGATAAAGAACGGGCGTTTCTCCGGGAAAAAGACGGCGAAGCGCTGGTTGACGGTGACTTGCGGGTCGTCCGATTCCACCTGGCTGAAATCCGGATTTAGGGTGACATCAAAGGTCAGGGAATCCTTGGCCACAAATTTCGCGTCGAGTCCGGCGCGGTGTTCGAACTGATTGACGAAGGCGGGAGGCGTCGCAGCGTTCGGCGGATTCGGCTGATTCAGGAAATGATCGCTGGCGAGCAATCCGTAGGGAATGAACTGGATGTTGCGTCCCGGCGAGACATTTTCCAGGCCATTGACGGGAGCGAATTGTTGGGTCAATCCCTGGACGCGCTGAGTCACATAGGGCCAATAATCGTATTCGCTCTTGCGAAGAATTACGCGATAAAGCGCCACTCCCCAGGTTTGCTCCGGCGCGTGAGAAAATCGCAGGCTCTTGAAGGGGATGGAAAAGAAAACGATATAGCCGTCGCTGGTGACGCGGCCGGCGTTACCCCACAGCGTGTCGAAGCTGAAGTCGTATCCCTGGCCTTCGGTGTAAATCGCGTCGGTCTGCACCCCAAGGGGATTCGAGAAAAAAAAGTACGCGCGGTGAAAGTCGCGATAGGTGTCCAGGAGCACACCCACGCCGTCGTCCTGCTCGGAGGCTTCGCGTTTCGAAAGATGCGCGCGAACCGCGCCGGGTTCATCATGGCAAACAAAGACGGCGTACAGATTCTTGTCGTCGTAGGAGAGATAAGCGGTCGTGGACTCCGTCGCGGGGGTACCGTCGCCGGGCGTGTTCTGGCGGAAATCGGTGACCGTTAGTTCGGCTTCGCGCGGATGATTCTCCAGGAAATCTTCCAGCTTGGGAGCGCGATGAACGCGGGGAATCTTCGACAGCGGAATTTTAGCCGCATCCGGAGGCGGCGCCGCCATAACCTGAGCGCAAACACGCGTCGTCGCGACGAACACGAGCAAAATCCCAAGGATAAAATTCCGGACGAGAGGGCCCATCTAAGGTGTCTTTATATAGCTTCTACTGTCGCTTCGCGCAAGTGCAAAGTGGTATAGGTATAGTTTTGTTGAGTGCGAGCGTGCTGTGGAGCCATGGAAGCGTCCGCCCGGCGTCAGGAAGCCGGGGGAAGAATTTCGTAGCGCCATGAAAGCGTGGCTGTTTTCCTGAGCATGGCGGCCACGGAACAATACTTGTCTTCGCTGAGCTGGATGGCGTGCTTCACCGCCGTGTCGTCCAGCGGACCGCGAAGACGGTAGAGCAGTTCCAGTTTGGTCCAGACAGTTGGCGGCTTCGCAGCGCGCTCCCCTGAACAGATCACTTCCAGGGCTTTCAGCTTCTGCCGTTTCTTTTCCAGGATGATGACGATGTCGGTGGCGGTGCAGGCGCCGAGCGCCAGCAACAACAGTTCCATGGGGCCAGGCGCGTGGTTCGACGCACGGTCGGAATCGACGGTGATGGCATGTCCTGACGGGCTGGTGGCCACGAACTGCTGTTCGCCAACCCACTTGACGGTTCCAGTTTGCATGCAGCCTCCCGAAGACAGGATAACAGGAGAGGAAGCGGAAACGAGGTGCGGAAATCGCGATTGGCTTTCGAATCGTTTTTTGGTTTGAATTGCGGGGCCCGGCATGTAGTCTCGATACCGTTCGTGGAGGAGAGCACAAATGCAAATTCAAATCTCAAAGGCCAAGCGCCTAGTTGCGATCACCGGGCTGGTGCTGGCGGCGCCGCTTTGGTCAACGACACTAGGGGCCGGGGCGAAGCAGAGCGCCATGGCCGCGGAGAGCAAAGAGCAGCCATACGCGATTGAGTACTACTACAAAGCGAAATGGGGCCATGCGGAAGAATTCCTGGCGCTATTCAAGAGGAACCACTACCCGGTTCTGAAAAAGGAGATCGAACTGGGCCGGATGCTCAAGGTGAGCATGACCGTTCCGCGCTATCACACCACGGAAGATGGCCGCTGGGACTACCGGGTTACCATCGTTTTCAAAAACGCCGCGATCGCCAACGACAATTTTGACAGCTCCGCGGTGATCAAACAGCTCTATCCCGACCAGGAAACCTACAAGAAAGAGGAACAGCGGCGTTTTGAAATTCTGGATGCGCACTGGGATTTGCCGATCAAGGATGTGGATTTGGAGGCGCGCTGACTTTCTTGGCTTACAAGCTCCTTGTACTGGCGACCTGCCTGTTGGCTAGCAAGCTTTACGTCGTCATTTTGTAGCGTCGGCTTCCAGCCGGCTCCCGTCTTGCCTTTCCCTCAAACCGCCGCGTACGGCGCAGGCAATCAAAGCAGACACCGCCCTCGCGCGCATGGATGGCCTGACGCAGGGCGCCGGTTCGCAAGAAATCCACCTCGTCGAGGTTGGCCCCGCTTGAACTGAGCGACGCGAACGTGCCGCCAGCTCCCCTTCGGCGCCCGCGCGGCACACGGACCTCTCCCGGCAAACGCACCTCCACCAGGTGGCCGATGTTGCTGCGTTCGATCAATCGCAGCGCTCCTTTATCCATCAGCCGGCGCACCGCCTCACGCACCGGTCCGCCGGAGAGCCCGAGATGGGGCGCGATCCCGAGAATCGAAAATCGCCGCCGCCGCCTCCCTTCCACGTGTGTCAGCCGCAACAAATGCAAATACACCGTGCGATCGATCACCGATAGCCCTAGCCTCGGCGCCAGCGCGTCTAATTCTTCCACACTTCCACAGCACCGATTTTTTCGTGTTTCATGGTTTGGTGTCCTTAGGAGGAATAAGAGAAGTTGACCCTTCGCATACGTTCAGGGCGAGCAGCCGACAGCAGATATCTAACAGGAAAGACAGAGATTTAACGCAGAGAGCACAGGGGCCGGAGCGCAGAGGGCCACGGAGAAAGCAACAAACCCGGCCGGGTCGTCCAAAAACAAAACCCCCCAACCAAACGGTTGGGGCACACTTTTCTACTGCACTAACTCTACCACGACTGCCCCCCTCTTGTCAATAGTTAAATTATTATAAATGGTAAAGTCTTGAAACACAATAAGATACGCGAAACGCGAAAACTCCATTTCGCGAGATTGGCCGCCGACTTCGGCCTTTTTCGACGCGGAGACACGGGAGACGGCAGCAAGTCCGATCAAGGAAACGCGAACGGCGGCGAATCAGCTTCCGCGGACCGGGCCGGTGGTGGCGGCGACTTCGATGATGGGGTTTGGCAGGGCGCGCATGGTGCGGACAAAAATTTCGACGATGGCTCCGTCGAACTGTGCATTCGCGCAGCGCTCGAGTTCCGCAAGCGCGTCTGTGGCGTTCCGAGCTTTTTTGTAAGTGCGGTCGCTGGTAATCGTATCGTAGGCGTCGGCGACCGCAATGATGCGAGCGCCCAGCGGAATTTTCTCCCCGATCAATGCCTCGGGATAGCCAGAGCCGTCGAAGAATTCGTGGTGATGCAAAACCATTTCCCGAATGCGCGCGAGCGGTGTGAGCGGGTCGAGGATCTTTGCGCCAAACTTCACATGTGACTTCATGGTTTCCCACTCTTCGGGATTGAGCGGGCCGTTTTTGTTCAGGATGCTTTCCGGGATGCCGACCTTGCCAATGTCGTGAAGCACAGCGCCCAGGCAAATCTCCTCGACTTCGGCGTCTTTCATTCCCATGGCCTCGGCGATGAGCGCGGCATAGGCGGAGACTTTCTGCGAGTGGCCTTGCGTGTAGTGATCCTTGGCGTCGATGGCAAAAGCCAGCGACGTGACCGTGTCCAAAACCGCTTGCGGCAGAGACTGGGGGCCGCGCGCGGCTGTGGCCGGAGGCTGGCCATTCGTCGGCTCGGTAGCTGCCAGGGATTCGGTGAATTGCCGGAGACGCTGGTAGATTTCCTCAAAGGCCTCGGGCCCGGTGGAAAAGAGGCGCTTGAGCGTCACGCCCAGATAGGCTTCGAGGACGTCGCGCTTCCATTTTTTCGCTTCGTTGGGATCGAAGTGATCGGCGGTGGAAACGGCGTTGCCGCCTTGATGCTTCGAAAGATACATCGAAGCATCGGCCACCTGAATCAGTTCTTGCGGCGACGAGCCATGGAGCGGATAGCAGGCAATGCCGAAGCTGGCGCTGATGTTTTTCTCGCGGAGCAGCGGATCAGAAGATACCCAGCCGCGAAGCTTGCTGGCCAGTTGGCGCGCATGCTCCATATTCGTTTCCGGCATCAGGATGACAAATTCGTCGCCGCCGTAGCGGGCCACAACGTCGGAGCGCCGGCAATTGGTTTCCAGGATCTGCCCCACGCGCTGGAGAACAAGGTCGCCTTCCAGGTGTCCGTAGAAGTCGTTGACGAACTTGAAGCGGTCGAGGTCCATGAGCACGAGCGCAAAGGCGCGTCCGGCACGAGTGGAACGCTTCCATTCCGCGGACAGGGCTTCCATGAAAAAGCGATGGGTCTTGACGCCGGTGAGGCCGTCGGTGATGGCCTGTTCCTGGGCTTTTTGGAAAGAAAGCGCATTGTGCAGCGCGCCGGCGATCAGGTCGGCTAGGGTACGGAGGAGAAGAACTTCCTCTTCGGAGAAGTCCACCACTACGGACGACTCGATGTAGAGGATGCCGTGAAGCTGCTCAGCGTAAAAAACCGGCAAGGCGATGGCTGCGACGGAATCCGCCAAAAGCGGCTTTAGCGCAGCATCGGCCGGGGAGGCGGCGCGGTATACGGCCATGTGTCCATTGCGGGCGACATGGCCGATCAAGCCCGAACCGAGAGAAATGCGCTGCCCCAGCGTCCCGCGGCGTTTTCCTGCTTCAGCCTGGATCACCACTTCGCGCGTCGCGTAGTCGAGCACGCCGATGCCGATGTGATCGTAGGTCAAGCCGGCTTCGAGTTGCTCGGTGATCTTGGCGAGCATTTCGTCGGGATTGAGCGTGGCGATGGCATTCCGGGAAATGGTGTTGAGCAGCGAGAGGTGCCGCGCCTTGGTGCGCTCTTCGCTGAAAAGCCGCGCATTTTCAATCGCGATACTCGCTTCGCTCGCAAGCACGCGCAGAAGCTCGAGATGGCCTTCGTCGAAAACGCGTTCGTGGTCGGAGTAGACCGCCATCGCGCCAATGGCGTGGTCGTAGGCCACCAGCGGGACACCGCAGAAGCAGCCTTTCACTCGCAGTGGTTCGACGCCGAGTTTCTTCATCTCCCGGACGTAATTGTCGCGGATGAGCACCGGTTGCCGCGTGCGAATGATGTACTCGGTGATGTGATTGCCCGCGGGGCGCGCGCGTTTGGGCAGCCGCGCGCCGTCCACGATCTCAAGATCGAATTGAATTTCGTCGCGCAGCGGATCCAGTTCCGCGATGTAGAAGTTTTCCACGTCGAAGAGGCGGCGCAGCTCTTCCCAGACTTTCCTCGTCAAATCTTCCTTGTTCAGAGTGGAGCTAAGCGCGCGGCCGATTTCGTTCAAAACGTGAAGCTCTTCGGAGCGCCGCGAAGTCTGCTGGATCAGGTAGCTGTTTTCCACGGCCATGCCGATCTGATGTCCGAGCGCGAGGAGCAGCCGCAATTCCGCGGGAGTGAAGCGCCGGCTATCTGGTGTTCCAAGCAGCAGAACGCCGAAGGCTTGCTCCTTGGCTTGAAGGCTGATGGCCACGACGCTGCGCAGCCCTTGCTCGAGCGCCAGCTCGCGGAAGCGCCGGATGGACTTTTCTTTTTCCAGCGCGGAGAGAGAGTCGTCGCGAAGGTCGCGAAAACCCAGCAGCCCGCCAAGCCGCGCGACGAGGCTGACGAGATAGTCGTCGAGACCTTCGTTCTGAGCGGCGCGGCAGAATTCATCGCTGAGCCCCACGGCCACGACAGAAGTCGGGCCCTGGGGATCGCCATGGTGGAGGAAAAGCGCTCCAGCAGGCAGCCGAACGACGCCCAGCACGCGGTCCAGCGCTTGCGAGAGCATGCGCTGAATTTCTCCGCCCACAAAGCTGGAGGTCGCCAGATTGAGATTCGAAAGCGCCAGCATGTTGCGTTCGATGCGGCGTTTTTCCTCTTCGTAGAGCGCCATGACCATGAGCATGGCGACGAAGGCGCACGGCGCCGCGGCAACCACGCTCATTCCCGCGCCCTGAAGTTCCGGTGTCGCATTCAGAATATGGAGCGCGAGCGAGAGGATTCCCCAGCAAGCGAAGGAAACGCCCAGCAGCCGGTCGGCCAGCGTTTCCTGTCGCCGGCTTTCCTGCCAGAACACTACCGCCACGCCGATGTACAGCAAGGAAGCGGGGACGATTGCAGAGACAGAAATCGCGTTGGTGACATTGGCGGCGGCCCAGAGTCCGAAGACAATGCTGGCGATCAAGCCGGGAATTTTCCATGGTTTGCGCTGGGAGTAAAGTTGTGCCCCCAGAAAAAAGAGCACTCCGGAAAGCCCGAACAGCCAATGATTCAAAGCACTCTGCAGCGGGCTCGCCGCCATGTTTGGAGCCAGCGTCGGACCCACGTAGTGCAGCCCGTAAACGGCCCACGCCGCGGTCCAGACCAGCAGATACGACTGGCGCTTGATGCTGTGAATATACGCGAAGAATCCCGCCACCAAAGTGGTGGCGATCAGCAGCGCCATCGAGATAAAACTCTGATGCATCAGGAAAACATTCGATTCTCCGCCGGCATCGCGGACGACCTTCTGCAAGTCACGAAGGCAGAAAAATCCCTCGCGCTCGTTTGTGCACGCGCAGGCCCGCCACTCGCACGAGGGGACAATCGTGCGGCGACGCCGAAAGGTCGCGTCCGTACACAAAACAAAGTACTTGTGATTATGGATTATGGAATTTTCGGGAAGCAAGCGTACCGGGGTACTGGTAGCCAAAGAGACAGCAGCCTGAAGGTAACTGATTCAATACAAAGAGGGATAGAGCCACGGGTCGTTTCGGTCACGAAGATGCGAATCCACATGCCCTTGACGCAAATAGGTGATTGTTCGTGGCAAGCCCCCGCTCGAACCCGCAGGCAAGACTAGCGTTTCTCGAACCGCCCGAGGCAATTACTTGGGTGACTCCAAAATCTCGACGTGATGGTGCTCCATCAGATCTCCTGTGGAGTGGTCCAACTGGGCGACGGCAATCTGGAAATTCACCTGCGCCTGGATGAGATTCAGCTCCGCTTGGGCCAGTTGTGTCTGCGCGTCGAGAACAAAGAAAACCGTTTCCGCTCCCAATTCGTACTTGCGTTCATCAGCATGGAGAGACTGCTGCGCCAGGTCTAGTGCGACTTTCGAGGCTTCCATGGAAAGCTTGGTCTGTTCCAGCGCATGGACGGCGTTGGTGACCTCGAGAGTAATGTTCTGCGTAGTGCGCCGTTGCTGATATTGATCGCGGCGGCGACTCACCGAGGCGTCCGCGAGGTTTGCTTCCGCACTGTGATTTTTGATGGGAAGAGTCAGCAAAAGACTCGCGCCGTAGGCCGGATAGGTAAAATGAAAAGACTGGCTGAGGCCATCGCCGAGGCCAGTCCGGCTAACCAGCACCGGAGGAACAGCCGTATTGAACTGATTGCCGGCGAGGCCATTGCCCGAATAAAAGCCGGAGAGTTCGAGGTCCGGCTTCAGGCTGTTGTGCGCGAGACGAATGCTCAGTTCATCGCCGGCCAACTGCTGGCGCGTGGCTTCCAGTTCGGGACGGTTGGCGAGCGCGCGCGCAAGCGTGGTGGCGATGTCCGTGGTCGGCAGCGCGCCGAGTGGTTCGGGCTGATCCGTAAGCTCGAGATCGAGAACGCGCATGGCGGGATCAAGGTCTGCGCCGATGACCTGGCGGAACTGATCCTCGGCTTGTTTCAGTGCATATTCCGCCTGGATGACGCCCACGCGGCGGGAGGCGACTTGCGACTCCGAGCGGTAGATATCGAGAGGCGGAAGCGCGCCGAGGCCGAGAGCTTTTTTATCGTGGTCGTAGCTCTTCTGAGCTTCCTCCAGGGACTTGCGTTGCACAGTCAGGGATTCGCGGGCTAGGACGACGTTCCAGTAATTGCCGACGGTTTGAAGAATGATGTTATTCACCTCGCCTTGAAACACCGACCGGGCCTGCTTCAAATTTCGCTGCGCGATCAGGATGGGAGCCCGGTTGGGAAACAAGCCGAAGTTTCGGAGCAGCGGCTGCGTAACCGTGAATTGCAGATCCGTGGCGATGGAGGGATTCACCAGGCTCAGGGAGTCGTTGGTGGATAATTTGCTGGCATTGAAGGACGTTTGAAAATTCGTGCCTGTCTGAAAAGCTTGCGCGTAGCCAAAAGTCGTGGTCTGGCTTAGCGTGTCGAGAATGGCCGCTCCCTGAACTTGCGTGATGGCTGGTGATTTGGTTCTGTTGTCGGAAAAGCTGGAGGTGACCAGGGGATCGAACGGCCCATAGCTGCGATGCAGATTGTTTTGCGCGAACTCGATCTGGGAATGGTCGAGCCGGATGTCCGTGTTATTCGAAAGCGCCAGGCGGATGCAGTCATTCAGGGAGAGCACCAACTTCCCATTCGCAACGTGATCCTGTAAGCCTTGCGGTGCAGGGAGCGGCGCGGGGGGCTTCTGGTGGCCGCTGACGCCAAGCAACCGCTCCATTCGCGAAGAATCTTGCGCCCGCGTCGAAAACTTGAGCGCCAGCAACGAAACGGTTAGAACAAATAAAATGCGCAGTGCTCGCATCACTCACCCCCAAGGGAATTTTTCGCGAAAGGTCGCCTCTATTCGTAGCGGATCGCTTCAACGGGATCGAGCCGCGCCGCTTTGACCGCCGGATAGATGCCGAATATCAGCCCTACGGAAATGGAAACCACGAACGCCAAAAGAATCGAGCTGATTGTGACGATGGTCGACCACCCAGCGAGCCAGGCGATGAGTTGAGACATGGCGAAGCCCAGAAGGACGCCCAGCAGACCCCCGGCGAAGGAGATGAGCACGGCTTCGATCACAAATTGGCGCACGATATCCCAACGTCTGGCGCCGACGGCGCGGCGCACGCCAATTTCGCGAGTGCGCTCGAGGATGGCAGCCAGCATGATATTCATGATGCCGATCCCGCCGACCAGCAACGAAATGGAAGCGATGGCCACCATGACGGTATTGAACAGTTGTTCCGTGCGTTTTTGCTGCGCGAGCAGCTCGGCCGGGACGATAACGTTGAAGTCCCCCGCGCTGTGATGCGAAGCGTTCAGGATGCCGCGAACCACTTCGGCATCGGTGGTGCTTGTCTCCGGCGAGTCCAGATGCAGGTAGAGGCCGTCGATCTCGTCCTTCAATTCGCTTTCCGAGTCTTCGAGGCGGTACATGACGGCCTTTAAAGGCGCGTAGACGAGATTGTTCATGTCCTCGGTGCGCACACCGGAAACTTCCGTCTGCGGGGCCATCTGCGGGGCGACGATGCCGATCACGTGGCACCATTGCTCGTTCAGTTTGATGTATTCGCCGATCGCGGCCGCCGCACCAAACAAACTTTCTTTCGCCGCAGCCCCGAGAACGCACACCGGCGCAGCCGCCTCATTTTCCGCGGCTTCGAAAAAACGGCCTTCCGTGACGCGCAGATGGCTGATCTCCAGATAACTTGGCTCCACGCCATAAACGGTGGGGGTGTCCTGCTGCGGTTTAGGGAGAATCTTTCCCGGAGCAAACCGTTTGCGGGGCGTGCCATCCTTGATATCGGAAACATTCTTCCGAATGATTTGATAGTCGCTGAGCGTCAGGCCCGGCGAATTCTTTCGGACTTTCTGCAGCTCCTGCCAGTTGTGGGATTCCTTGGCTTCCACGATAAGATTGCGAACGCCGAGCTGTTCGATAAATGCCATAACTTTCTGCTGGGCGCCCGCTCCGATGGAGAGCATCGCAACGACTGCAGCCACGCCAAAAATCATTCCCAGCATGGTCAAAAGAGAACGCAGCTTGTGGCTGGCCAGGTTTTCGAATCCGAAGACAATATCGGGGAGCCACTGTTGCAGAGATCTGGGCTCGGCGATGGAGCTGGCTTTCATTGTTATACGCCGAACCTCAAAGGGAACCCGGACCCAGGCTCGGGTTCGAGCTCCCGCCGCTCTTGCCTCCGCCTGCGGCCTTCTTCTCCGGGTTCACCAAAGCGACGACCGTTCCAGCCGGCAAGCCGCTCAGGATCGCGCGCCCTTCGCTCACTGCTCGGACTTTGACTTCCTGCATTTCAAAACCGCGATTGCGTTTGCAATACACGACTTTCTTGCCGTCATGATCGAAGATCGCTCCGCCAGGAATAGAAACCGCGCGGGAGAGATTGTCACCGAGAATGCTCAGCCGTACCGCGAAACCCGGGCGCAAGCGCGGATCCGTCCGGTCGAGCTGTACCGTCACGTCGAAAGTGTGCTGCGAGTTGTCGTCCCAGAATTCGTGGCTCGTCGCGCCGCCCACGTTTTGCACTTTGCCGGAAAACTTTTCACCGGGCAGCGCCTCGATATTCAATTCCACGGATTGGCCGGCCTTCAGGTTGATGCGGTCGGTTTCACCGATTTTTGACGAAACTTCCAGCTGCGACATATCGATGACTTCCGCGATCGAGCTTCCCGGATTCACCTGATCCCCGACATGATAATCCGGCAGCGTCATCCCGCCCATGAAAAATCCCCCCGTGGAATCCCGGTTGCCATGAATGACCACCAGACCGTCGATGGGCGTAGTGATGTGCATGTTTTTGATGTTTTGCTCCGCTTGCTCCATCGAAAGGCGGGCCTTGTGGCGTTTCTCCTCGCTGATAGCTAGCGCCGCCTGATTCGAAGCGCTGTGGGATTGGATGTCCCGCTGCAGTTGGGTCAGGGCGCGCTTCGCTTCATCGAGTCCAAGGAGGTTTTTCTGCGCGTCGATGGGGCTCACCAGTTCATTCTTGCTGACTTCCAGCTCCGCGCGTCGCACAGCGTATTTTGCTTTCAGCAAAGCGGTGCGGTCCTCCGCGGTCTGCACGTCGGCGTCCGCTTTGGCTTTGACGATCTCCTGCTCTGCTTGCAGCAAATCGCTGCGATTCTGTCCGAGATTGTATTCCTGCTGGCTGGGGTCGAATTCAAGCACCACGTCGCCCTTGTGAACCTGCGCGCCGGAACGCGCCAGCGTCACGATTTGCAATGTGCCGCCGGCGATCGGAGGAGCGATGATCGCTCTTGAGTTTGCAGTACGCAAAACGCCCGTGGTGAACACCTTGAGCTGAAGATCAACTTCTTTGACCGTCGCCGTGGGAATCTCCGAGTCCGTTGCCAGGACGGTGGTTTGGCGGCACGAGAAGCCGCTACCTGCTAGCGCGAGGACTAGAAGAAAGGCTCGGGATTTTGCACGGGCATTCATCAAAATAATTCCCTACTCGCTCAGCGTTGGATCTTTCAAGGCCAGTTGTTCGCCCGGTTGCAGCCCTTTGGCGATCAATGCTTCATCGCCGCTTCGCCGCAAAACCTCCACGGAGGTCTCTTCGAATTTCGAGCCGCGCCGCACGTAAGCGACCGTCCGTCCGCCCTTCCGGAAAAGTGCGGACGATGGAATAACAATGCCGTCGGCAACGCGGTCTACCGCCACGCGGACGACCGCTCCCATTCCTGGAGCAAGGCGCGCATCACTGTTTGCCAAAGCCACTTCCACGGTGAAGTTCCTGGGAACGGGCCATCCGGCGTTGAAGTCCAGGCTGGCCGTGGGGCTAATTATCTCGATGCGTCCCTCAAAGCTTCCGTCGGGAACCGCTTCGATCCGCACCGCGCCTGTCTGCCCTAATTTCAATTGGCCTCTTTCCGCTTCTTCAATCCGCGCGGAAATTTTCAGCGTGGAGGGGTCAGGAAGCTCTGCGATGGCGGCGCCGGGCCACGCCCGGTCTCCCGGCTTGAAAGGAGTTGGCCCTCCTTGCGGCTGCCAGTGATTTTGCAGCGCCACAACCCCATCGAGCGGCGCATGCAGGGCCAGCGAGGCCAGGCTGTGTTCGTCCTGCTGCACCTGGAATGCTGCTTGATCCTGCTTCTGCTTCTTGCTGGCAAGATCAGCCTTGGCGGCGGAGCGGTCCGCATTGAGCTTGGCCTCGTTCTCCTTGACCTTTTGCTCGGCATCCGCGAGCTTGAGCTTGGCTTCTTCGCCTTCAATCACGGAAACAATCTCCTGTTTGCTGGCGTCCAGCTTCGCTTTCTGCGCCGCGAACTTGGCCGCCATCACGTCAGTGACGTCCTGCTCTTCCTTCAAGCGCGCGGCGGCGCGTGACTGCTGAATCTCCGCTTCGGCCGATTTGAGCGCCGATTGATCTTGCGCGAGCTTTTGCTTCACGGTCGTATTGTCGAATTCGACCAGGATATCTCCCTTTTTAACTTTGGCTCCATTGGCCGCAAGATTCATGATTTGCAGGTCGCCCGCACCGTACGGTGCGGCGATGATCACGGAACGGAGCGCCTTAACCTCGCCCTTGACTTCCAGGTATTCGACAAACTCTTTTCGTTTCACCTCAGCAGTCGAGAATTTCGCCGCGGGGCTTGCCAAACGAAACGCGCCAAGAACAAAGAGTCCAAGCACCACTGCTGCCGTAACCGCCACGACCCTCCTCCCGGGCTTCCATTTCTTGCTCATCACTGGCCCGCCCCTGTTTGGCCCTCGATCGCGGCGCGCCGGATGATGTCTCCCTCGGAAAGCCCGGAATTCACAACCGCCTCGAGATCATTTCGGGTGCCCGTCTGCACGGCGCGCTTGCCAAATCCAACCGTCGATTTCAGCCAAACGAAGGAATGATTGTTTTCCACGCCGATGCTCTGCCAGGGGACCACAAGAACATTCTTTTGCGAGCCGAGATCGACATCGAGCGCGGCAGACAGATCGGGCAAGAGCCTCGGGTCCGTGCCTTGGACGGAAAAACGTGCGGTAAACGAGCGCACGACCTCGGAAAATTGCCCCTGATGCCCCAGCGGCGAGAGTTCTTCGAGGGTGGCGGGAAGAATCAAGCCCGGATACGCATCGAGATGCATTTGAGCCTGCTGGCCCGGGCGTACTTTCAAGAGGTCCACCTGATTCAACGCCACGCGGACCTCCATTTGAGAGGGATCCACAACTTGCAAGAAGGGCACGCCGGGCCTCACCTGGTCGCCTTGTTGAACCGTTCCCATGCGCCCGCCCAGCCAGATGGTGTTGTAGACCACCACCCCCGGCATCGGTGAATGAACGACCATCTTGGCGGCGTTGCCCTGCGCGAAACGCATGGCTTCCATCGCCCGGTCGCGCTGAATTTCCTGAATGCGAATGGCGGCGGCGGCCGCGGCGCGCTTCAACTGATACGTTTCCTTCAGCTGCTTGAACGTGGCCTGCGCTTCGTCCTGGGCCTCCTGATTCTTCTCCGCATCGATACGCGAAACGATTTCATTTCTTTGCAGCTCGAGCTCCGCGCGCTTGAGTTCGTCCTCGGCCTGTTTCATCGCCGTATCGTCTTTCGCCAGCGCGATGCTTTCCTCGGATTGTTTTTGCGCTACCTGTCCGACCAGGTTTTCGTACGTGCTCTTTTTATCCAGATAGTCTTTGGTCTGTGCTTGCGGATCGAATTCAACGAGTATGTCGCCCGAGCTCACGTGCATCCCGGCGGGCGCCAGCTTAGTAATGACCATCGAACCGACTTGAGCGCCTTCCAGCCTGGGGGCCAGAACTATGAAGGAACGCGAAGCTTGCGTGCTCCCATTGAGCCGCAGCGATTGCGTGAAGTTTTTTCTTTCTACTCGGACGACGGATTCCTCCACATTGGCGGCTGCCCGGCCGGTCCGGAAATGTAGGAAAAGGAAGGCGCTCACGACGAGCAGGAGCAAAGCGGACGCACGCAGGACGAGTTTCCTGGCCCCTCCGCCGGTTTGCGCTGTCTCGACCATCGCCTCGACTACCCTTGGAACTTTAGACGTACTACACCCAAACTGGTCACTTGGAATTCAAATCCGGGAAAATGGTTGTGTCATTCAAATCCCGCCTATTGCACATTCTTGCAGTTCCCGAGTTTATCCCAGAAGTCGGCCCGGGAATACGGTCGAATCGGCGGATCCATCCGCACCGGCTTGTCCCATTTGGGCGCGGCTGCCGGATTCCCGGCAATCGAAGTACTGCCAGGTACTGCCAGAAAACTACCCGCATTGGACGCCCTTTGCGGCTTTGGCTACACTGAGAGTTTGAATTCCAGGGGAAAGACGCGCTGACGATGAGTGATTCGAATCAAAAGACATCCCCCGTACGGGTGCGATTTGCCCCTTCACCCACCGGCTATTTGCACGTGGGAGGAGCGCGGACCGCGCTATTTAATTGGCTGTTCGCGCGGCGCCAGGGCGGCACGATGATCCTTCGCATCGAGGACACCGACGCCGAGCGCAACAAGCCCGAGCTGGTGCAGGGCATTCTGGATGGCTTGCAGTGGCTGGGCGTCAATTGGGACGAGGGACCGTTTTACCAATCGCAGCGGACGGAATTGTATTTTGCCGCAGCGAAAAAATGTCTGGCGAATGGAGCTGCCTTCCTGTGTTATTGCCCGGCGGAAAAATATGCTGGCGGCGACCACGCCGAACCGGCGCAACATGAGGAGCCCAAGGCTGGCGGTCCACGGCGCGTTTCGCGCTGTACTTGCCGCGATGGCAAACCGTCGACGCCGGGCGCGAAGCCGGCGGTCCGCTTCAAAGTTCCTCTTGGAGAAACAACAAAGTTTGTTGACGCGGTATTTGGTGAGCGCGAATTTTCGAATGAGGAAATCGAGGACTTCGTTTTGTTGCGCTCCGGAAAAGGCGACGAAGAGTTTGGCCAGTCCATGTACCAGCTGGGCGTGGTCGTCGACGACATCGACATGCGCATCACCCACGTGATTCGTGGCGCGGATCACATTTCGAATACGCCGAAGCAGGTGCTGCTGTACCGCGCGTTGCGTGCGGAACCTCCGGTATTTGCGCATGTGCCGCTGATTCTCGGAGCGGACAAATCCCGCCTTTCGAAACGTCACGGCGCTACCGACGTCAACATGTACCGCACTGAGGGTTTTCTTCCCGAAGCGTTCCGCAATTTCCTCGCGCTGCTGGGGTGGTCTCCCGGCGGAGACGAAGAATTTTTGCGCACGAAGGATTTGGTGGAAAAGTTTTCACTCGATGGCGTGAGCCGCACCAATGCCGTGTTCGACCGGCCGAAACTCGAATGGTTTAACACGCAGTACCTGCAAAAACTTCCCATCGAAGAGTTGCTGCCCGAAGTCGAAAACGAATTGAAGCGCAGCGGCTTGTGGAAGCCAGAGTGGGCGACGGGAGCCGCTCCTGGCCCGGACGGCAGAGACCACGCGTGGTTCGCGAAGACCGTCGATTTGCTGCGGCCGCGCATCCGTTTGCTGCCGGATTTTTCTTCGTGGTCGCATGCGTTTTTCAGCGACGAATTTACGCGCGACCTGGCGGCCAAGGGAAAATTCTGGAAAGATCCGAAGGTGCCGGAACTTCTCTCGAAACTCGCGGATGCGCTGGAAGCGCTTCCCGAGTGGAATCATGACGCTTGCGACCACGCCTCGCGCGCCGTTGCCGAAGCGGGCGGAGTGAAAGCTGGATTGCTGATCAACGCGACGCGCGTGGCGATCGTCGGCCAGGCTGTCGCGCCACCGCTCTTTGACACGATGGTTGTTCTTGGCCAGCAGCGCGTGGTCCGCCGCTTGCGCGATGCCGCGGTTGTTTTCTCGAAATCCTAGAGTAAGGCTCCTTCAAAAAAATCGTGCATTTTATTTCCGTGTCGAAATTTATTTTTGACGTCTGGCATCGTGGCTATTGCTTTTCGAAAATTTCCGAGTGCGCGGGCTTAGCGGCGGAAGCCGTGGAGGCGACGTTTAGCGTTGCGTCGAGAGTAAGCGTGACTGGGGGCAGGCAAAGCTCATTGCTGCAAGCCTGGTAGCGGAGCTTGAGGGGGATGTGCTGTTCGCCGAGGGGAGCGCTGGCGAGCGCCGTCACGGGCATGCGAAGAATTACCGTGTCCTGATAGACGTTCAATGGAGTCTTGGAGAAGGCGAACTTTTCGAGTTTGCCTTTGGGATAGGAAACATCTCCGTTGCTGAAGCCGGCAGGGAGCGTGGCCTTAAGATCCGTGGCGATGAGATAGTCTTCCGATTTTTCGCGCGCGTTGACGTGGAAACCGCTGCGAATCTTCATGACCACGGCAAGTTGAAACGAACTGCCGCGGGCGACGGGTTCGAGCGAGACATAGATTTCTGGCTTGACCACGTCGCGGCCGGAAGGAACTTGCGCGAGCAGCACCGCGGACAGAACCAGGGAGCTGATCAAATGGATGGTTGCTTTGAGTCTCATAACGTGACCTGGGTGCCGATCTGCTGTGAGATTACCCGGCTCATGACCGCGTGGAGATCTTCGCCGGATTTTTCGTGGACAAAAGCGTTGCGCGCTTCGTTCCAGCCGAGCTTGAAACTGGTGGAAAGCGCGGAGATCCATATCTCGCGGACCGGCGTGTTGGGCGATATCACGAACTTGGCCTCCTCGGGCTCCTCGAAGATAACCTCGAGCTTTCCGGATTCGCCTTCGACGTCGAAACCGTGCTCATCGCCAGCGGTGAGCATGCGGCGCTTGAGATCCTCGAAGGCGGCGTCCGCCTTTCGCTGAAAGTCTTTTTCGTCGAGCATGAGATTAGCGTACCTGAAGACAGGCGTAGTGGGTAGCCCCGGCCGGCCGGACCCACAGTGAGCTCTACCCCTTTGTTTTCCTATCCTTGGGGAGGGAAAAGAGAGAGCGGAGGTAGCGTCCTGGGTACCTCGATTTGGAAAGCCTCAGCGCGGGGACCTGCGCGGGCCTAAAATTGATCTCAAGTGGATGTTGAATGAGTTTCTTGATGAAAAAAAGAGTGCACTCGTCCGCCTCGCACGCGTTTCGCGGCTCACGATGCGGCTTGAGTGAACGGCGATGAAGATGAAGCGGCTGGAACATTGGCAAGTGGCGGCGGTGGCCGGGTTCCTGATTTTGTATACGATCGTTTCGCTGACGGCGCCGCGTGGCTTTGCGCTGACGGCGTTTTCCGATAGCAGCGGCGCGGGATTGTGGCTGATCACCGTGGGCGTAATGCTGTGGGCGGCGTTCAGCAATCAGGGGCGAACGCGGTGGTTCTGGATCCTGATGGCGGCGGGCGCAGCGATGGTCGCCAGCAACTTTGTCGCTTGGTTTTACTACGAGGTGATTGCCGGCCGAAGTCCTCCGGACCCATTTTGGGCGGACATACCGCTTTTTCTGCAACCGGTGCCAATGATGGCAGCGGCGGCGTTGCGGCCGGGCTCCCGACAGCAAGAGCAGAAATTTCATCTCAGCACCCTGAATTTTCTGATTCTTCTGTTGTGGTGGATCTATATTTATATGTTCCTGATTTATCCCAACGAATTCATCCTGCCGAATCGACTCTCGTTCAATAGCTATTACTACGTGCTGTTTGTGCTGGAGTTCGGAGTGCTGCAGGCGGTTCTGGGCGGGATGGCGATCGTTGCCAAGGGAGCGTGGCGGAAGATTTACTGGCATCTCTTTTTCGCGGGAGCGCTGTACCTGCTTTCTTACCAGTGGCTGAACGCGGCGCTGGGGCGTGAGCAGTATTACAGCGGGAGCATCTACGACGTTCCGGACTATGCGGCGATCTGCTGGTTCATCCTGATTGCTTTGAACGCGAGGAATGTGCCCTCGGAACCGCTGGCGGGCGGCGAGCGGGAACGCTGGGCCGATGTGCCGGGATTTCTGGCTGTGCTGGCGGTCTTGTCACTCCCTGCAATCGGGCTGTGCGAACTTTTCTTGGACCCGCAGGCGAGCGAATTGCGCGCGTATCGCGTGGTGGTGACATTGATCGGAATTTTGCTGCTGGGCGTGTGCGTGTTTCTGCGGCAAATCCTGCTGGCGCGGGAAATGACGCGGCTGTTGGCCGATTCCAAGCAGAATCTGGAGAACTTGCAACGGGCGCAAAACCAACTGGTGCAGAAGGAGCGGCTGGCGGGAGTGGGCCAATTGGTGGCCGGAGTGGCGCATGAACTGAACAATCCACTGACGGCGGTGATGGGCTACTCCGATTTGCTGATGGAACAAACGGGGGAGGGCACGGGCCGCCCGAAGCTGGAAAAGCTGAAGGCGGAAGCGCTGCGCATGAAGCGGATCATCCAGAACTTGCTGACGTTCGCGCAACCACAACATGAAGGACGCAAACTGCTGGACATTTCGGTGGTGGTGCGCGAGTCGCTGATGCTGCTGGACTACCAATTGCGGAACTCGGGCATCAATGTGGAAATGAATTTTGCGGCAAATTTGCCGAAAATTGCGTCGAATGAGGGGCAGTTCAAACAGGTGTTTGTGAATCTATTCAGCAACTCCGCGCAGGCGTTGGAACAGGCGCAAGTAAAGAAAATTTCGGTGGAAGGGTACCTGGAGGGCGGAAAAGTTGTGCTGCGATTCAGCGATTCGGGACCGGGATTCAATGATATCAGCCGAGCATTCGATCCTTTTTACACCACGAGGCCCGTTGGCCAGGGAACCGGTCTGGGCTTGAGCATCTGTTATGGCACGGTGCTGGAACATAACGGCAGCATTTACGCGCAAAACCTGGAGCCGAATGGAGCGGCAGTCACAATCGAGCTCCCTGCCAGATGAAGCTGCAAAGTATGAGCCATGTTGTGAAGATTTATTAAGAGTGTTCCGTCGGAATTCCTGCGGCAAACAATTTTCAAGAGTGCTTGATCTCGCGAAGCAGTCCGCTGGCGACATCGTAGACGAAGCCGCGGACGGTGATGGTGGCAGGAATCCAGGGATGGGTGCGGAGCTTTTGCAATTGGTGGCGGACATTTTCGTCGATGTTCTGGAAGGCGTAGAAGAAGGCGGGAGCAACGGCGGCGGTTCCGGTGCGATTCTGGATTTGGTTGCGCAAATCGTGCTCGGTGGTTTGCATCAATCCACAATCGGTGTGATTGATGATCATGAATTCCTCAGTGCCGAGAAGATGATGCGAGACGACCAGGGAGCGCAGCGTATCGTCGGTGACGATGCCGCCGGCGTTGCGGATGATGTGGGCATCGCCTTCCTTCAATCCCAGAGTGCGAGTCGAGAGACGGGTGTCCATGCAGGTAAGGACGGCGAGCTTGCGCTCCGGGCGCGGAGTTAGTCGACGCAATTCATGGGTGCGCGCGTAGATTTCGTTGGCGGCGAGAACTTCGTCAATGACGCTCATAGTGAAGAGAGTCTAGCAAAACGGGAGGGAGTGAGCAGTGGGCTCAACGGGTGCCATCGCCATCCTGTGGGTCGCTATCCACCATCCACTGTTCACTAACCACTTTCTTAGAGCTGAGCTTCAATGGCTTTGGTGAGTTCATCGTAGCTGACCAGGCCCTGCACCTTTTTCACGATTTTCCCGTCTTTGGAGATGAGGAAACTGGTGGGATAACCAAGCAGGCCGCCGAATTTGTCGGCGACGTCGTCGTTGCCGATGACGATGGGATAGTTCATGGGGAGTTTTTGGCCGTTGACGTTGAAGCGTTCCTTGGCGAGGAAGGGAACGACGGCGGTCTTGCCTTCTTCATCCATGGAGACGCCTAGTATGGTGAAACCTTTGGCGGCATACTTCTGCTGCATCTCGATGAGCCAGGGAATTTCGACATAGCAGGGATCGCACCAAGTGGCCCAGAAATTGACGAGCACGACTGTGCCCTTGTACTGCGCGAGAGTGACGTCTGCGCCGTCGAGGTTTTTGAATGTGACGGCGGGAGCGGGCTTGATGTCGTTCTTCGTGCTAGCTTGTTCGGCGTTTTGGTCTCGCCCCGTGGCTTTGACGCGCGTGGCCTTGTCCGCGAAATAAGTGCCGATGATCAGCACGATCACCGTGATTACTGCAAAGATGGTTTTGTTGCCCCGCATCGAAGTAATTTTCTCCCAGCGCCTGACAACGGCAAACAACAAAATTGCCAGAACGGCCACGCCGACCGCAAGCAAGAATGTCTTGCCTCCGGTTCCGGTGGTGAGGACACGCTCGAGCCAGAGCACGAGGACGTTCAAGAAACTTAACTTGGCGGTGAGCCAAGTGAGTTTATTGACGAAGACCAAGCCCCCGACAAACAAAAGCAGGGCACCGCTGAAGAGTTCGACGGCGTGAAGATATTTCCTGAAATTCTTGTAGAACGTCATGAATTTGCCGATGCCGAGAGCCGTGAGGAGGAAGGGAATGGCTAGGCCGGCGGAGTAGACGGCGAGGAGCAGAATGCCGCGGCGAATATTGTCGCTAGCGGCGGCGAGAGCGAGCACGGAAGTAAGGATGGGGCCAATGCAGGGAGTCCAGCCGAAAGCGAAGGCGAAGCCCAGCATGAAGGCGCTCCACGCGCTGGGTTGCGCGACGGAACTGCGGAGGTGGACGTCGCGGTTAAGCCAGCGGGCCAGAGCGGGACCGAAAAAGCCGATGATGGAAAGCGAGAAAAAGTGCAACGCACCGAATCCGGCGAAGAGCGGAGCATGGCGAGCCAAAGAGGTAATGCCGAGGGCGACGAGGACGATACCGAGAATAATGCCGGCGCGGGGATTGAGCTTGATAAGCAGGCCAAGAAGATGGAGACCGAAAAGAAGGATCAGAGCACCGGCGATGGGCGTGAGGGTATTGCGATTTTGCTTGAGGAAAACACCGACGACGCTGGCGGATGCTCCAAAAGAGATAAAGACGAAGGAAAAGCCGGCGATGAAAGTGAGGGAAGAGCCCAACAAGCTGGAGCTCGGGACTTCACCTTTGCGGAGTTGCTCCATGCCGATGCCGGAGAGCATGGAGATGTAGCCTGGAACTAGCGGCAAAACGCAGGGCGAAAGAAACGAAACCAGTCCGGCGAGAAAAGCTCCTGCTAGTGAAACGTCAGCATTCATCTTGATTCAATCCTCGGTTACGACCTGAGCGTGCTGCAAAAAAGCGCATCTGCTTAGACTTCAAAAGAGACCTTCTTATTCTCCCATAATTCTCGTTTTTGCTCGCGCTGACGTCGAGATCCCTGCCGGCAGGCCAAGGATCGGCGAATATGAGACCTCATTGCTTCGCTTCAGAATTGCGTCGCGAAGGGCGGGCTCCGGCAAATGCGGGAACCCTTTGTTAGACGCGCAAAACGAGAAAAGGAAACAGCGAGGAGGAAGAAGCAAATAAGCGACAGTTGATGGATTTGGCTGGCGCGGGCCGAAGTCAGGCACGGCCGGGCAGTCTGTAAGTGATTGAGCTGAAATACCTTGCGGGAGGACGGACTGGCATTGAGCTTGCCATTGTAGGAGTAGACGCGGTTTCGCGTCTGGCAGGTGAGTATGCAGTGGACGCCGAACAAAGTGACGTTTCTGCGGATTGTGGTGGGATTCGCGGCCGTGTGCCTCTTCGGACGCGGAGCGTGGGCGAACCTTACGGCGGTGGGGCTGACCGTGGCGGCGATTGCGCTGGATGCGCTCGACGGGCACATAGCCCGGAAGAAAAAAATGGCCACGCCGGTGGGCGCGCAACTGGACATTCTGGGCGACCGGATGATCGAGAACGTCTACTTCACGTATTTCGCGGTGGTGGGGATGGTGTCGCTGTGGCTGCCGGTCTTGTTTTTTGCGCGGGGAGCGGCGACGGATTTCTTGCGCGGGCTGGCAATGAAGGCCGGGCATTCTCCAATGGCGGCCGGCTGGGGAGCGAACTCCATGCTGCGGACCTGGTGGGGACAAGCGCTGGTGGCGTCGCGGTGGAGCCGAGGGTTGTACGCGGCGATGAAGTGCTTGTGCTTCTGCTATTTGGGATTGGAACTGGCGCTTACGCGCGGGCCGGTGGCGTTGATAGGTAAAACGACTGCGGACGTGCACACGATGATTCGCGTGGGGGCGCATGTGTTGACGTGGATGACGGCGGCGTTTTGCATGGTGCGCGGGTTGCCGGTGTTGGTGGAAGGGTGGAAATACATTGCGGGAAACGTGGGGCCGGCGCGCGGGGCAAAGAGTGCGGCGCAGGAGGCAATGTGAGGGAGGTAGAGGAAGTAAATGAGGTTAATGACGTAGAGGAGAAAAACAGCGGAGTGGCTGCGTTTTTTGATTTGGATGGAACGCTTGTTGCGTTGCCATCGCTGGAGCAGAGGTTCTTTCGAACGTTGCGGTACCGGAGGGAGATACGAGCAAGGAACTATTTTTTGTGGTTGAAAGAAGCGATTCAGCTGATGCCGCGCGGGGTCAATGCGATTTTGCAGGAGAACAAAATGTATCTGAACGGCGTGAAGATTTTTGACGAGCTTGGCGAGGGAGATGGAGAAATCTCATCTTGTCAAAAGAGCGGCTACCAGGCCGAGGGACAGGCGTCGGCTCTCCCTTCCAAAAGGAGGCGGCGCAATCCACGACTGCCTGTCCCCACCTTTTTTCCGCCAGCGGTTGAGCGAGTGGCGTGGCATGCGAAGCAGAAGCACGAGATCGTGCTGATCAGCGGGACACTCGAGCCTTTGGCGCGGGAGGCTGCGCGCGCCCTGGAAGCCGAACTCGCTGCTCACGGGATTATTGTGACGATTCGTGTGATTGCAACGCGGCTGGAAGAAGCGGACGGCAGATGGACAGGGCGCATTTTGGGAGAGGCCATGTTTGGGGAAGCCAAAGCGCGCGCGGCAAGGGGCTTGGCGTTGGAGATGAGACTCGATTTGGAGAGATGTTTTGCGTACGGCGACAGCCTGAATGATCGGTTGCTGATGAGGGCGGTGGGGCGGTCGACGGCGGTGAATCCGTCGAATGAGCTGGTGAGAATTGCGCGAGAGCGTGGTTGGCCGAATCTGGTCTGGGAAGAGAATTTAACGCAGAGACATCCCGACCGGTCGGGACAAGCACCGTCCGCAGAGAAAACACAGAAAAAAAAGAATGTCGGAGAGCGATTGCGTAGGGGTGGGTTTTTTTGTAGGACCGGAGACCCTGAATGAACGACTTGCAACGACAGCAGTATCGAGGGAATGAAGCAACGCTCCCGTGGAGTGCGAAGGCAGACACCGCGAGAGGCGAGGGGCGTGCGGCGATCTTTGAAGCGGAGAAGGAAGGGATTGCGGCGTGGTTCAAGCGGGAAGGGGCAGCGACATGGGCTGTGTGCGGGGCGTTCGAATGGGTCGCGCTGTCTTACCTGGCGATTTCAAGTGCGTTGATTGCAGGATTCGCAGAAAACCTTGGGCATCCACTGAAGTTGATTGGCATGCAAGTGTTGGTGGCGGCGATGATTTTGGCTTTGTGCCGAGTGGAAGCACGGTCCATAGGACGGGAGGTGTGGGACAACAGAGATCGAAGGTGGACACACAGGAATGTCGGTCCCACGGGCACACAAAAGTTCTGGCACTTCTGGCGGCACTGGTATCCGCACTTGTTTTTTCTGTTTTGCTTTGAGGAACTCGCAAAACTCGTGCATTTGGTGACGCCCGGTTGGAAGGACGCGAAGCTGATCGCGGCCGACTACTTGCTGACGGGAGTGCATCCGACGGTGTGGCTGGAGCAATTTGCAATGCCTGCGCGGAACGATTTCATGCAGTTTGCTTATCTCACCTACTTCACTTATTTGCTGGTTTTGGGTGGAGTCCTCTATTACCGGCGCGATTGGCGCGGGTACTGGTCGGTGATGACGTATTCCGCCGCGGGATACGCGATTGGGTATGTGATCGCGATTTTCTTTCCGATCGAGAGTCCGTGGTTTTCGATGGCGGGGGCGTGGCACGGACCGCTGCAAGGGGGGCCATTCACGGCGGCGATCAATTTTATCGAACATTTTGGACGCGTGCGCGGCGCGGCTTTTCCCTCGGAGCACGTTGCGGGGTCGGTCGCGGCATTGTGGGGCGCGTGGCGGCACCGGCGATGGCTGTTCTGGGTGATGGTACCGTTGGTGGCATGCATGTGCGTTTCAACAGTGTGGGGGCGGTATCACTACGTGGTGGATGTTTTCGGCGGGATGGTGACGGGGACGTTGGGATACGTGATCGGTGACTGGGTGATGAAGGCACGAAGTGCTGTCGCGTCGGAAGCGCACTAAACCGGTGGCTGGCGATCCTGCGCCCGGGTGCCCTCGAAGATTTTGGCAATGCGCAGCAAGACGGCCTCGCTGGAGACTCCGCCCATGAATTGCAAGCCAATCGGCAATCCAGAAGACGCGAAGCCACAGGGAAGCGAGATGGCAGGCACGCCGGCAAGATTAGCCGGGCGATTGTGGCGTAACAGAATCGCGCGAGTCGGATAGTCATGATTTCCGAGGCGGGAAGCTTCCTGGCCGATGAGCGGTGCTTCTACGGCGGTTGAGGGATAGACGAGGGCATCGGCGTCCGACTCCGCGAGGGCCATGTGGAGTTGCAGAGTGAAATGTTTCTGAATCTCCAAGGCCCGCAAATAATCGACCGCGGAAACTTTAGCGCCCATTTCCACGCGTGCACGGACATCTTCGCCGTAGTCCGCGGCGCGCGCGGGAAAGTATCCGTGCTGCGAGTGGTAGAGGATGGCTTCCACCCAGGCGATGCGATTGCCCGCTTCCTCGGTCTCGTCCAGCAGAGGGATGGAAATGTCCGTGGTGGTCACGCCTGCTTTGCCGAGATCGCGAAGGGAGGAATCGAAGGCCTTGCGCACGTCCGTGGAGAGGGCGTCGAAGAAAAGCTGGCGCGGAATGCCCAAGCAAATCTTTCGCGGGTCAGCCCGTAGAGCTCCAGGATTCGATAGATGTGGCTCGCGGCCTACGCGGAAGTAGATCGCGCCAGTCAAGATGGCCACGTCACGAACAGAACGCGCCAACGGGCCGGTGCAATCGAGAAGCGGGGAAAGTGGGACGACGCCTTCCGTAGAGATGCGGCCCCATGTCGGCTTTAGGCCCACGACGCCGCAGAGGGAAGCTGGAATGCGGATCGAGCCACCGGTGTCTGTGCCGATGCTGCCGTAGCAGAGGCCGGCAGCGACCGCCCCAGCGGACCCGCCGCTGGAACCTCCCGGGATGCGCTCGATATTCCAGGGATTGCGGACCGGGCCATAATGCGGATTGTTGGAAGTTACGCCGTATGCGAATTCGTGCATGTTGGTCTTGCCGAGAAGGACGGCGCCGGCTTGTTTCAACTGCGCGACGACCACGGCATCCTCCTTGGGAATAAAATCCTTCAGGATTTTTGAGCCGGCCGTGGTACGAATGCCTTCCGTATAGATGTTGTCCTTCAGGGAGATTGGAATGCCGTGGAGTGGACCGCGGTCGCGATGGCCTTTGCGGCCGCGGGGCGCAAAGAGTTCCGATTCGGTTTTTTTGGCTTGGGCGAGGGCAACTTCACTAGTGACAGTGATGTAGGCGTTGAGTTTGGGATTGAGCCGCTCGATGCGGGTGAGCATGAGCGTGGTCAGCTCGACGGGAGAAAGTTTGCGCGCTCGAAAGAGTTTTCCGATCTCTTCGATGGAAGCGAAGGCGAGATCGCTGTCGTTCATGCTCAGAAAATTTTCTCCTGATGGCGCAGATTCCCGAAGGTGCCAATATTCGCGATGATGAAGGCGATGCGGAACTGATTCTCAGCGCGAACCTGTCCGAGGTTGATGCGGCGGTATTCGACGGCCAAGCCGCAGCAGTTGCCGTTGTAACTGAGCTGCACGAGCTGGTTTTGCAGCGTTTTGTTCTCGAAGTCGTAACCGACGCCAGTGATGAGGTTAAGGCCTTTACGTGTTTCGCTGCCGTAACCTACCAGCGCCCGGATCTGGCTCGAGAGCGGCTGCTGGAAAGGGTCGAATCCGGGAGGCAGAGGAACGGGCATATCATTTTGCGTGGGATTGTCATTGAGCCGGAAGAAAGCGACCGTGGAGAAAAATTCCCGATACGGCTTTACTTTCAGGAGCGTGCCGATGGTGACAAGCCTTTGGATTTGGGGATCGTACTGAAGAATCTGCTCGAGATCGTACAGGCCGCCAGGAGTGATCTTGAAATCGCTGAGGATGGGAGACCAGTTGCGCGGACCGAAGGCGAACGCGAAGGGAGAGATGGAATCGAGCGCCTGAAAGACGTTGCGCTGGCCGTCAAGGATGGCGCCGCCAAAGGTGGGATCAAAGTAGTGCTTCTGAACGATGCGCCAGGAAACGAGCTCTTGAGGCTGGCCGTCGCCGTCTTTGCGGAAAAGCCGCTGCGTGATGCCATATTCGACTTCGCTGGTGTTGGTGAGAGTGGCATCGGAATCGAAATGGATGAAGTCGGCGAAGCGATTGACGCCGGTAACGTAGCGGTAGGTGAGGGCGGGCTCGATGGTGTGCTTGTAGCGGTGGCGCGTCTTGTCTTTTTTCAAGGAGTTGCGATCGAAGAAGCGTTCGAGAGCAGGAGGACGAAGCTCCACGGTGAATTCGCCGGTGTTGCGTTTTATGGAGGCGACACTGACATTGCCGGTTGAATCGAATGATTCGCCGTAGCTGGTCGTACGGAAAGCGGCGGAAGTAGTCACGCCGAGCCAGTACCCGAGATGGAGCGGGACGGTAACGCGCGGCGCGAATTCGTAGCGATCGACGAAATTGGAAGTCTGATTCATTTGATCGCTGCGGTAAACGACGCCGGCGAAGGCATCAAAACCGAAATAGACGGGGGCGTTTTTCCAGGGAGCTTGTTCCACGGAACCGAAGCGGGCTTCGGGCAGATTGCGAAGGGTCACGCTGGTGGCGGGTACGGTGGTGACAACGCCGGTGGGCGAGGTGATGGTTGTGGGCAGCGTGAGAAAACTTTTGTCGTCGAGGCCGGCGAAATTCAGGCTGAAGCCACCGAAATGGTTCGTCAAGAAAACGGCGCTGCGCACTTCGGAGTTGATGGCTTCCCCGTAGGAGTCGGCGAACGCGAGGCGGAACGTAAGCGAAGAGAGATGGTTGAAATCCGTGACGAAGCGCCAGCCGCCGGGGAGCTGGGATTGGATTTCCAGGCGTTGCTGCTCGCCACCCTGTGGGCTGCGTGTGCCGTCAGGATTGAGGAGACCGCGGTCGTCAACGCCGAAATAGGTGTAGTCGATCGAAGTATCTTCGAAGGGCTTGGCGCGGAAGTTTCCGCGTTCCATGTAGCCGCGGCGGCTCATGTACTGGAGGCCGAGAGTGGCGTCCATCCACGAGGTGGGGGCGAGATAAAAAGCGTCACCAAGAATAAAGCCCTTGCGCGAACTTTGCCCGATATCGGGAATGAGGACGCCGGACGCGCGGACTCTGCGGCCGGCAGGTGCGGACGCGTAAGGAAGCCAGATGAGGGGCACGCGGAAAAGGCGGAAGTTGGCGTTGATGAGAGCAACGGTTTTATCGAGATGGATGCGGGCGTTGGGGGCGTAGAACTGCCACTTGGGGTGCTCCGGGTCGCAGATGGTAATCCAGGCGCTGTGGATGAGGTAAACGTCAGCGGGGAAGCGCTCCACGTCGCGTGCTTCGAAGTATAAGGGGTTATCCGAAAGCAGGAGAGCAGGATTGGCGCGCCGCTCAATTTTGATGGTGCCGCGAACATTGTGAAAGAGGCCGTGACCGGTGCTTACGTTGTAGTTGGCTTCCGCGGCTTCGAGGTGCTCGGTGCCGTAATCGAGAAGAACGTGGCCGCTGGCGGCGGCTTCATACGTTTTGACGTTGTATTCGACGTGATCGGCGCGAAGACGGCTGTCGCCATAGTGGATGTCGACGTCGCCATCGGCGGTGGTCAGATCGCCTTTGCGGCTCTGTGTCTTCGCTTCTAAATTTGCTACTCCGCCCTTGGCGGAGGGAAATCGCGTTTGCTGAGCGGGAGTGGTGCGTGGCGTCGCGCTTGCCAGCGCGAAAAGCAGCGCTGCCGGGAATAGAAAGGGGCGGAGCGCGGAATGAGCCCGTGCATGGGGACAGCGATTTACTCGGAACATGCGGTCAATGCAAACAGTTGGATAGCCTAGCATGCGGTCGTTGGGATTTGAAGGCGCGGACAGGCCATGAGTTGCATGGGTAGGCGAAGCGGCAATGAAGGAGAGTTGCCGGGCAATGAAACGAGGCGGACGCCGTACACGTCTTTCTCTCCAATGCCATTGGTTTGCCCATTCAAAACAATTGATGCGGGAATCGGCTTAGCCGGAGTAATATGCCGAGCCTTGCTCACAGGGGGATGGATATGAAGCATACGTGGAATGCTGTGCGGTTGATGCTGGCGTGCGTGATGGTTCTTGGCGCTTGGGCATGTAGCGCTAAAGCGGCTCCTGGGGACCAGCCGACCCCCACCGATAAATTCAAGAACCTGGAATTCCGCGAAATCGGGCCAGCGACGATGGGCGGACGAATTGACGATTTCGCGGTGGTCGAGAGCAATCCGAACATCGTTTACGTGGGCACGGCCTCGGGCGGAGTGTGGAAAACAACGAACAACGGCACGACTTGGGAGCCGATATTCGATAAGGAGAGCGTCTCGACAATCGGAGATATCGCCATTGCGCCGTCGGATCCCGCGGTGGTGTGGGTCGGGACCGGCGAGCCCAACAACCGGCAAAGCTCTTCCTGGGGAGATGGAGCGTACAAGTCGCTGGACGGCGGGAAGACCTGGAAGAAGATGGGGCTAGAGGCCACACGGCACATCGGCAGGATTGTCATTCATCCAAAGAATCCAGATGTGGTGTACGTGGCAGCGCTCGGGCAATTGTGGGGCGCGAATCCGGAGCGCGGAGTCTATAAAACGTCGGACGGTGGGAAAACGTGGTCGCAGGTCCTGAAGATTAATGACGACACGGGCGTGAGTGACATCGCCATGGACCCGCAGAGTCCCGACACTTTGTATGCCGCGGCATACGAACGGCGGCGGACGCCCTACGGATTTAATGGCGGCGGGCCGGACAGCGCAATTTACAAAACAATAGATGGCGGCACAACCTGGAAAAAATTGAGCAAAGGGTTGCCGTATGAGAACGGCGGGGAGACCGGGCGCATTGGGCTGGATATTTACCGCAGAGATCCGAACATTGTTTACGCCATCCTGCAGCATGAGAAGGGCGGGACGTACCGCAGCGAAGACAAAGGCGAAACCTGGAAGAAGATGGGCGATACCAATCCGCGGCCGTCTTACTACAGCCAGATTCGTATCGACCCGAACAATGATCTTCGCATTTGGGAACTGGGCGCGCCGATGTTCTATTCGGAGGACGGAGGAAAGACGTTTTCGACGCAGCGGGTGAGAGGGATTCACGGCGACTATCACGCCATGTGGATCGATCCCGCGGATTCGAATCACATGCTCACGGGATCCGATGGCGGAATTCACTGGAGCTATGACGCCGGAAAAACGTGGGACTTCGTCAACACCATTGCCATAGGACAGTTTTATGAAGTGGCACTCGATAACGAGAAGCCGTATCACATCTGCGGCGGGCTGCAGGACAACGGAAGCTGGTGCGGACCGGTTCAGACGCTGACGCGCGACGGCATCGTGAATGAAGACTGGCAGGTGATTCACGGGGGTGACGGCTTCTACGCGGCCATCGACACTGTGGAGCCGTGGATCGTCTACACCGAATCGCAGGACGGCTACATCGATCGTCGCGACATGCGCACGGGACAAATGAGATCGATCCGACCGGAAGCGAAAGCGGGAGAGCCGCACTATCGATTCCAGTGGAATTCGCCGGTGGCGGTTTCCGCGCACGAGCACACTACTGTTTATTACGGAGGGAACTATCTTTTCAAATCGACGGACCGCGGGGATAACTGGACCCGGCTGGGCGGGGACCTGACCACGGGCGCGGATCGCAACAAGCTGCAAATTTTCGGGAAGACTCCGGACAAGAACACCCTGTCACGTCACGACGGCGTGCAAGAATATCCGACTATCACTACTTTCAGCGAATCGCCGTTGACGCCCAATGTACTGTGGGTTGGCACGGATGACGGCAACGTGCAGGTCACGCGAGACGGTGGAAAGAGTTGGAAGAACGTCGCGTCAAGAGCGCCCGGAGTGCCAAAGGGAACTTACGTGAGCCGCGTGGTGGCGTCGAAGACCGGCGAAGGCGTAGCGCTGCTGACGTTCGACGGTCATCGCAGCGGCGATAACAGCGTCTATGTTTTTGCTACCAGCGATTGTGGCGAAAGCTGGAAAGCCATCCGCAACGGGATTCCAAATTCGGCTGGGACCGTCCATGTGGTCCGTGAGCATCCCCGGAGCACCAATCTCTTGTTTGCGGGTACGGAGTTCGGGCTGTGGGTCTCGTGGGATCGCGGCGCGAACTGGACAGCGCTGAAAAACAATTTTCCGACGGTGCCGGTAGACGACATCGAAATCCAGGCCCGCGAAAACGATCTGGTGCTGGCGACTCACGGGCGCTCGATTTGGGTTTTTGACGACCTGACTCCGATTGAAAAAATGGATTCGAATGTGGCGGCAACACCGCTGACATTTTTCCCGCCGCGAACGGCGATTACCTGGCACTTGCGCAATCGCCGCTGGAGCGGAGGGCAAAAAACGTTCACTGCAAAGAACCCGCCGTACGGCGCGATCTTGAGCTACTACCTCAAGGAAGCTGTGCCCGCCGAAGCTCCAAAGAAAGATAAAGACGAAAAGGACAAGAAAGACGCGGCCGAAGAGAAGCCCAAGACCGATGCCAAGGGTGACGCGGCTGAGAAAAAAGAAGGCAAAGTAAAAATCACTGTTCTCGACAAAGACGGGAAAGTGATCCGGGAACTTGACGGTCCAGGCACCGCAGGCGTCAACCGCACGAACTGGGACTTGCGCGCGAATCCGACGGCGGAGCCGACACCGGAACAGCAGGAAGCGATAGCGGCAGGGTTCGGCTTTGGCCCACGCGGGCCAGCCGTCGAGCCTGGGGAATACACCATCACGATCAAGGCCGGCGACAAGGAAGCCTCGCAAAAAGTCATGGTCGAAGAGGATACGCGCATCGTGATTTCCGCCGCCGACCGGTCGGCGCGCCGCGAAATGATCGACCAACTCTATCCCATGGCCAAGACCGCGGATAAGGACCGCAAAACAATCGAAGGCATCCAGACGGCTCTGAAAAACGCACGAGAGCAGTGGAAGAAGGACACGGGAAAACCCGGCACGACGAAAATTCCTGACGATATCGTCAAAGCCGCCGACGAATTGCAAAAGAAAGTGGATGCCGCAGCCGAGAAGTTCATCCGAGTGCGTGAGGGATTGGGAAATGCGGGACCTCCATTCGAATGGAAGCCCGACCCATTGCCGAGTCAAGTGCAGGATCTTCTTGATGATCTGGATGGTTTTGCGGCCGCACCCAGCGGGCACCAGAAAGAAAAGCTTGCGGAGTTGACGCCGTTGGTCGCCGATGCCTCGGCGCAAGTTAAGAAAATCGCCGAAGAAGACCTGCCTGCTCTGAATAAAAAGATGAACGAAGCGGGGATTCCCCATATCGTTCCCGCGCCGGCGCAGCCGCGGGGCGGACGCGGGGGCGAAGAAGAGTCGGACCTATAGCTCAAATTCAGAGCCATGCGGCATAGAGACGCTTCCGTGCAACTTGCGTCTAAGTGCCGTAAAAGGGTGTGTCAGCCGGTCAAGCAAAAAAGCAACGGCCAGCCGATCCGCGAGTTCCAGTTAAGAGTTTTCAATCGACGGTACGGAGGAATCGAGCATGAGCGTGAAGCAGGCTAGTCTGCGCGGTGTCACCGCGTGGTTCGTCGTCTTGGCAATGGTCCTCGCGGTAATTTTCGCAGGCGCAATGGCGGCGAATGCCAGCGCAAAACGCCAGGGTATCGCGGAGCAGGAGAAGGACAAAAAAGAAGAAAAGAAGGACGACAAGAAAGACGAAAAAAAGGACGAGAAGAAGGGCCTGCCACTGAAGTCCGACCGAAAGCTAGAATTTACGACCGACGAGGGCACCTGGCTTTCCCTGGATGTCTCGCCCGACGGAAAAACAATCGCGTTCGAATTGGTCGGCGACATCTATACACTACCCATCGAAGGCGGCCAGGCCAGGCTCATTGCCGGCGGGATGACCTTCGACAGCCAGCCCAGATTTTCCCCGGACGGAAAGTGGATTGCTTTCCTGTCCGACCGAGAGGGCACCGAAAACGTCTGGATTATGCACGCCGACGGCACCGGTGCGAAGCAGGTTTCGAAGGATCCAAACAGCGATTTCACTTCGCCAAGCTGGGCTCCGGAGGGGAATTACATTTTTGTTTCGAAAGCGCCGTTCGGCATCGGCACAAACGAAATCTGGATGTACCACGTGGACGGCGGAACGGGCGTGCAGATCACCAAGTCGAAGCCTGCGCCCACGACCCGGCGCCAGGATCGCCACAACGCCACGGGCGTCGCCGCTTCTCCGGACGGAAAATATCTCTACTACGCCGTGCGCCACGGTCCGTTTTCCTACAACGTACAGTTTCCGCTTTGGCGCATCGCGCGCCGCGACCGCAAGACCGGCGATGAAGACGACATCGTTGATCAGCTCGAAAGCGCTTTCCGCCCAGTGATTTCTCCGGATGGAAAACAGCTCCTTTACGTCACGCGCTATGAAACCGAAACCGGGCTTCGCCTGCGCAATCTGGAAACCGGAGAAGATCATTGGGTGAAATACCCCGTCACGCGCGACGACCAGGAATCCCGCTTCACGCGCGACGTTTTCCCGGGATATGCCTTTCTCCCCGGCGGCAAAGAAGTTGTTTACAACCAGGATGGCAAGATCAAGCGCCTCGATCTGGCCACGGGCAGCGAAAAATTAATTCCATTCACCGCGCAGGTCTCGCAAGAGCTCGGACCGAAACTCGACTTCCCGGAGAAAGTGGATCAAGGGCCTGTGAAAGTGCGCTTGATCATGGACCCCGCTGAATCTCCCGATGGAAAGAAGCTGGTCTTCTCGGCCATGACCCATCTCTACACCATGGATCTGCCAATCGGAACGCCGCAGCGCTTCACGACGGGAAACGCTCATGAATTCCAACCGGCGTGGTCGCCGGACGGAAAGACGATCGCTTATGTGACTTGGTCGAGCGAAGGCGGGCAGCTCTGGAAAAAATCAGTAGGCGGCGGATCACCCGCGCTGTTGTCAAAGTCACTGGCTGTCTACAGCAATCCTGCGTGGTCGCCGGACGGCGCGAAAATCGTGCTGTTGCGCGGCAACGCCTACGATCGCGAAAACAGCACTTTCGACGGTGGACAAACCGCAAATGCCGATCTCGTTTGGATTCCCGCGGACGGTGGCGACGCCAACCTGATTCTCCCCGCGCGCGGAGCCGGCGGGCCACACTTTACACGGGAAAAGGATCGCATTTACGTGTACACCCCGCAGGGCCTGGTATCCCTGCGATACGACGGCACGGACCGGCGCACGCATCTTCAGGTCAAAGGGATGGGAGTCTTTGCTGAAGAACCCGTGCCGGCGGATGACGTGCAGCCAAGCCCCGACGGGCAATGGGTGCTCGCGCATGTGATGAATCAGCTCTATGTGATCGCCATGCCTGCAGTGGGAGGAGAAGCGCCCACGGTCAACGTGAGTTCGCCGGCCGTGCCGGTGAAGAGGCTGACGGACATTGGCGCCGATTATTTTGCCTGGGCCGATGGCGGGAAAACCGTCACCTGGGCCGTGGGCTCCAGCCTCTTCCGCGAACCGCTGAGCGCCATCTCCTTCGAACCGCCGAAGGACGAAAAGAAAGAAGGCGATAAGAAAGACGACGACAAGAAATCCGTCGACGCCAAAGACGCTGACAAGAAAGATGCCGCCGCGCCATCAGCCGACACCAAGAAAGACGAAAAGAAAGAAGAGAAAAAACTGAAAGAGCAGGAGAAGGACGTCCAGGAAATTGCGGTTAATCTGGAAGTTCCGCGGAAAACTCCAAAGGGCACGATCGTGCTCCGTGGCGCCACCGTGGTGACAATGAAGGAGGATGAAGTACTGAAGAATGCCGACATCGTGGTCGAAAACAACCGGATCAAGAGCGTGGGTGCAAGAGGCAGTGTTCCAGCAGGCGCGAAAGTGTTCGACGTAAGCGGCAAAACGATAGTGCCTGGTTTTGTTGACACCCATGCGCACTGGACAGAAATCCGGCGCGGCATTCTGGACACGCAAAATTGGTCGTTTCTCGCGAATCTGGCCTATGGAGTCACGGCTGGGCTGGACGTGCAAACGGGCACGAACGACATGTTTGCCTACCAGGATCTCGTCGACAGCGGCGACATCCTCGGTTTGCGCGCATTTTCAACCGGGCCCGGCGTTTTCCAGGACAACAATTTCCAGTCCGTCGAGGAAGTGAAAGGCGTACTGACTAGGTACAAGAAATATTACGGCACGCGCAACATCAAGAGCTATGTGGTGGGCAATCGCAAGCAGCGCCAGTACATGGTGCAAGCTTCAAAAGAACTGGGAATGATGCCGACGACGGAAGGCGCTCTCGATCTGAAGCTCAACCTCACTCACGTCATCGACGGCTTCCATGGCAACGAGCACACTCTGCCCATCACTCCGCTCTACAACGACGTGATCCAGATGTTCGCCAAATCGGGCATCGCGGAGACGCCGACGCTGATCGTGAATTATGGCGGACCGTTCGGCGAGGACTACTGGTTCGAAAACAGCGAAGTACATGACAACGCGAAGCTGAATCATTTCGTGCCGCACCGCGTCCTGGACCAGAGAACCAAGCGCCGGCCGGAATGGTTCCGCAAGGACGAATACGCATTCCCAAAACTTGCCGCGCAGATGGCCAAGCTCGAGCGCGCCGGCGGCCTCGTAGGTGTCGGCAGCCACGGCGAGATGCAGGGCATCGGGTATCACTGGGAAATGTGGATGCTGGCGAGCGGCAGCATGACTCCTCTCGAAGTGATACGTTGCGCCACCGTTAACGGCGCTAAAATTATCGGCAAGCCTACTGACCTTGGCTCGATCGAGCCCGGGAAACTCGCAGACTTGGTGATCATGGACAAGAGCCCGCTGGACGACATCCACAACACCAATACGATTCATTGGGTAATGAAAAATGGAGAGCTATTCGAAGGCGACACGTTGAACGAAGTCTGGCCGGAACAAAAGAAGCTCGAGCCGCTGTGGTTCTGGAACAACTACGATGTCCCGAAAGCCGGCGAGTCACTGAGCTATGGAAAAACCACTCAACCCTGAGTTTGAATCTTCCCATGCAACAGTCGAGGGGCGAACTTCCGTCCTCCCCTCCTTTGCTTTCCACCATTCACTTAATCACTTCTCTATCTTTGCCGCCGCTTTCGTTTGTGTTTCTCGATACCATTCGAACGTGCGGGCTAGGCCGTCTTCGAAAGTTACTTGCGGATCATAGCCAAGCAATTCCTTGGCCTGCGAGATGTCCGCCTGCGAATCGCGGATATCTCCATCGCGCGGCGAATCGTACTTCGCTTCCAGCGTCTTGCCGGTGATTTTACTGAGTTCGCGCAAAACTGCATTTAGAGAGACGCGTCCGCCCACACCGACATTGAAAACTTTTCCGGAGACAGTTGGAGCTTTGCAAGCGAGCAAATTTGCCTGCACCGCGTTCTCCACGTAAGTGAAGTCCCGCGTCTGCTCGCCATCTCCAAAAACCAGCGGCGGCGTATCTTCCAAAAACGCCGTACAGAACTTGGCCAGCACGCCCGAATACGGCGAACTGGGATCCTGCCGTGGACCAAAGATATTGAAATAGCGCAGCGACACATTCTCCAGCCCATAGCAGCGGCCGAAGGTCTGCCCGTAAAGCTCACCGACAAACTTGGTGACGCCGTACGGCGAAATCGGCTGCGGCTGCATGGTCTCGACTTTAGGAAGAGTCGGCGTCTCCCCATAAGCCGAAGACGAAGCAGCGAACACCACGCGCTTCACCTTCAACTCTTTCGCCGCCACCAACACGTTGAGGGTGCCGTCGATGTTGATTTTATTCGTCTCGATGGGGTCTTTTACGGAACGGGGCACGGAGGTTCGCGCGGCCAGATGCAGCACGTACTCCGCTTCGTACATGGCTTTCCGCACTACCTCGATGTCCGTGATGCTGCCCTTGATGAACGTAATTTTGTTGCGGAGTTCGGCCAGGTTGTCTTCCTTGCCGGAAGAAAGGTCGTCGAGCACGACCACGCTATGGCCGCGGCGGACGAGTTCGTCCACCGTGTTTGAGCCGATAAAACCGGCGCCGCCCGTGACGAGGTAGCGCATTCGGGAAATCCTCCTAAGCTTTCGCGGCCGCCACGCGGCCGGGGATCGTGTCTGCCACCACAGCAATTGACGCAAGCCAGGGAAAGACGCCCGGCCCGCGTTTTGATACGCTCATAGTTCGCGGCGCGCCGGCGAAAGGAACCGGATGATTTCCGCGTACAGCAATCTATTGTACGACGGAAGGCTGGCGGGCAAACTTTTGATTCCAGGGAGCGTCACACAAAAAGCATGAGCCGCAAAACGACACTGGGTCTGGCTGCATTCGCTACGCTGAGTTGTGGCGCGGCGGCGTTTTACTGGCTGCATGCGCGCAGGCAGCAGCCCCCGCCTGAAGTGGTTTCGGCGGAGCCGCCCGGCTACCGTGAAGCGCCTCCAGTGGAAAAGCCCGTAAGCGCGCCGAGCGTGAAGTCGACTGCTCCAGCGTTGCCGGCCGAAGTGAAAAAGGCGCTGCCTCCCGCTGATACCGGACTAGCGTTGCGGTCCGGCGAAGTTCTCGAATATTCCGCCAACGTTTCCAAGCTCAACAATGTCGCTACTTTGAAGCTGCAAGTTGCCGGCCACGGCAATTTCCTGGGAAAAAGCACCTGGCATTTGAAGGCTTTTGCGCACACGGAGAATCCGTTGCGCATGGTTTTTGAGCTGGACGATCAATTCGATTCCTACAGTGACGCGGGGACATTGTCGAGTTTGCAGTACGAAATGCACTTGAGCGAGCGCGGCCAGAAAGTGGAATCCGTCCAGCGCATGACCACCACTGGCAAGGAGCCGGCCTCACCGGACGCCACCGAAACGCGCGTGCTTCCGGGGACGCGCGATCCGCTCGGCATGATGCAGTATCTGAGAAACGTCGATTGGACAAAAACCCCCGAGGTGCGCAGCCCCGTCTATGACGGACACAAGCTCTATGACCTTCGCGCCAAACTTGCCCCCGGTTCCGAGGCTGTCACCGTTCCTGCGGGCGATTTCACCGCTTCAAAAATCGCCATTCGCATCTTCGAAGACGGCGTCGAGAAAAAAGACGCCTCCTTCACGCTCTACCTGGCAAATAACGCTGCCCGCACACCGGTTCTCCTCGAAGCTGTGATGCCCTTCGCCACCGCCCGTGTTGAGTTACTGAACTCGAAGTAGGCTTTACTACCGTTTGCTCGGACGCTGGTCGGAACGGCGGTCAGGACTGCAGTTTATCCGCGTGCCTTCTGTTCGATGAGGCTGCAAGCGATGTGGCCGATGGTAATGTGGCATTCCTGGATGCGTTGCGCGTCTAGAGAGGGTACATTCAGAAGGAGATCAACTTTGCTGGCGAGCTGCCCACCCGAGTCTCCCGTAAACGCTACGAGATAGGCTCCGCGAGTGCGCCCGGCTTCCAGTCCGCGAATGACATTGGGGCTATTGCCGCTTGTCGAGAGAGCTACAAGGATGTCGTTGTACGCAACCAGCGACTCAATCTGGCGGGAAAAGATTCGTTCGAAACCGTAGTCGTTGCCTACCGCGGTCAAGACTGAAGGATTTGTAGTGAGTGCCAGAGCGGCCAAGCCGGGGCGTTCGGTGCGCAGCCGTACTACCAGTTCCGCGGCGAGATGCAGTGCGTCCGCGGCGCTTCCGCCGTTTCCGAAGAAAACGATTTTGCCGCCAGCGCGCAACGCGGCAGCGGATTTTTCTGCGAATTGGGCAATCCGGCCGATCAGTTCATCGGAAAAACTTTGTTTGACGCGAGCGCTTTCCTCGAGCTGGCGGCGAATTTCTTCGGCGGACGAGGTCATTGCTGCCTAGCAGAGCACGATTTTTTCGCGGTGGCGCACCACGCGGCGGGTGGCGTTGCGCGTGTCGATGACCAGTTTGGCGGCATCGGCGATCGCCGCATAATCATAGCCCGAATGATCGGTGGCGATAATCACGGCATCGTAGCTTGCCAGCGTTTGCGGGTTCAGCGGCACCGATTTCATGCCTTCGAAATTGAAGTGCCGCATCTTGTGCAGTTGCGGAAAATAAGGATCGTTGTAGTCAAGAACCACGCCGCGCTGCTGCAGAAGTTGCATGATTTTTAGCGTCGGCGATTCGCGCAGGTCGTCCACGTCTTTCTTATACGCTACGCCGAGCACCAAAATCTTCGAGCCTTTCATGCTCTTCTTGTGATCGTTCAGCGCATTGGCGACCGCGTTGACCACGTGGTAGGGCATTTCCGTATTGACTTCGCCGGCCAGTTCAATAAAGCGCGTCGCGAAATCATATTCGCGCGCTTTCCACGAAAGATAATAAGGGTCAACCGGGATGCAGTGACCGCCCAGTCCCGGCCCCGGATAGAATGGCATGTAGCCGAAAGGCTTCGTCGCGGCCGCGTCGATCACTTCCCAGATGTCGATGTTCATGCGCAGGCTGAGCTGTTTGAGTTCGTTGACCAGAGCGATGTTCACGCAGCGGAAAATATTTTCGAGCAGCTTGGCCATTTCCGCGGCGCGTGTCGAACTCACGGGAACCACGCGCGCAACGACTTGCGTGTACAGCGCTTGTGCCGCTCGGCCGCTCGGCGGGTTCAATCCGCCAACAACCTTCGGAATTTGCGCCAGTCCGAACTGTTTGTTCCCAGGGTCTTCGCGTTCCGGAGAAAACGCCAGGTAGAAATCACAAGCCAAATTTTCATTTTCCGGGCCAGTGGCGATCGCGCAGCGCAAACCGCTCTTTTCCAGAATCGGCAAAACTAATTCTTCTGTTGTGCCCGGGTACGTCGTCGATTCGAGGACCACCAGCTGTCCCTTTTGCAGATACGGATAAATCGAAATGGCGGTCTGTTCAACGTAACTCAAATCCGGTTCCCGCCGTTCATCCAGCGGAGTGGGAACGCAGATCAGAATGGCGTCGACATCTTTCAGCTTCGCGAAATCGTTGGTGGCGCTGAAGTGCCTGCTGTTCACGAACTGTTGAATTTTGTTCTGAGGAATGTGCTCGATGTAAGACTTGCCAGCATTGAGCATCGACACTTTGTGGGGATCGACGTCAAATCCCGTGACTTTGTGCCCCGCCTCGGCGAAGCGCAGCGCCAGCGGCAGGCCGACGTAACCGCAGCCGATAATTCCCACTTTGAGCTGGGCGCCTTTGAAAAACTCGGGTTTCCGGTCGATGGGCATGAGTTCCGCGGACTCCTCTTTGTTTCCGGCCACGACTCGGTCGGGGCCAAGGGATTCACGTTTTCGGGGATACCGCGTTGCGGGCGTTCGCAAAACCGCCTGCAGGCCACAGGGCCGACGTGACAGAGACAAGTAAATATAACAGGTTCGACGCAAACAAAAAAAGCCGCCCATTTTTGAGTGTTACAGCTTGTTCAACGCAGGTTGCCGCCAGACGCCGGACGGTGGAAGATAGTAGGGCTTGATTTGAACTATCGACGCGATACGCTTGGAGCCGCCCTGTCACCATGACATTGATCGTTCTTCTTCTGGGACTTTGTGTTGGTGTGCTGGTGGGTCTCCTCGGCATCGGAGGCGGCGTAGTTCTTGTGCCGGCCATGGTCTGCCTCTTGCATATGGACCAGCACGTGGCGCAAGGCACTTCGCTTTTCATTCTGCTGCCGCCCATCGGACTTGGCGCTTTGCGCGAATACTGGAAGCTGGGGCAGGTGGACTTACGCGCGGGAATTCTGTGCGCTCTGGGAATGCTGTTCGGTGGTTATGCAGGAAGCTTGATCGCGCTCCCCATGCCATCCCGGCATTTAAAAGGAGCATTTGGCTGCTTCCTCATGCTGGCGGCATTCCTGCTCTGGAGAAAAACGCACCGCGACGCGAACGCGACTGCGACTGGCAACGTGCAGGAGAACGCGCGTGTCTAACGCGATGGGCAGCAGCGCAGGAATCTTGGTGATCGCCTCCGTTTGCGGAGTTGCCGCGGGAATGTTCGGCGTTGGCGGAGGCGTGCTTCTTGTCCCGCTCCTCGGGCTGCTGTTTGCATTCGAACAGCACCGGGCGCAGGGGACTTCACTGATCGCGCTCATACCGCCCACGGGGGCGCTAGCGCTGCTGGCTTATTCGAAAGAAGGATTCGTCTCCTGGAAAACAGGATTACTGCTGATCCCCGGCGTATTTCTGGGCGGCATCGTCGGTGGGAGAATCGCCAGGTGGATCAGTCCCCAGCTTATGCGCCAGATTTTTGCCGGGATACTTTTTGCGCTCGGCGCGTTGCAAGCGTTCAGTGCCTGGTGGCGCTAAGGACGGTTTATTCGAATGGTGGATCTGCACTGTCACATTCTGCCGGGACTGGATGATGGCTCCGCCAATATGGAGGAATCCATCGCCATGGCGGAATCTGCGATCGCCGATGGAATTACGCACGTTGTTGCGACGCCACACTCCAACAACCAGTTTCTTTTCGATTTTGCACACGTGCGCGAGCTTCGCGACGAATTGCATGCAAAGGTCGGCGACCGGCTGAAAATCGCCACCGGCTGCGATTTTCATTTGAATCCTGAAAATCTCGGGTCGTTACGCAAAAACCCGAGGCAGTACTGCATCAACCAGCGCGATTTTTTGCTGCTGGAGTTCAACGAATTTTCGATTCCTCCTTCGATGGACCAGACGCTGCACGCGATCCAGCTAACCGGTGTGCAGCCGATCATTACGCATCCAGAGCGCAACGGCATTTTGCGCTCGCGACCGGAGCGCCTGAAAAAATGGGTGCGGCAGGGTTGCTTTGCGCAGGTGACCGGAGGGGCGCTAACCGGGGGCTTCGGCAGCAGTGCACAGCAGGATGCATTGCGCTGGATCGGTGCAGGCCTGATCCATTTCGTGGCCAGTGATGCGCACAACACGCGAACTCGGCCGCTTCGACTGCAATCTGCCTATGACGTAGTTGTCGATCAGTTTGGGCAGGAGAAGGCGCGTGCACTCTTTCAGGACAATCCCCTCGCAGCTTTTGAGGGGCGAGAGTTGCCACACGTTCCAGAACTGGCAGATGAATTACTCCCGCCGCGGCGAAAGCGTTTTTTCTTTTTCTGACGATCTCCATTTTCAGGGCAACGGCCTAGCTGCCGCTTTCGCAAGGGAGCGAGAGTGGCTGACGGAAAAGCGGGAGCTAGCTCCCGCACTCCAAAGTCAGCGCGCAGGATGCAGGGGCAAGCCAGCCCAAGCGTTCAACAAGCCCAGGGCTTCGCGAACCACATCGAGAGCGTCGCCGGTAGTACGCCACCAGTGCCCGGGATCGAAAGAATCGCCGGAGGCAGATCGGACGATGGCGCGGCCCGGGCTGGGAGCAAGCCTGCGCCAGAGCAGGCGAGTACGTCGCGTATGGGCTTTTGTGGTGACAATAATTACCGCTTCGCCGTTACCGCGAGCAAGCGCAGCTGCGGCGACTTTGATCTCGTCAGCAGTGTTCACAATGGGCGGTTCCAGGACGTGAATTGCTTCCCGGGGCACGCCGTCATGGATCAAAACGAGCTTGTTGTAATAGTCTTCGCCGGCGAAGGGAATGCCCATTTGTTCCAAAGTTTCACCGGGCTCCGCGGAGCGAGTTAGCCAAATTTCCGGGGCGTACCCTTCGCGATAGAGTTTCCCCGCTTCGGTGGCGCGCAGCGGCACCGCACCGCTGAGCACAACAATCGCCTTGGCTTTCTCGAGAGGGTCTTCCACTACCAGCCATCGGCCGACGCCGAGAAAGATCACTGCGGCGAGAACCAAACCAGTACCAGCAACGGCGAAGAGTACTCGCCGAGTGCGGAATCGCTGCCGAGGAACCGTAATTTGACTGTCCTGAACTGGCATTGGAGAACCCGCGCATGCTATCCCGCCTTCCCTCGGTGGTCAATCGGCGTTGGCCCGGCAAGCCTTTCTCTCGTCGTCGCTGATTGAATCCACACCCGCGCATTTGCTGAAAGACGACTCGGTCACAAGCCTGGGTAGCTCGATCAGCCGTATTTGTGATGGATCTGAATACACGAAAAGCTACCAAGCTACCAGGGTCCGATGGACTTTATTTCTCCCGGCTGGTCCCCGACGGAAGATTTATCGCAGCGATTCCACTGGATTCACTCAAGCTCATGCTTTTTGAAATCGCGATGGAGAAATGGACGGAGCTGGTAAAGATTTTCGTAGCCTACCTAACGTTGTCTCGAGGCGGGCGCTATGTATATTTCAACGGGGCTGTCGATAACCAAGAGGGCTACTACCGCGTACAAGTCTCCGACAACAAACTGGAGCAGCTCTTCAGCATGAAAGGTTTTCAGGCGGCTAGAGGGGCGTTCGGGAACTGGACCGGTCTCGGCCCGGACGAGACTCCGCTGTTGGTGCGCGACGCCAGCATCCAGGAAATCTACGTTCTCGATTGGGAGACGCCTTAATTGAAGCCACTTGACTCAGTGCCGGTTGGCTGCTGTGAGGGCCAGCACGGCATAGGCGGTCGCCGCATCGTTCATAAACAGTGCCGTGTCCGGGCTTAGGTGATGTTCCTTGTTGTTGTTTAAGGAGGAGGATGGCCAGTTGCCTTCTGTCCTGCTTTGATTGGCCGCCAGCCACGCGAGCGCTCGCTCGTGTTGAGGATTGTCCCGGCGGATGCCCGCTTGTTGCAGCGCGAAAGCGATCAAGCCAGTGGCATAGCCATCGCTCTGCGCTTCTTGCGGTGTACTATCGTGCCGTTTCCATTCGCCAGACAGTGATGACAAGCTCCAGCCACCGTCCGGCTGCTGCTTACCCAGTAGTTCCGTCATGAGAGCTTTTTGTTTTTCCGATTCGAGGAGCCCGGGCACTTTCGCCGAAGCCCACAAGAGAACTGCACGATTGATGGTTGTTTGCGCAGCGCATTCGCGGTTCAGGTATTCGCCCAGCAGCTTGAGGTTATTTTGTATTTCGGGACTAAAGCGATAATTTCCGGGAGCCATGCCCACGGCGATGGCGGCAAGATTGGCTCCATAAAAGTCGGAGTCGTCCGCTTCCCACGGCTCATTCGCAAACCTCAGCCACAGCCACGCGCCTTTCCTGCCTCCCCCGGTTTGCTGTTCCGACCACATGTTGTCGAGCGCAGTGCGCGTGTCGTCGCTGAGCTTGCCGTTCTGCGCGTCATTGCTAGCCAGGATCAGCGCATTGAGAACGGATTCCGTGCCGCGAGACTCGACCGTCTTGTACACGCCGCGATCGGCGTCGCTGTAAAACGGCGCTACTTCTTTCCAAAGCCGCACGCGCTTGACGACATTGTCCAGAAGGCGGCGCTCATTGGCGGAAGGGGCGGTTTCGGCGAGCGGCTTGCGAAGCGCAGAGCGCGAAAGCGCGTACGGCACCGCCGTATGACACGACACGCAAAATGTTTCATGATCGCGGGCAGACTTTGGCCATCCCATCCACCAGCTTGCCCTGTGATCGAGATAGGCGGCCGCGCCTTTTTGATCCCAGGAGCTGGCGGCGCTCGATTCTGTGTGCCGCGAGATCGCCAGGGCTCCCATTGCAAGGCACGCAGTCAGCGCCGCTATTCGCTGCAAGGTAGCACTCATAGGGGTATTCTCCCTGCCTGCAATTCCAAAATAGCTCTCTCGCCCCGCTCATGAAGCGAAAGGAACTTCAATCCAATGGGAAAAGGTTATCACGAACGTCGTCCGGCCCTCAGATTGCTCATTCGTTTGGATGTTCCAGGACGCTCGGGCTACACTGTCCAATTGATTTTTCGTGGGAGGATACATGCGTGCAGTAGTTACGGGCGGGGCGGGATTTCTGGGGTCGCATCTCTGCGACAAGTTGCTCGCCGAAGAGTGGGACGTGCTGGCGGTGGACAACTTCATCACCGGCGCGAAGAGCAACCTGAGCCACCTGGCGAAAAACAAGAAATTCAAGTTTCAGAAGGCGGACGTGAGCAAGCCGCTGAAGGTTGCGGGAAAAGTGGGGTACGTGCTGCACTTTGCTTCGCCGGCCAGCCCGCCTGATTACCTAAAGCATCCCATTGAAACGATGATGGTGGGTTCCGTGGGCACGCAGAACGCACTGGAGCTGGCGCTGAAGAAGAACGCCAAGTTTTTTCTTGCCTCCACCAGCGAATGCTACGGCGATCCGGAAGTTTCTCCGCAACATGAAGAATACTGGGGACACGTCAATCCCATCGGGCCGCGCGGCGTGTACGATGAAGCGAAGCGCTTCTCCGAAGCGATGACCATGGCTTACCACCGCTATCACAAAGTAGATACGCACATCGTGCGAATCTTCAATACCTATGGGCCGCGGATGCGGTTGAATGATGGGCGCGCACTCCCAAACTTCGTCTATCAGGCGTTGAGCGGCAAGCCATTGACGATTTACGGCGATGGGAAACAGACGCGAAGCTTCTGCTACGTCTCGGATCTGATTGACGGAATCTACCGGCTGATGATGTCGAAGGAGCATTTGCCGACAAACGTCGGAAATCCAAGCGAGATCACGATTCTGGAATTCGCCGAGCACATCCGCAAGCGTTTTGAAAATCCACCACCGATCGTTTTCAAAGAATTACCGCAGGACGATCCGAAACGCCGCTGCCCAGATATCACCAAGGCGAAGCGCATATTGAAGTGGGAGCCCAAGGTCGGATTGGAAGAGGGGCTGAAGCTAACGCTAGCCTACTTTAAGGAAGTCTATAAAAAGAGATAAGCAAAGTAGCGAAGTGAATTTGGAACACGGCGATACCGGACTGCCACATTTGACTTGGAAGTCCGGTATCCCGGTAGCCATCGCGAAAGCTACTCGCGGCCGAAGGAGTAATACTCGAATCCTTTTTCGCGCATGGCTTGCGGCGTATAGAGATTGCGGCCGTCGATAACCAACTTGCGCGCCATAACTTTTCCGGCGCGATCCCAATCCAGCTTGCGGAAAACATCCCACTCGGTGCAAACGAGTGCCGCATCGGCGTTTTCCAAAGCCTGGTACGCGTCTTCGTGATAGTGGACTTGCGGGAAGAGAGCCTTGGTGCGCGGCATCCCTTCGGGGTCCGTGGCATGCACCACGGCGCCTTCTTCAAGCAGCCGCTTTAGAACTTCCAGCGCAGGCGCGAAGCGGATGTCGTCGGTGTTGGCTTTGAACGCCAGTCCCAGGACGGCCACGCACTTGCCTTTCACCACCCAAAGCGCCTGATGGATTTTTTCAAAATAGCGGTCGATGCGCTGCTTGTTGACGCGTTCGGTGGCTTTCAGGATGTCGAAGTCAACTCCGACGGAAGCAGACAAGTGAATGAAAGCCTGCACGTCCTTTGGGAAGCAGAAACCGCCATAGCCGAGGCCGGCCTTCAGGAATTGGCCGCCGATCCGCGCGTCCAGCCCCATGGCGTGGGTGACTTCCTCGACGTTGGCGCCGATTTTTTCGCAGAGATCGGCAATCACGTTGGCATAGCTGATTTTCAGGGCTAGAAAAGAATTCGAAGCGTGCTTGATGAGCTCGGCGCTGTTGATGGTGGTGACGAGGAATTCGGCTTTGTGGCCCGGAGGGCAGGTTCCGTTGTGGACGGGGCAGCGGAAACTCTTTTCGAGAATGGGGCGGTAGATTTCGCGAAGTTCCGCGGCCGATGAAGGATCCTCAACGCCAACGACGATACGGTCCGGGTGGAAAAAATCAAATACCGCGGTGCCTTCACGAAGGAATTCGGGATTGGAAGCGACGCGGTGCTTGACGTTCGTATTTTTGGAATATGCGGCCAGGGCGCGGCTGAGCTCAAGGCCCGTGCGCGCGGGTACGGTGCTCTTCTCGACGACGAGTTTGGAAGTCTTGGCTTCGGCGGCGATTTGCCGGGCCACGTTGTCGATTGCCGAAAGGTCCGCTTCGCCGGAATCCTTAGGTGGCGTGCCCACACAGATAAAGATGGCGTCGCCGGCGCGGATGGCCTCCGCAGCATCGGCTGTATAGGAGATCCGTCCGGCCTTGTGAGCGGACGCTAGAATCTGGTCGAGATGATGTTCGTAGATCGGAACGCCGCCGGCATTGAGCTTGGCAATGCGTTCGCGATCGATATCCGTGCAGACCACTTCATGCCCAGCTTCCGCAAGGCAAGCTCCGGTAACGAGACCTACGTACCCACAACCGATGACGGAAAGACGCAAGACGAACTCTCCCTGAAATATGTTTCGGAGGGCGCAAACAGCGCCCGCGGCTAAATGCTAGCTCCTTATTTTGACCTATTCACGGTGAGGAACAAAGCTTCCCCTTGATGAAAGTACCCAATAATCCTGCGGCGCTGCCCCAGCAAGCCCTGCCAAGGAGCAAGTTCGATACCCGTGTTTCTTAGGAACTCTAATCCTTAGGTCTATGGACAGCCCCCCCTCCCGCCGCTACGGTTAAAACAGGGTCATCCTCTTGGATTCCCGCGGTAGTACTCGTGTGCGGAGGCAGGTATGGGACGAATTCGTCTCGGCGGTCTAATTCTCGGTTCACTCGCGCTGCTCTTGTGCGTCTCCCAGGAGGCAGCTGCCCAATTTTCGAAAACCTCCGTCAAAAACGACGGCGCAAGGGGCGAGCCCTCGATGGTTACGCGGCTCCCATTGCCTCGGCCTCGGCCCGCCCCGCGTCGGCCCGAGATTTTCTATTGCGAAACACCGGACACTTCCTGCCGGACAACCCAGGATACATTTCCTATCGCCGACCTCCGTGATCTATTCGTTTTTGTGGTGTGGCCCAGCGTAAGCGGACAGCATGTTCAGACCGTGCAGTTCTTCTTGCCGGACGGCAGCATGTATTCTTCGCAAAAGACACAATTTACCATCGGTGGTCATGCTTTCACCGCGAACGTGGGGCCCGTGGTTCAAAACGAAGTGGGGCCCACCCCGCCCGCCCGCCATCTGATTGCGGACGCCAACAAGACTCATGCGGAAGGAATCCCCTCGCTGCTGATGAAGAGCCGGGGCGATTCCGCTGTCCTTACCGTGTTGCCCGTCGCTGGAACTTTCATTACGCAGCGAAATCTCAGCGGGTTGTGGCGCGTGCGCGTTCTATTGGATGACCGCGTGGCCCTCGAATCGGAGTTCACCCTGGCTCCCCGCCCAGCGGCGACCTCAGCCAGAACAGAAGAAGAGGTAGAGCGATGAAAGCGGCTTTCAAACATTTACGTCAGTATCCCGGGATTATGCTTCGCTGGTTTCTCGCGTTGACATTGGTGTACCCAGCGACACCGCTGCGCTCCGACGAACAACAGGCCGTCACTTCGACGCGCGATGCGTCCATCAGTCAAGCGGCGCCGGCCGTCAATAATGGCGCGGCAACGACGATGTCCACCCATACCGCTCAGAATGCGAATCAGCGTTCGCTCGTGCGCTTTGACCTAAGTACGACGGGCTTGAATTCCAACACTGCGTTGAAGACCTCGACTTTGAAAATCGTTCCGACCACGGCGCTCTTCACCGGCCGCAATCAAGAAGTCCACCGCATTACCGGTACGACCGATTGGACCGAAGCGGGTGTAACCTGGAATACCCGGAATGGAGCCCTGGCCTGGGCCGCTCCTGGCGGCGATTTTGATGTGACCGCGGCAGACACGCAGCCTTCAGGAACAGCCGCGGGCGCGTCGGTTTCCTTCAATATACTCAGCGATTCGAGCTCGGCGAATATCCCGCAGGGTTGGATCAATGGAACGATTCCCAATTACGGTATGCTGGTAAAGGACCAATTGGAAGATGGAGCCACGTGGTCGTTTACGCGGGCAATCACCGTTACTGTCGGCGCCATCGCGCCTTTTAACGGGTACAACGGTTACAGCGCGCAGATTACCGGTTTCAACACCGCGGCACTGGTCACTGCCGGAAAGATGCGCCCCGATTGCAACGATTTGCGCATCGCGCGATTCGCCGCCAATACCTGGACGCAGCTCGACCGCCAGGTGATCAATTGCAACACTGCTAGCACAACCGTTTGGTTCAAGATGCAGGCCGACGTGGCTGCCAACGGATCAGATGCAAGCTACTCGATGTTCTACGGCAACGCCAATGCCACGGCCCCGCCGGCAAACTTGAACAACGTCTATCTGGCCTACGACAATTTTGACTCCGATACGGTCGGCCAGCCGCCTGCCGGCTGGACGGTGCAAGGCGGTGGCCCCTGGAACGTTGTGGCCGATGTCGGCGCAAATCAGGTCCTCCGCGAATCGAACGCCGTTGCCAACAATCGAAATCTCATTCACGTTAATGCTCCCACGAACGAGCGCGACGTCTTCGTTCAGGTTGATGTTCGAATGACCACCCTCGCAGGATCGGAGAGCACTGGATGTCCGCTTGGGCGTATCGGTGGGACCACCACCGCCAACATGACCGCCTACCGCTCCTGCCTGCAGTTCGTTGCCGTCGGGGCAAATCCGGACCAGCAGGTGTCGCAACTCGCTTATTGGAACGCCGGAGCTTTTAATAGTTTGCAGCAGCCGCTTTTCGCTTGGAACAACGCCACGTTTTATACCGTTGGCGGAGCCTTTTTCGGAAGCCCGGCGACGCTGCGAACTCTCGTTAACGGCGTGCTTCAAGCGCCGTCCATCGTGGGTGATGCCAACGTAGCGACGGCCGGCTCCGTCGGCCTCTTCGTCTACGACGGCGATCCGGTGAACTACGATTTTGACAATTTTCTGGCCCGGCGCTACACCGAGCCGGAACCCGTGACTGCTGTTGCCGCCGAGTCCGCCAATGCTTTGTCTCCGTTTTATGGCACACGGGAAAACATCGCCGCCAATCAGCCGACACTAAATCTGCGTTACCTGCGCGACGTGACCATGAGCGCTCCGACGCTGGGAATTTCTGAAATTACCCTGAACTGGACTTTTCCGGCCGGCTCCACCAACGCCAACTACGATGGCGTATTGTTCGCCAAGCAGGCAGGTAGCGCTGCTCCGACCTTCGCTCCCGCGGACGGAACCTCCTACATCGCGGGGGCGCAGCCCATCGCTGGACAATTCATCGCCGCGAATACCAGTCCGTTCTCGACCGTGACCGTACTAGATGAAAATGGCGACAACAGCATCGTTCTTCCGGGCACCCAGTACGCTTACAAAGCCTACACCCACGATGCCACGGCCATTCCAGGAGCGGCCTCTTCTGCCGCACCGCACTACTCTTTCGGCAACACCTCTACGCAAACAAACACCACGGTCACCGGAGGCGGCGCAAACAAGAATTGGAGCTACAAGACTAGCGCCACGACTCTTGCTGCACCGGCTTTGGATCCCGGAAATATCGTTGTTACTGGTGGAAACGACAACGCCGTGCATGCCATGTCCGCGATCAACGGCCAGCGCAATTATCAGCCCGGTGGCACCTCAGGCGTTACCGGCGGAGCAATCCAGGGACGGCCGTCCCTGATCGCCGCCACCGACACTTCCAATCCGACTTGCAAGAATGTATGCGCCGTGGCGTACGTGGCAGCGGGCGATGGCATTGTGTATGCGTTTCGAGCAGACACCGGAGTCATCCTATGGCAGACGGCCGTCTTGACCACCGGAGCGGGAAGCGGCTTTCAGGCTGCCGCGGCTGTGCAGGTGAAGTCCTACGCGCAAGCGACTTATACCAATGCCTTCGATCTCGTCATCGTTGCGACTCGAAATGTTGGCAGCACGACCAATAACAAAGTTTTTGGATTGAACGGAAACACCGGCGCGATCGTCTGGACTTTCAATCCCGGCAACATGGACATCGTGAACTCCACGCCGTACATCGACTACAGTCACAATATGGTGTGGGTCACCAGCCGCGCCAATGGCGGAGCTATCCAGCCGAGTGTATGGCAGATCAATACGCTTAGCTCGGGTACATTTGCCGCGGCGACGGCCACGTTTGCTCTGAATGACATCGACCAGGCGGCAACACAAAACTTCGACGGACGAGTCATCTATGTGACAACCAACAACGGCCAGCTCTATGTCTTGCGCGCGGACATTCCCGGCTGCGCGGCCCGCAGCAGTGGGGCCCTTGGCGTGACTCCGACTCCGATGTCGTTTCCCGTTCCGATTGAGACCGCGGCCTTGAATGACGACGTGTTTTTTCCGACCACAACTGGCCTCAAGAAGGTGCATGTAGCTTATTCCTCTATTGTCTGTACGGCCGTCACCACCGTCTTTACCAACAACCCTGTCGGCTGGACCAGCCCGACAATCACCAATCCCTCTTCTCTCATTTTCACCTCACCGCCGCAACCGGAATTCATGTATGTCGCCTCTTCCGACGGCCACCTGTACAAGATCAATCCCACTACTGGTGCGAACGCTGGAAATAAGGTGGTCAATCTCACCGCGACGATTGGGGACCCAAGTTTCGATACCGTACTCCAGAAATTTTACGTCGGGGATACTTCCGGCCGGATCTATTCGTTCGACATCTTCTAGGCGGGAATGTTCAGGCCGGGAAACAGAACAACTGGTGTGGCCTCGAAGTTACGATCGTTCTGATTTTCCCATCAGCAAGCCGCGCAACCCGAGAAGCACCAGTCGCGGCTGGCGGCGCACCACGTTCCACAATAAACGAGTGGACTCATCGCGATTGATTTCGCCGAGCGATTGGCGGGTCGAAGCATCCAGCAGATCGACCAGCTGTGAATAGTCTTTTTGCTCAAAATGATGAAGTGCGCGCCGGATCAGCCAGTGCGTCCGCAATTCACGCCGCAAGGCGGTAAGCTCCTGGCTCTTGCCATTCTGCAAGAGTGCTTGTGAAACACCGAGGGCTCCGCGAAATCCCGTAACGATCCCCCCGACTGTGGATACTTTCACCTGCGCCGCCGCGTCGCCCACCAGATAAACTTCGCCGTTCCCGATTTGCCGCCGCACCGGCACCCATCCGCGATACACCGGAATGCGCGCGCCCTGCCATTCGATCGGCTCCATGTGCTTTTTTTCGAGGAAGCGTTCGAAACAGCGCTTCGTGTCGCCCCCGTGCTCGCCGATCACCCCGAGCGCGCCGCGTTCCGCGGATTCGGGGATCAGCCAGTAAAAGTACGGAGTATCATCCGGCACGAACCACACGCGCGTCGTGTCCGGCGGACAGTCTTTCGGCAGGCGCACGATGGCTTGCACAAGCGGCACGGTTTCGATCGGAGGCCAGCCGGAAGCACGCGCCACGCGGCTTGCTGCGCCGTCTGCGCCGACCACGCTGTCCGCGTGCAACTCTTCGCGCTTGCCGCCGGATTCGACCTCCAGCCGCAATCCGCGCACATTCGGGCCGATTCCCAGGAAACGCGTATCGAACGATAGGTTGGCTCCAGCTTGCTGGGCCTCCCGCGCCAGCGCTGGAATCAAGCGGGAGCGCTCAATAATCAGGTCGGGCTTGTTCAGCGCCACCTGCGCCGAGCGCCCGTCCGTGAACAGCTCAAATCGGCGAATCTCATTGATGATGCTTTCGCGGGCGGAAGCTCCCATCTGGTGGCGGAAATGATCCGTGACGATCAGCGTTCGCGGCGCAGGCTCGAATTGCGGCTTCGATTCCAGCACGCGCACTCGCCGGCCACCACGGGCCACGCTCGCGGCGGTGAAGAGTCCGGCCGCGGACCCCCCGACGACGATAACTTCCCGGTCGCTTCGCATAGCTTGAGTTTGTGCTTCTGTCTTTCCCACAGTTTCCGTATTTCCCAATGATGTGCCTTCCCCGAGGGTTCTGCACATCAGGGATCCCGCGCCAAGAAATTTACCTGCTTTCCCGCTCGACCCGTGGGGATTGCTCGATGTATGAGTGAGAGGGTGCTCTTCAAGTATAGCGAATCCCCTACCGAGGGCCAACACGCGGAAAGTTGACAGACCAAAAAAGAAGGACACTCTCGACTTGTTTATTTCAGGAGGCCGCCGAGGTTTTGCGCACCTGGCGTTCGTAGGGCGCGCGCTCAAGATAGACAACGCCCGCAAAGATAATACCCAGGGCTACCGTCCCGACCAAAATTGCTACTTTCGCGGAAAGATAGCTCACGAGCACGGCGGCGCCGCCTCCGATCGCGCCAAGCAGATACAGCGTCAGAACGGCGCCGCGGTGGCCAAGACCGAGATTGGAAAGGCGGTGGGCCGCATGATCCTTCCCTGGCGTCGCGAAAGGCAGCAGCCCGCGGCGCGAACGGGAAATCGTGACCAGCGTCGTGTCAAAAATCGTCACGCCCAGAATCAAGATCGGTGCAAGCCACGCGGAAAGGTGATTGGCGTTCTCCATGCGCAGTTTCAAACCCAGCGTGGCCATCAGGTAACCGAGAAACATGGCGCCGCCATCGCCCATGAAAATCTTCGCGGGTTTGAAATTCCATCGCAGAAACCCCGTAGCTGCACCAAGAACCGCGGCTGCCAGGGTGGTAACGAGGGTCTGGCCGCTCAAGTAGGCGAGCATCGCGAAAAAAACGGAGGCCGTGGCCGCGACACCGGCGCACAAACCGTCCATGTGATCGAGAATGCTGAACGACGCGGTAATTCCCACGACCCAAACAACCGTGAGCAACGCGTCCAGAAAATCACCACTACGCCCGCCAACCAGCACGCTGAAGACCTGTGCGCGAATTCCACTGACCAGCAGGATCGCCGCCGCCAGCGGCATGCCTGCAAACAGCTTGATCTGGTGATGGAGCAGTCCGCGGTCATCGAGTATGCCGACTGCCGCGACGAGCGTCGCCCCAATCAGAATACCCACGATCTGGGCGCGCGCCGGTCCGTTGAAGGCAAAAAGCACCGCGATCACCACAGCGGCGTACATTGCCAGGCCGCCTAGAAGCGGGATTGGCGTCAGATGTACTTTGCGCGGCCCTGGCAGATCGACCATTCCCACGCGCAATGCCAGTGCGCGTACGGGAACCACCAGCGCCAGCGACGCAAACAGTGCAATGAAAAAAGCGAGCAGGCCTGCGGCCATGCAACCTCGTTGTCAGGTGAGCCGAATCCAGCCTGGCTGTTCCGGCCGGTGTCTCACATGATTCCTACCGGATTGGGAGTCCGGTTCCCAAGTCAAGTCCACAACGGCTGCCCCACACAGCCTAAACACAATACTGCGATTTTAGTTTCCCTTCAATCGTCAAGGAGACGAGAAGTGATTAGGAGGATAGGGGAAGGGGATAGGCGAGAGAATCGGACAGCTCCTTTAGTTTTCAAGCTGATCGATAATTGCCACGAATTTTTGCAATTCCTTGGCTTGATCATAATCCGGAGCGGCGCTCCGCGCCGCTTCCCCCATGGCCTTTACCTTGGCTGGATCGAAGGCCACGCTGCGCACCGCGTTTGCAACCGCCGCTGGACTGTCCGGATCCGCTGCTACAGCGAATCCGCGCTGAACTCCTAGCGACACCACATCCGTCTCTTCCGGCGCCACCGCGACGATCGGTTTTCCCGCCGCCAGAATCCCGTACATCTTGCTGGGCACAACCACGCCTTCCAGTCCACGCTTCACCGTGATGACGTGGGCATCGGCGGCCGCGAGCACTGACTGAATCTTGCTCGGCGGAAAAAAATCCAAAAACCGGATATTGTCGGAGCCCGCGGCCGCCGCTTCTATTTGCGAGCGCTGCGCGCCATCGCCCACAAATACCAGCCCTACACCCTCCTTCGCGAGGCCACGCGCGGCAGCCACCAGCGTGTTCCATGCCCCGTAGAAGCCAAGGTTTCCCGCATGCACAAGAACAAACGAAAAACTCCCGCGGATCGCACGGATAACCTCGGGATCGGCGGCCGGAAGAGGTGTGTTCGGCGGAAGGATTTCGGTTCCATCGCGGACGATCAGCACCCGCGCCGGGTCCACGCCTTTACCTACAATGCGCGCGCGCATGTCTTCGCCCAGAACAATAACGCGGCTGGCGCGTCGCAGCGCCCAGCGATGGAGCTTTTCCCAGGTTCTCGCGAGCCTGCCCGGTTCGACGATCGAGCCTCCCACAGCCATGTCTGGATACATGTCCCGAATATTGTAGACGTACGGCTTGCCTTTCAGCAGGGCCACAATCGCCCCTACAATGCCCTGAAACGGCGGATCGGTCATCGCCATGACCGCGTCGCACGGCGCAAACAGCGCGCGCGGAATCGCTAGTGCAACATAGCTGAGATAATTCACCACGCGCTCTTTCATATCCAGGCGAGGAAAATCCGTCGACCCCACGCGAACGATACGCAGCCGTCCGGAAATTTCCGTTTGGTAAAGCCGCCAGGCTCGGCGTTCGGTAGGGTCGTACGACGGCCGCCCGCAAAGCACCGTCACTTCATGAGAGATGGAAAGAGCCTCTGCGACGCTGTGCGCCATCTTCGCGGTCGCGGAAGTGTCCGGTGGGTAATAAAGATTAAGAAGTAGAATGCGCACGGAAGGATTGTACAGAGTTCCGTCACTGCGCGCAGAATGCCCGCCTGGCGATCTTAGGCAGGCTTCTTGAAGACTGGCGCGGCCGCCCGAGCCAGCTCGTGGGCGGTTGGTTTCTTCTTCGGCGGCTTCTTGGTTTCTCGTTTACCTCTGTCTTTGTTTCCCATGGCCGATAGCTTGCCACAATTTGTCATCGCTGGCTAGTGGCCCTGAATTTCAAGTCAGTTGATCAAGAGTTAAGGACGAGAGATTAGGAAATCACCAAGGACCAGAGCATCCATCTGCGTGCGCAGGAAGCAATCAATCGCTTCTTCCGGCCGGCAGACGATGGGTTCGTTGTCGTTGAACGAGGTGTTGAGCACGACGGGCACTCCGCTGAGGTCGCGGAAAGCGGAAATGAGCGCGTAATAGCGCGGATTGGCTTCGCGCGTGACGGTTTGCAGCCGGCCCGTGCCATCGACGTGCGTCGGCGCCGGGATCTTGTCGCGCTTCTCCGGGCGCACCGAGTAGGCCAGCGTCATGAAAGGCGAGGGGTGCGACTTCTCAAAATACTCCGCAGTGTTTTCCACCAGGATGGAAGGCGCAAACGGCCGAAAGATTTCTCGGTGTTTGATCCGCCGGTTCAAAATTTCCTTCATTTCCGGACGCCGCGGGTCAGCCACGATGCTTCGATTGCCCAGCGCACGCGGGCCCCATTCGGCGCGCCCCTGAAACCAGCCCAGAATTTTTCCATCCGCGATGATCGCCGCCGCGCGCCGCGGCAGTTCTTCTTCGCTCAGTTCAGCAAGGTTATAGCCGCTCTTTTCCAGTCCATTCGAATCCATAGCGCGGCGAATCCCATCCCGCGAATATCCAGGGCCCCAATACGCGTGCTCCATCACGAAAGCGCGCGGCTTGCCTAATTTCTGATGCCACACATAATAAGCGGCGCCCACCGCGAGGCCCGCGTCTCCCGCCGCCGGATGAACGTAGACCTGCTCGAATGGCGTTGCATCAAAGATTTTCCCGTTGGCCACGCAATTGAATGCCACCCCACCCGCAAGGCACACGGCCTTCAGCCCGGTTCGCTCTCCCAGTTTCTTCAACATTCCGAGATAAACCTCTTCGAGCCGCGCCTGCAGCGAACAAGCCAGATTGCGGTGACGTTCCTCAAGAGCCTCCTCGGGCGCGCGCGCCGGTCCCAGTCGCTTGGCTATCTCCTCTGAAAAAACTTTTCCCTGTGTCGGTGTTTTATCTGCTTCGGCCCAGGTCATTTCCGGGCCGGTACGGTGGTGCGAAAAATACTCAAGTCCCAGGCGGAAGCCGTTGGAGCAGCTTTCAAATCGCACGATGTCGCGGAAAACATCCATCTTTTCCGGTTGGCCGTAGGCCGCGAGTCCCATGACCTTGTACTCGTCCCCAAATTTCAGAAATCCGAGATACTGTGTCACCGCGGTGTAAAACAGCCCGAGCGAATGCGGAAAAGCGACTGCGCCATCGATCCTCATGTGATTTCCGGCACCCGCCCCCCACATCGTGCTTGCAAAATCGCCAAGCCCGTCGGCGGAAAGTAAAGCGGCTCGTTCGAACGGCGAAACGAAAAAGCTGCTCGCCAAATGCGCCTGGTGATGCTCGACGCGGTGAAACTTTGCACCAATTTGTTTTGGATCGGCATCAAACGCCGCCGCCAGCGCTTCAGGAATCCCTGTGAATTTCGCGAGAACTTTGACGCGGTCCCGTGCAAACGACGGCATCCGCAGCGCGTAAAAAAGTTTCGTGCCCAGCCTCGCGTACGGATTTCGCGGCACCGCAACGTGATCGATATCTCGGAGTCTGAGGCCCGCTTCCTTCAGGCAATAGCGGATCGCTTGAGCGGGAAATCCCGCCGCATACTTCACGCGGTTGAATCTTTCCTCTTCGACTGCGGCGATCAGCCGCCCATCGCAGACAATCGCTGCCGAAGCGTTCCCGTGGTACGCATTGATACCAAGAATATTCATTCGTATGATTTTTCAGTGTACCCCAGCCGGAAGTTTATGCGGCAAGGTGTCGGCGGCACCACTCGTTCAACACATACAACGACCACGGGCGCGACCACGTCGTTTTCCCGGCAAGAAAATCCGTCCAAACCGTTCGCATCCCACCTGGCCGAAGATAAGCGCCCAGCGCCGCCGCGGGATCGCCGAAGCTCGCTTCCATTCGCGAGCGCATTGGTCCGCGCAACCACTCCTCCCACGGCAGAGTGAACGTGCGTTTCCGCTGCCCCAGAATTTCCTGCGGCAGCAAATCGCCCACTGCCTCCGCCAGAAGTGCCTTCTGCGTGCCCGGCTGCCAGCGCGCCGCATCCGGCAGCGACCCCACGAATTCCACCAAGGGAGTGTCTAGAAGTGGTACCCGTACTTCCAGCGATTGTGCCATGCTCACTGCATCCGTGTCGCGCAGCAGTGTGCTCGCCATGTACGTGCGCATCTCCAGCCAGGAAACTTCGGCCACTGGCTCCAGCTTGCGCGCTTCGTCTGCAGTTCGCTCCAGCCAGCCCAGCCACGTTGGATCGAGTGTGACTCCGTCCGCGCTCACCGTGCTCGGCCGAAACCGCGCCTCGATGACTCGTTCGAGCTGCCCCGGCGGGAAGAGCGTCCGCGCAAAGAAATAAGCATGCGGCAAAGCATCCGGGTACGCCCACGCTGCCGCGGCTTTGCGCCCTGCGTCCGGTGAACCGGGCCGCGCCGCGACACCCGCGACGAATGATGCCGTCATCCGCCTCACCACCGCCGGCATAAACCATGCGCATCGGATCACCCTCGAAAGCCTCGGCGTATCCGCAAAGGTTTGATAGCCCGCGAAAAGTTCATCCCCGCCCAGCCCCGATAACGCCACTTTCAATCCCACTTGCCTCGCGGCCCACGAAACAAAATAAGTGTTGATCGCATCCATGGTGGGCTGGTCCAGGGCGGCCAGCGCTTCATCCAGGCGCGCAACCATCGACTCTCCGCTCAGAGGCACTTCCGTATGTTTTGTCTTGAACCGAGTCGCCGCCAGCCGCGCGAGCTCCCCTTCATCAAACGCCGTCCCCGGAAACGTCAACGTGAAACTTTCAATTCCACCCCGTGCCCGGGTGGCAAGCGCCGCGATCGCTCCGGAGTCCAACCCGCTCGATAGAAACAACCCCACGGGCACATCAGCGATGAGATGCGCTCGCACCGCGTCCTCCAGGAGCGGCCGCAGTTGTTTCGCGGCGGAGGCCAGATCCCGCGGCTTTCGAGGCTCGCGCGCCGCGGGCGAAACCGCGAGGTCCCACCACGGCCGCGCTCGCGGCACGCGCCGCCGCTCGGGAACATGCAGCAGCATGCGATGTCCAGGCGGAAGTGAAAACACTCCCTCAAGAAGTGTCACCGGTTCCGAAACGCTTCCAAATAGCAGATAGGAAGTGACGGCATCCTGCGACAATCGTTTCGGCACCACTCCACTGGCAAGCAGCGCTCGAATCTCCGAGGCGAATGCAAATCCTTCCGGCGTTTGCGTGTAATACAACGGTTTAATGCCCAGCGGGTCACGCGCCAGCAACAGGATCGGCGCCGTGGCATAACGCTCGCGAAGATCCAGCAGCGCGAACGCGAACATGCCCCGCAGTTCGGTCAAGGAGTCCTCACCCCATTCTTCCCACGCATGAACCAGAATTTCCGTGTCTGATTGTGTGCTGAAGCGGTGGCCGCAAAGCGTCAGGCGCTCGCGCAGGTCCCGATAGTTGTAAAGCTCTCCATTGAATATGACTGCGACGTCCTTGGTTTCGTTCCAGGTGGGCTGGTGGCCGCCGGCTAGATCGATGATGCTCAGCCGGCGCATCCCCAGGGCAAGTCCCGGCGCGCGCGCGTCGCCAGCAAGGAATCCCTCTTCATCCGGACCGCGATGGCGCATCGCCGCGGCCATCGCTCTCACGCGAGCTTCGGCATCCCCGCTGCGCGAAGCAAACGCGACGCCGCAGATTCCGCACACGCTACTGTTTAATCTCCGGCGCGGAGAAGAAAGCGGCGCCGGCTCGGACGGCATGCTCTCGCAGATGAAAACGTGGAATTCTCAAACGGCTGTCCGCATACCAGGCCAGCACCGCCCGCAAAAGCAAAAAGAACAGCGTCGCCATCACGCTGGCCACCAGGTAGAAGAAAGACTCCCGCTCCAGGAGCAGGCTCCAGTCGAGCGTTTCATCCCAGCCCGGATTAATGCTGTCCAACAAGCGCCGCAGATGCAGCCCTTCGAGCGGCAGCCGGGCCAGCCGTATATGCGCGAATTGCTCGTAGGTGTACTCCTGCGGATAGTTCGGGATTGCTCCAGTAACCTGCGCAAAGATGGCCGGGTTCTGCAAATCCTTGCGCGTCATGAAATGACCCTGCGCATCCTTCATGATTACCCGGTACGTGGGATCGACGATCACCCACCGTTCGTTGATCAGTACCTCGGCAACCACATGCTTCGTCTGGCGATTGGGAGACAACAGCAGCAGGCGGCGCACTCGCAAATCAGAACTTCGCGCCAGATTCAAGAAAGCATTCGTCGCTGTGCCACAGACGTTTAACAATTGACGGTACGTCAGCGTTGTCACCGGATCGCGCTGTGCCAGAGCGTCTGGATTTGTCGCTTCGGCTCGCGATGGCTCGGCGCGCATCCAATCCAGAATAGCTTGGACCCTTTGTTCTTCGGGCACGGTATTGGGCACAACCGCATCCGAGAATCCGTCGAGATACCTGCGCACGGAGTATTCCCGGACACAGGAGCAGAGCATCGCCACGAACGCAATGGACAGCAGCAAATTGCTGCCCCACCAGATGCCGCGAAAAACTCGATGTCGATGCGTTGGCAAAGGGCTACTCCGCTAGCCTAGATTCTGCCCTGACCCATGCTTTGAGGCAAGCGTGGTGTATAGCATTTCCATCCCGAGTACAGGTTCGTCCCAGTTCAGCCGTGACGTCACGTTTACACATCCCGCCGCCAGCCGCGACGCGAGTCCGGGTTCGCTCAGCACCCGCTCCAGCGCCTTGGCAATCGCCGACTTGTCATGCCCAACCACCAGGCCCGCTTCATCTGCAAGCAGTGGCGCTATCCCGCATTGTTCCGTCACGATCACCGGTGTCCCCGCCGCTACCGCTTCTGCCGCCGTGTTCCCGAAGTTTTCATTCTGCGACGGGAGCACGAAAACATCCGCATCCCGGTAAGCCGCCCACTTCGTCTCGCCAAAAATTGGCCCGGCGAATTGAACTTTTGTTTCAACACCCAGTTGCTCGGCCATTTGCTCCAATTCCGATTTTAGCCCGCCCTCGTCCGGCCCCGCGAAAGCTAGCGTCATTGGTATTCCGCTTGAGCGCCCGGAAAGTTCCGCGAATGCTTGCAGGAGTAAATCCGGGCTCTTCTTGGTAGACAGCCGCCCTAAGAACAGCACCAATTTCTCTTCCGGCGAAATCCCCCGCTCTTTCCGAAACGTACCTCGCTCCGGCCACGTGGAAGGAACTTCCACGCCGTTTCTTCGCAGCACCACTCTTGTCCGGGGAACCCCGCCACCGGCCAACTCCTCGACTTCCTGCTCCGAAGTGGCGATCACCGCGCTTGCTCCCGCAAACAGTCGCTTCCCCCAGATCGCATGGTACATTCGTTTTAGACACACACTTCGCACAATGGGCAGGAACATTCCGATGGGCTCGAGCACATAGGGCAGTCCGCGTTTGCGGCTCTCTCTGGCCACCGCCGGGCCCAGCAAGTCGTAAAGCCCGAAAATGTGCACAATATCGAAATTCTGCAGCCGCGCACGGCAATAACGATTAACCGCCGGGTTCCAGCTCACCGTTCGGTAGCGCAACCACGTCGGCACATAGATGGCCTGCACGCCATTTTCCTGCCGCCGCCACCCAAACGGCGATCGCTCTGCCGTAATTTTTTCCTCCTGCGCCTGCATCCTTTTTTCCAGGCCCCAGTCGGCCGTCAGAACCGTGACCTGGTGGCCCCGCCACGCCAGCCCTTCGGAAAGTGCGCGCACCTTTACCGGAGGGCCGCCGAATTCGAGAAAGGGAGCGTACGTTTCCGTGACGTTCAGGATTCGCATTGTTCGCGCAGTATTTTTTTCAGTGATTTCGCGAAGACGTTGAACCGAAACTCGTTCTCCGCGCGCCGCTTCCCGCGCGCGCCCATTTCTTTCGCGTTCATCGGGTCGGCCAGCAGTGCTTCTATCGACGTAGCCAGATGGATCGCATCACCGTGCGGCACCAGGTAGCCGGTCACTCCATCTTCAATGATTTCCGGCGCGCCGCCATGCGCTCCGCCGATCACCGGTTTGCCGCACGCCATGGCTTCCAGATACACCAATCCAAATCCTTCTCCGCTGCTGGGCAAAGCAAAAATTTCGCACGCCGCGTAGCAGGCGGCAAGTTCCGAGTAGCTCAATCCCGGCAGGAAATGCACGTGGCGGTTAACCCCGTTTTTCTCCGCCAGGTCTTCCAGCCACGCGTGGTCATCGCCGGTTCCCACCAAAACGAGTTGTACTTCCGGCCAGCGCGTCAGCAGCCTTGGCAGCGCGGTAATCAACGTGTCCATGCCCTTATATCTTTCCGTCGCCAGCCAGCGGCCCACGGTCAGGATCACACGCCCGGCCGGAAATTCGCGAGGTGGAGCGCTTTGCGAATTCGCCGCGAGCAAGGCTTCGAATTGCGGATCGAGCGCCCAAGGCAGCACGCGAATCCGTTCTCGCGCGACTCCTTGCTCTGACGCAACGTGATTCGCGGTATCTTTGCTAGGCGCCAGAACCAGGTTGGAGTTACGCAAGGCCCGCCGGCGCAACCCCCCCAGATGCTCCCATACATCAATCCCATGCGTGCAGATAATGCTCTTCATCCGTGGCGCCACAATCCGCATGGCCTGCACCACGGGTCCCAGATTCGGATGCGCAGCCAGCACCAATTTCGCTTTTCGCCGCGCTGCCCTCAGCGCCGTCACCGTGAATCGCCCTTTGGCCCGGTCGCATCCGGTGAACACGAATTCGCGTTCTCCCAGCGTCATCCGGTGCAGCTCTGGTGAATCATTCAAGCTGAGCAGCCGGCAATCCATGCCCCGGCTCGCTGCGAACTCCGTAAGCACCGCCGCCAAATGGCGGCCCGCTCGCTGTACGCCGCCAGGCGCGTCCAATTCTGGGAAGAGTCCAATCAGCACGGGCAAAGTCTGCCAAGGGCCGCGCCCAATGGCAAGTGCGGATCCATCTTAGTGTTAAGAACACCGCATTCGAACGCTGGGGTTCAAGAGGTAAACTAGCGGAACTGGGGCCAGCATGTTTTTCAAAAACTGCGCGGTTGCTAGGGCTTGCGATCGGGGGGAGCAGGGGCCGGGCTGGAACGGGTTCTTTCGGCTTGAAAATCCTCTCGTTTTAGCGGCATGTCCCCATCAACGTACGCGGTGAATTCCATGCCCTGCGCGAAAACGACTTCCTTTCCGGAAGACAGGGGGAGAATCGCTCCCGCCGAATTGTTTGAGCCGGTAGTCTCTTGGAAGGACCGGACCGCCGCTTTTTCGTCGTCCTTAAGCCGCACGAAATTCACGCTGAACGCCAGTTTTCCGCCGTGGCCCATGCGTTTTTTCGGTTCTGCCTCGGACACTATGCCGATCGCCGTTGATCCCGCGGGAATCACCGAAATGCCGTCCACGACCACCTCTTCCACCACCGTTAAGTCCACGATGTCGCCAACGTGGGCCGTCGCGGAAGAGATCGTCTTGCCGAGTTTCAAGTGAATCGCTGTGCCATTGCGCAGAGTGATTTCCGACGCCGAGGGCGGAGCAACTGGAGCAACTTCTGCGTGTTTTGCCGGCGCGTCGTACATAATGCGCTCTCTTGCCGGCTGCACCGTTTTTGGTTCCGGCGCCTTAACGCCCGGTTTATCTTTCAACAAAAGCAAGCTTTCCACTGGGACGTAACCGATGTCGTCCTTGGCTGTGCGCACGCCGAAATACCGGTCATACCGCCCGGTGATTTGTACCTGCTCTCCACATTGCATCGTCGTCCGTACATCCAGCGTCGTCATTGAACTGTAGAGGTAGACGTAGCCGTCCCCGCGCGGGCATTCCACCTGCCCCACGCTTTGGGCTCGGGCGATTCCTGGCAACATCAGGCAAAAAATTGCAGTTACGTATTTGGCGCTCGATCTCATGCTGCACCTGTTGATCGGAGAGGTAAGCAGGGTCACGCTACCATCTCAGCGCAAATAGGCTCCCGCTGACAAGGAATGGTGCGGCCGCACTTGCATAAAGAGGTACGGTGCGCAACGTAGGGCCCCCTGCTCCGCTGCCGATGCGAGGAGCGGTCGTGCGCGATTCGTGCAATCCGTCAGTTGGCGGAAAGAAGTGCCGCTGTTGCAAATGGTCGTCTCCGAGTGGCCCGTGACCCAGGGTCCCCCGGCAACGGACAAGAGAAACTGACTGTTGCTCATCGATGGTTCCCGAGCAACGGGACGAGATCGGTGAGGCGGTCGAGATAAATATCGGCGGGGTGGGCGGCCCGGTCGTGGGTGCCGAAGCCGTAGTTTACAGCGGCGGCGAGGGTGCCGGCGTTGCGCGCGGTTTGCACGTCCACTTCGGAATCGCCGATCAGGATGGCTTCTGCCGGAGCGGCGCAAAATTCACGGAGAATCGTTTGCGCGCCGAGGGGATCGGGCTTTTTTGTTGCAAAACTGTTGCCGCCGTAGACGGCGCGAAAATATTTCGCCAAGCCGAGTTCTTGCAGGATGCGCATGCTGATGCGCACCGGTTTGTTCGTGAGGATGGCCATGGGATACGACGCGAGCTCTTCGAGCGCTTCGGGAACGCCTGGATACGCGCAGGTCGAATCCATTTTGTGATCTTCGTAGTAGGCGAGAAAAAACTGCAGCGCACGCTGGCGGTCTGCTTCCGTCGCATTCTCGCCCAAGGCCTGGCCGACCAGTTGAGGCGCGCCGTGTCCGATGTACCCGGAGATCGTGTCTTCGTGGATTTGCTCGCGGCCCAATTCGTGCAGCATGGCGTTGACGGAACGGATCAGGTCGCGCTGCGAATCGATGAGCGTGCCGTCCAGATCGAAAATCAGCGCGTGCACGGCGGAACAATTCGGGACGGTCATGAGCGGACAATTGTAATATGACCGCGTTTTTTTCGACATTCATCGATTTCGTACTGAATTTCCACCGAAAATTAACCTTGCGCCTTTTTCGGAATTCCGGCTTGTTCGCGTAAACTAGGGGGATTCGCTGGCGGCATAATAAGGATTCCGGAGACTCCATGACCCAGGTTTATCCCTTCCGCGCTTTTCGCTACAACCCCGAGCGCGCGCCGTTCGACCGCGTGCTGACGCAGCCCTACGACAAGATTTCTCCGGCGATGCAGGAAAAATACTACACCGCCGACCCGCACAACCTGATCACCGTGGAGAAGGGCCGCGCGTATCCAAGCGACACGCCGCAAAATAATGTCTACACACGCGCTGCGGGGGCCATCGAGGCCTGGATTCGCAATCAAGTGGTGGTGCAGGATTCCGCGCCCTCCTTTTATTCGTACACGCAGGAATACACGGTGCCGGGAAAGGAACAGCGGCGCATGCGGCGCGGGTTTATCGGAGCTGGAAAACTCGAGGAATACTCGGCGGGCGTCGTTTTCCGGCACGAGCACACGCTTTCCGGGCCGAAAGCGGACCGCCTGGAACTTCTGCGGCATACGAAAACGCACACGGGGCAGCTCTTCATGCTGTATTCGGATGCGGAGAAGCGCATTGACACGATTCTTGCGGAAGCCGAATCGGGTGCGGCGCCTGCCACCCAAATGCTCGACGAGTACGGCGTGCGGCACCGGCTGTGGGTGATTGCCGGGCCGCAGAGTGTGGCCACAATCCAGAAAGCGATGGAGAACCAGAAGCTGGTGATTGCGGACGGGCATCACCGCTACGAGACGGCGCTGAATTACCGGAACGAGTGCCGCACGCGCGCCGGAAAAATCGATCCGGAGGCGCCATACGAGCGCGTGATGATGACGTTCGTCAACACGAAGAGCGAAGGGCTGATGATTCTGCCGGGACACCGCGTGGCGGCGCACATTCACGATTTTTCCTGGAGCGGCGTGCGGCGGTATCTTGAGCCGTGGTTCACGGCGGAAGAGTTCCCGTTCTCGGGAAGCGGTGAGAGGTCCGAGGCGAAAGAGAAGTCTCTTGCGAGACTCACGAGCGCGCGCGAGAAGCGGGCGATCGGTGTTTATCCCGGTCCGGGGGCGCAGAAGCGGGCGTTTTACGTGCTGACGGTGCGCGAAGGCGTCAACCTGGCGCAATTGCTGCCCAATGTTTCCCCGCTGCAGCGCGAACTGGATGTGGTGCTCCTGCACGAAGGAATACTGGAGCCGGCGCTGGGAATCACGCCGCAGGCGGTGACCGCCGAAGCCAACTTGACGTACGAACGGGAAGCCGAGGCCGCGCTCGAAGCAGTGGACAGCGGGCGGGCGCAGATTGCGTTTTTGCTGAATCCCTGCGACGTCGACCAAGTAATGAAAATCGCCACGGCCGGCGAAGTGATGCCCCAGAAATCCACCGACTTCTATCCCAAACTGATGAGCGGGATTACGATGTATCGCGTGGAAAGCTAAGAAAGCTGGGGACGGCCTCCTCTGTACATCCCTCCAGAATTAGTGTATATACAATAATGTGTTCTCCTGGGACGCCAGGAAGGCCCTGAGCAACCTGAAGAAGCACGGCGTGTAGTTCGAGGAGGCTGCCACCGTTTTCAGTGACCCGGAGGCGCTCGACTAGGATGACCCCAGCTACTCCTGATCGGCAGCCCTAACCCAACCCCGTCATTCCGAGCGAAGCAGGCCGACTTTCTCTTCCCGCTTCGCTCCTGCGATCCGGTCGGCCTGCGCAGTCGAGGAATCTCTCTTCCTCTTTCTCGTTTACACGCCCAGAAACGTAAACCATGCCGAGGAAATCATTCGCATCATCAACCCGCGCCAGGCGACCCGCAAAGAACGCCAAGCCTATGCCGGATAGCAAACTTGACCTCTCCGACATTCCCGAATCGACTGGCGCCGAACTGCGCAGCGCCCGCCGAGTGGGCCGCCCCGTCTCGGGAAACGCAAAACAGCTCATCGCCATTCGCATCGCCCCGCAACTGCTCCGCCGGCTCCGCCGCATGGCCGCCAAGCAATCCAAACCCTACCAAACCCTCATCCACGAACTCCTCGAAAAATCCGCCCGCCGAGTTGCCTAGCGCGTTGCCCGCTTCTTCTAGTTTCTAGCTTTCCCTTTTTGAGTTTCCATCTCCTCATTCTAATTTCTAGTTTCCCCTTCTCCCTCCGCCTTCAATTGCCTTTCGCTCGCTCCCTAACTCCTTTACTCTCTATTCTTTTGCCGACCCCCACCCCTTAAACCCTGTCCTGTCAATCTTTTATAAGAACAGTGGGGGAGAGAGGGGGTGTCCAGAAGAAGCCCTACCTCCCATCTTCCGTACACTCTTCCAAGTTCCGTATGCCGCAACCCCTTTGTTTGCCACTCTTACGAAAACACCCGGGGTGTGGGGGTACTCTTCCCATTTTGGAACCGGAATCACCGGTCTCAAGACCGACCACTACCAAAGCTCCTCGTGGGCATCTTCTTCGGGCGAGGTTTTGCTTCGTGGCTTGCCTTCGGCGCGGGCGAGGGCGTCTTCTAGCATTTTGGTGATGCGGCGGTCGCGGGATTCTGGGCTGCGGCAATAGAAGATGCCGAGCAAGTGCTGACGGCGCTGCAGGAGAGTCATGGACTGCCAGCCTTGGTAGGCACGAGGATCACGGGCGAAGGCGAGTTTCAAAATGGGGGGCAAGTCGAGCTCGGCTTCCATGGTGGCCATAAGTTGTTCAGCGACTTGTTCGGCGCGGCGGACGCGAGCTTCGGAGCTTTTTACGTTGACGATCCAATAGCAGATCCACTTGCGCATGGAAGACGTGAGCTTATCGAACCAACGGCGGAAGGAGCGGTCTTCCTTGAGGATGCGTTGAAGTTCGGGAGGAACGCTGGTGACGCGTTTTGTGGTGTCGGGTACGAGGCGGAAGTGCGCGGTATCGCCCAGGAACGCGTTGGCTCCGGTCTGCATGCTCTTTTTGATGAGCATGCAGTGATAGCCCTTGGTAGTAGGAAAGACAGAAGAGCGAAAGGCGAAGCCGTTGATTTCGCCCTTGACGCGGACGTTGCCGCGTGTTCCCCAGACTCTAGGTACTTCAAAGGGAATGCGGATAATAATCCAGCCGAGTCGAGAGGGGATGGGCTCGAGGGCGGCTTTGAAGGATTTGGCGACCAGTTTGGGTTTCCGCTTCATGGCGAGGTCTTGCGGGAAAAGATAACACTGTGGGGAGGGAATGCGGAAATTGGAAATCAGAAATTGGGGAGGATTCTGCTCAAGGGGCGAATTCGGCGGCTGGAGTTGTCAGAGAGTGAAAGATAAGGGCACGCCGGAGCGTGCCCTCCTGTAAAGTTCGCACGCGCAAAACCAGCGCGTGCGGCACTTGCCATCTGACTTGGACGCCTATGCTCCGGCAGTTTTGGAGAAGCTGGAGACGGCTTCGGCTTCGGAGTTGTAGACGTCGAAGACGGTCAGCAGCTTGGTGATCTGGAGCACTTCCTGGAATTTGCTGCCCAGGTGGCAGAGGCGCAAGGAAGCGCCCTGCGACTTGACGCTGTGATGGGCGGCGACGAGCGTACCGAGCCCGGCGCTGTCGATAAAAGTGACGTTGTCCATGTTGAGGACAATTTTCTTTTTTCCTTCGGCCATCAGGCTTTTTACTTTTTCGCGCAAGGCGTTGCTTTCCTCACCGAGCACAATGCGGCCGTCCAGCGCCACCACGGCTACGCCATCCACTTCACGATTTGTCATCTTCAAAGCCACGTTAGTTTCCTCCTCGTCGGAAAGCGGTTCCGGCGGCAACCCGGGCCGGAGCCGTAAAGCTTATCAAATTTATGGATAATCCCTGAGCGTTGAATCGTAGTCGAAGACCGGGCAGCGGTCAAATCGCCGGGCGGCTAATAATAGTCCGAGCAGGACATGTAATAGCCGCAAACGGAACAGATCAACTTGCAGCGCCGCGATTCCAACTGCTGCGAGCACACGGGACAATACCGCGAAGGATCATCGGTAGGAGCTACGGTGCACTGACCATCCTGCGAAGACGCAGCCGATGGGGCTGCGGCTTGTACCGGCTCGGCCTGGACCTGAGCTTGCTGCCACTTCGCGGCGCGTTCCACGGCGAGATGGTTATAGCACAGTGGGGGGAAGAGGGGATAGGGAATAGGGAAGGAACTCATCTCGTTGGGCCGTGCACCGTGTAGACGGGGATGGCCGGAGGATTCGCAATCCAGCGAATTGGATTGAAACCTATGGAGGACTGGGCGCATCCTTGTAAGTGGGCAAGGTTGTTGGCGCTCGGCTCGGCAGTTAGGGCCTTCAGGTGGGAACCATGGTCCGCCAAATCATACTCGCAGGTCTAGTCGCAATTCTTCCAACAGGTGTGCAGGCGCAAGGGCGCGGAATGGCGGCGCCGGTCTTTCGTTCTGCTGCGGTTGCGCCCAGGGTCGTGGCTCAGGCTCCACACGCGGGGGCGATCGTGGCGGTTCCAGGGCCACGGGCGGTTGTCAGGGGCGGTGTGCCTCGGTCGCACGTGGGGATGCCGGCACAGCGAGACACGCGGCAAGTTCATTCGCGAGCCCGCATTGCCGGGAACGAATTTGGAATGCGATCGGATTGCAGTTCGGCGCCGGGATTTGGGTTTGATGCGGTACACCAGGCGGCGACATGTGGATCAAGTGTGGTGAATTCGCGGCGTCGCGGGCAGCAGGTTCCTCTGTTCTTTCCGTTTTTTGACGGTGGATTCTTCCTGCCGGGTGCTGCGGCTGCGGTAGAAGAGAATTCGACGGCGGAGACCGCCCAACCTGAAATCCTAGATTCGGAAAATCGAGATAGAGGGCGGCGTTATAGAGTCAGCGAGCCGGAGACGGCCCGGTCGGTTGAACCGGCCAGAGCCGAGCCGGCCGACAATGAAGAATTTGTATTTGTGCGGCGAGATGGAACGGTATTTTTTGCGGTAGCGTACTCTTGGGAAAAAGGGACGCTGCGCTACATTACCAGCCAGGGATTGCGGCACACAGTCGCGCAAGATGCCCTGGACCTGGACGCCACCAAGCAATTCAATGAACAACGCGGATTGAATTTTCGACTGCCAGTCTAGAAGTCATTTCTTCGCCGGTTCCGGCATGACGTAGCCGGATTGTGCAGGAAGGCCTGCGCGCTCCAACTGCACGGTCGTGTGATCCACTCCAAATTCTCTTGCGGCTACTTGTTTGATCGAAGCGAGTAAACGCTCGCATTCGTCGAGGTGCATATCGGGGATGCGCGCGTGAAGGCTGAGCGCATTGTGACCGCCGCCGAGGCACCAGACGTGCACGTCGTGAATTTCCTGCACGCCTTCAATTTTCAGGATAGCGCGAGCGATGTCTTCCACGCGCAAATCCAGCGGGCGGCCTTCCAAAAGAATGTGCGAGGATTCGCGCAGGATGCCGATGCTGGACCAAAGGACGAGCAAGCCGATGGCCAAGCCAAGGAGCGGATCGACCCAGTGCGCGCCGGTGGCATGGATGATTATCGCGCCAGCGATGATGGCGATGTTGGAGAGCGCGTCGCCAAAATTGTGAACGAGGATGCTGCGTAGATTGAGGTCGCCCCGGCCGCGTATGAGAGCAAGGGTAATGCCGCCATTGACGGCAAGCGCGGCGACGGAAGTCCAGATCATCCAGCTTTCGACAACTTCCACTGGGGACCGGAAGCGTTCGATGGCTTGGTAGCCTAGCCAGAATGAAAGAAGAACGAGGACAGAAGCGTTAGTGTAGGCGGCGAGTGTGCCGGCGCGGTGATAGCCGTAAGTCTTTTCGCTGTCGGCGGGGCGCTGGGCCCAGCGCATGGCGAGATAGGAAATGCCGAGAGCGGGGACGTCGGAAAGATTGTGAACGGCGTCGTTCAGGAGGGCGACGCTGCGGCCCAGGATGCCGCCAAAGACTTCCGCTACCACCAACCCGAGGGTGGCAGCCATGGCCCAGCCAAGCACCGAAGGGGTCAGGGTAGGGTGAGAATGGCCGGCGTGACTATGGCCGGCGTGACCGTGGTCGTGGGAATGCGCATGACCGGCGTGACTGTGGTCATGGTCGTGGTCATGATCAGGGAAATGGTCGGCCATCGGCTCTATTCTACGCGCTCGATGGCGGCGACGCAGCCCTATCCAGTGCTTATTAGGCACTATGACACTTTGCCTCCGCGAATAGATTGACGCTTTTTGCTTCGGCTGCGACCATGAAACCAGCTTCCCGTTGGGCGCGTGTTTGCGCGCAACGAGCCTTCATTCAGGGGTTTTGCGCTCAGAGCAATGACTGTTCCCATCGCTAAATTGAGTTTTTGGGGCGTGCGCGGATCAACGCCGACGGTAGACCCGGCGACGTGGCGCTACGGCGGAAACACGCCTTGCCTGGAGCTGATTGCGCCGGACGGCACGCAATTTATCCTGGATTGCGGCACGGGACTTCGGATGCTGGGAAGCCGCTGGGCGGCCCCAAATGGCGGAAAAGTGCCTGAGACGCACATTATGGTCACGCACTATCACTGGGACCACATCCAGGGGATTCCGTTTTTTTCTCCTTTGTACGTGCAAAACAACGAGTTTCATTTTTATAGCTTCCGTTCGAAATATCTGGGGCGGGACAGTTTAAAGCAAGTTTTCGAAGCGCAGATGGCGCTGCCGTATTTCCCCGTGGACATGTCGGCGATGAACGCCAAGAGAAAGTTCAAGGAGGTGGACGGTGGCGATTCGTTCACGGTTGGGGAGAACAAGATCTCAGCGCGGTGGCTGAATCATCCCCAAGGATGCCTGGGCTTTCGAATCGAGACGCCGGCGGGCACGGTGGCTTATGCCACGGACAACGAGCCGGGCGATGCCAAACTGGACAAGAACCTGCGCGAACTGGCAGCTGGTGCGGACATATTTATTAACGATGCGCAATTTACTCCGGAACAGCTGGAGACGACGAGAAGGGGTTGGGGGCATTCGTCGTGGCTAGAGGGAGCGCGAGTGGCGCGGCAAGTCGAGGCCAAGACGCTGGTGCTTTTCCATCACGACCCGGATTCGACCGATCGGATGGTGGATACGATATTGCGGCAGGCGCGAGAAGAATTCGATTCGGTGTTCGCGGCGAGCGAAGGGATGGTGATCACGCTCGGAGCACCGGGAGACACGGTGCAAGCACACATGCCGGGGACGCGAACGGCGCTGCGGCGCGAAGCGCAATTCCACGCGAAAGTGTGCGGTGTGACCGAGGGCGGGAAGGATTTTGAGGAAGAGACCATGGTTCGGGATATTTCCCTACAGGGGGCGCTGATTTCGCTGAAGCATTTGCCGCGGCTGCAATCGGAATTACAAGTGACGATGGACGCGCCGGGCGCGGACGGGGTGCAAACGATGAACTTGCGGGGTTATGTGGTGAGGATTGATGCGGGGGCGGAAAAGGGGCATGTGGCGGTGGGAGTGGTGTTCACAGACTAAAGTCAATCCTCAAGACTAGAGTTTTTCGCATACAGGGCGCCCCGGTTCGATCGGGACGCCCATTTTGCCTTCTTGGCTTGAACGCATCGCTCCTGTAGGCTCAGAAACGGCCTATGGTTGAAAAGAAAGCGAATTTCGTGCCCGTGAGTGCGCTGGATAAACGGCGCACGTCCAAGCGCGATCTGTTGCGCGGGTTGGTGCGGCAGGCGCCGTTTGTGGCTAAGAATTTTCAGCTTTATTTTCGCAATGCTTGGCGGCGGCACGTCTTGCGGACTAAGGTCGTGGCACCCTACGCGGTTACGTTTTACGTCACGCATAAATGCAATCTGGACTGCAGTTACTGCACGCAAAAGGAGCCGGATGTTTTCAGCGACGAGTTGCCGTTGCGAGAGACGATTCAGCTGCTGAAGCGCATCCGCAAAGAGACGGATTCGATCGTGATTACGGGTGGGGAGCCAACGCTGCGGGCGGACATCGAGCAGCTTGTGGAGGCGGCGCGGTTCGAATGCAAATACCGCTCGCTGCTGATGATTACGAACGGGACGTTGCTGGATCGGAAGCCGCGGATTCTGCGCGCGGTGACCGGGCTGGTTGTGAGCCTGGATGCGCTGGCGGTTGATCCGACGAATCCGCTTTCGAAACCGGCGGCCCTGCCGAAGGTGCTGGAGAACCTCGAGTTTGCGAAGGAACAGCTTGGCAGTCCGAGGCGCATCACGATTAGCACGGTGATCGAGCAATGGAATGTCGGAGAGGTTGAACGGTTGCTGGACTGGTGCGGGGAACAAGGATTTGTGTTTGCGGCGCAATCCGCGCAGATGGAGAAAATGCCGAACCTAGCGCTGCTGCAAAACGCGAAGTATCAGGCGCTGGTGGACAAGATCATCGACCGGCGGCGCAAAGGCGTGCAGCCTATCAACGGCACGCCGCGGACGATTGAGACGCTGCTGCGTTTTGGCGATTTTCAGTGCTATCCGACGATGTTTCCGCGGGTGTATCCGAACGGCGACGTTTTTTATCCTTGCGAGCCGCTGCGGAAGGTTGCCGGCAATTTGCTGCGGGACGGCTCGTTGAAGAAGATATTCGCGCGGGGGAAGAAAATATACGGAGATATTCCGCCTTGCCAGGGAATTTGCTACCTGTTCGGAAACGTGCTCTCACATTATTATGTGAATGATTTTTGGGGGCTGGCGGGAGATTTTATTCGCTAGGCAGAAAGGAATCAGAAACATTTTTTTTTGGCCGCGCCCGCCGCGCTTGAGGAAGCGATCCAAGGACAGATAGGCCGAGATTCTTCGTTTTCGATGCGGATGACAACCTACCCGTGAGCTTGCTCAAACCCTGAAAGTCTTCGTTGAGAGAATTTGCATCACCTGAAGTCTCCTGTTGACGGCCAAAAGGAATATGATACGCTCACGTGTGCTCCTGTTGACCATCTAAAGGAGTGTATGCCAACTTCCAGAAGCGAAGTCCTGCAAGGAACACTCGATTTGCTGGTGTTGAAGACGCTCGATTCCATGGGGCCGATGCACGGCTTTGGAATCGCCTTGCGTATCCAGCAGGTCTCCGAAGACCTGCTGCAATTAAACCAGGGAACGCTCTATCCTGCACTACTTCGGCTGGAGCAGCGAGGCTGGATCACCTCCAAGTGGGGCGTTTCGGAGAATAACCGCAGGGCGAAGTACTACTCGTTGACGCGAGCCGGGCGCAAGCAAATGGAAGAGGAAGCAGAAAGCTGGGGACGCATGTCCACGATGATCAACCGAGTGCTGAGGACGAGTTAACTTATGCGCGAATCCTTCGGCATGTTCGTCCGGCGAGGCGCTGCACTGTTTCGCCGGCGGCGTCTTGAACACGACCTGGATGAGGAGCTGCGGTCGCACCTGGAGATGGCCGTCGAGCTGAACCTGGGCAAAGGGATGAACGCCGAGGCTGCGCGACGCGAGGCGCTGCGGACCTTTGGCGGCATCGAGCAAACCAAAGAAAATTACCGCGACCAGCGAGGATTGCCCATGATTGAGACTACGTTGCAAGACCTGCGCTTCGGCTTGCGGATGCTCCGGCGCAGTCCGGGATTTTCAATCCTCGCTGTCCTTTGTCTAACCTTAGGTATCGGCGCCAACGCCGCGGTCTTCAGTTGGGTCGAAGGAATCTTATTTCGTCCCTACCCGGCAGTAGCCCATCAGGAACAGCTGCTCGCCCTAACCGGAACGGCGCGCGGCGAGTCTGGCCCTACGGGTATTTCCTGGCCGGATATTGTCGATTTGCAGCGGAGTTCCACGCTCATTGACTCATTTATTGTGACCAAGATCATGGGAACAACGCTGAGCATCGGCGACCGGGCCGAGGTCACTACAGGGAGCATCGTCTCCGCGAACTATTTTGATGCCATCGGAGTCCATCCGATTCTTGGGCGTGGATTCGAGCCGGGCGAAGACTCGGGACGGAACGCTCATCCGGTGACGGTGATCAGCTACCAGTTATGGCAAGGGCGCTTCAAGGGTGATCCGCAAATCATAGGGAAAACGCAGCGGCTCAATAATGTGGTGCACACCATTGTTGGCGTCGCGCCCGAGGGTTTTTATGGGACTTTTGTGGGCTGGGCGATGCAGTTCTGGGTGCCCGCATCGATGGAGGAAACGTTTGAAGCAGGCGGCTACAAACTGGAAGATCGCGGCGCGCGGTGGATTGAAAGTTACGTACGGCTCAAGCCCGGGGTGACTCCCGCGCAGGCGCAACAGGAGATTTCGGCCGTGGCAAAGCGATTGGAAAGCGACTATCCAGCTACCAACCGAGGCCGCGGCATCAAACTGTGGCCTTTGTGGCAAACGCCCTTCAACAATGCAAACACGCTGCTCCCTACGCTCGAAATCATGCTCGTGGTGGTGGTGTTTGTCCTGCTCATCGCCTGCGCAAACGTAGGCAACTTGCTGCTGGTCAGGTCCTTCGCGCGGCGGCATGAGATGACAGTGCGGCTGGCGATCGGCGCCGGACGGGGGCGGCTGTTGAAGCAACTTTTCACCGAGGGACTGATACTGTCTGGCTTTGGCGCAGCGGGCGGACTCCTGGTTGCGCACTGGTGCCGCCACGCGCTCGTGCTGTTGTTCCCCGCGCGGGGAGGCGTAGCCATGCATCTGCCGGGGGAAATCGATTGGCGTGTTCTGGCGCTGAGCGCGGGAGTGTGCGTGATGGCGACACTTTTGCTCGGGCTGGTCCCTGCAATGCAGACCAGAAAGATCGATCTTGCGGGCGCGCTGAAGTCCGATTCGGCGGGCGTAGTTGGGGGCGGTGGAAGAGCATGGATCCGCTCGAGCCTGGTCGTCGTCCAGGTGTCGCTGAGTTTCGCTCTGCTGGTCGGAGCGGGGCTGCTGCTGCAGAGCCTAAAGAAAATTCGAAATACCAGCCCGGGTTTTTCGACGCATGAAGTGCTAGACACTGCCGTCAATTTGACGGCTGCGGGATACGATGCCCAGCGCGCGCAGTCTTTTCAAGACGAACTGCTGGAGCGCGTGAAGGCGCTGCCCGGCGTGGAGTCGGCAGCATTCGGCCGAATGACGCCGCTAAGCTATGGAAGCTTTTCTTCGACGCCGATTGCGGTAGATGGCTATCAGCCGCCGCCGGAGGAACAACCCATCGTGGAGTACAACGAAGTGGGGCCGAATTATTTCGCGACGATGGGCATTCCCCTGGTGTCGGGCCGCGAATTCACTCGGGCGGACGACGAAAAGGCCGCTATCGTGGCAATCGTGAATGAAACGATGGCCGCGAAGTATTGGCGCGGCAAGAATCCGATGAGCGAGCGGGTTCAAGTCAAAGGCCGATGGATGCAGGTGGTTGGTATGGCAAAAGATTCCAAGTACGAGAGCGTTCGGGAGACGCCGAAACCGTTTTTCTATGTGCCGTTGCGCCAGAATTTCTCGCGCGGGGCAGGTTTGTTTATCCGAACGCCGCTGAGCCCGGAGACGATGGCGACGGCGCTTGCGCGCGAGGTGCATGCGCTCGACGGGAATCTTGCCATCTTCGAGGTGATCACGCTGCAGGAACAGGTGGATCGCTCGACATCGCCGCAGCAGGTGGCGGTAACTTTGGTCGGGGTCTTGGGTGGACTGGCACTGCTACTCGCTACCATCGGACTGTATGGCGTGATGTCGTATGCGGTATCGCAGAGCACGCGCGAGCTGGGGCTGCGCATGGCGCTTGGCGCCGGCGCGTCCAATTTGCTGCGGCTGGTGTTATCGCGTGGTTTGGCGCTGACGGCCGGGGGCGTGTTGCTTGGCGCCACGGTGGCACTGGGACTGACGCGGCTGCTGGGGAACCTCTTATACAAGGTGAGCCCACGCGACCCGCTGGCGTTCGGGTCGGCATTCCTGGTGATGACCATTGCCGCGCTGGCAGCGTGTTTCTTGCCCGCTTGGCGCGCCACGCGTACCGATCCAGCCCGCGCGTTGCGAGAGTAACTCTCAGTATACGATTCCGCACGCGGTTTGATGATGACCTGGAAACTCTTCCGCGAGACTAAGTCAAATCGGCGATTTTTTTGTCGAGGTGGGCGAGGGCGGCTTCGAGCGACTTCTTGTGGTTGGGATGCGTGGCGGAAGCGAGGTCGTTCACGATGCGGATACGAGAGAGTTGAAGATCCTTGATCTGTTCTTCGCGCATAAGTTGTTCCGGAGTTTCGGGCCCTGAATGCGGTTTCTGCTTGGGTGCTTCGGTAGCTTCGACTTGCGATTCGACGTCCTTGCTTTCCCAGCCGCGTGCCATGCATAGAGTGTGACACAGAATGCACGAATCGCGGGTGAAACCCTGCAGAAAAGTGGCCAGAAGTGTATCAGGCGCCGGCGGCGCGGCGTTGGGGGAGAACGGGGAGGGCGGGGCGCAGTACGCTGCGGATGGTGGTCTCGGCGACGCGAGCGAGGTGCTCGGCGAAAACGCCGCGATAGGCGAAGACGGCTGTTTTGCTCGCCCAGTTGATGCGCAGGAACCAACGGTCATGGGATTCTTCGGCTTGCGCCGAGGTGACTTCGCTTACGGGAATCTCCAGAAAAGATTGAAGGCGGGAGTCGCGCACGGAAATGTGGTCGGCGCCGACGAAAAGTCGCGCGGCAAAGGACGACGCTTCACCCAGTTTGAATTTTCCGCCGTTGACCACCACAAGAGCGCCTAGGGCGCGGGCTTTGCCGTCGATATTGGACTCGGGCTTGGCGGGAGGAAGAAGAATGGCGCTGATGAACATGGCCAAGCCGATGATAGCGGGAGCGTAGCTGCTCCGGGCGCCGAGCGGAACGATAACCAGGGCGGCGCCAGCTACCGCGAGGAAAATGCGGAAGAGCATCCAAGAGCGCGGATTGCGGCGCGCGTGCAGGATTTTTGGGATGAGCAACACCAGGGCGAACAGAGTTCCAATGACAAGATGACGCAGGCGCTTGCCGAAGCTTTCCGGTTGGGCAATCGCTGGGCTGGACGCGGCGCTCATCATTTATCCCTTATCTCTCAAAGCTGATCGCAATGGAGGTCCCTCACGGTTGCAGGCCGCCGATTTCGCGCATACGGGCAAACGCGCGGCGCACATGCGGTATGGTGATGGAGCCGCCAACGATCAGCGCTACGTTGAGGGCGTCGATCACTTCTTCGCGCTTCCAGCCTTCTTCGCCGCAACGAACCAGGTGATAGGTGATGCAGTCATCGCAGCGCAGAACGGCGGAGGCGACCAACCCTAGCAATTCTTTTTGCTTGGTGCCGAGTGGGCCGGGTTCGTAAGCCTGGTGGTCGAGAGCGAAGAAGCGTTTGATGCCGAGGTGGCCGCAGCCGAGGATTTCCTCGTTCAGGTCAGCGCGAAACTTTTGAAAATCTTCCAGGCGATCGGCCATGGTTCTCTCCGCGAAAGGACCGGCCGTCGAGGACAACGACCGTGCCCGTTATTATGAACGATTTGCGGGCAGAGCGGGAATGCGGTTCCGGAAATTTCAGCCGGGTTTCAGGGAACGTAGCCCGGGCCGCGCAGAACTCTTCCGGGAAGTGCTCCGGTCATTTTGGTTTGATCGATGACCGGCACGCCGTTCACGAGCACATAGACCATTCCCTCAGACAGTTGATTGGGCTTCTCGAATGTCGCCAGGTCGCGGATGGTTGCGGGATCGAAGATAACGATGTCGGCGCACATGCCGGCCTTCAGGACGCCACGGTCTGCGAAGCGCATGCGCTGCGCCGGCAGGGCGGAGAATTTTCGGATGGCGTCTTCCAACGTGAGCTTGTGTTCTTCGCGAACGTATTTGCGCAGGATGCGTGGGAACGTGCCGTAGGCGCGCGGATGGGGATGCTCCTGCCCAAGGAGGCCTTCGGGCGAAGTGCCGGAGGAGTCGTTATCGACGGCGACCCATGGCTGCTGGAGGGCAAGAGAGACATCCGGCTCGGACATGCCGAAGACGGCCACGGAAGTGAGCGCATGGTCTTGGATGAGGAGCTCGAAGAGCGCGTCTATGGGATCTTTGTTCCAGGTTTTCGCGATCTCGGCGAGAGTCTTGCCTTGCAAAGGAAGCAATTGCGGATTGTTTACGACGCCGATGAGCACCGCTTCGGGGCCTGGAATTTCCTGCCATTCGTTGTCCCATTGATCGGAAGGCGTGAGCATGTCTTTGCGGATGCGGTCGCGAGTTGCGGGATCTTTCAAACGTTCGATGAGCTTGGCGTTGCCGCCGTCATGCGCCCACGCGGGGATGAAAGCGGAGAAATCGTTGAACCAGGCGGTGTAGGCGTATGTGTCCGCGGAGACGTCGAGTCCTTCCGTCCTGGCGGCATTCACTTTGGCAACGGCTTCGGGCATGTGGCCCCAGCTGGGTTTGCCGCCTACTTTGAAATGCCAGATTTCGACGGGGATGTGAGCTTCGCGGCCGATGCGTACGGCCTCGTCGATGGCCGCCAAAATGCCGGTGCCCTCATTGCGCATGTGTGTCGCGTAAATGCCGCCAAACTTGGAAGCTTCCGCGGCGAGTGCGATCAACTCTTCGGTCTTGGCGTAAGGTGCGGGAGCGTATTCGAGAGAAGTGGAAACGCCGACGGCGCCATCGCGCATGGCTTGGCGGACGAGTTCTTTCATCTGTTCGAGCTGTGCGGCGGTGGGCTGCACGTCGTTATCGCCAAGCACCATGCGGCGAACGCGGGTGGCGCCCACGTAGCTGGCGAGATTGATTCCCATGCCTTGCTTCTCGATGCGGGAAAAATATTGGCGAAACGTCCGCCAGTCGGCTTGAATATGATATTGGTCGTAGTGCTCCTGATCGGCGCGAAGAATGGCGTCATTGAGCGGGGCGATTGATTCGCCCTCGCCGGTGATTTCCGTGGTGATGCCCTGATAAATCTTGGAGGGCAGACGGGGATCGACAAGGATGGTGCCCTCCGACTGACCCAGCATGTCGATGAAACCGGGTGCAACTACTTTTCCACCCCCATCGATGGTGCGAGCGCGGGGCGCGGCGCTGAGATTGCCGATGGAGGCGATCTTCCCATTGCGAATTCCGATGTCGCCGGAATACCAGGGCGAGCCAGTGCCGTCGATGATGTGGCCGTTGATGATGACGATATCGAACGACTTTGGCGAGTCCTGGGCTTGGAGGGAAGCGCTGCCGAAAAGCAAAATCGCTGACAAAAATATGGACTTCCAACCGGCGGCGGGAAACTTGAGGAAATCAGATCGCGACGTCATACAACCTCCTAGGGCCTTTCGAGCAGTTCCTGGGCTTCGGCGCCGAGGCCGCGGGTGCGCACGCGATACCAGATGACAATGAGGCCAACGGAGACGACAAAGATCAAAGTGGAGACCGCATTGATTTCGGGAGTGATGCCGCGGCGCAGGCGGCCCCAGATTTCGAGGGGCAAAGTATTGTCGCGGCCGATGAGGAAGAAGGTGACGGCGATCTCATCCATCGAGAGAGTGAAAATGAGCAGGCCAGCGGCGGTCAGGGAGAGCTTGAGAGTTGGAAGAGTGATGCGCCAAAACGTTTGCCAGGGCGTCGCGCCGAGGTCGAGGGAGGCTTCTTCCTGAGCGCGATCCATTTTCTGGAGGCCGGCGAAGAGCTCGGTGGTGGCAACGGAGATGAGTGCTGTGCCATGGCCGAGAAAAACGGTGAATAAACTGAGTTGTGTCTTCGCAAGAACCGCGAACATTAACAAAGAGAGACCGGTGATGATGCCCGGGAGAATCAGCGGCAAGAGAGCCAGGCGGCGGAAAAGAGCCTTTCCGGGAAACGTCGCGCGATCGAGAGCAAGAGCTGCCAATAACCCCAGTGTTAGAGAGAGGGCCACGCTGCCAGCCGCGACCATTAGACTGTTTACGACAGAATCCCAGATGGGGGCGTCAGCGAAAAGCTGGCGGTACCAATCCAGCGTGAGATGGCGAGGGGGGAATCCGCCGACGCCGTCACGATTGAAGGAGTACAGAATGAGGACCACTACCGGCAGATAGATGAAAATGAAAACTAGCCCAGCATAAATAGCCAGAAGCGGAGCGCGCCGGGTTGAAGTAGCACTGCTCATTTGAAGGACCACCGTTTTTCCAAGCGCTCAGTGAAGAAGAACAGAGAAATGATGATGAGTAGGATGCAAACAGAAATCGCGGCGCCGAGCGGCCAGTCATAGGCCGCTCCGAAAAGACTTTGGACGACGTTGGCGATCATCGTGCCGGAGGCGCCGCCGACGAGCAGGGGCGCGAGGAAATCGCCGAGCGAGAGAACGAAAGCGAAGGTCGCGCCCGCAAGCAAGCCGGGAATGGAAAGAGGCAAGATGATGCGCAGGAATGTCTGAGCCGATCCCGCCCCCAGGTCTTGCGAGGCTTCGACAAGCGGGCGCGGGATGTGCTCGAGGGCCGCGTAGATCGGAAGAAAAACAAAAGGTGTGTAGATGTGCGTAAGCACCAGAACTACTGCGAACGGGCTGTAGAGGAGGAACGCGACGGGCTCATGGGTGAGATGCATGTATTGCAGGAAGCCATTGAGCACGCCTTCGCTGCCAAGAATGGTTTTCCAGGCGTAGCCGCGCACCAGGTAGCTCACCCACAGCGGTACAATGACGAGTTGGTAGAGCAACTCTTTGCGAGCGCCGGCGTGGAATGACAGGTAGTAAGCCAGAGGGTAGCCGAGCAGCAGAGAGCACAGTGTAACCGAGGCGGCGATACGCATGGTGCGCAGGAGGACTTCGATGTAGACGGGCTTGGTAAACAGAGTGCTGTAATTGTCCACGTTCCAGTGATGGACGATAACTTGGTCCTGAACGGCCCAGAAGCTGTGCGCGAACATCAACGCGTAGGGAAGCAGAAGGAATAGGCCGACCCACAGAAGCGGCGGGACTGAGACTAGCGTTTTGTAGGCGCGCGAGTACATGGCGAGGCTGAGGCCCAATTACTCCTTGACGCGAATGGCCTCCGGAATCGAGAAAACAAATTCGTGTTCGCCGGAGAGCGGCCCGCGTGCGGAAATACGCACGCGTAAAAGTAGGCCGCCGCAATCTATTTCGAGCAGTTCGCTGGCTCCACCATAAAGCTGCTGGCGGATAGCGGCACGGAATTTTACTTCATTGCTCAGACGTACTCCGCCAGCACAGAGACGGATCACTTCTGGACGGAGAGAGAAAATGGCAGGACTGTCCGGGACGTCCAAAGGCCAGCGCAGGACGCCGCAAGTCACGATGCTGCCGCGAATTTCGCCTTGCAATAGATTGGTCTGGCCGATGAACTGCGCGGTGTACGCCGTGGCGGGATGTGCGTAAATCTCGCGGGGAGAAGCCACTTGCTCCAGAGCGCCATTGCGCAGCAGTGCAATGCGGTCGGAGAGCGCCATGGCTTCTTCCTGGTCGTGGGTGACAAAAAGAAAAGTGATGCCCAGCTCGCGCTGCAGGGCTTTCAATTCGCTCTGCATCTGCTTGCGAAGATTGGCGTCAAGAGCGGATAGCGGCTCATCGAGCAGCAAAAGCAGAGGACGATTGACCAACGCGCGAGCGAGGGCTACGCGTTGTTGCTGGCCGCCGCTCAGCTTGGACGGACGGGAATCCGCGAATTCCTGCATCTTCACCATGCGCAACGCTTCATCGACGCGGCCGCTGATTTCCTTTGCGAACGTTTTCTTGACGCGCAAGCCGTACGCGACGTTCTCGCGAACACTAAGATGTGGAAATAGCGCGTAATGCTGGAATACAGTGTTCACGGGGCGCTTATAGGGCTGAAGGGTGTCCAAGCGCTCACCGGTCATCCAGATCTCCCCTGCCGTAGGCTGTTCGAATCCGGCGACCAGACGAAGTAAGGTGGTTTTTCCGGAACCGCTCTCGCCGAGCAGCGTGATGAATTCTCCCGAAGCAATATTCAGCGAAATGTCCTTCAGCACCTCCCGCAAGCCGAAGCGCTTGGCGACGCCGCGCAATTCCAGCAATACTCCACCCGCTGGAGACGCCGTCTGTGCCGAACTAGCAGCGGAAGAATTCACTGAGCGGCTTTCACCTCATTCCATATTTCGTTGTACTTCGCGCGGCGAGGAACGTCCTGCCAGAAATAGATTCGCTGCATGTAGGCATCGGGATTATCGAGGTGCAAGCCTTTCATTTCTTCAGGGGTCAAAAACTGGGCCGCACCCGGATTCGCAGGAGTGTAGTGCGTCACGTCGGTAATCTTTTTCTGAGTTTGCGCCTGGATCATGTATTCCAAAAACTCTGTGGCAAGCTGCTTCCGGGAACTCGCGGTGGTGATCATAAGGTGATCGATCCAACCGGTGGTATTCTCTTTTGGAATTGTTTCACCGATTGGGAAATGGAGCTGGCGGAGTTGATTGGTCATCAGCGGCCAGCCCATGGCGGCTATGACTTCATGATTCTGAAAAAGATTGGTGAGTTCTCCGCCGGTGGCCCACATTTTGCGAATGTTGGGCTTCAATTCGATTAGTTTCTTCCTGACAGCGGCGAGCTGATCGTCGGTCAGGTTGTAGAGTTGCGACGGGTCGAGCCTATCATAGCCCAGGACTTGCGCGGCCATATAGACAGTGGAGAGATCGTCCCACACAGACAGCTTTCCTTTGTATTTCGGATCCCAGAAGAGCGTCCACGAATCCGGCGGCTGGGCGAACGCGGTGGTGTCATAGAGCAGAGGATTCGGGCCCCACATGAATGGGACGCCGTAGACTTGCCCGTTGGCCTTCACGAGCGGCAGATTCCGTAACTTCGCTGAGAGCTGTAAGTAGGACGCCAGTTTGCTTAAATCGAGCGGCGCCGCCAACCCGGTGCGGGCGATAGACGCAGCAACGTCGCTCGATGGTGAGATAACGTCGTAGTTCGCCGCGCTGCCGCCGCGCAGCTTGGCCACCAGCTCGTCGCTCGAGCCCATATAGGACGCGCTGACTTTACAGTGATGGCTTTCCTCGAACGCTTTTACGAACGAGGGATCGGCGTAGCCTTCCCATACCAGCAGGTTCAGCGATTCTTCCTTCTTCTGGCAAGCACCGCATGCCAACGCCAGCGTTAGAGAGCCCAGAAGAATGGCGCGAGATTTCATTGCTCCTCCTGGTTACTTGGAATCCGCTTGATAGACCAGCCGCCCGCCCACAATGGTGGTGACAACCTTGGTGGCCCCAATTTTGTGCGGATCCACGTCGAAAATATTCTGCGAAAGGATGATCAGGTCGGCGAGCTTGCCGATCTCCAGCGAGCCTTCTGATTTTTCGCGTCGGCCGGCAAACGCCGCACCGAGCGTATAGCCCTCGATCACTTGCGCTACGGTCAATCGCTGCTCAGGGACAAAGCCTCCTTCAGGTTTACCGTCGGAGGTCTGGCGCGTAACTGCGGTCTGCACGCCTTCCCACGGATTGAGCGTGACGACAGGCCAATCGCTGCCGAACGCCAAGCGCCCGCCTGCGTCCGCGATGCTCTTCCAGGCCCACGCGCGCGAAGCGCGATCTGGGCCGGCATTATGCGCCCAGACGTCCAGCGTATCGGCATCCGGATAAGAATGGAGCGGCTGCATGCTGGCGATCACTCCGAGCTTGCCGAATCGCGGAATATCCGCCGTCGTGACGGTTTCAATATGCTCAATGCGCGGGCGGCGATCGTGCTTGTGATTCCGCGATCCGGCCTCTTCATAGCCATCGAGCGCCACCCGCACGCCGTAGTCTCCAATCGCATGCGTGAAGAGCTGCAAACCGCGCTTGTTCAATTCCGCGACGGCCGACTTGTATTTTGAAGGCTCCCAGAAGAGCGCGCCTTTCAAAGATGGATCGTCGCTGTACGGCTCAAGCATCGCTGCAGTGTGTGCTTCCACAACGCCATCGATCATGAATTTGACCGCGCCAGCATCGATCCAGTCGTCATGGAATTTCTTGCGTGCGCCTTCAATGGCGTCGAGGTCCTGATGCCGCAATTCGGGTGGGTTTTGGAAGTACGCGATGTACATGCGCACGGTGAGGTCGCCGCGATGGCGCATTTCGTCGAAAAGATCGAGCAATTCAAAATCGCCGCCGGCGCTGTGCACGCGAGTGATGCCATGCGCGTTGGCCCATTTCATGCCCGCGCGAAGCGCCAGAAGCTGATCGGCGCGAGTTGGCTTTGGAAGAATCTTGGCCACCAAATCCTGAGCGGCCTCTTTCAGCGCCCCCGTGGCCTCACCCGTTTTGGGGTCGCGAACGATTGTGCCATTCGGCGGATCGGCAGTGTCTCGGGTAATCCCCGCCATCGCGAGGGCTTTCGAATTGGCCCAGTAGGTATGCCCGTCGTAACCTTCGAGGGAAACCGGCCGGTTCGGGAAAATTTCGTCCAGATATTTTTTGTGCGGCAGCGTCTCGGAACCGAACATGGCGTAATTCCAGCCGCGGCCAAGGATCCAATCGTCGCCAGGATGTTCGGCGGCATATTCGCGCAAACGTTTTTGAATGTCAGCGGGGTCCTTTGCGCCTTCGAGATTTGCTCGGCCGAGGCTGAACGCGCCGTCGATAAAATGGACGTGACAATCCACGAATCCCGGAAGCACCAGTTTGCCGCCGGCGTTGATTACTTTTGTTCCCATGCCGCGCATCCGTTCGATTACCGGGTCGTCCCCGACAGCAACGATTTTCCCCTTGTAGATTGCTACGGCCTGAGCCCACGGCTGCTTAGGGTCTTCCGTGTAAACACGGCCATGCACCACGATGATATCCGCTGGCTCAACCATCCGGCCCTGGGAGCGAGAGGGTACGGCAGCAAGGGATAGAAGGAGAAGTGATTGAATAACGACGCGCAACGGAAAATGTTTCATCGGCCTGTAGTCCTCTGAATCAAAATGTTGGAGGCGTGTTGATCCACAGCAGCCAGGTTTCCACGCGTCCAGGATTTTTCCAGCGGTGCGGCGTCGAACTCTCGAAATAAAGGCTGTCGCCAGCCTTCAGATGATAATGCTCCTTAGCGTCAAGCCAGATCTCAAAGTCTCCGCGAAGCACGTGCAGGAATTCCTCGCCTTCATGCGAGTAGGATTCCCCGCTGCCGCCACCGGGCTTGATGCGGAAGAGGTGCGGCTCCATCACCGTGTTTCCCCAAGCGAGCAGCTCCATGCGCACGTCCGGAGTGGTTTCCAGGATTTTCCGCTGATTGGGGCGCACCAGCCGCGGATGATCGCCAGCAGTTTCGAAGAGCGAGAGAATGTTGGTGCGATAGAAGCGGGCGATGCGGCGAAGCGTAGCAATCGAGGAGCGCATCTGGCCGCGCTCCAGCGCGCTGAGAAAACCTACGGAGACACCAGTGGCGCGAGCGACCTGCGCCAGCGAAAGGCCGCGGCGGGTCCGCAGTCTGCGGAAACGCTGCCCGGGAAGCAGAGAGTTTTTCGCGGGGGAAGAGACGACTCCCTGGCGCTTGAGCACATGGACGATGGCAGCGGGATTCAGGCCACGGGCCCGGCGCAGGAAAATGGCGCGTTGCAGCAGGCGCACGTCCGACTCCGAAAACAGGCGGTAGCGGCTCTCGGTGCGCAGCGGCGCGACCAAGCCCAAGGCCTCCCAGGCGCGCAGCGCCGAAGAAGAAATTCCCACGCGGCGGGCCACTTCGCTGATGCGAAGAGTTCGCGAAGGTTTGCGCGCGGCCGATGCGTCGGATGAATTCTTTCTGCTTGACACAAGTCCCGGCTTTCTCTAAGTTTACAAGATTATAGTAAGGTTTCCGGGGCACAGCAACCACGAAGAATGGGGACTCCAGGGAATCTTCGCGGCACAGGGGTGAGGTCATGAAGCTTAAGGCACAATTCAGGCAACTGCGTTCGTCCTGTTGCCGTAGCATTGTTTTCGCAGTCACTCTTTTGTTCGTTCTTGCGTTCACGCTTCCGCATGCACATGCGCAGAGCACTGGCGGCCGCATTCGCGGCACGGTGATGGATCCCAGCAGCGGGGCGGTGCCCGCAGCCACGGTCACTTTAGTCAACGAGGCCACCCACGCCACGCGCGAAGTGCAGTCAGGCGCGAGCGGTGAATACATCTTTGTCGAGGTGCCGGTCGGAACCTACGAAATCGATATGACCATGCAAGGTTTCAAGAAGTATGTTCGTAAAGGAATTGCGCTGGACCTCAACCAGGTCCTAACTGTGGATATTGCCCTGCAGCTTGGCGGTGCGACGGAGGTTGTGGAGGTAACCGGTGCGCCTCCTGTTATTGATACTTCCTCGACGCAACTCGGTGCGGTCGTCAACGAGCGCTCCTCGACACAATTGCCGCTGAACCAACGAGATGTTTATCAATTGCTCCAGCTTCAGCCCGGCGTACAGTCGCAGTTGGGCAACGACACGTTTTATGGCTCTGACAAGGCCGGAGTTGTCACCGTGAATGGCGGCCGCGGCCGGGCCAACAACTACACGGTGAACGGCGGCGATGGCAACGACCTCTTCGCCAACTTGCCCGCTGTGGAACCTTCTCCGGACAGCATTGAAGAGTTTCGCGTAATTTCCAATTCCTTTGACGCGGAGTACGGCCGGAACTCCGGCGCGGTGGTCAACGTGGTCACCAAGTCCGGTACCAACAATGTCCATGGCAGTTTCTACGAATTCCTGCGCAACGACCTCTTGAACACTCATCCATTCTCATTTTCTCCCGCGCCCAAGCCAGCTTTCAAACAAAATCAGTTTGGCGGCACGACTGGCGGGCCAATCAAGAAAGACAAGGCCTTTTTTTTCGCCTCCTACGAGGGTCGGCGCATCGTGCAGGGGATTGTCTCCCAACCGGTTACGGTGCCAACCGGGCCGCAGGTCGCCGGTGATTTTTCGGGCGGAACGACCTTTCAGGGCACACTCACTGACGCGACAGTGGCGGGCGTTTTGAACGACCGTCCCGGGTGCGCCAATGCCGTCAATGCCGCGGGTGGCGCGGCTATTGCGCCGGGAACTCCTTACTCCGCCATTTTCCCGAATAACAAAATACCCACTCAGTGCTTCGATCCGGTGGCAGTAAGCCTGTTGCAATATGTGCCCGGCGCAGGCGGAGCCTCAAACACCGTCGTCACAGTTCCGAACAAGCGAGTCCGGGGCGATCAATTTCAGATCAAGATCGACCATTCCTTTAACAATAGCCAGAAAACGGCCATCTACTACTACTTTGACGACGACAACACGCTTGATCCCTTTGCAAAATTCCAGGCTGAGGGCGCTCCACTGGGGAACTTCCCCGGGGATTACGCAACGCGCACGCAGCAGATAAACGTAAGCCACACTTCGACCATAGGCTCGACCTCCGTCAACGAACTTCGCTTCACCTATTTCCGCGAAGGGCAACTCAAATTTGATAGTCCCACGAAAACCAATTCGATTCAGGCTTCCTGCGGGACCGGGCCTGCGTCCAAGTACTGCTTTACGGGCGTCGCCGATACTGCCACTCTCAACGCGGCCTGCGCCGCAGGAGCCACAAACACCGCGGACTGCGGCATCCACTCTGGATTGGGCTCCAAGGTGGAGGGCGTGCCGTTTATTCAACTCAACGGTGGTTTCTCCATCGGAAATAACGCCGGGGGACAATTGCCGCAGGTCGGCAACACCTTCCAGTTCAGCGATAACTTCAGCAAGATCGTAGGCAATCATAGTTTCAAGTTTGGCGGCGATGTGCGCTACCAAAAATTCGACCAACTGCTGTACTTCGACATTAACAACTGGATTATTTTCAATTCCACTAGTTCGGCGCCAACGGGTAACGACGTGGGGGCCGACAGCGTCTACCCCAATTATTTCCTCGGACTGGCGAACAGTATGCAGCAGGGTTCGGCGCAGCACGAACTGGTGCGCAGTAAATCCGCTTATCTCTTTGCCCAAGATAGCTGGAAGCTCAAGCCCAACCTGACGCTGAACTACGGTGTGCGCTGGGAGATAAATACGCCGATGGCCGACAGCGGCCAGAAAGTTCAGACTTTCCGACCAGGGCAGCGCTCAACCATCTATCCCTGCAAACTTGATCCCAGCAATCCACTTTTCAATCCCGCGTTAGCCGATGGAGGGTGCGACGCCGCGGGTGTCACCCCGATTGGCTTGGTCTTTCCGGGTGACAAGGGCGTGCCCAACGGCCTGACCAATACCTACTATAAGGGTTTTGCGCCACGGGTAGGCCTCAACTGGAGTCCAGGCTCGCGGGATGGCTGGATTGCCAAGCTGACCGGCGGACCAAGCAAGACCAGCATCAGCATGGGATACGGTATGTTTTATAACCCCATCGAGCAGCTCGTCCTCGAGCAGTTCAGCGCCGAACCGCCTTTCGGGGGAAGCAACTTCATCGCTAATCCGTTTCTTCAGATGCCCTACGTGGACCAGACCGGCGCTGTTTTCGCCAATCCATTTAATGGCATTTTGAGCCCCAAGCGCGGAACGCCGATTGATTGGTCCAGGTTTGCAAGCAGCGTTTATTTTGGACAATTTCCCGCGAACATGCGGCCTCAGTATCAGGACCAATACAACTTGACCATCAAACGCGAGCTGCCCGGAAACATGCTGCTCCAGGTTGCTTATGTTGGTTCGCAGGGTCACCGGTTGCTCGCCACCTATGAGGTGAACCCTGGCAATCCTCAGACCTGCCTCGATCTTGCAGCTCAGGGCCAGGGCTGCGGCTCCTTTGGCGAAGACAGCCCGTATTCTTTCACGCTTCCACAGGGTCAGACTTTCCATCTCCCCTATATTGGCGGCGGGCCGAACGGACAAAACATTCCTTGTTCAATCCTGAAACCTTCCACTGCTTGCGTCATCACTGGCGCTGCCGGCGGCACTCCAATTACACTCGTTGGAATTCGCCCTTACTCATCACCCCTTTGCGATCCATTAGCCGGAACAGGTTGCCCCAGCGCCCCGGTGTTCTCCGGAATATTCAGCGAGGACACGATCGCGCACTCCAACTACAATTCGTTACAGGCGCTGTTTGAAAAGCGCTTCTCCCATGGCCTGCAATTTCAGGCTTCCTATACGTTCAGCAAGTCTCTGGACAATGCCTCCAGCTTTGAGAGCGCACTGAATCCCCTCAACTTCAACACGACTTATGGTTTATCTAACTACGATGCGCGCCATCGCTTCGTCTTCAACTATGTGTGGGACTTGCCGGTGCCGAAGTATGAGGGCTTTAAGGGCAAGCTTCTGGATGGCTGGGAGGTGTCGGGAATCGTGAGTTTCCAGAGCGGCTTCCCGGTTCGCATCACATCCCAGGACGATGTCGAGCAACTCGATACCACGTTTGACTTCGAAGCGCCCGGCCAGCCAAACATCGTCGCCCCTTTCAAGTCCGTCAATCCGCGGAGCACGGTATGCGCGGCCTTCACGGGTCCGTTGGCGCCGTTCGATCCTGTTACGGGACTACCCATCCAGTGTCAACCGGTTTCCGGTTATGCCTTCGATCCCAATTTGTTCACCAACGCCACGGTGGCGCCCGGAACCATCGGCAACGCTCCGCGCTCGATCTGCTGCGGTCCGGGGATCAATAACTGGGACATTAGCTTCTCCAAACAAACCTCACTTGGAGAGAGGTTCCGGATGGAGTTCCGGGCAGACGTTTTCAACATCTGGAACCACGCTCAGTTCTATACTGTGGATGGCAACATTTCTAACCAGGGCGGGACATTTGGCCAGGTTTTGCATGTCCGCGATCCGCGGCTGTTGCAGTTCGCGCTGAAGTTTCACTTCTAGCGCCCACGGGCGGATTCACTTTGCTGTCTGAGGCGCCCCGACCTGGTCGGGGCGCCTTCGTACGTTCGTCGAATTAGAGGGAAGAACGCCCTTTAGAGGATTTCTCCTCGCCATACTGACTGCAGGGAATAGACCTGCCACGGGTAACCGCAAGCCGGCCAGCCCTCCATGGAGCAAGAACATGCACGACGCACTGCAAAAGGAAATCGCCAACTACGAGAAACGCACTCCGAAATCGGCGGCGGCGCACAAGCGGGCTCTCGAACGAATCCCGCTCGGAGTTGCCAGCAACTACCGCCACTACGAGCCCTACCCTATTTTTGTGAAGGATGGAAAGGGCAGCCGCATTCACGACGTGGACGGCAATGAATACATCGATCACAACCTGTGCTTCGGCGCACTGATGGCGGGGCATTGCCACCCGACAGTCGTCAAGGCCGTCGAGCAGAAGCTGCATGAAGGAACCACCTTCGGAATGCCGCACGAGCAGGAATGGGAGCTAGCGGAAGAAATCTGCAAGCGCTATCCCGTCGAAATGGTGCGGTTCGGCTCGAGCGGCACGGAAGTCACCATGCACGCCTGCCGCATTGCGCGTGCCGCCGCCGGCCGCGATAAGATTCTGAAGTTTGAAGGCTCTTACCACGGGCTGCATGACACCGCACTCATCAGCGTCAAGCCCAAAGCGGAAGACTATGGCGATCCCGATGCTCCTACTTCCGTTCCCGGCGGCGCTGGCATTCCGAAGAACTCGCTTGAAAATGTTGTCGTTGCCAGCTTTAACAATTTGAAGAGCGTCGAAAATCGTTTCAAGCAGTATCCCGGCCAGATCGCTGCCATCATTCTGGAGCCCATCCTCATGAACGTCGGACTGTGCATTCCGCAGCCCGGGTTCCTTCAGGGCTTGCGCGACATCTGTACAAAGAACGGCGCGTTGCTAATTTTCGACGAAGTGAAGACCGGCGCCAAGCTGGCTTGGGGTGGCGCGAGCGACTTTTTCGGTGTGAAGCCGGACATGATCTGCCTGGCTAAATCCATCGGTGGCGGTTTGCCCCTGGGGGCCTTCGGTGCAAGCCGTGCAGTGATGGATTTGATCTCGCAGCACAAAGTTTTTCACGGCGGCACCTACAACACCAATCGCGTCGCCATGGCTGCGGGCTTGGCGACGTTCCGCGAAGTCCTCACGCGCGAGAATTATGCCCACGTCGGCAAGCTCAGCAAGACTCTCACCGAAGGCTATCGCGCCGTCGTCAAGAAATCCGGATTGCAAGCGTACATCGCCAGCGCCGGCGTCAACGGCGCGCTGATGCTCTATCCGAAGGAAATTCAGAACTACCGCGACTGGACCAAAATCGACATCGATCTCTGGCGCCACTACTGGTTCGCCATGGTCAATCGCGGCGTGCTCGCCCAGCCCTATTGGTGGGACGAGCAATGGACCATCTCCGTGCAGCACACGGAGGCGGACATCGACAAGCACCTTGCGGCGTTTGAAGAAGTCGCGCCCGCGCTCGCCAGGGCTCAGCAGGAACGCGGAATGGCCTTTGTGGGTGCCGCTGGACACTAAAAGAACTTTGCAGAGGCCGGGCTTCAGTCCGGCCTGCTTGTTTTCTCGTTCATGTGCGATCCCGCGCTGCGAATCTTTTGGGAGAACAAATTTGGCGATCGAGGTCACTACAACAGCGGCAGCGCCAACAGCTGCTGAAGCCCCGCATTTGCGCCGAGTGCTTGGCCGTTGGGATCTGGTTCTCCTTTTTGTTGTCGCCGTTTTCAACCTCAACGTGGTGCCCTCGATCGCTGCTAATGGCGGCGTCACCATATGGCTGTGGATCATTTCGCTCCTCCTATTTTTCTGGCCGCAGGGCATCGCGGTAATCGAGCTCGCGCATCGTTACCCGGGCGAAGGCGGAGTGTACCTCTGGGCCAAGGAAGTATTCGGTGACTTCCACGGTTTTCTTTCCGGCTGGTGCTATTGGACGAACAACATGATGTACGTGCCCACCATCATGCTTTATTTCGTCGGCGTGTTCGTCTTCGTCCTCGGAGCCGGGCACGAATCCCTCGCCGACAACAAGTCTTTCACATTGACGGCTTCGCTAGTGCTGCTTTTTCTGCTGGTGGTGTTGAACATTCTCGGTCTGGGCGTTGGTAAGTGGCTGAACAATCTCGGTGCTATCGGTACGTTTTTTGCCGCCGCCGTCCTTATCGGATTGGGAGTGATGATCTGGCTGCGCTTCGGCACAACGGTAACCTCAGCGGATTTCCGGGTTCCGGCCAACCCTAGCTTTGTGCTGAACTCCTTCGGCGTCATCTGTTTCGGCCTCGTCGGCCTCGAACTCGCCTCCGTCATGGGAGACGAAATCGAGAATCCTCGCAAGACTCTTCCGGGGGCGGTTGCCTGGGGCGGCGTTTTATCCGGGTTGCTCTATATTGGCGCGACGCTGACTCTTCTCATCGCCGTCAGCAAGAGCGACATTAGCGTTCTCCAAGGCATCGTGCAGGCCGTCGGCCACATGGCCAGCCGTGTCGGAGCCGGCTGGATCGTGGCACCTTTCGCATTCCTCCTGAGCATCTCGATCGCGGGAATCGGGTCCGCCTGGCTCGGGGGTTCCGCTCGAATTCCGTTTGTTGCTGGCCTTGATTCCTATATGCCTTCTTGGCTTGGCAGGATCCATCCGAAGTACGCCACACCGTACGCGGCGCTTATCGTCCATGCGACCGTGTCTCTGATCTTAGTGGTGATCAATTTCTCCTTTACCGGCGCGGGAGTTCAGGAAACTTTCCAGAAACTGCTGTCCCTTGCGGTGGTCCTTCAATTGATCCCCTTCCTTTATATGTTTGGCGCGCTTTTAAGAATTGCTCTGGGCAGTTCTTTTGTAAAAGGGCGCTACGGCAAGACCACACTGATCCTCGCCGGCTTCAGCGGGTTCACTACCACTGTTCTGGGGATCGCCCTCGCGTTTTTCCCGGCGCAACAGATTAAATCCCTGCGGTCCTACGAGATCTGGATGTTCGGCGGCATGTTGTTTTTCATCGGCCTTGCCGCTTTTTTCTTTTTTGTTTACGGCAGGCGCAGAGCCGCGCGGAAATTGGCGGCCGCACCTGCGTCCGTACTGTGAACTGATTTTGGGAGGCAGTTATGTCCAGTATTGCGAAAACGGTTGTTCGATCTTACGAAAACTACATCAATGGACGGTGGGTGAAGAGTTCTTCCGGAGAAACATTTCCCGTCTACGATCCCTCCACCGAAGAAGTGATCGCGAATGTTGCGTCAGGCAGCGCCGCCGATGTCGATAGCGCCGTAAAGGCCGCGCGCGCCGCTTTCGATTCCGGCCCGTGGCGGCAGACCACCGCCGCCGACCGCGGCCGCATTCTCTACAAGCTTGCCGAGAAAATCCGCGCCAACGCGGCACCGCTTGCCGAATTGGAATGCCGCAACTCCGGCAAGCCCATCGTTGAAGCCGAGTACGATATCGCCGACGCCGCTACCTGCTTCGAGTATTATGCCGGCCTCGCCAACAAGGTGATGGGCCACGTCAACCCCGTGCCCGCGAACGCGCTTAGTTTTACTTTGCGCGAACCTGTCGGCGTCGCCGGACAAATTATTCCCTGGAACTATCCACTGGTGATGGCTTCGTGGAAACTCGCTCCCGCCATCGCCGCCGGGTGCACCTGCGTCCTCAAGCCCGCCGAGCAGACGCCGCTCACCATGATGGAAGTCGCCGGCTGGTTTGAAGAGTTAGGCCTGCCACCAGGAGTCATTAACATCGTCAACGGGTTTGGCGAGACGGCGGGAGCCGCGCTCGTCGCCCATCCCGGCGTGGACAAGATTGCCTTCACCGGCAGCGCTGCCGTCGGAAAAATTATCGTCAAGAGCGCCGCGGACACTCTTAAGCGCGTGACTCTCGAGCTTGGCGGCAAGTCTCCCAACATTTTCTTCGACGGCGCCGATTGGGAAGCTGCCGTTGACGGCGCGCTCTTCGGCATCTTCATCAACCAAGGCGAAGTTTGCTCTGCGGGCAGCCGCATCCTCGTTGAAAAGAAGATCTATTCAAAATTTGTGGAAGCCATGACCGAAAAAGCCAAGCGCATCAAGCTCGGCGCTCCGCTCGATCGCGAAACGAAAATGGGCCCGCTGGTCAGCCAGGAACAGTACGACCGCGTCAGTTCCTACCTCGAACTCGGTAAGAAAGAAGCCAAAGTCGCCATCGGCGGCGGCCGCCCGAAGCAATTCGGCAAGGGCTTCTACGTCGAGCCCACCATTTTCTTTGACGTCGATAACAACGCGCGCATCTCTCGCGAAGAAATCTTCGGCCCTGTCGCTTCCGTGATTCCCTTCGAAGGCGAACCGGAAGCGATTCGCATCGCCAACGACACGCCGTACGGCCTGGCCGCCGCCGTCTGGACCCGCGACATTTACAAAGCTTTCCGCGTCGTCAAATCGCTCCGCGCCGGCATCGTCTGGGTCAATCACATGCAACCGACCTACGTTGAAGCGCCTTGGGGCGGTTACAAGCAGTCCGGCTTCGGCCGCGAACTCGGCCCCTGGGGCCTCGAGGAATATCTGGAAACAAAACAGGTTTTCGTCAATCTCGACGAAACCCCCATCGGCTGGTACTAGGTTTTGTAGGATCCGCCTTCCCAGGCGGACCGCTGTGAACGAACGGAGAAACTCTCATGAAGACCATCCAACTTCGTACTGAAATTCCCGGTCCAAACTCCCGCGCTTTGATGGCCCGTCGCGAAGCCGCCATTCCCCGTGGCCCTTCGAACGCCACTCCCGTGTTCGCCGCGAGTGCAAACGGCGCCACCATCGACGACGTCGACGGCAATCGCTATCTCGATTTCGCCGGCGGAATCGGCTGCCTCAACGTCGGCCACCGCTCGGCGCGTGTAATCTCCGCGATCCAGGCGCAGCTCGAAAAGCATCTGCATCTCTGCTTCGCCGTCACTCCCTACGAGGGCTACGTCGCCGTCGCCGAAAAACTCAATTCCCTCGCGCCCGGCAGTTTCCCCAAGAAAACCATCCTTCTGAACTCCGGTGCCGAAGCCATCGAAAACTCAGTCAAGATCGCCCGCGCCTACACGAAGCGCCCCGCCGTCATCTGCTTCGAGGATGCTTTCCACGGCCGCACGCTTCTTGCCATGTCGCTCACCAGCAAGACGCATCCCTATAAAGCCGGCTTCCAGCCCTTCGCCAGCGACATCTATCGCATTCCGTTCGCCTATCCCTACCGCGGCGAAATAGGCGCCACCGCCGAAACCTTCGCGCATCATCTTGAAGACGCCTTCAAGCGTTCCGTTGCCCCTGAATCCGTAGCTGCCGTCATCGCCGAGCCCGTTCTCGGCGAAGGCGGCTTCATCATTCCCCCGGCCGGCTACTTCAAACTGCTGCAAAATACCTGCCGCAAGCACGGCATTCTCTTTATCGCCGACGAAGTACAATCCGGCTTCGCCCGCACCGGCAAATGGTTCGCCTCCGAACATTTCGGTATTGAACCGGATTTGATCGTCATGGCGAAATCGCTCGGTGGTGGCATGCCCATCGCTGCCGTCACCGGCCGCGCGGAGATTATGGACGCTCCGGGTGTTGGCTCTCTCGGCGGCACCTATTGCGGCCATCCTCTTTCGTGCGCCGCCGCGCTCGCCGCGATCGAGACCATTGAGAAGGACGGCTTGCTCGTGCGTTCCACCGCTATCGGCAAACACTTTGAACGACGCGCCCAGGCCTGGCAGAAAAAATGGCCCTTGATCGGAGACGTTCGTGGCCTAGGCGGCATGTGCGCCATCGAATTGGTACGTGACCCACAGACCCGCGAGCCCGCCGACTCCGAAACCAAAGCCATCGCCAAGTATTGCTACGAGCACGGCATAATCACCATCACCGCCGGCACTTTCAACAACGTCATTCGTATCCTGGTCCCGCTGGTGGTCACCGATGAGCAACTCGAGGAAGGTTTGAACGTAATCGAAGCCGCGCTTGCTTCTGTCGCCGAAAACAAACAAGCTGCGCTCTCGCACGCTTGAATGCACTGCGTCTGGTGCGTCGCCGAAGACGTCGTATACGGCATCCACGAATTCGTCGAGAGCAAATACCTCCGCTTCGGCGCGAGCACCGACCACGAGGGAAGCAGTCTACTTGTTGATATCGTCTTTTGCTTCCAACCGCTTCAGTAGTGGTTCCAGAAAAGGCTTCGTCGCCGCGGGCGCACCGCTGATGGCCTGCGACATTTCTTTAGCGGCCGCCGGGAAGTCTCCCGCGTTCGAAGACACTCGCGCGAGTGCCAGGTGGCTGATCCAATGATTCGCATCCTTCTTCGGGACTTGAGGATACAGCTCAAATGCCCGCTTGGTATTCCCCTGCCGTTGCAAACCGCGCGCATACGAATACAGTTGAATCGCGTCGGCCTTATTGATCGCCGTGGAGAGCGCCTTGGCCGCATCTTCTTTTCGGCCCATGGCATCGAGGATTCGCGATTTCGTTTCCCAGTTTTCAAAACGCTCTTCATTTTGAATCGAGGTCTCTTCCCACTTAAGCGCTTCTTCCAGGTTGTAATTGTTGTCCAGGCACCATTGGGCCGCCTCGTCGTATCCGCCCCAAGTGAATCCGCCAACGCTCCGCAGTTCGTTCTTCACGCTCTTCAGCACCACCGCTTTCACGTCCACGGAAATACGGAAGGGCACCGCCAGCTTTTCCCAGCGCAGCGTCGCCAACGCCGAATCCGGCTTGACGTCGTCGAAAACGTACGTCATCACTTCAAACGGTTCGGCCGCGTGCGGCTTCACGGTCACGCGCAGGGCATCCTCTTTCTCGTCGTAGCTGAAGCTACCCCACGAAGTCGAGTTCTTCGAAAAAATAATCGTCCACTGATCCTTGTCAGGGATGGTGTGCAGCCCATAGGTGCCCGCCGCCAGCGCTTTCCCTTCGATGGAAACGTCATCGGTAAAAGTAATCGTCGTATTCTCGTTCGCGCCGGAGCGCCACACTTTCCCATAAGGCACGGTCCTGCCCCAAATCTCTCGCCCACCCACTTCCGGCCGGTGATATGTAATGGTGATATCCGACAGCCCAATCCGCTGCGACACCGTACCGCGCTGGCTTACGCGCGGAATGTTCAACTCGGTCGGCTGGCTTCCATTCTTGAATTGCGCTCTCGCACCCCCCGCCAAAACGCCGAGTCCAACGACCAGGCCCAAAGCACACTTCCACACGTTGCGCATATTCGCACCGTCTCCTCTCAAAAAACAAACTCAGCGGATGCCGCCGCACGGGCGCCGGCGTCACGCCCCAGTAGCGATAGACGCTCAATCAAGAAGTGAGTAAGCAGGGAAGCACTCGGAAGGCCTTGTGAAACGCCTCAATTAAACATAAATTGTGGAGGATTTATCGGGACTTGCTCCAACCCATAGATGCGCACCAAACGCTTTCCATGTAGGATATTTCACTAGTGGCGGGCCCGTAGCTCAGCGGTTAGAGCAGCGGACTCATAATGCTCTATGCAATCAGCGCCTCCTTTGTTTTTCAACGACTTACGAGGACATTGGTTGGCAA
>DATDGB010000044.1:0-42590 GCA_036522305.1 Candidatus Acidiferrum sp. | reverse complement strand
CCGGAATCGCTAGTAATGGCGTATCAGATCGACGCCGTGAATACGTTCCCGGGCCTTGTACACACCGCCCGTCACATCACGAAAGTGAGTTGTACTAGAAGTCGCCGCGCTAACCGCAAGGAGGCAGGCGCCCAAGGTATGACCCATGATTGGGGTGAAGTCGTAACAAGGTAGCCGTAGGAGAACCTGCGGCTGGATCACCTCCTTTCTAAAGTAGTCGTGGCTCAATCCGCTATGGTGTGCGGATCATGCCACGCATTGCATGCCCAGGCTCTCACGAGCTGCGGGGATGCACGCTTCGAGTTACTCTCGCTGCCCTTCTTCGGCTTCGGCTGGAGTCACGGCAGTTTCGGGCAGATTCTGGCAGATCGTGTCGTGTCAAAGAGAAAGACAAAAATATCGTGAGTGCCTCCGGGCCGCTGAGCAATCAGCGGCCCTTTTTATTTGGCAAAACTTCATCGTCCCGTCCTCGCTTTGTAAACCCAATGTCCTCGCCAAGCCGATCAACTCAATCCCGCAAATTCCCCGGTCGCGGTCGCCGCCGCATAACAGTGTCTCGAACGGGACAGACTTGTCTCTACGTAGGCTCTTACACTTTTTCCGCGTGGGAAAGAGTTGCTTCGCGGTATCGGCGCTTTCTTTTGACTTTGCTTGTCCCGCTTAGCAACGGAGGAGATGGAGACATGCTTGGATTAATCGCAGCGGTCTTGATTATTCTCTGGTTGTTTGGGTTTCTCGCTTTTCACGTCAGCGCCGGTTTAGTCCACCTCTTGCTCATCGTGGGGATAGTGCTGCTTGTTTTGCATTTTCTGAGAGGCAGTTCCAGAACAGCATAGGTGATCGCAAGGCGCACCACTTATGGCATCTCAGCGCTGCCTGCGTGAGTTTGGCATCTGAATCAGATATTTCGCGGAGTGTTTGGATTCAGGAACCAGGAAACAAATCCTCGAACTAAGCGGAACGGTTGTCTTTCCGCTCCTCGGAATGAAAAAGGAGAGAAGCTCATGAAGATCAAATCGCTGTTGAGTATAGTCGCCGTATCCACTCTGCTGTTGGTTCCGGGGCTCGCTTTCGCCAATGACAAGGATGCCGAAGTCCGCACCTTGACTGGCTGTTTGTCAAAGGCCGAGGGCGCCCACGAGTACAAGCTGACCACCGAGAATGGCTCCACCTGGGAGCTTCACAGCAAATCAGTGAAGCTTTCGCCGCACAGGGGGCACACGGTAACGGTGACCGGCAAGGTGCGAAATGCCGACATGCATGAAGCCAAAGAGAAAGTCAAAGGTGAGATGAAAGAGCATGGCATAGACAAAGACGCCGTCGAACATGGCCACCTCACCGTCACAAACGTCAGCACGGTCAGCGATAGCTGCAAAAAATAACAAGTACGGTTTCTGAAACCATCACTAGAGAAAGCCAGATTCCATCCTTCGCGGGCCTGCTCGGTTCGTACTATTGGAAGATTTGTTCTCCACATGCTATTTCTTGGTAATGTCGGAGAGACTCTATTCGAAGTCCTGCCCGCAATGTGGCGGCATCTGCCGCTTCAGGAGCAAACTTGTCGATATTGTCGCGCCAGCTTTCCCGGGGGCAAGAAATTTTCACTGAACTGGCGAGTGGCTCGCGTCGGCTCGCTTCGGAAAGTGGCGATTTGGGCTTGATGATTGTCGTCCTCTTTTTCATCAACATTTTGCGTGGCTAGCGACGAATCGACACATCTGGCAAACCAACTTTGATCGCTGATTTCGGATAGAACCGGCACCCCCACTTACCGCACAATCGCTGGCGTTGAGGCGGGACTAACCCCTCCGAATCTTAAGAAAAGTGTGAGGAACCGTTCATGCCGCCTATTCGCATCGTGGCCATTCCAACCGAAATCGCTGAAGCCGTCCGCGCCACACTTCGTGCACCAGTCTATGGATTTCCCGCGCACGCCGAGCTTGCCACCGACGACGCTCGTCACTGCCTGCGCACGATCCGCGCTGAGAAAGACCGCAGAATTCTATTCACCTACGACCGATTCGCTGGCGTCGAGTCGTTGCCACAACCGGGCCCCGTATACATCCACACCGATTCCTGTCCCCGGTATGTCGAAACGAGCGGGTTTCCCGAAGAGCTCCGCGCAAGTCCCCGCACTCTTGAAGCCTACGCTCGCGGCCGGCGCCTGGTCGGCCTGGAATACGTGGCCGACGGAAAATTCGAGCTCGCCATCGAAAAACTTTTCTCCCATTCCGAAGTCGACTATGTGCAAGTAAACAGCACCACCGCCGGTTGCTTCACGTTTCGCATTGAACGCTCGGCTGTCCAGCAATAGCGGTCCGGCAGCGCTAGGCATTGCAAACCACAAACCTAGGGAGTAGGCTCTGACCAGCCTCACCCTTCAAATTCCTCTAGCGGCCGTTCCGTGAGGCATGACCCTATCTCCGTTGAAAGTGAAGCAATTCCATCGGAGGAGGAGAAACCCATGTCAGCCGGGAACAAAGCCCTTATTCGGCGCCTCTATGAAGAGGCCTGGAACCACCGCAAGTTCGAGGTCATAAACGAAATCATCTCCCCCAGCCACGCTCTCCAGGCTCCCAATATTGCTGGTTCCGTCGTCGCCGTGGGCCCCGAAGCCTACAAGCGTCAGCTGATGCTCTTCCTCGCCGGCTATTCCGATCTGCACTGGGCCATCGAGGACCTGATTGCCGAGGACGATAAAGTAGTCGCCTGCTGGACCGTCACCGGCACCCATCGAGGCGAATTCATGGGAGTTCCCGCCACGAACAAGAAAGTATCCGTCGACGGCATGACCATCCACCACATCGCCAATGGAAAAATCATGGATTCCTACAGCAATTGGGACGCTCTCGGCATGATGCAACAACTCGGTGCCGTTCCGGCCCTGGGAAAACCGAAAAGCCTCACCGCTAGCTGATCGACGTTTCCCTGAGCCACAGGGCTTGCCCCGCTGGGGCAACATTGGCGGCCTCCAGCAAATGAAACGATTTCTTCTCCTCACGCACTATACTTTAGGAGGAAGTGCATCATGGCAGGAAAGGTTTGCCTCGCGCTGGACGCCCAGTACGATATCTTGATCATGGATGCTGACGGCCAGCACCTCGAACTGGAGAGCTTCAAGGACTTGGAAATCGCCCGGCGGCGCCTCCCATTGTTCGCGGCCCAGTATCCCGGCACAAAAATCACTCTTTGGGACCGCCACACCCGCGCCATTCTGGCCGAAACTGACGGCTACTGATCTTCCGGCTTCAAATTCTTCGCCAGATTCCGGTTCCCTCATGTACTTCGAGCAGGTAAGCGACGTTTCATCGATTCTATCTATTGAATCTTTCGATTGGCTCTCCCATGTTTTTTTCAGCCGCAGCTTCTTCCGGAAGGTAGAATGGAAACTGCAGTTGAGAGGAGAACAGCATGCCCAAGACGAGGAAGAGTCCCTCGCCAACGGTGAAAAAATCGCGAGCGGCCGGAGTCCATCCAACCACGGAGGAGATCGCGCTGCGCGCTTATCATATCTACTTGGAGCGTGGCGGCGCGCCCGGCAATCCGCTCGAGGACTGGACTCGCGCTGAACGCGAACTGTTCGAAAAGCCCAGTAAGCCACGGCGTAAACTGGGGCCGAAATTGGTCGCTGCCTAACTTCGCTTTGCGGCGAGTCCGCCATGGGAATTCTTAGCGAAGGCAGTTCTCGCCTCGTTCAGCGATCTTGTCGCCGGAAAAATCACACCTGTCCCTCAGTTCAGGTATAACCGCGAAGGCAATTCGGCCCCGGGCTTCCACCTTGTTTCCTCGAATCCTTCTAAAATCGAGGAATGACCCGGCCATCCAAAGGCGCTGCCGTCTTCCTGACCCTCTTTGGACTGCCCTTTCTCGGAGCCGGTCTCGCCTTCATTTACCAGCAACAGGTCGCCAGCGGAAATCAAAGTGCTTTTCAGAGGGTCGCCGCGAGCCTTTTCGGCTCAGTGTTTGCCTTCATCGGAGGCGGACTCATTTACGCGGCCTTGCGCGGCTATGGACTGCTGAAACAGCAGGCTGCACGCGAAGAAGCCACCCCACTTTCTCCCTGGCTGTGGCGAACGGACTGGGCTGCGCGCCGCGCGGAAAGCCTGAACAAGAAGAGTGCCGTCGTCCTTTGGGTACTCGCGGTCTTTTGCAATCTGGTAACGTTGCCGTTTCTCCTCGGCATGGCTCAGCAGTTCGCGCGCAACAGGAACCCGATCGTGTTCCTCTTGCTTGGTTTCAACCTGATTGGCGCGATTCTCATTGTCAACGCGGCGCGCGCCACAATTCGCCGGCGCCGTTTCGGCGACACCTACTTCGAGTTCGAGACGCTGCCTTTTTCCACCGGCGAGTGCGTCCGCGGAAAAATTCATTTGCAATTCGATACCCGCGCGGAGCACGGCGTCGACTTGCGGCTCTCTAGCGTGCGCAAAATCGTAAGCGGTTCCGGCGAGAACAGCACCACAAATCAGATTGTCCTCTGGCAGGCGGACCAGAACGTTCCTGCCGGCGCGTTGGCTCCCGGACCGCTGGGCCGCTCCATCCCTGTGGATTTTTCGATTCCTGCGGACAGTGCGATCACCAATCACGACAACCCACGGGACCAAATCCTCTGGCTGCTCCACGCGCAAGCGGACGTGCCGGGAGTGGATTACAAGGACGATTTCGAAATTCCAGTCTTTCGCGGCGCTTCCTCCGCTGAGACCGTCCGCGATTCTGGCGTGTCTGCTTCTTCCTGCGCCAATGTTTCGGGTTTCGCGGCACCGCGCGGCGATGATTCCGGCGAGGTAGCCCAGCCCGCGCGCACCAAAGTCGTCGTCGGAATGGGTTCCGGCGGCACTGAATTTTATTTTCCCCCATTCCGGAATCCCGGCCGCGCTCTGATTCTTCTGCTGGTCACCGTGATTTGGACCGCGGTGGTTTTCTTGATGTACCAGAAGAACGCGCCGGTTTTTTTTCTCATCGCTTTTGGATTCTGCGGCTTGCTTCTGATCGTTGGGACGCTTCACGTCATGCTCGGAAGCGCTCGAATCGCCGTGCGCAGCGGGGAAATTTCTTTGCGTACTGGTATTTTCGGCCTCGGCCGCACGCGCCGGATTCCGGCGTCTGAGGTGGCTTCCATTTTGCCCGTCGTCAGCGCGCAGCAAGGCACCAACTCCGGGAACGCTCTGCATGCGATTCGAATGCGCTTGAAGGATGGGCGCAAAATCACGCTCGCCGATGAAATCGACAGCCGCCAGGAAGCGCGTTGGGTCGTCGCGCAAATCGAAACGCTGGCAGGGCTGAAATTGGATACGCACGTCGAAGTGGATTTGCCGCTCGGAGTAACAGCGCAACTTCCAGGCCAATCGGCCGGCCAAGTATTCACTTCGTCGAGGCGGCCCACTTCTTCCGCGGCATCGATCGCCGTCTTTTTTGCAATGGTAGCCGGGATGATTGGCTTTATGGCGTGGCGCATGACCTCGTTCACTTCGCGCGCGAAAAACTCGCGGACCGCGGCCGCGGCATCTGTCAAGCCAGTCGCACGCCGCACTTTCTCCGAGCCGTTGAGTGACGCTGATGTGGAACGCTTGGGCGCCATGCCGGCGCAGGCGCAGGCGGAAGAACTGCTCGAACGCGCCATCGGACACGATACCCGTGCCCTCAGGCTTTTCGACCATCTGCAAGATGGCTGGGTCAGCCACCTTAGCATGACCGACCGAATGCGCCAACTCGAGCGGCGCTCGGAGTTTTCCAAGGATCTTCGCGTGCGCTACGCGAACGTAGACATCAATCTTGCCCTAGAAGGCTGGCAGAAGAACGAACAGGCGGCCAATCTTCTGATCGAGCGCGCCCGCACCGACCCGCAGCACCGGGCGTGGGCGGTCTACTATCTCGGCATGCTAGCTGGGCGCGGCGTAGACTACGACCGCATCCACGAAGTGCTCTTGAACTACGTGCGCAACGATAAGGACGCCATTGTGCGGCAATGGGCGGTCGAAGGGATGCGCTTCCTCGGTAAAGATGAAGTTCTCGACGAACTCTTCATCTCGTTCACCGAAGATCCTTCAAATAGCGTTCGCGACCGCGCCGGTTGCAACATTTCCGATTGCGGCATCTTCACCCGAAAACAGCGTATGCGGATGGTGCCTCAACTCATCGATCTCGCCCTGAACCCTCGCACCACCGGCCAAATGCGAACCTGGACGTTCCTCGCCCTCCAAGAAATCACCGACGTAAATCTGCCTGCCGACGCGCTAGCCTGGAGCCGCTGGTATCAGGAGCACGGCCCCGAAAAAATGGCCGAGTTCGAACGCCTCGAGTGGTGCCAGGTCCGCGGCGACGAATAGTGCACTCCTCGCGACCGATGTTAGCGGACTAGTTCGCCCGGGATTCATCGCTTTCGCCGCCGTGGCTCCCGCTTTCTTGGGCCATGGCGCAGGCTCGCGCGCGATTCAACAGCAACTCGCGCTCACGCGCGTTTTTCGTGAGCGAAGCCGCGCGCTCGATTTCCGTGCGAGCCTCGTCGAATCGGCCGAGCTTTCTTAGTAGTTCGCCGCGCACGCTCGGCAGCAGGTGGTAGCTCCTCAAAGCTGGTTCAGCACTTAGCTTATCCACGAGTTCCAATCCCGCCGCAGGACCAAACGCCATCGCCACCGCCACCGCGCGATTTAACTCCACAACCGGCGATGGCGTAATCTGCGCCAGCGCCTCGTAGAGCGCCACGATGCGCCCCCAGTCCGTCTCGTCCGCGGTAATCGCTCGCGCGTGACAAGCGGCGATCGCCGCCTGCAGTGCGTACGGACCGCGCAAACCGCCTAGTTTTTCCGCACGATCGAGCGCCGTAAGACCGCGGCGGATGAGCAGTTGGTCCCATTGCCCGCGGTTTTGGTCGAGCAACAAAATGGGTTCTCCGGACTCGCTCACGCGCGCTTTCGCTCGTGACGCTTGAATCTCCATTAATGCAACCAGGCTGTGAACCTCGGGCTCCTGTGTCGCAAGTTCCGCAAGGATTCGCCCGAGTCGCAGCGCCTCTTCGCAAAGGGCCGGCCGCATCCAGTCGTCGCCCGCCGTCGCCGAATAACCCTCGTTGAAGACGAGGTAAATCACTTCGAGCACCGATGAGAGTCGCGCAGCCAGCTCGGTGCCACGGGGAACCTCAAATGGAATTTGTTCTTCAGACAGCGTCCGCTTGGCCCGCACAATCCTCTGCGCCACGGTCGGCTCCGGCACGAGAAATGCCCGCGCGATCTCTTCTGTCGTCAGGCCCCCAAGCAATCGCAAGGTCAGTGCAACACGCGCTTCAGTGGAAAGGACCGGATGGCAGGAGATGAACACCAGCCGCAGTAGATCGTCGCCGATATCATCATCCAGAGCGTTTTCGAAATCCGGCACGGCCATCTCCTGCTGGGACTGGAGTTCGCGGCCAAGCTCCTCGTGCTTGCGCTCCAGCCGTTTGTTTCGGCGGAACATGTCAATCGCGCGATGTTTCGCGGCGGCAATCAGCCAGGCGCCTGGGTTGTCTGGGATGCCGGACTCCGGCCATTGCTCGAGCGCTGCAACAAGCGCGTCCTGCGCCAGTTCTTCGGCCAGGCTTATATCGCGCACCATCCGCGTGAGCCCGGCGATAATCCTGGCAGACTCAATCCTCCAGACCACTTCGATGGCGTGATGTGTATTCGTGGTCGTCACGGCTACCCATCACACCATCTTCATTCGGACCGCGCAAGCCAGGGCTACAGGGTCGTGGCTATCCGTCGGTGTGGCAGACTCCTAAGGTTTGGGAGCGAAGTCCTCGGGCCCCAGCATCTGGCGAACCTCGGTCTCGCCCTCCCATCCGGGCCAGTGTTTTTTGTGAAGTTCCATAAACGCCAAGGCCCCTTCGAGCGCCTCTTTCTTTGACTTGTACTCCAGAATCGCAAACCCGCCGACGACTTCCTTGGCCTCGGTGAAAGGTCCATCGATAGCGTTTATCTGCCCTTTGGAAAGCCGGACACGCGTACTTGCGGCAGTCGCAGCTAGCCCGCCGCTTATGACCATCGTGCCGGCTGTGACCGCATCTTCACCAAGTTTCGCCATCACATCCATGAATCCCTTGGGCGGTGGGCCCTGGTTTTCAGAGTGCTTGACCAGCATCATGAATCGCATCTTCTTTTCTCCTTGCTCTTAGCTTTAGAAATTGAGCTTTTCCACGTCCTACGAAAACAGCTTTCACCGTTCGGGTTCGACGAAGTCGAACCCGAACAATTTCAACAGAATGTTTACGAACACTCTCGTGGTGAAAAATCCAGACTAGGCTGTTGCGCCCACGCACGTATCCGCTTCATAAAGCTGCCGAAGCTCGCACTCGCCGTCACCGACGACCTTCAGGAAATCTTTCGCCAATTGGATGGCCTCTGCCTTGGAGTTTGCCCGCAGGATGGCGAAACCACCCACCAGTTCCTTCGCTTCTGTAAAGGGCCCGTCTGTCACAGTCAGGTTCCCGCTTGAGCTGCGCACCCGCGCTCCCAGTGCGCTTGGCAGGCAGCCTTCCGTCGCCAGTAGCCAGCCGCCCTTCATGCCTTCTTCGACCAGCTTGCCCATTTTGGCCATCTCTTCCTGTGAAGGGGGAGCGTTTCTTTCAGCGTGCTTATAAATGCTCAGGAATTTCATACGGTCATCTCCTTATTTTGGAATTGTAGACCCCGGCGGTATCTTGCCGGACTCTCCTGAACGGTTGTGAAGTCCCGCTCTACTAACACGTCGAACGACGAACAGTGAAATCGACAACTCAAACAATCTTTTTTCAGCCCAAAGCGTGCACGGCTAGCGCTTCGCGGCTTTTCTTTGCAACTCGTCGCGTAACTCCTGTTCGCGCGCGGCGTCTTCGGGAGGAAAGACTTCCGCTGGGAAGTCCGATGCCTCGTATACTTGGCGGATCTCGACCTCCGCGCCCCCATCGAACGGGGCACGCTTGAGCCATTCCACGGCTTCGTCCATGGACTTCACTTGCCATAGCCAGAAGCCGCCGATGAGTTCCTTAGTCTCGGGAAAGGGCCCGTCGATCACCGTGCGTTCCTTTCCCGAAAACCTGACTCGCTTGCCCTTCGAGCTAGGTTGCAGCCCCTCGCCCGCGAGTATCACGCCGGCCTTTACCAGCTCCTCGTTGAACTTCCCCATGGCGGCAAAGGTTTCCTTGGTCTCTTTCGTTAGCGGAATCCCGGTCTCCGAATTCTCGTCTGATTTGATTAGAACCATGACTCGCATCTTGTTATCTCCTTGTGGTTCGGTTTCTGGCTAGGAGCTGGCTCCCGGTCCGTCCGGCTGAACCCAGGCTCTACTGACACGTCGAACGAGGAACGGCTAGATCGACAGTCTCAGTATCGTTTGCTCGGAAGTTTTTGTTAAGTGCTGGCGGAGCTTTCACACTATCCATCGAAGTTCTCCGCGGCTAGATGACTCCGCCCACGGCGGGGAGCATCGGCCACAAGGATAACAACATCTCTAGCAGCCACCCCAGCACCCCGTGGTGATGAACCATATATGCCTGCATTACTCGGCAGCCTGCCAAAAGGACGCAAGGCCATATTCCGAGTGCGTCCCCTGCCGTTGCACAGAACCTGTTCCTCAACATGGCGGCCCAACCCAGGTTCCCCAGTACGACTAGAATTCCGAGCCCCACGAGGGCCCTTCCAGCGATGGAATTAAACCTCGAAGAATGTGTGCGCTGCCTTTCCATTTCCGCCTCCCCAGGACAATTTCCCTGGCTCTACTTACTCGTCGAACGGGAGGCAGCTAGATCGACAAGAAAAACTTCCTTTTTGGAAGCGCAAACGAACTGCAGGCAGGATTTGGCTCTTTCCGGTTTGGGATCGTATTTCGGTCCCAACCGGAGGCGAGTCCGGGTTCCTCTTTCGCTCCGTCTTTCACTTGGTGGAGAGTTTCTGCTTTGCCAATTCGGTGCGGAATTCCTGTTCCTTTTGGGCGACGTACTTCTTATAGCCGCTTGGATCGACGAAAGGGTTCGCACCTTCCCCTTTCAGTAGCGGGTACTTTTCATCGAGTCCGAAATAGCTGCCATGCGCGCCGAGGAAAATATCGCACGGCAATGATTTCAGAACGCGCCACATGCGCTCGTAGTCTTCGGCGATCTCCGGGTAAGCCTTGTTGTCGACGAGTTTGTAACCGGGGTTCACATTGGGACTGCCGAGGATTACCACGTTGTACGTCTTACCGCGCTCCGCGACCTGCATCGTCCACGTGGTGCAGCCCTTGGTATGCCCTGGAGTCAGGTGCGCGACGAGCACAGTGCCGCCAAGCTTCACTTCGTCGCCATCGTGCAATGCGCGATCCACCTTGGTAGGCCGATAGAGAGTATTAGGGCTGTTGCCGTACTCAAAATCAGTCTTGCCGCCGGATTCGACCACGCCAACGTCCGCATCCATCACCATGTACATCGCGCCGGTCATCTCTTTGATCATCGCGCTCCCGGCATCGTGATCCCAGTGCGCGTGGCTGATGAGAAGAATCTTTGTGTCCTTGAACTTGAATCCGAGTTTCTCGATACTTGCCTCAATCAGTGGCACATTGGCTTCCAGATCGCTGTTGATAAGGATGTTCCCTTGCGGTGTCGTAACCAGATAATTCGCCAGCCCCTTGCTTCCTACGTAGTACAGGTTGCCCGCGATGTGAAATGGTGGGAAAGGTTCCGTCCACTCGGGGTTGGCCTGCGCGTACACACTGCCGGCAGCAGCCAGCACGAGAATCAATGCAAGGGAAACGATCGGGATGATTCGTCGCATAGGCGGAGTATAAGCCATTTCATCGGCATCATTCGAATGTCCCAATTCTGCACGGATGGCTGGCTGACCACTCGGAAACTGACCCCGCCGAGAATCCCATATACTTGGCAATCCAAAATTACGCCTTGTTCGTAGAGCAGGCCGCAGCGCGACCGTGGCATGGGGATCCCTGGGAGCGACGAAGGTTTCCCAGACCATTCCCAGCCGGACTCCCAAGACTCTATTCGTTCGAAAGCAACCTAATTCCTCTGCTCTGCTTTCGTTTCCGGGCTGCCTTCTCCATTTGATTCACTATCTTCGGTGCTGGGCCGGAAGAAGTTTTTCACTAATCGATGCGCTACTTTGCGGCCCAACTTTCGTCCCTCGACCACGGAATGGTGGTAGTGGAATCCCGCATAAATTCGCGCGGCTTCCACTTCTTCCATCAGGTCATTTGTATTGTCGTAAGTATGCGTAGTGTGGGTGACAAGACTGTCCACGGTGAACTGCACTTTCTGCGTTCCGAAATAGCTCGCAAGAATTGTCGAGACAGCACCGGTGACGCAGCCGTGCGCGGCGGGATACTCCGGGTGCGCGGGAGTCGCTGCCAAAGGCGTCCAGACAGCGTCGCCCAAGAGCTGAGCATTGCCGCCTCCCGCTCGTATGGCGGTCACAGGGCGCCAAAAACTGAAGGAGAATTTGGCGTTCCAACAGCCAATGACGGAGTCCGCGTAGCCGGTCCAAAGCATCGCCATGAGACGGGCAGTATCCGAAGTATCGAGCGATCTCAGCGTCGCCAAATTGCGGAAAGCGCGCGCGTACTGTTGCCCTGTGTGCTCGGTCCAGAAAAGCCCAATTTCGGTCTGTTGCGGCGTGCGAACGGTGCTATTGAGAGCACCGAGTGTCTTTACCTGATTGTAGTCATCGATCCAAACCTCACTATTGAGAGCGTCGGGACCTTCGTCCGGGAAAAACTGTGTGGCGCTGGTCATAGTGAACGGCACCATCTGCCCGAGCCAAGGCGCGATCGGGGGCGCAAACGCCGGCGGCGTGCGCTGATAGAACCCTGGGCCCACTGGGGGCGTATAGGGGACATTGGCGAGCAAGCCGTCGTGAAAGCGAGCCGCAATTAAAGCCTGCGCAGCTTGCTCTCCAATAGTCACTCCCGCTGAGATGTTTGCAGGAGTATCAGAAATCGCTGCCAGAGAAGATGCGAATTGTGCGTCCAGGTTCGCCTGCTGTGGGGGGAAGTAGTTCACCAGGATTCGGTGCGCGGCAGCTATGGCAGCAGCGTCCTTGGAAGCCTCATCGGGGGCGTCGGTAGTAAACAGATACGGCCGGTGACGGTGGTCGATCGCGTTCACCGCGTCATAGACAGCCAGGTGCACATAGGCGAACCACACCCCGGAAGCAGTGGACGCTTCTTTCGCGTTGCTAATGATGGTCGTCGCGGCGATATTGTTCCAATCGATTACGACGTTCTGCGCCTGTAGACCGGTACTCGCGAAAAGGATCACCGCAAGTGCTGTAAAGAGGAACCGAAGAATTGTTTTCATTGGTGAAGCTCCGTGTTGGCACTAGATTTCGCTTGCGAACTTTCGGCCATGACCGTGGGGCTCGCGCGATGACCGAAACTCTGGCCTATGTGAAAGCCCATCTCAATGCACATGGGGTCATTTGATGGTCAGAAGAGGTCATCGCGCAACCTACTGAAATCATTTGGCTTACTCCTGGCGCCGCGCTGGTCGTGTGGACACGCTTTGCCCAGCTCACCTTAGGGTGCTAGACTTCGCGCAAATCGGGGTGGGTCGTGACGGAAACCACGCAATCGGCCATGCCCAAGCGCTTCGGTGCCTTCGAGTTCGACCCTCGCGCTAGGCAGCTTCGCAAACACGGACATACAATCCGGCTTCACGGGCAACCTCTTGAGATTTTGGGGTTGCTGCTTGAACGTCCTGCGGAGGTTGTGCTGCGTGAAGAGCTCCGAGCCAAGCTCTGGCCGGAGGATACCTTCGTTGATTTTGAGCACAGCCTGAACGCAGCCGTAAATAAGCTCCGCGAGGCGCTCGGCGACGACGCCAACGCCCCCCGTTACGTCGAGACTGTCCCGCGGCGCGGCTATCGTTTCATTGCTACGGTTGAACGTGCGCCGCCAGCCTCAGCGCCGGAGTCTGCGAATCAGGATGGTTCAGTCGCCAACGAGGAAGCGGTGCGCTTGTTGATTGAGAAGCCCGCGGCCGTGGTTCCCGCGCAAGCTGGGGCACGAAGTCAACGGCAGACTATTTGGCTTGCCATCATCTCCTGCGGTTTTCTCTTTGCGTTGCTTGTTGGCTTTAACACCAGCGGGTTGCGTCAGCGATTTTTGGGAAGCCCCAGTTCAAGTGGCATTCGATCCCTCGCCGTGCTGCCGCTCGAAAACCTTTCCCGCGATCCCGAGCAAGAATACTTTGCTGACGGCATGACCGAGGCGCTGACTACCGAATTGGCGCAAATCAGCGCGCTCAAGGTGATTTCGCATACCTCCGTCGTGCAATTCAAGGGAACAAAGAAATCACTGCCGCAAATTGCCCAGGAGCTGGGCGTGGACGCCGTGGTGGAGGGCGCGGTGCAGCGCTCGGGAGACAAGGTAGGAATCACGGTGCAGTTGATCCAAGCGCCGTCAGACCGCCATCTTCTGGCCAAGTCTTATGAGCGCGGGCTACGCGACGTTCTGGCGCTCCAGCGCGAAGTTGCCCACGCCATCGCAGATGAGATTAAAGCGAAGCTGACGCCGCAAGAACAGGCCCGCCTGACAACCGCGCGCCCGGTCAACCCCGAAGCCCATGACGCGTATCTAAAGGGCCTCTATTATTACAGTGTCGGTCACGATGAGGCGGACCCCCGCAACTATCACCGACTCCTGAAAAGTAGCATTGACTACTTTTCGCTAGCTATCCAGATGGACCCGAATTACGCCCCGGCATACGCTGGAATGGGCATCGCCTATGATTGGCAATCTGGTTCTGACAGGAAACTTAATTTGAAGGCTAGGGAAGCCGCTGCCAAAGCTCTGCAAATCGACGACACCCTCGGGGAGGCCCACTACCTTCTAGGCATTGTGGCCTACTACTACGATTGGAATTGGTCGGGTGCCGAGAAGGAACTCCGGCGAGGAATCGAGCTAAACCCCAGCTTCGGAGAGGCGCACTACGGATATGCACTCTATTTGAATTCAGCCGGGCGACATGACGAGGCGATTGCGGAAATTCAAAGAGCCCAAGAAGTCGATCCGATCGTTTTCATACAGAAAGTGGACGCTGGAAGGATTTACGCTTGTGCCGGCCAGTCCGACCGGGCGATTAAACTGTTGCGGGATGCCCCCAATCTCAAACCCAACGGTTCCTACGCGCACGACGTTCTGGGCACAGTCTACCTGTACGAAGGAATGCAGGCCGAGAGCGCGACCGAATACCGGAAGGCCGCTCAGCTAAACACCGACCCTGCCGGCCGCCGGCTCGAATTGGTTGCGGCCGACCTTGCGGGCGGCAATCGAAGCGAGGCCAGCGCTATTCTAAGCGATCTAGCGAATCTACATGAGCAGTACGTTGATTGGCCGGTGCACCTAGCAAGGCAATACGCTTCGCTTGGCGAAAAGGATCTCGCAATGGCCTGGCTGGAGAAAGCCTACACAGAACACTCCTATGCTCTTCTGGATATTCGCTGCTGGCGCGAATTCGATGTGCTCCAGTCCGACCGGCGATTTCAGAATTTGCTCCGCCGCATGAATTTCCCGCAATGAACTCCCTTGCGGCAAAATAAGGCCTCCCTCGACCGAACGAAAATTTCAAAGACACTCCCATTTACAGCGGAGCGATGCGGTGTAGACTACGTCCGCCCCAGTAGGGGCTCCAACGATGCCGGGCACTCAAGGAAATCAGGAACACTTTCGAATTGGCGTGGATCTCGGCGGCAGCAAGATTGAATTCGTCGCGCTCGAGCACGACGGTAAGGAACTGCACCGTCACCGCATCGCCACCCCGCGCTTCGACTACGATGCCACCGTGCGCGCCGTTTCGGAAGCCGTGCAAGAAATCGAAAAAAAACTTGGCCGCAGCGCTTCCGTGGGAATGGGAATCCCGGGGACCATTTCCACGAGGACTGGTTTTGTGAAGAACGCCAATTCCACCTGGCTCAACGGAAAACCGTTCGACAAGGACCTCGGCCGCGCTCTGGCGCGCGAGGTGCGCTGCGCAAATGACGCCAACTGCCTGGCCGTTTCGGAAGCCACCGATGGCGCGGGTGCGGGGAAGCACGTCGTTTTCGCGGTGATATTGGGCACAGGTTGCGGAGGCGGAATTGCCGTCGACGGCCGCCTGCACGCCGGTTCGAATGGAGTCGCGGGAGAATGGGGGCACAACACTTTGCCGTGGATGCGCCCCGAAGAGTATCCCGGCTTTGCCTGTTATTGCGGGCGGAATGGTTGTATCGAAACCTGGATCTCCGGGACCGGCCTGGAAGCGGATTACCACCGCGCGACAGGCGTCGCCCTCAAAGGTCCCGAGATTATTGCGCGAAGCAACGCCGGGGAAGCGGCCGCGCTTGCCGCACTCGATCGATTCGAAGACCGCCTTACGCGCGGTCTCGCGCAAATCATCAACTTGTTGGATCCAGATGTAATCGTGTTGGGTGGAGGCGCTTCTCAAATCCCGCGACTCTATAGAAATGTTCCAGCGCGCCTCGAGGAGTACGTTTTCGGCAGGGAAGCCGACACGCCGATTCTTCCAGCCAAACACGGAGACGCCAGCGGAGTGCGCGGCGCCGCCTGGCTCTGGCCGTTGTAAACGAATTATCCGCACGGCTGGTTTGCAAATTTTTCCAAAAACAAAATGAAACGAGGACGAGTATGGGCGCGAACCTGGGAACGCTGATTGTGACGGGAGGAGGGAGAGGCATCGGTGCGGCGGTCGCGCGTCTCGCAGCACGGCACGGTTATGCGGTTGCTGTGAATTACGTTGCCGACGAGGGGGCTGCGTCAAGCGTCGTGCGAGAGATCGAGCGGAACAATGGCCGAGCGAGCGCGATCCAAGCCGATGTTTCAAAAGAATCGGAAGTGGTTCAGTTGTTTGACTTCGCAGAACGAAATCTGGGCCGAGTGGCGGCGCTCGTTAACAATGCAGGAATCACCGGCGGTTTTTCGCGACTGGAAGACGTCGAAGCCGGAACCCTCGAACGGGTTCTGGCCGTAAACGTGACTGGCGCAGCGCTCTGCGCCCGCGAAGCGGTACGCCGGATGTCGAAACGGCATGGCGGCGCGGGCGGGGCGATCGTAAACATTTCTTCCCGTGCAGCACAATTGGGAAGCGCGGGAGAATGGATTCACTACGCGATGACGAAGGGTGCGATCGACACGCTGACGATTGGCCTGGCTCGCGAAGTGGCGAGCGATGGAATCAGGGTAATTGCCGTGGCGCCCGGATTGGTTGAAACAGACATTCACGCGGCCGCCGGCGATCCGCAACGCCCGCAGCGCCTGGCTCCGGGAATTCCTCTCGGGCGAGGTGCCAAACCCGAGGAAATTGCGGAAGCAGTTCTTTGGTTGCTGTCGCCTTCGGCAGCCTATATCACTGGAACCATTCTTGCCGTGAGCGGCGGCCGGTGAGAAATGGCGACGCGCTTAGTTGAAAAAAGAAAGGCCCCGCCAATCGCTTGATCGACAGCGGGGCCTTTCAACGGAATTAAATCGAAAGGGTTCAGCTCTTTCCGGCTGCCTTGGCTGCTTGCGCGGCCATGGCGGCGTCCATGCGGCGCTTCATCTCCTCGGGGGCGACGTCCTCGACATGTTGCGCAAGGCCCCACTGGTGGCCAAACGGGTCGGTGATTTTCCCGTAGCGGTCTCCCCAGAATTGATCCATGAGCGGCATGTCGACCTTGGCGCCCGCGGCAACTGCGCGGTTAAAGGTGGAATCCACATTTTCCGTGTACATAAAGACATAAATGGGGTTCGTGGCGCCGGGCGTTGGCGCGCAGGACATGCCGGGAAACTCGTCTGACACAAAAATCACCGAGTCTCCGATTCTAAGTTCGCCGTGCATGACCTTTCCATCCGGGCCAGGCATGCGCATGATTTCGGCGGCGCCAAAAACATCTTTGTAAAAATCCATGGCCCGGGCAGCCTCTTTGCAGGTCAGCCCCGGCGTAATGGAATGATACCCCTCAGGGATAGCACGGACTGGATTTGCCATAATGGCCTCCTAGTTGTTTTGGACGTGCGCGCGTTGAAAACGGGAGGGAGCAACAGCAAGGCGCGCGTAGAAGTCTAAATACTCCTCCGGACCGCTGCTGTCAACAGGTTCACGTGGCCCCTGGTTCACGTGGCCCCGCGGTTTGCGCTGAGCCGAAGTGCGATTTTCAGAACTTCGTTACTCAGTCGCGTCTATACTGAAGTTTGCAGACGGGTTTCCGAGCGGGATTATAAGGTCGTAGTCGCACGAGGCAAAGGCTTTACCCTGACTATCGACAAGAAAATCGTCGGCCTCAGCCTGAGTGCACTGATTGCATTCGCCATCGGCAAACTGGTCTTTGCCCCGTTGTTCTTCGTTCTTTGGCCGGGACTCTATCTGGGATGGCACTTCTTAGACCGCCACCGCAAGAGCCCCGGGCTACAAGCACCCCGATCCATCGAGGGAACGCAATCGCCCGCCGTTGCCGCTAGAACTAGGCGTTCCATGCTAGGACGCATCCTTCTTGTAGCGGGCCTCGCGATTGTTGGGTGGATCGCAGTATCCATGCTTTTTCTCTTCATTGCTCGGGAGTCAGGTCATCGAAAGGCGGAGATGGCCCGGAGCACGGTGCACCCAGGCATGAACGTTGCTGAAGTCTTACATTCAGTGACCGGTTGGGTCTTACTCGGAGCGTCCTCCGACGCACCCGAAACTGCTCCCGCCCATCTTTCCGCCGTGAGTCTGGGCTTCCATCCGGAAAATAACACGTTCATCTATTTCGATGCGACAAAAGGCGCGAACCTCGAACTCTCCGAGTCCGAGACTCTCGTCCTTCTTCGTCAAAAGCTGGGCGACGCGTATGGATGGCGATTCAGATTCACCTTCGTCGGCAGCACGCCTCAACACTTCTCATTCAAGGTGGAATTCGATAAGGACGGGCGCGTCCGGGAAGTGAAACCAGTATATGGCTGGGATTAGCGCCAGCGCCGATTTTCTGTCGTGAATCACTGCCGCTGAGTGACAGTCAATTGACGTGGCTTTTTGCGGGAGAGAAAATCCATCCCAAAGCCGCGCGGAAGGATGGTGTCCATGAGATATGACTTCCTGGTTGAAACCTACGAGACCGAGCGGATGAAAGTGGTGAGCGTGTGGAGTGAATTCCGCGACGAGGATCTTCCGGTGAGGCCGCGCGTGGGAGACCCCCGAGGGCGCAGCGTCCAAGAGCAGATGGTGCACCAGTGCGTGAGCGAGAATTTGTGGTTTGTCAACATGCTCGGGATCGACGTCAGCGCTCCGCCTTTGCCGGCAATGGAGAATCGCTTGGAATTCATGAAGCGTTATGCGGAGGACAGCGAAAAACGACTGGCGGCGCTGCGGGCGAAAGATGAGTATTGGTGGGAATCGGAGGCGAAATTTTTTGACGTGCAGCGATCGCGGGCGTGGGTAATGGTGCGGAGGATCGCGCACACCGCGCACCATCGAGGGCAACAGATGGCCATCCTGCGAATGCTCGGCAGGGATTTGCACAGCAACTACGGCCCGACTGCGGACACCGGAGGGCTGATGCAGAATCACGCGCCGACCATCTACGGCTACGCGAGCTTGGACGCACTATTCGATGGAGAATCGGCGGGCGGAAAGAAGACAATTCTTCCGGGCGCCGGCGGCAAAGCCGTGACCGAGCGCCCGGACAAAAAATAGTGCAATCAGTTCGTTCGAGTCGAAATTATTACGGCTTGGTGATTAAGCCACAAGCGATACGTGGGGGAGCGCCGGTGCCGGTGCCGCCAGCGACGGCATGAATCACAATCGACGTGCCGCCGTTGCTGAAGACAGAGCTTTCGTCCGTGCCAAGGGTCACGTTTGGCGCGATGGTGCTGGCGTGAGCCGTGCCGTCCGCGGCAACGATCAACGCAAAGTCCGGAATATCGCCAGCGGGCGTACCCATGGCCATGCCATCATGCCCATGGCCCGAGCCGCCAAAATGAGGACCAGCAGATTTGAAGTCGGGAGGCTCGCACTTGGCGACCTGATGAATGTGAATGGAGTGCTCCCCTGGCGGAAGATTCTTGATGTCGATGTTGATTTTGACGCCCTTGGGCGCGGACGACAAAGTTGCGGTGCCAATGTTCTGGCCTTGCGCGTTCTTGAAGTCTACTACGACGGGCTTTGCGGCTTGCGCGTGACTGTTCTGCACAAAAACCAAGCCTGCGGCCGACAAAAACAGCGCGGCACAAACGGAAGCTCTCATGGTGGTTCTCCTCCCAGCGAATTGGTATCTAGAATTCGGGCTATCCCGGAAAAACTCTGGATTCAATCTAGCGCAAGAGCGCTGGAGATGTAACAACTTTTGCTCAAGTAGCTACCGGGAGATGGGCGAATACCGCATACCTGCCGTTGAGAGAGCGGCTAAGGCTGATAGAGGTTTGGGAAAGTCTTTTTCAGATTCTCCAGTTTAGGCAGATCGTTGTAGACGATGTAGGGATTGTCGGGATTGTTCTTGAGGTAGTGCTGATGATAGCCCTCGGCGGGATAAAAAGCCTGGAAGGGCTCCACCTTTGTGACGATGGGCCGCGAGTACACCTTTGCAGCGTCGAGCTGCGCGATATAGGCCTGCGCGATGCGCTTCTGCTCTTCGTTGGTATAGAAAATTGCGGAGCGGTACTGGGAGCCGGTATCGGGGCCCTGGCGGTTCCATTGCGTGGGATCGTGGGCGACGGAGAAGAAAACCATCAAGAGCTGGCCGTAGGTAAGTTGCGAGGGATCATAGACGACGCTGACAGTTTCGGCGTGGCCGGTGACGCCCATGCTCACGCTTTCGTACGAGGGTGACTTAACGTAACCGCCGGCGTAACCGGAAGTTGCGGAAGAAACTCCCTTGGTATGTTCGAAGACGGCCTGAACGCCCCAAAAACAACCTCCGGCAAAAACCGCCGTTTGTTGGCCTTTCGCCGTGGCTAGGGGCGCGTCGATGGCGGGACCCGGAAAGGGAATTTTCGGAGTTTCCGGATTTCGCGCGCCGAGCGCACGAAAAGCGGTCCAGCCAACGAGGCCGATAATCACGATTAGAGCTATGCCGCGTCCAATATAAGGGCTTCGCATGGGTCTTCTCTCTTGAACCCTGCCTTAGCTTACGCTTCTTCTACCGGATTAGATGCGGATGGACAAGTGTTTGGTAAAAAGATGACTTATCGCCCCTTGAGAGCAATCGGCGGATTTCCGGGGAGGCCGCGGGGAACAACGACGGTTGGAAACGAGCGTCCAGCTGAGGCATCATAGAGGCGAAATCATCATTCTATTTTCTGAGAGGCTACTGCCATGCGAGCACAAAGAATTCTTACTTTAGCTCTTACACTTTCACTGCCTTCACTCGTAGCGGCGCAAGTCACGCACGGCCAAAAACCCAAGCTGCCGGCGCCCTTCGCGACCAAATCATCAGGCAACGGACCGCACAGCGCGAAACCTCCAGCGGGATTTCTACCTACGGTGCCTGCGGGATTTCGCATAAATGTGTATGCGGCAGACTTCAAGGTTCCCCGGTGGCTGACGGTGGCGCCCAACGGGGATATTTTTCTGGCCGATAACGGAGCGGGCGAAATCATCGTGATGCGCGATCCACAAAATACCGGCACGGCCCAGGAGCGGGAAACGTTCGTGAGCGGCGTGCGGAGGCCCTTCGGGATTGCGTTTCACGAAGACTATGTTTACGTGGGAAACACGAACGAACTGGTGCGCTTCCGCTACGATCCAAAGACGTCGAAGCGGCTCGGTGAAAAAGAGCATTTGATGGACTTGCCAACGGGCGGCCATGACACACGGTCGGTGGCGATTTCAGCGGATGGAAAGCACCTCTTTGTTTCCGTTGGTTCGGGTTCAAACATTGATACCGGAGAAGCTCCGATCCGCGCGGCGGTAACCATTTGTGATCTGGACGGTAAGAATGCGCGGCTGTACGCGACGGGATTGCGGAATCCCGTGGGGCTGGCGGTGGAGCCGGTCACCGGAGAAGTATGGGTGTCCGTGAATGAGCGCGACGAGCTTGGAGATGATCTGCCGCCCGACTATTTCACCTCGATAAAGGACGGAGCGTTTTATGGCTGGCCGTACAGCTACATCGGCGGCAACGTCGACCCGCGAGTGAAGCAAGAACATCCAGAACTGGTGGCACGCGCGATTATCCCTGACGTGCTGCTTGGCTCTCATGTCGCACCTCTGCAGTTCGCGTTTTATACGGGGAAGCAATTCCCGGAAAGTTACCGTGGCGGCGCGTTCGTGGCCGAGCACGGATCGTGGAACCGGGCGTCGCGCTCGGGCTACCAGATTGCGTTTGTGGCGTTTAAGAACGGGAAGCCCTCGGCGGACCCCGTTCCGTTCATGACCGGACTGGTGCCGGATCCGAGCAAGGAAGACGTAAATGGACGGCCGGTGGGCGTGACGGTTGCGCCGGACGGATCGTTGCTGGTGTCGGATGACGGAGCCGGGGTGATTTATCGCATCAGCGCGGTGAAATAGCCGGGCTGACCGGCGGAGTTGCAGACTTCGCAGAAAGTTTTTTACGCGGTTGCAAACCCTTCCCAGCTGATTTCGCCGGAAGCTGACTTTGCAGATTCGTGCAGGTGGCAGTCACCCACCCCTTACCAATTTGCATGAATGTAAAAAGAAAAGACTTACAGAATTTGCATTTCGTAACTCGCTGATTCTAAGAGTGCGCGATTGGTGAAGAGAGAAGGGCAAGGAGTGAACGGGGCCCCAAAAAGAAATGCGGGACCAACGTCCCCACTCCAAACACAGTTATCTACGAGAGTAAGTATAGCATGTTGTTGGGGCCGAGGGTACCGTCCAATTGGAGCTCCTGGGACGTGACCACGCCCTGAGCGCTAAGGGCGACGTGCAGCCCTTGAGGATCCAGAGCAAGGGTTTTGGCATCGGCGCTGCCTGCCGGAAGTATGTTGGGGGTAGTGAAGGTGCCATTGGAGCTGTTAAAGAGAAGAAAGAAAGGAATGTTCGGGGTCGAGCTGGGAGAGTTGCTAATGGCGTAGAAAGCTTTGCCGCTGGGGTGGGTTGCTCCGGAAACAAACAGGCCCGGTAGACCGGTCGCACCGGCTACTGTCGGAGTGAGGGCGAGATTTACTGCATCGATTTGAAAGGACTCGACGGCGCTGACATTGGGACCGGTACTGGAAGGCAAATCGATTACGCAGAGAAACTGACCGCTGCTTTCCGTGGAAAGAAACTCGGGCCTGGTAGTGGGAGAAGCGAACGGTGAATTGGGAACTTCCTGAAGGGCGCCCGTATTGGGATCAATGGTGTACATCTCTATATTGCTTTGGGGCGTGCCCACGAACAGGAAACGGCTTTGAAATCGAGAGCCAAACTGTTCAAGGGAGCTCTGCTGGGAAAAGGAGAGCCGGGCACAGGTGTAAGGACTCCGCTCACGTCGTTTCTGGTGTAAACGAGGATAGCTGGGCCGGGCCCGAAGGGATCAGCCGCAAAGACGAAAGGTTGCTGGAGCTGGGCGCGTGCCGGAATGGAACATAAGAACAATCCAAGTAGCACGGCGAGAGCTCGGGGCAATTTGGAAAGCCAAGAGTGGTCCTGGAAGGACACTGCAGGCACAACGGGATTGAAAGAGAATTTGTGTGGCCATGAGTCTTCCTTGGCCGTTAATCATGCGGCACTTATCGAGTTCCGAGAGAGAAGCGATAACGATTTCACGGTAACGCCTTACGGAATCACGGTCAAGGAAAAAGAGACACGATAGGTAAATCTGAGCATAGTTTACCAGAAGAGCTAATTGGCCGGCGGGGACAGGCAGAGCGCGACGGGAATTGTTAAAGAACTGTAATGTTTGAGAGGCGGGTTTTGAGGTAGGCTGCGACTCCTATGCAACCTGTACACCTAGACTTAGTAAAGCAGCCGGAATCCAACGGTAATCGGACTGTAATACGGCTCGACGGCAAACTGAGCCTTGAGACCGTTCACAATTTCATTCAAACCTTGCGGCCGGAGCCTGCGGCTCAGCTTATCCTTGATATGAGCGGGGTTTCGTTTCTGGACTCGGCGGGGGTGGGGGCGCTGGTGCAGATTTTCGTTCACCGGCGGAGCCATGGCCAATCCTTTATATTGACGGGATTGACGAAACAGGGCAGCGCGGTGATGCAGGTGGCGGGGCTCACGAAGCTTCTGCCCATCCACGGTACTGTGGCGGATGCACTCGCGGCGCGTCCGGCCTAGCGACCGACTCAGCATCGCGCCGAAGCATGCCTCTACGCTGGTATACTCCGGCATCATGAACCAAAAATCCAAATTTGCCGCTGCGGATGTGGAATTTGAGAGCCGTGTGCGCGAGAGTTTTGCGCGCCAGGGGTTGATGAAGCATCTCGGAGCGGAACTTGCCGTGCTTGGAGCGGGGCATGCTGAGATCCATGTGCCGTTTCGAATGGAAGTGACGCAGCAACATAATTATTTTCACGCCGGCGTTTCGGGGGCCATCGCGGACAGTGCTTGCGGTTATGCGGCGTACACGCTGATGCCGGCGGATTCCTCGGTGCTGACGGTGGAATACAAGATGAATCTGCTGGCGCCTGCGGATGGAGAGAAACTATTGGCTCGGGCGCGAGTGCTGCGATCTGGAAGAACGCTGAAGATTTGCGCTGCCGATGTGTATGTCCTAAAAGGCGGCGCAGAGACTCATTGCGCGACGATGCTGGCGACGATTATGTGCTTGGCGCAAAAATCGGACCGGGCCCGATAGAAGTTTGCTGAAGTATCCGAGAAATGCGATAGGCGGGGAGCGCGCCGGCAGAACAGAAGCGTTTCACTCTTCGCGAAGAATGCGCATGAGCTCGCCGGCGGCATGCGGGAGCCGAGCGCCGCGGCGCGAAACAAGATAGACGTGGCGCGGCATGTTCATTTGCCGCACTTTTACTTCCTTCATCCAACCGCGTTCGATTTCCCAATTGACGCACATGCGCGGGACGATGGCTACGCCCATGCCCATTTGCACGAAGCGCTTGATGCTTTCGATGGTGGGCATTTCGATGGGCATATTGAGGGCGGTGCGGTTCCTGGCGAAGAGCTCGATGACGCGGCGGCGAAAAGGAGATTCGACGCTGTGGGCGATGAAATTTTCCTGGCCGAGTTCGGCGACATCGACTTCGCGTTTTTTTGCGAGGAGATGCTTGGGGTGGACTACGAGGGTCAACTCGTCTTTGAGGATTTCGGTGGCGAGGAGCTGGGCGTCGCGGGGCACGAAAGAGATGGCGCCGAGATCGAGGCGATAGTTCAGGACTTCGTGAGGGATGTCGCGGGAAAGCATGCGGTGGACGCGAACCTGGACTCCGGGATGCAATTCGCGGAACTTGGCGAGGGCGGGAAGGAGGGCGTGGATGGAGCTTTCGTTGACACCGAGAGAGAGTTCGCCGCGCTTGAGGCCCTCCAATTCGGAGAGACCTTTCTTCACTTCATCGCGGAGATTGATCAGGCGTTCCGCGTAGTCCTTCAGAAGAGTTCCCGCATCTGTAAGGCGGACGGGACGGGCGCCACGAACGAAAAGAGGCTGGCCAAGCGAGTCCTCAAGCTTGCGGATGGCGAGGCTGATGGCGGGCTGAGTGCGGTAAAGGCGCTCGGCAGCGCGGGAGAAGCTGCCCTCTTTTGCCACCATGAGAAAGACTTGAAGTTCGCCGAGGTCCAAGGGAAGCTCCTTGGTGGCAGTATAAGCTGGAATTATCAAATGTAGAACAAAGATAAATTGGACCGCAGGGTGGGTGGTGTGCGTTACTAGAGCATGGGGGACCCTATGGACGTCGTACGAATTTTTGACACAACGCTCCGTGACGGTGAGCAGTCGCCGGGCTTCTCGATGAACACCGAGGAGAAGATTCGCCTGGCGAAGCAGCTTGCGGCGCTGAACGTGGACGTGATTGAAGCGGGGTTCCCGATTGCGTCGCATGGCGACTTGGAGGCGGTGCAGAAAGTGGCGCAGGAAGTGCGGGGCGTGCCGATTGCGGCGCTTGCGCGGGCGCGAAAAGAAGATGTGAGCGCGGCGATTGAGGCTTTGAAGCCCGCGGCTTCGCCGCGGCTGCATATTTTTCTGGCGACGTCGGATTTGCACCTTAGCGTGAAGCTGAAGATGTCGCGCGAGCAGGCGCTGGAAGCCATTGGCTCGATGATTCGCTATGGGCGGCAGCACGTCGCGGAAGTGGAGTTTTCCGCGGAGGATGCTGGGCGGACGGACATCGATTTTCTGTGCCAGGTGTGCCGGGTGGCGGTGGAGGCGGGCGCGACAGTGCTGAATTTGCCGGACACCGTAGGGTATGCAGTGCCGGAAGAGTACGGGGCCATGTTCACCAAGGTGCGGGAATCCCTGGGAGATGCGCAGGGGATTACGCTGAGCGCGCATTGCCACGATGACTTGGGTATGGCGGTGGCGAATTCGCTGGCGGCGATTCGTGCGGGGGTGCGGCAGATCGAGTGCACGATCAATGGGATTGGAGAACGGGCGGGGAATGCTTCGCTGGAGGAAGTGGTGGTGGCGCTGGCGGTGCGCAAGGACAGCTTTCGGGTGACGACGGGTATCCGGATGGAAGAACTTTTTCCGACGAGCCGCATGCTGACAGAGATCACCGGGGCGCAAGTGGCGCCGAACAAGGCGATTGTAGGCGCGAATGCGTTTGCGCACGAAGCGGGGATTCATCAGGATGGCATCATCAAGAATCCGCTGACGTACGAGATCATGTCGCCGCAGTCGGTGGGGGTGCCAGCGCGCTCGCTGGTGTTGGGGAAACATTCGGGACGAAACGCGCTGCGCTTGTCGCTGCGGGACTTGGGATACGAAGCGAGCGATGAAGAGCTGGCGGAAGTCTATAAGCGGGTGACGGCGCTGGCGGACCAGTCGAAAGACGTGCGACCGAGAGATATTGTGGCGATCGCGCATGCCGTAATCCGGCGGAAAACTGCGGCGATGGCGACGGAAACGACTCCGGCGGCCTGACCGCGCTGCCATGAGCAAGATCACGAAGATAGAACCGCGCGGTTCTGTAAGTAACTTCCCAAGCGCTGGGCTTGCTGGAATTCTGAATTTGTACGGGGACCACTATGAAGAAGACCATTGTCCTGCTGCCGGGAGACGGCATCGGCCCGGAAGTGACGCGGGCGGCGGCGGCGATTTTGCGGGAGTCGGCGCAGGAATTTAATCACCAGTTTGAGTTTGCGGAATTTCCGATTGGAGGCGCGGCGATTGATGCTGCCGGGACGCCGCTTCCCAATGAGACTCTGGACGCTTGCCGTAAAGCGGATGCGGTGTTTCTGGGAGCGGTGGGCGGGCCGAAGTGGGATGCGTTGCCTGTCGGGAAGCGGCCCGAGAGCGGGCTGCTGGATCTGCGCAAAGAGCTGGGGCTGTATGTGAATGTGCGGCCCGTGAAACTGATTGAGCCGCTGAGGGGAATTTCGCCGCTGAAGGCGGACCGGCTTGGGGATTTAGATTTGGAGATTGTGCGGGAACTCGCGGGCGGGATGTATTTTGGCGAGCGCGGGAACACCACGGTAAAGGGCGTGGAGCGGGCTTGGGATACGGAGTCGTACTCGACGCCGGAGATCGAACGCATCGCGACGTTTGCTTATGCGCGGGCGGAGAATCGATCGCGACGGCTTTGCTCGGTGGACAAAGCGAACGTGCTGACCAGTTCGCAGCTGTGGCGGCGGACGGTGACGGGGATGAGCGCGGTGTACCCCACCGTGAAGCTCGAGCACATGTATGTAGACAATGCGGCGATGCAATTGACGCTGCGGCCGGCGCAGTTTGACGTGCTGCTGAGCAGCAACATGTTTGGGGACATTTTGAGCGATGCGGCAGCGGCGCTGGTGGGATCGATTGGGCTGATTCCTTCGGCGAGCTTTGGGTCGTCGGCGCCGCTTTTCGAGCCAATTCATGGTTCGGCGCCTTCGCTGGCGGGGACGGATTCGGCCAATCCGATTGGGTCGATTCTCAGCGCGACGATGATGCTGCGGGATGCATTCGGGCTTTCGTTGGAAGCGGATTGGGTCGAACAGTCGCTGCAACGAGTGCTTTCGGGAGGCTACCGGACGCCGGACATTACCGAGCCTGGGGCGAAGGCCGTTGGTGGCTCGGTCTTCACGGAAATCCTGCGCGAAGAGATGCAACGGACCTTTGAGCACGCCGAGCGCTACGGCTGGGGCGTCTAGGGCCGTGACCTCCCCCGGAACCGCGGGCGTTAATCTCTGGCCTTCCGAGCAACACGCCAACGACTATCTACAGCGGGCGGATTCCCTCCCTCATCGCCGTGAAGGCGAGGCGACCCTGCTTGAATTTCTGCCTGCACAACTCGGCCGTTTCCTGGATCTGGGAGCTGGAGGCGGACGGCTACTCAGCCTTGTCAAATCGGCGCGACAGGGGTCAGAGTGCGTGGCTTTGGATTTTTCACCGACCATGGTCCAGGTGTTGCGAGCTACCTTTGGAAACGAACCCGGGACTACCATCGTCGAACACGACCTCGATCGCACCCTTCCGGCGTTGGGACGGTTCGATGCCGTGGTTTCCAGTTTCGCGATCCATCATGTGGTCCACGAGCGCAAACGTTCCCTATACGCCGAAATCTTCGACCTGCTGAACCCCGGCGGAGTCTTCCTCAATTTGGAGCACGTCGCTTCGCCAAACGATTCCTTACACGAGCGGTTTCTCCATGCGATTGGCTACACAACCGAGACCGAGGACCCTTCGAACAAGCTGCTTGATTTCGAGCTTCAACTAGCCTGGCTGCGTGAGATCGGATTCGTGGACGTCGACTGCCATTGGAAGTGGCGCGAACTGGCTTTGCTCGCAGGTGCTAAGCCGCCCTTGAATAGCGCCTGAAACGCCAGCAACCACAGCAAGGGCGTTTGCTTGCGATAAGCCGCTGAGAATGCTACTTTTACACTTTCTGAAGCAGCCTGCGGCCGGCTAGGGCAGGGTCCCACACGGTCGTGTGATTGCGGCGCAGGCAGCGAATCCGTTCCAGAGCAGATTGAACACAGGGTGAGAGACATTATTTCGCATCGGCGTATTTTTGAGCTTTCTTCGTGGCGGATGGACCGCCATTTGGCGTAGGCCTGTTATGGCGCATTCCGGATCCAATTCGAAGCGTGTTTTGGCTGGCGCTGGGGCGAGCCCGGTTACGTATTGGCGGGTGGAAGGGTCGTTGCTGGAACTTGGCGCGATGCGGCCGGTAGGGTTTTTCACCTGGAACGCGCAGAGTTTTGCGGAACGGTGGGCGCGGCGGGCGGGCATGGCAGGGATGGCGCTGGCGAGGCCGTTTGCTTATTTTGCGAGCCGCACGTTTGCTACCCGATTTCTGCACACTTTGTTGCGTGGGGTCAGCCGGGATCGGCTGGATCTGCTGGGTGAAGAGTACTTTCACTACGTTTTGAAGCCGCAGTTGCGCCGCGAGGCGGCCGATAAACTGATCGCGGCGGTTCGCAGCGGGGAGCGCGTCGTCCTCGTCGGACAACTTTTGGAAAACATACTCCGGCCGCTGGCGCACCATTTCGGGGTGGAGTCGTTCATTGCGAATCGCTTGGAATATCGCGACGGCAAAGCCACCGGACGTTTGCTTGATCCGATCGTGCGCCCGCGGGGGCCGCTGGCGTGGATTGCGAGCGGCGATACGAATGGGCGGATCGCGCGCGAAAAACTACTGAGCCGCCTTGGCTGGGCGAAAAAGCCCGAGCAACTGGAAAGTGCGATGGAGACGACCGAGCGGCCCGCATTTCCACGAGGTAAAGCCGTAGCGCTGTTCGGGGAAACTCCAAGAGTCGAGAGACTTTCTGTCCAAGAGAACCTGGAAAAGCGGCATTTGATGCTGATCGGAGTGACGGGATTTATCGGCAAGGTCTGGCTCGTGGACCTGCTCGAAAATATTCCGAACATCGGCAAGATCACATTGTTGATTCGCCGCAACCGCACGACCTCGGCACAGCGGCGTTTCGAAAAGATTGTCGAGGAATCTCCTACCTTCGACACGCTTCAGGAGCGGTACGGCCGCAAGCTCGGCGTTTTCCTAAAAGAAAAAGTGGAAGTGGTGGAAGGGGACGTGAGCCAGCGGGGCCTGAGGCTTGACGAAGCGACACAAGCGCGGCTGGCAAAATCGCTCGACCTGATTGTGAACAGCGCGGGCTTGACGGATTTCAATCCCGATTTGCGCGATGCGCTTTCTTCCAATGTGGATTCCGCCATCAACCTGCTCGACTTTCTGCGGAAGTGCAGTCACGCCGGGCTGATGCATCTTTCGACCTGCTATGTGGTCGGGATGCGCGATGGCCGAGTCACCGAGGAGCTGCAGGATAATTACAATCCCGCGAACGATGCGCAATTCGACGCGGAGCGCGAGGTGGATTCGCTGCGTGAAACGGTTCGCCACGTCGAAGAACGATCGGAAAGTCCTGAACTCGATAGAGCGCTGCTTCGGCAGGCGCTAGGACGCGGCGGTAATGAAGCTTTCGCGCCAGCCAAAGAGCTCGACGGCGTGCTGAAGCGCAATCGCGCACGCTGGGCGCGAAACCGGCTGACGCGCATCGGCTTGCGCAGAGCGCAACACCTGGGCTGGCCAAATACGTACACGTTTACGAAAAGCCTCGGCGAGTCCATCTTGGCGCGCCGCGGCCGCGACCTGCCAATCGCGATCGTGCGGCCGTCAATCGTGGAAAGCTCGGAGCGTTCGCCATTCACCGGGTGGAACGAGGGAATCAATACTTCCGGGCCGCTTTCTTATTTGCTCGGAACAAATTTCCGGCAGCTTCCTTCGAATGAGCGGAAGTGTCTGGACGTGATTCCGGTGGATATGGTTTGCCGAGGGATGACGCTGATTGCTTCGGCAGTGGTCGCGCGACAACATGCGCGCCTGTACCATCTCGCGACTTCGGCGATCAATCCCGTCAACATGGGCCGCAGCATCGAGCTTACGGGACTGGCTCACCGGAAGCACTACCGGATGACGAACGGAATCGATAGCTGGCTCAAAGTTAAATTTGAGTCGATCCCGGTTTCTAAGCAGCGTTACGAGCGGCTCTCGATTCCGATGCAGAAGGCGGTGATCTCACGAATCAATCGCGTAGCGGTTTCCATGCACATGAGAAAACCGCCGCTCGCACGGGCGGAACGCGACCTGATCCGCGCCGAAAAGCTAATTGAGCTCTACGAGCCTTTCATTCTTCACAACGAGCATGTGTTCGAATGTGAGAATGCGCGCCTGCTCTCCGCCATGCTGCCGGCAGAGGAGCGCCCGCTCTTCGATTTCGCGCCGGAATCGATCGATTGGTGGGACTACTGGATCAACGTGCACATTCCGGCGCTGCGCCGCTGGTGCTATCCGCTGATGGAAGGCCGGCCGCTCGAAGCGCGCGAGCCGCGAGCAATGGATTGGTCCGGCGAACCAGCGCGTGAAACGGCGCTCTCTCAAGCTGCAACGCCGTCCGACCCCTTATGGCGATCTTCGTAACCGGTTCGACCGGCTACCTGGGCAGTTACCTTGCCGCGGGGCTCCTTACAGAGCACCGCGACAAGCTGAACCTCCTGGTCCGCGCGAAGACCGAGCAGGAAGCGCGCGAACGGCTGTGGACTTCGCTGCAACTGCATTTCGAATTTTCTGAATTCTCGGAATATTTGAACACGCGGGTACGGATTTTTCTCGGTGACCTGACCGGAGAGCGATTTGGTCTATCTGATGATGAGTATCATGCGCTGGTGGACACCACAGACTCGCTGATTCACTGCGCGGCTTCGCTGAACCGGAAATCGGAAAAGCAGTGCTTGAACGTCAACCTGCGAGGCACACTGGAAGTGATTCAACTGGCGCGGCGGGCGCAGAATCGCAACGGGCTGAGGCGTTATTCGCACGTTTCGACGGTGGCGGTTGCGGGCAAAAGAAAAAACGAAGTGGTAACGGAGGATGCGTCGATCGACTGGTCGCGCTCCGATTACGATCCATACGCGCGCACCAAGAAATTCTGCGAGCACATGGCGAATCAACTGCTGCCAGACGTGCCCAAGACGATTTTCCGCCCGGCGATCGTGATGGGAGACAGCCGCCGCGCGGAAACTTCGCAATTCGACATGGTGCAAGCCTTTCACGTGCTGGCGCAGATGCCTGTCCTGCCGCTGCGGCCTGAGGATAAGATCGACATCGTTCCGGCGAACTACGTGAGCAAAGCGATCGTGACGATTCATCAAAAAGAAGCGCCTGCGCACGGCATCTATCATTTGTCGTCCGGCACGGGTTCGCAGACGTACCATGAATTGACGGATTCTATTTCGCACCACGGCGGAATGATGCGGCCGATGTATTTGCCCTCCCTCGGCGGGCCTTTTTCCAGCACGGTCAATTGGGTGGCGAATCGCAGCGGGGCGGCGGCTTACGGAGCTTCGCTGCTCAAAGTTTTCTGGCCGTATCTGGACTGGAACACGGTTTTCGATAATTCGCGTGTCGTTGCGGAGCTTGGGGAAGCGCCGGCAAAATTCTCGACTTATGCAGCGCCGCTTCTGAAATACAGCCGCGAAAACAAATTTCATTTTCCGACCAAGCCCTGGCCGGCGAGCACCAGCACGGGGAAAAATGCGGCGGCAGGGAGAGGCCGGACATGACGGACTTTCTGCTGGTGGCCTGGGTCAGCGCGTTGATTGAAATTGCGCGCGTCGGGTGGATGCTGGGCCTGGGTGAACGCTGGACGCCCGGCGAAAAGCTGAAACTGCTCTTTGCCGGCTACAACGGCAACAGAAATACCGGTTCCGACCTCCGCGTGCAGGAAACCCTCCGCCAGATTCGCCATGTTCTTGGCGGGCAAAATGTTGATTTCAGTGTCATGACGCAGAATTTCGACCTGACTCTTGGTTATTTTGAGGGCACGCGCCAGGTCCATCTGCCGGATGTGTTTCCGCCTTTCCTCTTCCGCGAAGTTCGCGCAAATCATGGGGTGATCGCTTGCGAAGGCTCGATGTTCAAGAGCAAATTCGCTAACGCCCTGACGACCATGATGATCGGCTCGCTCGGAATTGCATCGGCGGAAAACAAACTCTCCGTCGGATACGGCGGCGAAGCGGGGCAGATGGACCCGCTTATTGAAGGGATGTGCGCGCGCTATATTACCGATTCGCTGATCATTCCCCGGAGCGCGGAGTCCCAGGCCTTGCTGAAAAAGCTGAGTATCCCCACAGAACTGGGAACCGACACGGCCTGGACCTTTGAGCCGCACCCGCCCGAGTATGGCTGGAAGGTGTTGCGCGATGCAGGCTGGGACGAGAAGACGCCGATTCTTGCCCTCTGCCCGATTCTTCCCTTCGTGTGGCCCGTCAAGGCTTCGATTGCGAAATACGCGGCGCTAGCTACCACCGGCGCTTACAAAGACAGCCAGTACCGGACCGTTTATTTTCACAATGCGGGACCTTCCGTCGATGCGGAGAATTCGCGCTACCTTTCCGCGTTTGCCAGGGCCACCGCGGCATTCCTCCAGAGGCATAGAGTTTTCCCGATACTTGTTGCCATGGAGAGGCTGGACGCCCGCGCCTGCCGTGAATTTGCGCAGCACCTGGGCGGCGCATCCGTGCCGGTTTTCACTTCAGACGAGTACGACATCTTTCAGCTCGTCAGCATTCTCCGCCAGAGTTCCCTGATGGTTTCTTCCCGCTACCACGGAATCGTGAGCACCATGCCCGCGATGGTTGCTTCCGCGGGGGTGACCATGGATGAGCGCATCCGCAACCTTATGAATGAGCGCGGTCACCAGCATCTCTTCCTCACCGTTGACGATCCGGAACTCGAGCCCAAGCTCTTGAAGATGATGGAGACGCTGGTTGTCGAAGCAGATTCCGTGCGTGACGGCGTCGCCAGGACTGCGGTTCGCAATCTGAAAGTCATGGCGCGCATGGGAAAGTTCCTCGAAGAAGCGGTGCAGCGCACTTATCCGGAATTTCCGCTGCGGTCCGGCGTTTTTTCCTGGGAGGAGTATCTGCCGCCGTTGAGCAAAAATTTAATTCAGCTGGTAGAGCGATACGACTCTTCGCCGGCGGCGCTCGCGGCAGTTCGCTGATTCTTCATGCCCAATTTTCTTGAGACAATAGGTGTTCAACTGAAGCGCGCGGATGGCCGCGTGGTTCTTCGCGAAATTCGCGGGGACCAATTTGTGAGCGTGACGGGCAGGGAATTGCTGGACCAGATCCAGCTGGTGCGCACGTTTGTTCGAAGTGCTGGCGTGCAGAGCGGAGACCGGTGCGCGCTTCTTGCGGCGAATTCCGTTCGTTGGGCAGCGGTTCATTTGGGGCTCATGGCCGAGGGCGTGATCGTTGTGCCGCTTTATTCCCGGCAGTCGCCCGCGGAACTTGCGGGCATGATGAAGGATTGCCAGCCGCGCCTAATTTTTGCGGGCGAGGCGGCTCTCGGCGATGGCGTTGCGCGGGCTTGGCCGGAGGCTCCGCGGCGCGTGCTGTTCGATGAGGTGCTGCGGCAGTCAGCGCCGCAAACACAAATGTTCGATGCCCCGAATCCTCGCCAGGACAGCGATGTTGTCAGCATCATTTATACTTCGGGAACTTCGGGGGAGCCGAAGGGCGTTTGCCTGAATGCCGGGAACCTCACGCACATGCTTTCCTGCACTACCGAACGCCTCGATCAGTTGATGGGCGCGACCAACGAACCGGACCGCGTGTTCCACTACTTGCCGTTTAATTTTGCGGCGTCCACGATCTTGCTGCTTTCGTGCCTAACTCGTGAAAGCGTTCTTACGCTCTCGACGGACCTAAACAGAATTGCGGACGAGATCCTTCTGGCATCACCGAATTATTTCCTGAATGTTCCTACCCTACTGGAGCGAGTGCGGCGTGGGGTGGAGGAGGCAATCGCGAAGCGGCCTGCAGTCATTCGTTCCCTGTTTGCAAAGGCGCGCTCCGCCTGGCAGAGGCAGCATGCGGGGCGCGGGCGCGCGCTCGATGCGTTCTGGCTGACGATCGGCCGTCGGCTCATTTTTCGGAAGATTCGCGAGCGCTTCGGACCCAATCTGTGCGCTCTGATTTGCGGTTCGGCGCCGCTGGCGCCGGAGACGCAGCAGTTTTTTCTGATGCTGGGGATTCCCGTGTTGCAGGCGTATGGGCTCACGGAAACCACCGGTATTTGCACGCTGGATGATCCGCGCGTGCCCGTCGAGCCGGGCTACGTTGGCTCGGCGATTAGCGGAGTCGAAATGAAGCTGGTGGAAAATGAAGAGATTGTTGTGCGCGGGCCGCACATTTTTCCGGGTTACTGGAATCGGCCGGAAGAAACGGCGCGCGTCCTGCACGATGGATGGTTTCACACCGGCGATCAAGGTGAAGTGAACGTTCGGGGGAATTGGCGGATCAGCGGCCGCATCAAGAACCTGATTATTTTGAATTCAGGGCATAACATCGCACCAGAACCGATCGAGGAAAAAATTGCGCGGCTTCTGCCGGGGGCGCAGCAGGTCGTTGTGGTCGGCAATGGGCGCGGCTACCTCTGTGCGTTAGTGACGGGAGGGGTCGAAGCGGGAGCAGTTCAGGCGGCGCTAGATGCGGTGAATCCGGAACTTCCGCATTACCGGCAAGTTAGGAATTTTGCCGTGTTGCGCGATGCGTTCACGCCGGAGAGCGGGTTGCTCACTGCCATGGGCAAAATCCGGCGCGACGCCATCAATGCGCGATATGCTTCCGAAATCAACGCCATGTACGATTCGAAAAGCGGCCGCGAGGCGGCAATGGCCAGCGCGGATCGCAAAGCGATCGACAGGCAGCACGCATGAAAACGTTCACTGGGAAAACGCTGCGTTGGGAGTGGCGTGACGGAGTGATCGAGCTGACACTCGATCATGCGCCTGCCAATGAGATTGGCACGGCGATGCTCGCCGAACTTGAAAAGTTCGTTGCTGCATTTGGCGCTCTCGCGTCGGAGACTTCTGTCTGCATTGTTGCGAGCGCGCGGAAGTCCGTTTTCTCAGCTGGAGGAGATTTGCGCGAGCTGTATGCGACGGCGGCGGCAGTTCCGGAAAAAGAACGTGCCGTTGGCGTGCGAGCCTTTCTTGAGCGCATCCACGCGGTTTTGAACGCGATTGATGCCGCGCCATTTATCAGCATTGCTGCCGTGCATGGCGCATGTCTTGGCGGAGGACTGGAGCTGGCGCTTGCCTGCGACATGATCATCGCGGACAAGATGGCGCGGTTTGCGTTTCCCGAGCTGCGACTGGGGTTTATTCCCGGCTTCGGAGGAATCCCACGTCTGAAACGCGACCTCGGTAACGCGTTCGTCAGGGATTTGCTTTTCACCGGGCGAACCGTCAACGCCACGCGCGCGCAGGCTGTGGGCCTGGTCGCGCAACTTGCGGGGGAAGGCGAGGCGCTTCGAATCGCCCGGTCGACCGCCGCGCAAATTACCAAGTACGATGCTGCGGCACGCGCGGCGGCCAAGAAATTCATCAAGCCTGTTCCGCATGATGAGCTTCGCCGCGAAATTGACCTCTTTTGCGAACTCTTCACGCGCCCGGCGGTGATGGCCGCGTTGAAAAAATTCGTCGAAGACTCCGGCCCTATGCCCTATCTACCCTAAGTTCGAACGGAACCCTGCTCACCTAGCCGAAATTCCGGGTCCCAACCTAGCCATCTGGCGGATGTATACGCTCCTGCCGTTGTTGCATCTTGTTCATGGAGGTGGGGAAATGTCAGCAGAACTTATTGAACTCTCGAATGCGTTGGCCCAGGCCACCGAGAACGCCGCGGCATCCGTGGTTGCCGTTCACACCGAGGCGCGCGGTTCGTCAAGCGGCGTTGTTTGGCGCGATGGAGTGATTGTTACGGCGGAACACGCGCTTCGCCACGATGAAGAAATTCAGGCCACGCTGCCAGATGGGCGCGTTGTGCCTGCGACTCTGGCTGGCCGCGATCCTTCGACCGATCTTGCGGTCCTGAAATGTGCGGAGGCAGGCAATCAGCGAATCGAACATGGTGATTCCTCAACGATTAAGCCTGGCAACATCACTCTGGTCGTGGGGCGGACGCGCGCCAGCGGTCCCGTGGCGGCGCTGGGAGTAGTAAGCCTCGCTGTTGCGGAGCGCCGTACTTGGACGGGTTCGTCGCTTGTTCCCTATATTCGGCTGGATATTGGTCTGCAACCCACAGCCGTGGGCGGCGCGGTAGTTGACGTGCACGGCAAAATTCTGGGTATAGCATCGCCGCGCTTTGCGCGATTCGGCGCCATTGCCATCCCCGCGGCCACGGTCGATCGCGTTGCTGAGACCCTGTTGAAAAAAGGCCGCATCCCGCGCGGGTATCTCGGCGTGGCACTGCAGCCGGTGCGTCTTCCGGATCATCTGCGGCAGTCGTTGCAACACAACGAGAAGACCGCGGCCATCATTCTTGAAGTCGAGGCCGATGGGCCAGCCCACAAAGCTGGAATCGTCATCGGCGACATCCTGGTGTCTTTGGCGGGGCGGCCCATTTCACGTCCTGAAAATGTTCAGCCTCACCTGCAAGCCGAGAACATCGGCAAGTCCCTGAGCGCGAAGATTATCCGCGGAGGCGCCGTATGCGACTTGTCTATTTCTGTCGGGGACCGCGCGAGCGGAGGTCAGTGACATGGCCATCGCCGGATTTGGTGAGATTGCCGAACAACTTCGCCGCTCGACGGTCCTGATTCATGCCGGAGGCCGCGGGAGCGGATCCGGCGTGATCTGGTCCTGCGAGGGCGTGATCGTGACGAACGCTCATGTAGCGCGTGGCTCGAACGTGGGCGTTCAGCTTTGGGACGGGCGGGAGTTCGACGCATCGGTAACCGCGCGCGACCCACGCCGCGACTTGGCGGCACTGCGAATCAGCGCGAACTCATTGCCCGCGGCGTGCCCGGCGGATTCATCACAACTGCGGCCAGGTGAGCTCGCCATTGCCATAGGCAATCCGCTTGGGTTTGTCGGTGCGCTGACGACCGGAGTGATCCATGGAATCGGCCCCTTGCCCGCGCTGGGCGCGCAAACCTGGGTGCAGGCCAGTGTGCGGCTCGCTCCCGGCAATTCCGGGGGACCACTGGCTGACGCCGGTGGACGCGTGATCGGGATCAATACCATGGTTGCCGGACGCCTCGCACTTGCCATTCCGAGTAACGCGGTTCGCGATTTTCTTGCTGCCGGACCACGCAGCGGGTGGCTGGGAGTTGCTGTCCAGCCCCTGCGCTTGCCTCGTACAAATGGCCACGCGTTTGGACTGGTCTTGCTGGAAGTCGAGCCCGGTGGCCCAGCCGCCCAGGCATCACTCATGACTGGGGACATTTTGTTGGGAACAGAGGAAAAGTCATTTCAGTCCATCGACGATCTTGCCGCGGCGATAGATGGCCAAGGCCTCCGCCTGTTACGTCTCGAATTTCTTCGTGGCGACTACTCGCGAGTCCGGCGTGTCACCGTACGGCTGGGAAACCCGAATGATGGAAAGGACCGAATCGCCGCGTGATCCGCGTTTTTATCGTCGCGGCTTCGCCGCTTGTTCGCGGGGGCTTGCAGAGCATGCTGGCAGAACGCCGCTTCGAAATTGTAGGAAGCGCGGTGGATCTGGAGTCCATCTCCGGCCGGCTCGTCGATGTGGAGCCGGATGTTGTTTTGGCTGAAGCCGCTGCGGACGCTCAGGAAGAGTTGTTGAGTGTGCTTGAGGATGCGGAAATCGCGCAGGAATATGCAGTCGTCTTGTTATCAGAGCAGCCAAAAGCGGCTTGGCTCTCCAAGGCACTTCGCGCGGGAGTGCGCGCGGTCTTGCCCCGTGATGTCACACCGGAGCAGCTCCGCGCCGCACTCGAAGCCGCTGCGGCAGGCTTGCTCGTCGTTCACCCCTCGGACCTGGACAACGCGCTACCTGCCGTTGCCACCATACCAACAGCAGCCGCCGAACTGCCCGAGCCCTTAACACGCCGGGAGCGCGAAGTCCTCCAGATGATCTCTGCCGGACTAGGCAACAAAGAAATTGCCGGGCGATTGTCGATCTCCGAGCACACTGTAAAGTTTCACGTTGCTTCCATATTGGGAAAACTTGGCGCCTCCACCCGTACCGAAGCTGTTTCAATCGGCATACGTCACGGTCTGGTCCTGCTCTAGGGCTACCCTTCGAAAAATTCGCAACCAACAGGACCACCCTTCATTGAATTTTCTTTCCCAGCTTAGGGATGATAAATTTGTTCTTCCATGCGAACGCTAGAGCAAACGACTCAGGAAGTGCTGGATCTTGCAGCAAAACATTTTCAGCTGCCTGCTGGAACACTTGCGCCGGGAGATGATTTCTTCAAGAAGCTGGGCATCGACAGCCTGCAGACGCTGGAGATGCTCTCGCGCCTCGAAAATCATTTCGGCATCGAGCTGCCCGATTATGAGGTTCAAGGCGTCAGCGATTTCAAGACCCTGGCTGAACGGATTCAGTCCCGCCTGTAATGCTGGACCTTTCGAAATACCAATCCATAGGCGCTGCGCTGAAAGATGCGCTGGATGAGTTTGCGAGTGAAGTGTGCCTGATCGAAGCCGACCGCGAACGGGAGAAGGAGCGCCTGAGCTATCGCGACTTCAAGGACCGCGCGCACCTGCTTTCGAAAGCTTTGCAGGAGGGTGGATTCTCCGCGGGCGATCGCGCCAGCATTATCATGACGAATCAGTCGAAATGGCTGATCTCGGCGTATGCGATTTTTTTCGCTGGCGGCGTTCTGGTGCCGCTTGACTACAAGTTGACGCCCGATGAGCAGTGGCAACTGCTCAAGCATTCGAACGCTTTTGTGCTCATCACGGAATATCCGATCTGGCGGCAACTCAGTGCTTCGGCTGGCCGAGCGGCAGCGGCAAACATTCGGAGTGTACTGGTTACCGAGGCGCCTGCGAACGCCGATCTCGCCGGAGCGATGCGGTGGGAAGAATTTCGCGGAGTTAGAGAACCAGTTTTCATCGCGCGCAAACGTGCGGATACAGCATGCATCGTGTATTCCTCCGGGACCGGCGGCCGCCCAAAAGGCTGCATGATGACGCACGAAAATTATTTGGAGCAGTGCGTCGCGCTAACCTCGATCTATCCGTTCTGGCCGGGAGTGCGCTACCTCAGTATTTTGCCGACGAATCACGCTATCGATTTCATGGTCGGTTTCTTCGGGCCGTTCACATGCGGGGCTACGGTCGTCCATTTGCGCACGCTGCGGCCGGAATACGTGCGGGAAGCGTTTCCGAAATACAAGATTACTTACGTGAGTCTCGTTCCGCTCGTTTTGAAAAATCTGCAAAAGGGCTTGCAGGCCCGCTTCGACGCGCTGCCCGCGGGCAAACGAAAAGTTTTCAACGCGCTCGTTCGAATCAACAAGGCGCTCACGAAAGGCCGGCCGCGCCTCGGAATTAGCCGCCGCTTGTTGAAGCAAGTCCACGAAGCATTGGGGGGCGAGCTTCGCACGATCATTGTCGGCGGTGCTTTTACGGAGCCGCAGACGCTGCAATTTTTCTACGATCTCGGAATTCCAGTTGCCAATGGATATGGACTCACGGAGGCCGGCACGGCGATCACCGTCAACGATTTGAGACCGTTTCGCGCGGACACCGTCGGAAAGCCGCTGCCGGGAATGGAAGTGCGCATCGTGAATCCTGCGGCCGATGGCGTCGGCGAAGTTTCCGTTCGAAGCAAAACGGTGATGGCGGGTTACTTGAATGAGCCTGAACTTACGGCTGAAACCATTGTCGACGGCTGGCTGATGACTGGAGACCTCGGGCGATTCGATGATGCCGGCCATTTGCAACTTACGGGCCGCAAGAAAAACATGATTGTGACCGAAGAGGGGAAAAATATTTATCCCGAGGATATCGAGGTTGTCTTCGAGAGCCTGCCTGTCAAGGAGTTTTGTGTTTTCGCCGCCAATTACATCTGGCCAAAACGTTCGATGACGGGGGAAAAACTTGTGCTGGCGCTTCATCTCGAGGCGGGACAGCAGTACGGTGAGGAACTTCGGCGAGAGATCAACGCGCGCAACAATCGCCTGCTAAACTACAAGCGTATCCACGGGGTAGTTCTGCTGGACGAGGACTTTCCCCGAACCGCTTCTCTCAAGATCAAACGCAACGTTTTGGCAGAACGCCTCGCGAAGCTGGATAGCGCCTCTGCGATCCTGCCGTTGTGAAGAGCGTTTGAGGATAGAAGCTCGCAGAAGGAGCTGGAGTTTTTTCGTTCGCCCGGGCCGCAAATGGATCGATTCTTCGCCATCGTCAACCCCGCCGCCGGTGGCGGCCGCTCCGCGAAACTCGCGGGGCCTGCTCTCGCACGAATGCGCGAGAAGGGGTTGGAGATCGACGTCATCGCTTCGACTTCACCTGGCCACGGAGTACAGCTTACGCGGGAGGCTTACGATCAAGGGTACCGGCGCTTTCTTGCCGTGGGCGGCGACGGCACCGCGCACGAAATTCTCAATGGCGTATTCGCAGGACGCAGCGATGTGCAACGCATCGCGTTGGGTTTTCTGCCGCTGGGCACTGGCAATTCTTTCTTGCGCGATTTTACGAAAGACGGGGCTACGGCTTCGATGCAGGCGCTGATAGAAGGGCGCACGCGAAGTGTTGACCTGTTGAGGTTGACGCACGCAGCTGGTGAAATCTACTCCTTCAATCTCCTGAGTGTTGGCTTCACGGCGGACGTGGCGGCGCTGACAAATCGCATGTTCAAGCCGTTTGGCGACCTCGGGTATCTGCTCGGCGTTTTTGTGCGCGTGGTGCAGTTGCGCAGGCGGTCCATGGCGCTGCGATGCGATGACGATGCGGAGTGGGACGAACGGCGTTCGCTCTTCCTGACATTCAACAACAGCAAGTATACGGGCGGGACGATGCTGATCGCGCCGGATGCCGATCCAAGCGACGGGCTCATTGAATTTGTGCGCTGGGGCCCGATCGGGCGTTTGGGATTGCTGCGGACGTTGCCGCGTCTTTACGATGGCTCTCATATCAAACATCCTCTGGCTTCGCGGCGCGCGGTGCGCCACGTGGAATTCAAAGCAGCCGCACCAGTGGACGTGATGATTGACGGAGAAGTTGTGGCGGTGGAGTGCCGGGCAATCGACGTGGTTCCCGCCGCGGTGGACGTATATATATGAAGCGGGGCTGGCTGGTATTCCGCAGCGCGATTTTGTGGAGCTTCAGCGGATTGCATTTCTTCACCGTTGTGCCCGTGCTTGTGTTTCTGGGCATTTTCCTGGATCCGAGGAAACACGACTGGTTGCAACGCAGTTTCTGCCGCCGCATCGCGTTTCTCTCCGGTGTACAAGTCGAGGTCCAGCGCTCCGCCGGCTTTGATCCCGACCAGACTTCTTTTTTCATGTCGAATCACGTCAATCTCTTCGACCCGTTCATGCTGTACTGCGCTATTCCGCAGCTGGTGCGCGGGTGGGAGCTGGAATCGCACTTCAAGATCCCGGCCTATGGCTGGCTGATGAAGCGCTTCGGCAACGTGCCGGTTCCGGATGTGCGGCGGCCGTCGGACTTAAAGCGCATGTGGCGGCTCACGCAGGATGCCGTCAATAGGGGCACAAGCCTGATTATCTTTCCAGAAGCCAAGCGGACGCGCGACGGACACATGGACCAATTTCAGGACGGCGGGTTCCGCGTCGCGCAGCAACTCGGGATTCCGATCGTGCCGGTCACCTTGGTGGGATCGTTCGAGCATCACCGGACGGGCCACTGGATGCTGTGGCCTGCGAAAATTACTGTTTATTTGCACGACACGATCGAGACCAAAGGTTTGACGAAGGAAGACGTGCCCGCGCTGCGGGAACGCGTTAGGGAAATCATTGCGGCGCCGGTGGAGGAAGCGTTGGGAAAGAAAGTGGCGAGTGGCGGGTGACGAGTGGCGAGAAAAGAAAGCGGATCCCTCGCTGCACTCGGGATGACATCGAAAGGGTGGTTCCAAATTGGGAAGAATACCCCCACACCCCCGGTGTTTTCGTAAGTGTCATTCCAAAGGGTTTTAAGCTCTTTAGAAAGAACACTTGTAGAAGTGTTGATTCTGCGTGGTTTATCGGAGCTTCGGGCCGACCCGAACATATTTCAGGTGTTTGGGTGATCTGAACGAGTCCCGTGCCATCCTTATTGACACGGAAAACTTCAGAATGGCCGACGAGGTTGTTGTTGGCAAATAGCGCCGCGAATACGATCGTGTGCCCATCCGGCGACCAGCTCATGTTCCGTACATTCGCGACCCCTTCGCCGAAGGGCAAGTTGTTGGGAGGCTCGATCCGTAGTTTGCTGAACGTTTCGGGACCGATTACACAGATACCGCGTTCATTTTGACCAGCAAAACCTAAAATAACGTCGCAAGTGAAACCCAGGTCGCCCCTTGAAGACCACTGCGGGTTGTCGGGGGTGACGTCGAAGCCAGTCTCGGGGCCAACGACTTCCGCTAACCCATGTTCGTCACTAAGAGGGCAAAAATGGGGTTAAGTCCTTTGAAATCAGTTCAGGCTATAGCCGAGTTTTCACTACATTTTAGGGATCTGAATGGGCTCGAGTCGCTCCGGCAACGGCAGTTGGAGTTGGTAAAGAATCTTCTGCTGCTCTTCGTCGAGTTTGCTGATGCGTCGCAACCAGATCTCTCGTCCTTCGATTGTTGGCAGCACGATGTCCACGCTGT
>DATDGB010000043.1:0-25834 GCA_036522305.1 Candidatus Acidiferrum sp. | reverse complement strand
GCCCTCCAGCGGATCAATACGCCGGAGGTCAACATCATCACCGCCGAGGACCCCGTCGAGTTCAACCTCATGGGGATCAACCAGGTGCAGATGAAGGAGCAGATCGGCCTGAACTTTGCCGCCGCACTGCGCGCTTTCTTGCGCCAGGACCCCAACATTATTCTGGTCGGCGAGATTCGAGACTTTGAAACGGCGGAAATTGGAGTCAAGGCCGCGCTTACGGGCCACTTGGTGCTTTCCACGTTGCATACCAATGACGCGCCTTCGACCATCAGCCGTTTGATGAATATGGGCATCGAACCATTCCTCGTGGCCACTTCGGTCAACTTGATTTGCGCGCAGCGCCTGGTCCGCCGCATTTGCAGCAACTGCAAGGAAGAGTTGGAAGTCCCGCAGCAGGCCTTGATCGACGCGGGCTACACCGCCGAAGAATCCAAGACCACCAAGATTTATCATGGCAAGGGCTGCACGACCTGCAACAAGCGCGGCTACAAGGGCCGAACCGGTCTTTACGAAGTCATGGAAATCAACGATGAGCTGCGCGAATTGATTCTTGTCGGCGCTTCGGCTTTGGAATTAAAGAAGAAGGCCATTGAGCAGGGCATGATCACGCTACGCCGCAGCGGATTGATCAAAGTTGCGCTGGGACAAACCACTATGGAAGAAGTCCTGCGCGAAACGGTTTTGTAGAATTGAGGGTGAGCGATGGCTGGAATCACGCTAAGTGAACTACTGAAGAAGATGATCGAGATGGGAGGCAGCGACCTCCACATTACGACGAACAGCGCTCCGCGCGTGCGCGTGCACGGCCGTCTCCGGCCCCTGGACATGCCCCCTCTTACGGCGGCAGACACCAAGTCTCTCGCTTACAGCGTCTTGACGGATGCGCAAAAACACCGTTTTGAAGAGAACCTGGAGCTGGACTTCTCCTTCGGTTTGAAAAACCTGGCGCGTTTTCGCGGCAACGTTTTCAATCAGCGTGGCGCCGTCGGCGCCGTCTTCCGCACGATTCCCTGGGAAATCAAGGGTTTTGACGCCCTTGGGTTGCCCCTGGTCGTGAAGGGTCTGTGCGACAAGCCCCGCGGGCTCGTCCTCGTCACCGGGCCTACGGGCTCCGGCAAGTCCACCACGCTCGCTGCCATGCTGGACAAGATCAATAGCGAACGTGAAGAGCACATGATCACCATCGAGGACCCCATCGAGTTTCTTCACAATCACAAAAAGTGCCTGGTGAACCAGCGCGAAGTCCATGCCGACACCCATTCTTTCGCGAATTCGCTGCGCGCCGCCCTTCGTGAAGATCCCGACGTAGTGCTCATCGGCGAAATGCGCGACCTCGAAACCATCGAATCGGCTCTGCGCATCGCGGAAACGGGCCACTTGACCTTCGCAACTCTGCACACCAATTCGGCGGCTTCCACCATCAACCGTATTATTGACGTTTTTCCCTCGCACCAGCAGCCCCAGATTCGCGCGCAGCTTTCCATGGTTATGGAAGGCATTCTATGCCAAGCGCTTCTCCCGCGCGCCGATGGGCGCGGCCGCGCCATGATTATGGAAGTCCTCGTGCCCACCCCCGCGATCCGCAACCTGGTCCGCGAGGATAAGATTCACCAGATTTACTCCGCGATGCAGACCGGTACGACTCAAACGGGTATGCAGACCTTTAACCAGGGTCTGGCGAACGCCTACTTTCAGAAGATGATCACTCTGGATATGGCGCTTTCGCGTTCATCAAATGCCGATGAACTGCAGGACATGATCAACCGCGGCGTATCCTCGCCCGGAGGCGCGACCAAGGCTCCCCCGGTGCCCAGCAAGCGCTAGGAGCAACGATTTTGGCTGAACGGCCATAGGCCCAAGGAATTGAAGTACTGAGGAGGTAATCCAATGCCGGATTATAAATATCAGGGAACCAGCCGCTCCGGCGGCAGCGTCAGCGGGGTGATGACCGCCTCGAACAAGACCGAACTGGCGAGCCTGCTGAAGCGTCAGCAGATTACTGCCACCAAGATGACCGAGAAGGGCAAAGAATTCAACATGCCCCAATTCGGCGGCGGCGTGAAGGCCAAGGAGCTGGCCATCTTCACCCGCCAGTTCTCGGTCATGATCGACGCTGGACTTCCGCTCGTTCAGTGCCTCGAGATTCTCGCGAGCCAGCAGGAGAACAAGTTTTTCCAGAAGGTCCTGACCAATACACGCGGCCAGGTCGAAGGCGGCGCGACGCTCTCGGCCGCCATGCGCAGCTCGCCAAAGGTATTTGACCCCTTGTACGTCAACATGGTCGAGGCGGGCGAGACTGGCGGTATTTTGGACACCATTCTGCAACGCCTCTCAACCTACATCGAGAAGAACGTAAAATTGCAGCGTGCCGTCAAGTCCGCCCTGGTCTACCCGGTAGGCGTCTTGACCGTCGCCGGTGGCGTTATCACCCTGCTGCTCTGGAAAGTCGTGCCAATTTTCGCCACTTTGTTTGCCGGCCTTGGCGTAGACCTTCCTCTTCCCACGAAAATCGTCATTGCCTTGAGTAATTTCGTCGGCAGTATTTTTGGTTTGCTCATCCTGATCGCTCTGGGCGCTGCCATCTTCGGATTGAAGGTCTGGTACGGCACTCCGCAAGGGCGCTTTGTGATGGATACCGTCGTTCTAAAGCTTCCGGTTCTGGGTATCCTAATGCGAAAGATTGCCGTCGCGCGGTTTACGCGCACCCTCGGCACTTTAATCTCCAGCGGCGTGCCCATCCTGGAAGGCCTGGACATTACTGCCAGGACTGCCGGCAACGCAGTGGTCGAAAGAGCTTTGCAAAAAGTGAGGAGATCGCTCGAAGAAGGCAAGTCCCTCACCGAGCCTTTGAGGGAATCCGAAGTGTTCCCGGGCATGGTCACCCAGATGATCGCCGTCGGCGAACAGACCGGCGCGATGGACGCGATGCTCCAGAAAATCGCTGATTTCTATGAAGAAGAAGTTGACGCGGCGGTGAAGGACTTGCTGACCGCTCTCGAGCCCGTCATGATCGTCTTTCTGGGCGTGGTGGTCGGCGGCGTGGTCATTTCCATGTACTTGCCGCTCTTCTCGCTCATCGGCAAGTTGAGCTCGATGCACTGATCGGGCCGCCGTCCGCTCGGCATTATCCACTTTACGGAAGACGGGGAAAAAATCCCCGTCCTCCGCTGTTCCTGCCTGGACTTTGGGGATGCCTGGATGCCGGCATGAAGGCGCGGGCGAGCAATGGACAAGAGCTTTGCTATAAGGGAGTGGCTGGACTGGTTGACGCGTGTCCGTCTGCTGACGATCACGCTCATCCTCACGATCGGCGTGGTTTGGCCGCAGTATATTCCCGGCTTCAGCACCAACCGTTTCTTTCTGCCGCTGATTATCTTCTGGATCACTCTCGGAATCCTGCACCTCATTTTTTTGCGGTGGCTCCCGAACGCGCGGTGGCATGGCAGTTTTCAAGTCACCGGCGATGTGCTCATGGTTTCGCTGCTGGTCTATGCCACTGGCCTGCAGGAGAGTTATTTCATCTCCCTCTATCTGCTGGTGATCATCGTCGCCAGCATCCTGTTCTCCAGGCGGATTGCGTTTCTTACCGCCGCGGCCTGTTTTCTGCTCCTTGTTGGCATGACCATCCTGGCTTACGCGGAGAAGATTCCACGAACGTTTTCCGCTCCGTCTACGACGGAGAGCCTTCGCACCTGGCTGGTCATGAATCTTCTCGGCTTTCTGGCGGTGTTCTATTTGGCCAGCTTCCTCGCTCAGTCTCTGCGAAAAAAAGGCGTGGAGCTGGAAGAGAAGCGCGAGGAACTTCTCAGCCTCCAGGACTTCACCGAAGACATCATTCACTCCATGCGCGGCGGTTTGATCACCACGGATCTTGTGGGGCGCATCCTGCTGCTGAATCGCACCGGCGAAGAGATCCTCGGACATCGTTTTGCTGATTTGCGCGGCAAAAAGCTGCAAGAACTGAATGACGACTTTTGGCTGCCTGGTCATTACCAAAACAGCGAGCGGCTTTCGCTCCGCAAAGAAATTGACTTCCGGACGCCCTCCGGCGAGGTCCGCTATCTTGGCATCAGTATTTCGCCTTTGCGCTCCCGCGATTCCGAACGCGACGGCTACGTATTCAATTTCCAAGATTTGACGGATCTTCGCCGTCTCGAGCAGGAGGTAGCCACCAAGGAGCGCATGGCCGCCTTGGGACGCCTCTCCGCCGCCATCGCCCACGAAATTCGTCAGCCGTTGACCGCCATGGCCGGCGCGGTGAAGGAACTGGCGCGGCTCGTGCCCCTCGAAGAAGACGAAAAGCATCTTGTCAATATTGTGAGCAGGGAATCCGAACGCCTCAACAATATCATCACCGACTTTCTCAACTATTCCCGTGAAAAGACCTACGAATTCCAGCAAGCCGATGTCCGCGGCTTGCTGGATGAAACGCTCATGCTGATGGAAAAGAAACCGGAGATCGGCTCCAAATATCAAATTGTGCGCGCCTTCAACGGCCACGAGCTGCGCGCACGTGTGGACGCCAACAAAATCAAACAGGTCTTCTGGAATCTCTGCGACAACGCGCTCCGCGCCATGCCCGGAGGCGGGACGCTGACCGTGAAACTGGAACAGCGTCCCTTCTGGCTGCGCATCGCCTTTCAGGACACCGGTATTGGCCTCGACCCCAAGCAACGCGCTAAGATTTTTGAGCCCCTGCAATCGGGTTTCGAGGGAGGCACCGGCCTGGGGCTCTCGATTGTCTATCAGATTGTTCAAGCACACAGTGGAAAAATCAGCGTGATTTCGGAGAAAGACCGCGGAGCTGAGTTTATCGTCGAACTCCCGCGAGTTGCGTGAGGCGTTATGCAAGGCACAAAAGCCGCAGTCAAGGAAACGGGACGCGAGATGCCACATATTCTCGTTGTCGACGACGAAAAATCCATCTGCGAACTGCTGGAGATTACCTTTCGCAAGGAAGGCCACCGCGTCGAAGTGGCGCACAACGTGGAAGCCGCCAAGCGCAAGCTCGAATCACAGATCTTCGATATCATCATCTCGGATATCCGCATGCCTGGCGCCGGCGGCGTCGATTTGCTCAAATTTGCCAAGGAAATCGCGCCGGGCTCCTTCTTTCTTCTAATCACCGGCGTACCGACCATTGAGACCGCCATCGCCGCGATCAACTCCGGCGCCGACCGCTACGTCGTCAAAGACCACGAACTCGTTGACCAACTTCGCCGCGCCGTCCATGAAGTCTCCGAGAGCCTCAAGTGGAAGAAGGAGGCCGGGTATCTCCGGCGCGAACTCCGCCGCCTCACCGGCCTCGACAACATCATCGGCCAGAGCCCGAAGATGCGCGCCATCTTCGACATGATTCAAACCGTCGCTCCGCAAACCAGCCGCGTTCTCATCACCGGAGAGAGCGGGACCGGTAAAGAACTCGTGGCCCGCGCCATCCATGAAAACAGCGCTCGCGCTCAGAACCCTTTCATCACCATTAACTGCGGCGCCTTCCCCGAAACTCTCCTGGAGTCCGAGTTATTCGGCTACATGAAGGGAGCTTTTACCGGCGCCAATGAAAACCGCCAGGGTCTTTTTCAGGCTGCCCATGGCGGCACACTCTTCATGGACGAGATCGGCAACATGAGCTTGACCATGCAGGTGAAACTCTACCGCGTCCTTCAGGAAGGCAAAGTCCGCCCGATCGGCAGCACCGAGGAATCCGACGTGGACGTTCGCATCATCGCCGCCACCAACAAAGAGTTTGAGAAGGAGATCGCCGAAGGCCGCTTCCGCGAGGACCTCTACTACCGCCTCAGCGTCATTCCCATTCAAGTGCCGCCCTTGCGCGAGCGCCGCGAGGATATTCCTCTTCTCGCCCGCCACTTTCTTGAAGGCTTCCGCAAGACCATGGAAAAGCCCATCGAGGCCATTTCGCCGGAGGCCATGACCAGGCTGGAATCCTACGACTGGCCGGGTAACGTCCGGGAGCTCGAAAACACCATGGAACGTGCCGTGGCCTTGGAGTCCGGCAGAGAGATTTCTCTTCGCGTGTTACCCGACAGGATCGCCGGCTACTCCAGTACTTCTTCCTCGGGAGCCTCAGGGTCTCTGATGGATGCCTTTCCCGCCGAAGGGGTGGATTTTGAGAAGGTCGTCGCCGAAACCGAGCGAAGATACCTGCAATTTGCCTTGGACAAGGCCGAAGGGGTTCGTACCAAGGCTTCTGAACTCCTCAAAATCAGCTACCGTTCCTTCCGCCACTACGCAAAGAAACACAACCTTTAGATGGAGCGCCTACCCCGTCCCGATGACACTTTATGTATTTCTAGGCCGACAAAAAGAGTCACTCTTGAGCGAAATTGCCCATTCTTGGGCAGAGACCGGTTCCGTCTTTTCCATGTAACATCATATAACATTTGTATTATCAACGATATACAAGGACGGAAACCCCCTACGCCCTTTCTCGCCGCATTGGTCTCCCGCTTGCGATAGGTATGGTGTGCTCTGGCACCAAAACAAAATATTTCAAGGAGATCTAAGCATCATGAAGAAGCAAAAGGGTTTCTCTCTTATCGAATTGCTGATCGTCGTGGCGATCATTCTGATCATCGCGGCCATCGCGATTCCGAACCTCCTCCGGTCGCGTATGGCTGCCAATGAGGCTTCGGCAGTCGGTTCGCTCCGTACCATCAACACCGCGGAAGTGACGTATGCCACCTCATATCCAGCGCAAGGTTTTGCAGCTACGCTGGGCGCACTTGGCGGCGCGGCGCCCTGCGGTCCAGCAACGTCGACCACAGCTTGCCTGATTGACGAAGTTCTGTCGGTCACGGCGAAGAAGAGCGGCTATACCTTTACAGCAGTGGGCACGGGCGCTCTGCCGATGGTTGCCTATACCGCGACAGCGGTGCCGACCATCGTCGGTTCGAGCGGTCAGCGCGCATTCTTCTCCGACCAGTCTGGCGTCATCCGTTACGACGTGACTGGCGCTGGCGCCACGGCTGCTAGCCCGGCACTCTAAGAATCGCAACCTGCGGCTCGCTCCTTGCCGCAGTTAGAATGGAAAAGCACGGGACTCAGGTCCCGTGCTTTTTTTTATTGCCAGTTTCGCCGATTGCCAAGCGACTCAGGTCTAGAGAAGGCCGGCCCTCGATGCCCAAAAACGACGAAGCCGTCACTTACTGTCCACTAGCTTTTTTCATTGACGTTTTTTGTCGAGAATTCCAATTTACTTACCAGCGCGGACCTTCTTGTTTGGTCTATTTCATTGATTGTAAAGAAGTTACACTGATTGAGTACGCCTAAGGTTGGCCCGTTAAGTGCTCCCATTACTCCGTTAGGCGGGTTGGGCTCTGTGAGCCCCGGAAGGCATAGTCGTTCGAGGACCTCTAATGAGGAAAAAACAAGCAGGGTTCTCACTGATTGAGCTTCTGATTGTCGTGGCGATTATTCTGATCATCGCGGCCATCGCCATTCCGAATTTCATGAGTTCGCGGATGTCTGCAAACGAAGCTTCTGCGGTTAGTAGCGTACGAACCATCGCAACATCGGAAACCGCTTACTCAACATCCTATCCGGCCATCGGATATTCAGCCGCACTCTTGGATCTTGGGGATGGCGGCTCAAGTAGCTGCGTGGCCATAATCACGCGAGCTTGCCTCATCGATAGCATTCTTGCGAGCGGTGCAAAGAGCGGATATTTATTCACGTACGCCAACGATGGAAATACACCCGCCGTCGGATACACGACAAATGCCGATCCGAAGACCCGTGGGGTAACGGGGCGGAGGAGCTTTATGAGCAATCAGCCGGCTGAGATTCGCTACAATAACACGGCCCCGGCAACCTTGACGGACCCCGTCCTCTAATCATTTTGGATCTTGAGTTCTACCTCTTTCCACACCCAACGGGTCCGCTTGACGACTCCTCACGATGTGCCATGTCCAGAACTGGTAGACTGCAAGCATGGGCGAATACCTTCACGCGCTGCTTTTTCTTCTGCTCACTCTCATCGCCAGCGCGGATTCCAAGGCGCTCGCCGCCCGTCTGGAGGCCAGGTATCGTGTGGCAAAGACCTTGCAAGCCTCATTTCTCGAGCGCTATACGGAGAACGGTCGTTTAGTTCGCACCGAAGCGGGAACCGTTTACTTCAGACGTCCGGGGAAAATGCGCTGGGACTACGAGGCGCCTGAAAAGAATCTCTTTCTCGTCGACGGCAAAACGGCTTGGTTCTACGTTCCCGCTGATCACACGGTGACGCGGGTTCCGGCGAGGGATAGCGGTGACTGGCGAACGCCTTTGGCGTTGCTGGTCGGCGACATGAAAATATCGCGAGTCTGCAAACAGATCCTGGCCGCAGTCGATGAAAAGCCTGAGAGCCCGGATCACGCCATGCTCTACTGTGAACTCCGCGGCGCGGGATCCAAATCCCCCCAAAAAGCCTCGGGAGCAACTCCGTCCCCAAAACTCTTGAACAGCGAAGCGGTATTCTTTGAGCTTGACACGAATAGTGGCGATCTTGTGCGAGTGCTCATCCGCGATCCGGGAGGAATCGAAATCGAGTTCCATTTCACCAACTGGCGGATGGATCCCCTGGTGCCGGATTCGCTGTTCCGGTTTGACGCCCCCAAAGGAGTGGCCATTGTGAACGGAGAGTTACCACTGGGGAACACCGCCGTGAAACATTAACTCTGATGGCGCATTTGGTGCGTTTCCTGCAAAGAACGGCCAACCCCCCGGCCCTTCCCCGCATATTAACTATCTGAGGTAAACTACAAGGTATGGGTCAATTCCTCTGCCGAGTGGCGGATGCCGATGGACGTGTATTCTCACACGTCGAACCCGCGAGTTCCCTGGATGAAGCGCGCCAGAAGCTCGTGGACCGGGGTTTGTACGTCTACTCGGTGGAATCCCGCGGCGGACGTCTGGCTGATCTGGTTCGCCAGAAGGGTGGGCGCCAGGTTGGCGGCTCGGAATTCCTCATTCTCAACCAGCAATTCAATACGCTAATCAAAGCTGGTTTGCCGATTCTGAAATCGCTGGACCTTCTCGCTACCCGCGCTTCCTCGCCCAAGCTTCGCCCCGTCATTGCTCAGATTCGCGACCGCGTCCGTGAAGGCAAGTCTCTTTCCGAAGCCGTCTCTGAGGCCGGAGTGTTTTCCAAGGTCTATTCGACTGCCATCCTCGCCGGAGAAAAGAGCGGAAATCTGTCGGGTGTCCTGGAGTATTACATTGCCTATCAGAGAGTGAGTACCGGCGTCCGCAAGAAAATTCTTGCGACGCTGGTCTATCCCGTGTTGCTGATCAGCGTGGCCATCATCATCGTCACTTACCTGGTCACTGCCGTGATTCCCAAGTTTGCTCTTCTTTACCGCGACTTAAACGTGGAACTCCCCGCGCCCACCCGTTTATTGATCGCCTTGACGGTCGACTACCGTTTTGTGGTTCTCGGAATCGTGGTGCTGCTGGCTGCGGTGGCCGCCGGTATTTTTCTCTGGTCTCGCACTGAAGAAGGTGGAACCGCTTTCGATCGTTTCAAGTTTCGCCTTCCCGTGATTGGCGACACTCTCCTCAAATTCCAAGTCGCGCAGTTCTCCCGCACCCTTTCGACGCTCTTGACGGGTGGAACACCTCTCGTAGCCGGTTTGCAAACGGCCAGCGATGCCATCACCAGCAAATTGCTGCGCTCTACGGTCAGTCAGGCAACCCAAATGGTTCGTGAAGGAGAATCTCTCCATGGCGCCCTGGCTTCAAAGGGCGTCATGCCGGAACTGGCCCTGGATATGATCGAGGTCGGCGAATCCAGCGGCGCGCTTTCCCCCATGCTTGTCAGCGTGGCTGAGTTTTATGAAGAAGAAGTCAACTTGCGTTTGACCGCGCTGGTTTCCCTTATCGAGCCGATTCTATTAATCTTTATGGGATTGTTAGTCGCGTTTATTTTAATTTCTCTGTATCTCCCCATCTTCTCTTTTTCCATGATGGGGGCGACAAAGTAAGGATCCATGGCCACGACTGAACAACTTCCTCCCGCCCCCGGGCTGCCCGGCGGCGCTGACGAACAGAACGAACGCGAGTTCGCGCGCAAGCTAGCGGAAAGGTACCGCTTTGCTTTCATCGATCTTCGCGAGCAACGCATCGATGCGGAACTCTTTCGCACCATCCCCGCCGATCTGATGTTCCGTTACAACTTCGTCCCCCTCGAACTTCAAAACAACGTTCTGGCGATCGCCGCGGCAGACCCTGGCCAGGTGCAGATGAGCGATGAGCTGCCCCTTCTGCTTGGCAAAAAACTTTTGATCCGCGTCGCCACCGCCCGCCAGATCGGCGACATTCTCAAACGCACCGAGCAATCCCAGCGCGTCCTCGAGCAAGCCACCGAAGCCTTCACTCTACAGACTTCCAAGGATGATGACGAAGCTGACGAGACCATTTCCGGCGACCGTCTGACTCGCGATAGCACCGCCAGCCCGGTGGTCCGCCTCGTCGAAACCATTATCTTTACCGCTCTCGAACGGCGCGCCAGTGACATTCACATCGAAGCACGCGACTCGGAAGTCGCCGTTAAATACCGCATCGACGGTGTGCTTCAGCACGCCATGCAGCCCATCGCGAAAGAATGGCATTCCACCGTGCTCTCGCGTATCAAAGTCCTCAGTGATTTGGATATTGCCGAGCGCCGTGTTCCTCAGGACGGCCGCTTCCGCGTGAAATACAAGGGCCGCTATATCGATCTGCGCGTCTCTATCATGCCTGCCAGTCACGGGGAAGACGCCGTTTTGCGCGTCCTCGACAAAGAGACTCTTTCAGAAAAATTCTCGAACCTGACTCTGGACGTGGTTGGTTTCTCTGTGGAAGAAACTCGCCGTTTCCGGCGCTACATTCGCGAACCCTATGGCATGGTCCTGGTCACGGGCCCCACGGGTTCCGGGAAGACCACTACGCTCTACGCCGCTATCAACGAAATCAAGACCGACGAAGACAAAATCGTCACCATCGAAGATCCTGTCGAGTATCAGCTTCGCGGCATCACCCAGATTCCCGTCAACGAAAAGAAAGGCCTCACCTTTGCGCGCGGCTTGCGCTCCATTTTGCGCCACGACCCCGACAAGATCATGGTCGGCGAAATCCGTGATCAGGAAACCGCCCAGATCGCCATTCAGTCGGCGCTTACCGGCCACCTCGTTTTCACCACCGTCCACGCCAATAACGTCACCGACGTCATCGGCCGCTTCATCAACATGGGCGTCGAGCCTTACAACTTTGTCTCCGCTCTGAATTGCATCATGGCGCAGCGCCTCGTTCGCGTCATTTGTCCGAATTGCAAGAAGCCCAAGCGCTATTCGCCCGAGGAATTGAAGGAAGCTGGCCTCGACCCGGCGGTGTGGGCCAATGTCACTTTTGCCGAAGGCGCGGGCTGCCTGGAATGCTCCGGTACCGGTCATCATGGCCGCACCGCCATTTGCGAATTGCTCGATTTGACCGATCGCATTCGGGAAATGATCGTCGACCGCCGGCCCACTTCGGAGATTAAGCGCGTCGCCTGCGAAGAGGGCATGATCACTTTGCGCGAAAGCGGTCTGGCCAAGATTCGCGCCGGCGTCACCACCGTCAAGGAAATCAACAAGGTGACTTTCGTTGAGTAGCTCCACCGCATTCCGGCAGGGAATTTACCAGTTCGAATGGGTCCGCCGTGTCGCGCTCTGGCTCGATGCCATGCCTAATGCGGCCGTGGCCATCGAGTTTGCTCCGGACCGCGTTGCTGCCGCGCGCTGGAGTCGCACCGGTTCGTTGGATGGATACGCGGTGGAATCCTTGCCAGCAGGTGCGCTTGTTCCTTCGGCAGTCGAAGCCAACATTGTGAATGTCGCCGCCGTCAAAGCTGCAGTCGCCACGGTCTGCGAGCGTTTGCGTGCCCGTGATGAAGATATCGCGATGATTCTTCCCGATACCGTGATTCGCGTTTTCGTGCAGCACTTCGAGGAATTTCCGCGCTCCGCCGCCGAAGCCGAGCCCATGTTGCGCTGGAAACTCAAAAAAAGCGTGCCCTTCGAAGCCGATGAAACCCTAATCTCTTACATGCGGCAAGCTCCGCGCGAGTCCGGCATCGACGTCGTAACGGCGCTCGCGCGTCTGCGCATCATTCGGGAGTACGAATCCCTTGCCGAAGGCATTGGCCTGCGCCCGGGCGTGGTAATGAGCTCTTCACTGGCGGCCATCTCCCTGCTGGAAGATGAAAAGCCAACCCTTCTTGCGCGGGTCTCCGGTACCGCGCTCACCACTGCGATTGTGCGCCACGGCGTCTTGTGCGGCTATCGGTGCACCGATCTTCCGGCACAGGCCGCAAACCTCACCCCGAAGATGCTTCTCGAAGAAGTTTTTCCGGTCGCCGCCTACTATCAGGATACCTGGCAGGAGGCCATCCAGTCCGTCCGCGTCGCGGGATTTGGCTCGCGCCTCCCCGAATTTGTACGGGCTCTTGAGGACGAATTCCGCTGCGAAGTTCGCTCCTTGCTACAATCCTCGATCTCCGATGGACGCATCAAAGAAGATGCGCGTCCGTTGGCCGATCGTGAGCTCGAAGGCTTGATTGGCTGGATGCTGCAGCGTGGCTAGAATCGATTTTATCGGAGTAGCGCAAACGAAGCGATGAAAGTTCGGCTCAACTTATCGACTAAGCCACTGGAGACACACAGGCGGTTCCTGGCGGGTTCTGGTGTCACTGCGGTGGTTGCCGGTCTCGTATTTCTGGGGCTGGGATGGCACGTCTACTCCGCCCGCAAAGTGAATGCGGAACAGCGCGCTCGCACGGAAAGCATGCGCCAGGAAATGGCCAAGCTCGAACTGCAGCGCAAAGACCTGGAGCGGTATTTCAGCCAGAAGGAAATCGCTGAATTGCACGACCGCGCCGCCTTCATCAATAACATCCTTGACGCCCGCAGCTTCAATTGGACTCTCATGTTCATGGATTTGGAGCGTATTCTTCCTGGCGGCGTGCGCGTCATTTCCATTGAACCCAAGCAGGTTGGCGGGCACGTCGAAGTGAAATTGACCGTCGGCGCCTCAAACGACGAAGCCGAGTTGAAATTCGAGCACGCCCTTGAAGAATCAAACGAATTTTCCGAGTTTCAGATTCAGAGTATTCACGTGCCCGATTCGACCAACAACACCAGCGGCGATCAGAAGGTCGTCCAGTTGACCGTGGTTTATTCGAGGACTTGATGCGTCGCGATTTCATTTGGCAAAAACGAATTATTCTTCTTGGCATGGTTCTGCTTGTGCTCGCCGATATCGTTTTCGCTGCATACAGTTGGCAGCTTGCCTCCGCTCCGCACGCGCCTCAAAGACAGCTCGCCGTGGAAACCAAGCAGCGCGATCTCTTGAAAAAAAGCATCGATAACGCTCAAAAAATCCGCGATAACATTCCGGCCATCCAAAAGGATTGCGAACACTTCGAGCATTCGCTCTTTCCGGCCAGCGCTGGCTATTCTGCCGTCAGGTCCGAACTTGGCGAAGCCGCCAAAAAGAGCGGCATATATCTCGAGGTTATGACTTTCAAGCAAACGGAGATTTTAAGTCGCGGGATGACCGAAGTGACGATCGATACCACTGTGAATGGCGACTACAAGAGTGTCATCGGGTTCTTGAACCGCGTGCAACGCTCCGCCAATCTGTACTCCGTGGACTCTTTGACATTGAATACAGAGAATGCCAACCAGGCAACCGCGAATATTATTAAAGTCTCTTTGCATCTCCGGACCTATTTCAGGACCGCCGCATGAAGCAAAAAAAACAACTCACCGTGCTCGCAGTGCTCTTGCTGATCCTGGTCGTCGTTGGTTATTTTTATTTTGACAGCGACAAACCCGTCGTCACTGCCGATGCCGGGTCCGCGGCGCAAAATCCGCAGCTCCTCTCCGTGGACAACCCTCAGCTCCACACTGCTGCGGTTGAGAAAGCCCGCAACACCGAATACAAAAGCAGCGGCCGCATCATTTTCAGTCGAGATCTTCCGATTCCGCAGCCTACCAAGGCGGATCGCGAGAAAGAGAAGCGACAGCACGATCTAGAGCAAGCTCGGTCGGTTCAGCAGGTTCCAGTCGCTCCGCAAGTCGCAAAGCTGCCAGTAAAATTTTTCGGCTATGGCACCGTTCCCAATGGTACCGCCCGCCTCGCTTTCTTCAACGACGGCGATGACGTCTACATCGTCAAAGAAGGCGAACTCTTGATGAACCGCTTCCGCATCCTCAAAATCGGCAACACCAATCTCGATTACGAAGAAGTTTCCTCTGGCCTGCGCGGAACCGCCATTCTCGAAGAGCAGGCAGGACCGCCCTCCGCATGACCGGTCGCCGCATTCGAACGGCAGGGAAGTCCGGCGAGCGCGGCTATGCTTTACTCGTAGTCCTCTTCCTCGTCACCCTTCTGGTCATTTCTACCGCGGCGGTAGCACCGAACATCCTCACCGAAGGCCGCCGCGAAAAAGAAAAAGAAATGATCTGGCGCGGCAAGCAATACACCCGCGGCGTGAAACTCTACTACCGCAAGATGGGCCGCTTTCCGACGAATCTCGACGATCTCACCAAGCCAAAGATGGGTGCGCTCCGCTTCATGCGCCAGCAATACAAAGATCCCATGAACAAGCAAGATGGTACCTGGAGGTTTATCTACGTCGGCCCGGCGGGGCAGCTCATCGGCAGCCTGAACCCTCCGCAGCAAAACCTCACTCTTCCGCAAATTGGCGCCGCGATCGGCACTCCGGCGAGCGCCTTGAACGGACCGAACGCACCGGCACAGCCGGGTGGAATTGGCGGTCAGGGTGGACTACTGCCTAGCACGAGTCCCGGCACAAATCCCCCGGCGACGACAGGAACGCCTGTATCCGCGGATCAGGGCACGGCTGGTTCGAGTGGGCAGGCGATTCCTTCTGGAGATACACCGACAATCGTCGGTGGCAACATCATCGGCGTGGGAAGCAAGATCGACAAGTCTTCCGTCATCGTTTACGAGAAAGCTAAAAATTATCGCCTGTTCGAATTCGTCTGGGATCCCTCGAAGGATCGAATCGGTGCGGGACAACCAGGCATGCAAACCGGAACGGGATTAGGCCAGCCGATTGGCCAGCCGCCCGGACAAAATCCCGGCAATCCGCCGCAGAATCCGCCACAAAATCCTCAACAGCCGCAGCAAAATCCGCAGCAACAATTTTAGTTTTTGCCGAGACTGACTCGTCCGATATTTTTTATTGGGGCTGGCTTGTGCGAGGCAGGGAAGGCGTCGGCATATTTCCGGCTCCGGGCGCCACCTGCGTTTTTGCGGCTGGCGTTTTCTTGGAGGATTCCGATTTGCTCTTTTCATAGCTGCGCCTGACACGGCGCACATACGAAATCGTTTCGGCAAACGGCGGGACGCGGCCGTATTGCTGCACGCGCTCTGGCCCTGCATTGTAGGCGGCGAGCGTCAACACCAGGTCGTTGTTGTACTTTTGCAGCAGTTCGCGCAGGTAGCGCGTGCCTCCATCGATATTTTCTTGCGGGTCGTCGATATTCTTCACTCCCAGCCGCGCCGCCGTTTCCGGCAGGAGCTGCATCAGCCCGCGCGCATTCTTGCGCGACACGGCCTTTGGATCGAAATTGGACTCCACGGCAATCACGCTGGTAATCAGGTCGGCATCCACGCTGTAGCGCGCCGCTGCCGCGTCGACCAACTCGCGATACGGTGGAGCTACGATCGGTTTTGCGGGCTCCGGCGAAAAAACGTCTTCTGGCTCGATGGCGACCACGTCATCGGCGGCGACTTCCACGAAGCCGCTCTTCATTTGCAAGCGGTACTTGTCGCCCTGGAGTTGGTAGCCCGTTACCGTCAGGCGCTGTCCGCTGCGAAGCACGACGTACTCCGCGCGTAGCGCCGGCGCTGCCAGCAAGAGAAACGGGAGCAGGAGTGAGGATCGTCTCACGCGCAAGGACGCAGCCTCCCGCAATGCGAATTTTTCTATAGCAAGTGCCACGCCGTTCTCGTCGTTCGTGCCGGTTTCATGCCAGCCGTAAGTCTTCAACTCAGCGACGCTGTTGCCCATGACCACAGGGATGCCCGCGAAGGAAAGCATTTCGAGGTCATTGTGATTGTCACCGATGGCCAGAATCTCTTCGCGCGCGATGCCGCGCAGCGCGGCCCATTCCGCCAGCGTCGATCCCTTGGAGCAGCCTCGGGGAATCACATCAATCATCGCGAAATCCTTGATCGCGTAGGCAGTCACCGCCAGCCGGAACTCTTCTGCGAAAGCCGCATCCCGAAGGCGCGCTTCCGCTTCTTGCATCGCCGCAATCCCGCCGCTCAGCATCACCTGAATGGGGTCTTCCGACAGGCAACTCTCCAGCGGCCGGGCCAGGCCGATATATTCCAAGTTTCGCGAGTAGTAGGCATAGCGCAGGGAATCGTCCGGGTCCAGCGTTTCGAGCATCAATTGATTCTCGCGCTCCCGGTCGAAAATAACTGCCGCGCCTTCGCGCCACTGGCTGGTTAGATGCAAAACCTGCTGCGCGGTGGCCTTGGGCAGGAGGTGCCGCAGATGCGTGTGGCCGTCCTTGGAGCGGATGAGCGCGCCGTTGCTCACGATCATGGTCAGCGTGGAATCCAACTGATGGGCCACGGTCATGGCAAAGTCATAGCGCCGCCCGGTGACCAGCGCCACTTCGATGCCCCGGCGGGTTGCTTCCGCGATGGCCGCGCGGTTGGCCTCGGGAAGCTGCCAGCGGCTGTCCAGCAGCGTGCCGTCAATATCCAGCGCAATCAGTCGTATAGCCATAGCTCTAGTGACCCTCAAGGGCCACGCCTTCAATTATATCGTGAAACGGTGTGTCGATTTGCCCCGCAGTTCCTGCAGGAGGAGATACCTTCTTATAACAACTGGTTAACCATAAGCGGCACCCCTCCCCGTGTTTTGCATAAGTGTTGATTCCAAAGGGTTTTAAGTTCCTTAGGATGAACACTTGTAGAAGTGTTGATTCTAAATGCCTTAGGCGAGAGACGGGTGTGCATAAGAGTAATAATTGGGAAGATCGAGATTCGGTGGGAGCTCGAAGGAGCGGGGCGGGCGAGGACGCGAGAAGCGTTGGCGACGTCGAATTCACGACTAATCCTAGCACTAATTACTTCATAGGTTAAATACATTTATAGTACTAGAGTCTGGCGAATTGCCATCATTTTGTTCGAAAGATTTTGCAAAGGGAAGAAAACCAAGGGGTAGAGCTCACTGTGGGGTGGAAGAACTAACTAGAAGGCAGAAACTAGAAAGCAGAAATGAAGAGTGGGGCGGCCGCCCAGGGAGTGGACAAGGCCCCGGTCTGCAGACCGGCCACTACATTGGGGCGGCCAGCCGCTCTTAGCGAGTGATAAAGAAACAATCTTGGGAAGTCCTGCTCCATCCACGGATGGATTCCGGGCTGATCAGAGTTGGAGTTTGACTCTCGGCTCTGTCGCTCATGTGAAGAGAATAGCCATTGGCAAGGTAAGAGGCGATATCGCGGTAATCGGTGATGGGAATATAGGGGCCTTCTTTTCCCAGTTGGACGCGGTAACGGTCGTCCTTGAATCGATGGGGAAGCAGACGAGTTCCGCGATTTTTGCCCCGGGACACTGTAGCAATCAGCACGGATCTCCCCCTAAGAGGTAAAGTCTGGCCTATTCTACAAACTTCGAGGCCGTGCTCGTCAGTGCTAAGACTGTGGAAAAATGTGCATCGTTTTTGAAATCGGGAAGTAGAAACTCGAAGGAAAAGTAGTCGGAGGGCGGAGTCGAAATCAAATCCACCAGAACAAAGAGGCTAACGACAACATCCAGGAAAATAGCTCTACTGGAGCGGGCCGCTTATATTGGTGCAGGCCGCGCCGGTGGGGTCGAAGCGGATCAGGCCAGCCTGATCCGTGCAATACATGTTCTGGCCTGAAGAGCCAACCCTGGGGGGCGGCAGTGAGGGTGAAGGCGACGGAAGGTACCTAGTCTGCCCTTTCTGCAAGGCAAAACCTAGCCGCGATTGCAGTCTTAGCGGGCCCGCTGCTAGGAAGTTTATGTGCTGTATTGAACTGCGCGACGCAATGACTTTGTGAGAAGATCCCTTCCATCGTGCTTCTTGTCTCCCTGAATCTTCTGGGCGCGCTCTTGTAGCTGACGCCAGGGAAGATTCGCCAGCATCAGATGCACTCTTCCTACCCCTGAGAAGCGTGACGAACACCGAATTCGCCACGCTTCCCCACCTGCGAAATGCCACGCTCGCCCAGGCCATCCGAGGAACTTGTCGGGGTAATCCGACTTATGCGGACTTTGGACGGTCCGGCCGACTCAACGATATCTTTCATATAGAATCCTGAGCAGTCTCAGATCGCTGAGTGCTGTGCTGATTTCTCCGCGTTCTGAAGTCTCTTTTGGGGTAATCTCCAACAGACGTTGAACGCAAGCGCTGATCGCAAGATCAGCCTTGCGTTCCTGATCGGTCTTGTTACCACATGCGTGCAAAGCGTTGTTATAGGAACGACGCCACCGAGTATGATCCGGCATGAGGAGAACCTCAGACACTTCGGTACGAATGACAGGGGTCGGGATCGGATGAATTCGAAGGTTATCACAAGCAGCTCCCGGTCCATCCCCGATTACTCACGACGTAGACTGAGCTCGCGAGAGGAGCTTCGAATATGCCGGACGAAGAGTGGACCAAGAAACTTGAAGACGGCAGGAAGGTGAAATTCATCTACCAAGAACTGCCGGAAGACGTGGCATTTATCACCGCGCAGATCGCCGGGAATGAGATCGTGTATTCGGTCGTATTGACGAAAGCAGGAAATCCGCTTAGCCGTGAAGATGTTGAAAGTCATTTCAAGGGCGAGCTATCGAAGAAGTAGCGACCCTCAATTTGGGGTCATACCGGCGGAACAGCCGATTCAAACTGCACTAATACCAGCCTAGTACTAGCCCATCGCGAATCTTGCTTTGAGACGAATTATTCTGCTAGACTCATGGTCAAGCGGTGGTTTTGTATGAGAACAATCGCGAGGTCAAGCAGCATCAAATCCAACAAAAAACTCAAGCAGAAGCTTGCATTCGATGCCCAAGCTTTTCTCGACTCGGCTGGCGTGGCGAGAAAAGTCACAGAGTTTAAAAAAGCGGAGGTCGTCTACGCTCAGGGTGATGCCGCCAAGAGCGTAATGTACTTACAGAGCGGCGGTGTGACACTCACCGTCGTTAATGAGGTCGGCAAAGAAGCAGTCGTGGGGATTCTAGGACCGGGCGACTTCTTTGGTGAGGGCTGTCTGGCAGGCCAGCCTGTTCGCATGGGAACGGCTACCGCGATAACGCCCAGCACTGTGCTCTTGGTTGAGAAGAAAGAGATGTTCAAGGTGCTTCACGAGGAGCCTGCCCTCTCCGACCGGTTCATAAGGTTCATGCTGGCGCGGAATATTCGAATCGAGGAGGACTTGGTCGATCAGCTGTTTAACTCCAGCGAGAAGCGGCTCGCTCGTACCCTTCTATTGCTTGCCCGTTACGGGAAAGAAGACCAACCCCATGGAGTCCTCCCCAAGGTGTCTCAAGAAACGCTGGCGGAGATGATCGGGACGACGCGCTCACGAGTCAATTTTTTTATGAACAAATTCCGGAAGCTGGGTTTCATCAAGTTCAACGGCGGTCTTCAGATCAATACTTCTCTCTTGAACGTAGTGCTGCACGAGTAGCGAAGAACGAACTGGCACGGCTAAGTCCTGATGAGCGCTAACCGGACACTTACACATTCCCGCTCCGGCCATGGCGGCCCACCGCTACCAAGTGGTGGTAGTCACTTCTTCAACCAGCCTTGTAGCTCCAGCCAGTCTGCGAACCTGTCGATCCAATGATCGGTAGGGAGGTTCTGCGTTCGCATGCCGAAGCCGTGGCCACCTTTCGCGTACATGTGCAGTTCGGCCGGTTTGTGAGCGCTGGTCCACTTTTCGTATAAAGCGATGCTGTCGGGAGCGAGTCCGAGATTGTCATCGGTGGCAGCGGCGACAAACACAGGCGGCGCATCGGCTGGAACGGGAGAATCCTTAAACCTGCCTCCGGCAGCATAGATCAGGGCTGCGAAGGCGGGACGGCCTTCCGGCGCGTAACCGAGGGCAACTCCAGCAGAGACTGTTCCGCCGGCGGAGAATCCGATAGTGCCGACGCGGTCGGGAGAAACGCCCCATTCCGAGGCGTGTTGCCGGACGTAGGTGACCGCCGCCAGCCCATCGGCGATGGACAGGGGAACGACCTTGTCCAATATCTCTCGAAATTTCTGCTTGTCGGCAAACAGTGCTGTAAATTCCTGGGTGGCGTCCTCGCCGGTGTGCGCGAGACGGTACTTGAGCACAAAGGCGGTCACACCTTTCGCGGCCAGATACTTAGCGACATCGTTGCCCTCGCTATTGATGGAGAGGGCCATAAAGCCGCCGCCCGGGCAGATCACCACGGCGGTGCCGTTTCTCAACTCCGGAGAAGGCTTGAAAACTGTCAGGCTGGGCTTGGTCACGTTGGCGACGACTTCGGTGTCCCAGAGTTTCGAGAAGTACTGTTTCTCAGGATAGTTCTCTTGCGTCGAGCCAGGCGCCTTGCCGGGGTAGAGGGGAATGACATCCTGCGCGGCTGCGAGGGGCGCCAGGAACAACACCAGGCAAAGAGTTCGAACGAGGAATGTTTTCATGGGCGCATAGTCTAGCAGAGAGTCGTGCCCAGGGTGGAAAGCGAAACTAGAAATTTGAAATCAGAAACTGAAAATGGGAAAAATTGAAACAAATATCCTCATGTTAGCCTAGGCAAGACCGCTCGCATGGCGAACTACTACGAGATCGACAAGGAGCGCCGTTTGATAACGAGCACGGCGTCGGGGGTCATCACCTTGCCCGAAATATGGGCGCATCAGGAAAAGCTGGACAAGGATCCCGATTTTGACCCCAGCTTCGCTCAGCTATTAGATGTGACGCAGGTCACCAAGCTTAAACTCAGCAGTGAGGATGTGCGGAGGGTAGCCGAGAGTAACACCCTCTCAACCAACCCCCGCCTGGCGATCGTAGCAACCAGCAGCTTAGTTTATGGCATGGCCCGTATGTTCCAGATCTTTCGCGAAATGAAGGGGGAAGAAAAAACTCGCGTGTTTCGGGATCGCGACGAGGCACTGGCCTGGGTTCTTGGCAAAGACGGCGCGGATTGAAAATCCGATCCCGTGCGGCGGTTTGAAAAGTTCATCAAGGAGCGCTGTGGCCGGCGCATTGGAGGACGCCGAGGTAGGCGCGCCACGGGCCGACGGCTTGGCGGTATTGGTGGGCCATGATCCTGGAGATTTGGTGGAGATGAGTTAGGTCATGAGCGGTCCAGGACGCCAGGTGCTGCGAGAGAGTCACTGGTCCGAACGCAGGATGGCGTCCGCGCCGCTGGAGGTCTTCAGGCTGCAGATTCAAAGCACGCAGTCGGTCCAGGCTCTCTGAGCGTAGCCGCGCAAATTCGTCCAGTAATTGAGCGAGCGACTTGCCTTGACTCTCTAGTACGTGACCTTGGCGATCGAAGGGCTCAAAGGCGCGACTCTCGCCAAATTGCAGAATGATCTTCGCGCGCGGCATCCAATCCGTGCGTTCGCCGTAAATGAGATGGGCTACGACATCGAACGCGCTCCAAGTGTTTTCCCCTTCGTTGCGGAGTGTCCACGCTTCCGGAAGATCACGCGAGAGTGCGTTGAGAGTGGCGGGAGTGCGAGAGAGAAGCGCTATGGTCTGCTGCAAATTAAATTGCATGTTGATCTCCCATTCGCAAGAAGCGATTTTTTTCCAGCGACTCCGATTGTAGCGGTTGGGGTTCGCGCAAATCGCGCGTGAGTTATGCGTCTGAGTCACATTGCGGAGCCATATTGGCGGGGCTGAGAATGAATGGGCAAAAAAAGGCTTGTGCTAGACTTTTACGGTGATGAGCACCCCTTTGAATGTCGTCGAGCTAGAATGCTCGGCGTGCGGAAAGAAGTATGACGCGTCGATAGAGCAGCACCTTTGCACTTGCGGCAAGCCGCTGCTGGCGCGCTACGATTTGAGGCGCGCGGCCGCCACTCTGACGCTCGAGAACCTGAAGAGCCGTCCGCCCACGCTGTGGCGCTACGCGGAAGTGCTGCCGAATGATGCGCCAGTGACGCTGGGCGAAGGGATGACGGCGTTGGTCCATGTGGAGCGTCTTGGCGCGTCCATGCGTTGTGGACATGTGGGCCTGCAACGTCTGTACGTCAAGGACGAAGGATTGAATCCCACGGGTTCGTTTAAGGCGCGCGGGATGACAACGGCGGTCTCGCGCGCCAAGCAGCTTGGGGCGAGGGCGCTGGCAGCTCCCACGGCAGGCAATGCGGGCGGGGCGCTTGCGGCTTATGCCGCGGCTGCGGGGATTCCGGCGGTGATCGTGATACCTGCGGACACGCCAGCCGCGAACGTAATGGAATGCCAAGCGTTTGGGGCAAAGGTCATAAAGCTGAACGGGTTGATTTCGGATTGCGGGAAGTACGTGGCCGAGCACAAGGACCGCGAAGGATGGTACGACGTGTCCACGCTGAAGGAGCCGTACCGCATCGAGGGCAAGAAAACGATGGGGTACGAGTTGTGGGAGCAGTTCGGCGGAAAGCTGCCGGATGTGATTCTGTATCCCACGGGAGGCGGCGTCGGGTTGATTGGGATGTGCAAAGCGTTCGATGAGATGCAAGAGATGGGTTGGATCGGGGCAGGGCGGCCGCGCATGGTGGCGGTGCAGGCGGAAGGTTGCGCGCCGATTGTGCGGGCCTGGGAAGCGCATCAGAATTCGGCACAGTTTTTTGCGAACGCGGCGACGATTGCGTCCGGGCTGCGAGTTCCAGGACCGTTGGGCGATCTTTTGATCTTGAGTATGCTTCGGCAGACGAAGGGCACCGCGCTGACTGTGACCGACGACGAAATGCTGAATGCGGGCAGGGAACTCGCTTCGCTGGAAGGAATCTTTGCGGCGCCCGAAGGTGCCGCGACCGTGATTGCGGCGAGAAAGCTCGTGGCGTCTGGGTGGATCAAGCCGGAAGAAACAGTGGTGCTTTTTAATACGGGCACCGGGTACAAATACACCGAAGCCTGGCAGCTTGCGCTGCAGTCCACGCAAACGGAGTAACCACGTGACAACGTACCGACTTTATTACGACGATGCTTATGAGAAGGAATTCGAGGCTCGCGTGGTGTACTGCGAGGTGCTTCCGCCGAATTTGAGCGCCGGCATCACGGGAACGGTGTGGGGGCTGATGCTCGATCGCACGGCGTTCTACCCGACCTCAGGAGGTCAGCCCAACGATCTGGGCAAGATCGGGGATGCCAATGTGCTCGACGTACGCGATGAAGGCGACGAAATCTTGCACCTCGTCGACCGGAAACCTTCCGGTCCGGACGTGAACTGTTGCATCCACTGGCCGCGGCGGTTCGACCATATGCAGCAGCACACCGGGCAGCATCTGCTCTCCGCCATGTTTCAGGAACGGTTCGGTTTGCCCACCGTCTCTTTCCATCTTGGCGAGGATCTCTGCACGATTGATTTGCGGGGACCGGAACCGACGGAAAAAATTCTGGAGGGCGCCCAGCGCTTTGCGAATCAGGTTGTGTTCGAGAATCGGCCGGTGAACGTGCGCTACGGGACGGCAGACCAGTTGTCGCAGGTTGGCGTAAGAAAAGAGGTAGATCGTAGCGGCATCCTTCGTGCCATAGAAATCGAGGCGGCGGATTTACAGCCGTGCGGCGGCACACATGTAAAGAGCACGGGGCAGATCGGCGTCGTATTGGTGCGGCGCTGCACGAAAGTTCGGCAGGATTGGCGCGTTGAATTTGTGTGCGGCGGGAGAGCGGAACGGCTGGCGCGCCGTGATTTTGAATTATTGCGGCGGGCCGCCGAACAATTGAGCGGCGCTCCAGAGGATATCGCCACTTCCGCTGCGCGAGTGGTGGCGGAACGCGACGCAAACTTTAAGAGTCTCCGTGCGGCGCAAGAGCGGCTCGCAGAAGCGGAGGCCACGCTGGCATTGCAGACTGTGACGCCCGGCACCAATGGCTTCCGCGTTGTTACTCGTGTTTTCGAAGGAGTTCCGGCCGAGTACCTCGGCTTCTTTGCCGCCGCATTCACAAAAACCGAAAAAGCGATTGCCCTTTTGGCCGCGGCAGATGGTGGCCACCTGCTGTTTGCACAGCACCCCTCGGCCGGCCAAGACATGAGTGTCCTTCTCAAACAAACCCTGGAAAAAATAGGCGGTAAGGGCGGCGGAACACGCGATTTCGCGCGAGGCAAACTATCCGATTCCGCGAAGACCCTGCAGGCGCTCGACGCCGCATTGTCGTCCATTTAAGGTGCGTACACGAATGGCCTTCAAGCGGCATCGCAGAGCAAAGTGGTTAATATTAGGTGCGGGACTAGAAAAACCGCGTTCTCACGCGATCGGGCAAGACTTTCAAATCGACTAGCGTAAGGAAATCGATGGTCTTGAATTCGCGGTCAATCGCGGGAGGTCCGCAGACACGCGCGGAAATATCCAGATAGGCCCGGAGCAGGCGCGGCGGGCGTGGTGGCGCTTGGTTCGAACCGTTCGATTTGCATTCGCGCCCCTCTACAGGCTTGGTCCGGAGAGACGGCTCCACAAGATATTTTTCTCGCAAAACTTCGTAGAGGGCCATTCCTTCATTTTCATTTTGGGAGGACAGGGAACTGCACCCGATGAGGTAACTAGCCCTGCAGCTCTCTGCATACTTTGCAATCCCTTTCCAGAGCATATGGAGAACGTTGGTGTTGCGGTACTCCTCGCGGACGCAGGCCCTTCCAAGCTCAAGGACTTCAGCGCGGAGGCTTTCGAATGGGCCGAAATCAAAGAAACCCTCGCCGTAGTAGCCAAGGTTTCCCTTGGCGCGGTAGCCGTTCTGCATGCGGTAGGTTCCAGCAAGATGTCCGGTGGCCGCGTCGTGCACCATCAAATGGTCACAGATAAAGTCGAAGCGGTCGCGGTCCAATCCCGTGCTGGCGGAACTGTCCAGCCCCTCGCCCATTTCGCAATTGAAAACGAGATATCGCAGGCGCTGGCATTCAATGACATCTTCGAGAGTTTGCGCCATTCCTACGCGGAAGCGGTCGGTGGCAGCAAGTGGATTGTCGCAGTCGTGAACCAGGACGGGGGTTTTTACCATGCCGTAAGTGTCAACCGCAGCAGATTACAGAGATATTTCAGGGGTGTGAATTGGGTATTTCCGGGGGGTAACTGATGAGCGACAGAGAAGATTTCTACTTGGCCCATCGCACTTGTTACAAAGCGGGCGATCGTAACCATGTTACTCGGTGTACAACATGAGAAGGACGCCGAGTACAATCATCAGAAGTGACCAAAGCCTCGCGAACATCACGTTCCAGCGAGTGGGTAACTCCGACAATCCTTTGAATGACTCGCGCTCATGTTGCTGACCGACGCCCGCCGCCAGGCTCGAACAAATGCCGAAGGCGAGTTGATCCCGCTGTCGCAGCAAGACCGTTCTCTCTGGGATCGCCAGCAGATCGCCGAGGGAGTCGCGGGCCTCTCGGCCACGTTACCTAAGGGCGCCGTCGGCCCTTACCAATTGCAAGCCGCCATTGCCGCCGTTCACGACGAGGCCGCCCGGGTCGAGGACACGGATTGGACTCAGATCCTGGGGTGTCCCTCGCCAAAAGGTCGTACACCTGCGAAATGAATGACTTGGCGCAAAGCTTGGTTCGGTCTTTTCCGCTAAAATTCTTGCCATGATCGTGTCGCTCCGGCATCTCCTCGGCTGGATAGCCACCGCTTTTAGTTCCCGCG
>DATDGB010000042.1:0-1629 GCA_036522305.1 Candidatus Acidiferrum sp. | reverse complement strand
GAGTTCATTTTCTTGGGGTTTGCTCTGGGGTGAGGGGGGTGCATTTCTGCGAATCTCAGATTGCGACCTTTTGTCTCAAGGAGGACAGCCAGGAGTGACTGCGCTACTGACCTGCCCCCATTCTCCGCACACGTCATAGTACGACATCTGCGCCGTTCGCCTGCTCGCCGGTGGATGGACCGTCGCCGCCGGGGCTGTGGGAAAGTGGGAATCCCGCGCCTTGGGCGGGATTCCCAAGCGTAGTGGAAAAGTTGTTTTTACTTTTCCACGCAGCGCCTTTTCCACAGCCCTTTTCCCCGCCGGCTTCGCGCGCGAATTCTTCCGGCGTTCGGTATCCCAGGCTGCTGTGGGGCCGCTCCTCGTTGTACTCGCGTCGCCACGCAGCGATCTTCTCCCGCGCCTCGAACAGATTCCCGAACCAGCTCACGTTCAAGCACTCCTCCCGCATCCGCCCGTTAAAACTTTCCACCCGTCCGTTCTGCATCGGCCGCCCCGGTTGAATGTGTACCAGTTCGATTTTCCGGTCGATGCACCACGCCAGAAAATGCCGGCTCGTCAGCTCCGGCCCGTTATCGCAGCGAATCGACTGCGGCACGCCTCGTTCCGCCACAATCCTCTCCAACACCCGCGTCACGCGTCGACTCGCGAAGCTGGTGTCCACCTCCAGCGCTAGGCACTCCCGCGTATACGCGTCCACTACGCTCAGCACGCGGATCGCTCGCCCGCTTTCCACTGCGTCGTGCACGAAGTCCAGCGCCCACTCCTGATTGGCCGCGGTGCAGGCCCGCAGCGGCTGTCCGGTCCGCACACAGTGCTTGCGCTTCTTGCGCCGAATACTCAATCCCGCCTCCCGATACACCCGATGCACGCGCTTGTGATTCACCGTCTCTCCCTTGCGTTGCAGCAAAACATGCAAGCGCCGATAGCCGAACCGCGGCTTCTCCCGCGCCAGTTCCACCAGGCGCAACCGCAACCCTTCATCGCTGCGCTTGGTCTGATAGCAATAACTCGATACCGGCATCGTCAGCAGTCGGCAGGCCCGCCGCTGGCTGAAGGCATACTCCTGGCGCACTTGCCCCACAGCCGCCTTCATGACTGCGAGCTCCATCCGTTTTTTCGGATCACCGATTGCAACGCGTCCTTGTCCAAGCTCAGATCCGCCACCAGCTTCTTGAGTCGCCCATTCTCTTCCCGCAACTGCCTCACTTCTTGCGCCTCGCTCACCTCCATCCCGCCATACTTCGCTTTCCAGGCGTAAATCGTGTGCTTGGACACGCCCGCTTCCCGTGCCACATCCTCCGCTTTCCGTCCCGCCTCCACCTGCTTAAGCACGGCGATGATCTCCGCCTCTGTGTGCCTCGTCCTGGTCATGCTTCTCCCCCTTTCTAAATGCCAAATCATACTCAGGTTTGTGCGGATTTAGGGGAGCAGGTCAAACCCAGTACGGCATTTCTTCCAGTTGATATGAAAATTTAGGGGGGCGAACAATCCGTTCAGTCCAAGCTATTGATAATATTGCTGAAAATTAGGAGTTAGGTTGGAACGGTTGATGCCCATTTGTGTATACGCAGCACTCCGAGTGATGTATGAAACGATCCTTCCCGACCCTAGCCGGACTTGTGATGCCGT
>DATDGB010000041.1:0-121022 GCA_036522305.1 Candidatus Acidiferrum sp. | reverse complement strand
CCAGCGTTGCACTTCGGCGCTCTTATGCGTGCAGTAGTTATCCATGATCAGGTGCACATCCTGATCGGCCGGGAGATTCTTTTCGAGATGACTCAAGAATCTGACAAACTCCCGGCTGCGATGCCGCTCCTGGCAGGTACCCTACCGGCCCGAACACCCTCCATGGCGAGCCTTGACTTGACCTTGCAGCGAGGCCTAATATGCGTGTCCAGAGGTTTTCCTCGCCTCATGATTGGCCAGACGCTCGGCCATTATCTGATTGTCGAAAAGATTGGCGCTGGTGGAATGGGTGAAGTCTACCGCGCCCATGATCAGCAGCTCGACCGCGATGTGGCCCTCAAGATCCTACGGGCTGGAACGCTATCCGATGAGGCCGCGCGCAGGCAATTCCGCAAGGAAGCCCTGGCACTCGCCAAGCTGAACCATCCAAACATCGAAACGGTTCACGAATTCAGCACTCAGGACGACGTGGACTTCCTGGCAATGGAGCTCATTGCCGGTAGTGTCCTGAGCGACAAGCTTAAGCAAGGACCTCTACCGGAAACGGAAATCGTGCGTCTAGGTACGCAATTGGCAGAGGGGCTGGCGGCCGCGCACGAACACCGGGTGATCCACCGTGACCTCAAGCCCGGCAACTTGATGATTACGCCGGATGGTCGTTTGAAAATCCTGGATTTTGGTCTCGCTCGTCTCCTGCAACTTCCACAAGAGGTGGATCTCACGGTGAGCGTCACGACCAAAACAGATACGGTATCCGGCACAGTGCCCTACATGTCTCCTGAGCAATTGCGCGGACTTCCGGTTGATAATCGCAGTGATATTTACGCCGCTGGCGCGGTGCTCTATGAGATGGTCAGCGGCCAGCGGCCTTTCCGTCAGTCACAGAACGCCGAGTTGATAGGCGCCATCCTTCATCAGTCGCCCGACCCTCCGAGCAGCCGCAACCGCCGAATTGCACCGGCACTCGAAAACATAATCTTAAAGGCCCTCGAGAAGGACCCAACCCAACGTTATCAATCGGCTCGCGAATTACTTGTGGCACTGGAGAGCGCGACCACCGGTGCGCCTGCAAAACGGTCTGCCCACCGGTTCACCCTGTTTGCGACCGTGGGCGCTGCCGCAGGTCTCCTGCTTCTTGTCGGGTTAGCACTGGGTCTGAATCTTGGCGGGCTGGGCGATCGTTTCCTGCATGGCGCTCCTGCATCAAGCAGCTCGAAAATCAAGCCGCGGCGCTCCGTCGCAGTTCTGGGGTTTAAGAATATCTCCCAGCGCCAGGAGGAAGCCTGGCTTTCCACGGCGCTCGCCGAGATGCTCACCACAGAGCTGGCCGCCGGCGAGCAACTGCGCGCCATTCCGGGAGAAAACGTCGCGCGCATGAAAATCAGTCTTTCGTTGCCGGAAACGGACAGCTACGGCCAGGAGACACTGGAAAAAATTCGCAAGAACCTGAATGCTGATGAGATCGTTCTTGGCTCATTCGTCCCTCTGGGTGGCGGACAGATTCGCGTTGATTTGCGTCTCCAGGATACCCGCGTCGGCGAGGTTCTCGGCGTGGCTTCCGTCAAAGGCGATGAAGCGCAGGTCGACGATCTGATTGGCCGTGCGGGCGCGATCCTTCGCGAAAAACTAGGCGTTGGCGAAGTTTCGCCGGCCCAGGCGCTGGCCGTAAAAGCCACGCTTCCCCGGAATCGTGACGCCGCCCGCTATTACTCGGAAGGATTGCAAAGGCTTCACCAGTTCGACTATCGGAGCGCGCGCGACTTGTTTCAAAAAGCCGTCGAAGTTGAGCCCCAGTATGCTCTGGCGCATTCAGCCCTTGCCGTCGCCTGGAAAGGACTCGGCTACGACGCCAATGCGAAAGAGGAAGCCAAGAAAGCTTCCGATCTCTCTGGCAGTTTTCCCCGCGAAGATCGTCTCTGGATGGAGGGGCAATACCGAGAGTTCACGAACGATCGCGCCAAGGCCGTCGAAACCTACCGCACTCTTTTCGATTTTTTCCCCGACAATCTCGATTACGGCCTGCGGCTGGCATCGGCGCAGACTTCGGCTGGCAAGGGGAAAGACGCGCAGGCGACCTTGGACTCGCTTAGAAAGCTTCCTTCACCTGCCGCCGAAGACGCGCGGATTGATCTTTCGGACGCTGTGGCCGCTGCGTCGCTTGGCGACTACAAGAGACAAGCGGCGTCCGCAGCAAAGGCTGTCGCCACCGCCGATTCCCAGGGCGCCCGTCTGCTCGCTGCCCAAGCCCGCATTTCCGAATGCTCCTCCCTGCGCTATGTCGGAAAGCCCAAGGAAGCCATTGCCACCTGCGAGGAAGCTGAGAAAATTTTTGATTCGGCCGGAGACGGCGGCAACTCCGCTCGCGCGCTCAATAACATCGCCGTGGTTCTGATGGAGCAAGGTGACGCTGCCGGAGCACGCAAGACTTACGAGGAATCCTTGGCCACCACGAAAAAGATTGGAGACAAGAAATCGCAAGCCATGGTGCTTAACAACCTTGCCGGGGTTCTTCGCGATCAGCTGGATCTGCCTGGTTCGCGAAAAATGCTCGCGGAGGCCATGGCCGACTTTCAAGAGATCGGCGATAAGCGCGGAGTGGTCGGTACCCTCGAGAACACTGGCATCATCTTGGTGGACGAAGGAAAACTCGACGAGGCGCGCAAAAAACAAGAGCAAGCCCTGGCCACCTCTCACGAAATGGGAAACAAGAGCCTCACCGCCTACGCGCTCTATCTCATGGGGGAAGTTTATGCGCACCAGGGCAATCTTGCCGCCGCCCGCAAGAGTGACGAGCAGTCTCTCCAAATTCGTAAGGAACTTGGCGAGCCGCGCACGATTGGCGAGACCCAGCTTTCACTGGCTGAGTTGGCCATCGAGGAAAAACAGTTCACCAGCGCGGAATCCACCGCGCGGGAAGCGGCCCAGCAACTTGAGAATTTGAACAACGTAGATGATGCAGCTGTCGCGTATTACGTCCTGGCCCGCGCCCTCGCCGCCCAAGGCAAAACAACAGATGCGCATGCGGCCATTGACAAAGCCTCCGCGCTCACGCACAAAGGCGGGGACACAAACATTCGCCTTCGCGTGGCTGTCGAAGCTGGGATCATTGGTGCAAGTTCTGGCGCTCCTGCTGACGTCTCCGAAGCCAAGAAATCAATCCAGTCCGTCCTGGCTGACGCCACGAAACAAAACCTCACCGGTATTCAGTTGGAAGCCCGCCTTGGCATGGGCGAAGTGGAAATGAAGTCTGGCGATCGCTCCACGGGCCGCGCGCATCTCGCCGCCCTTCAGAAGGATGCCACCGCCAAAGGTTTCTTGCTGATCGCACGCAAAGCTGCTGCAGCTGAGAAGTAAAGCGAGCCAGGCCCGCGTCGTTTCAAACAGCTCACTACCCGCAAAACCCTCGTGGCTGACGGTCTTAGCGCCCAGCAGAGCCGGAGAGCCACAGGAACACCGGTAGATTATAAGTTTTTGTATCCACAATGTATCCGCCAAGGCCCAGAGTGAAAGCCAAACCAACGAGAACGCAAGAAGTTCCGACCGCGAATTGAGTCGTGAATCGAGTGATTTCGAATTCGTTCAGAATCCAAATCACGATCGCGATTCCGAACCCCGCCAGCAGAAGCAACGCGATCAAATATCCGAGAATCGTTCCAAGCATTGGCGAGCGATTCTGGGGTGGAGGTCAAGTGGTGCCAACAGGAATTACGCGGCAGATGAGTTCCACATTTTCGGGATGTTGAAGGGCTCTTCCGCGAAGTGTGCCAGCGCTGAGAAGCTGCTTCCAGAATCTGTGCCTCTCAAAAATCTCGAAATGTCTGATGCGGATGGGGTTATATTCTTTCATAATCCTCGCCGATGCTCATTTCTCTCACCCTACTGCTCGCAACTTTGTCCTCGCTCTTCCGTTCACGTGCTGCCATTGAACTTGAGAACTTGGCGCTGCGCCACCAAATCGGCGTGCTTCAGAGGTCCGCTGCAAAACGTCCGAGATTGACCTCGGGGGACCGCCTGTTGTGGATCTGGCTGTCCCGTTTCTGGCGCGACTGGCGCTCGGCGCTGGCCATCGTCAAGCCAGAAACGGTCATTGCCTGGCATCGTGCCGGCTTTCGGCGGTTCTGGACCTGGAAGGTGCGGCACGGCCAACCCGGACGACCGCTCATTTCGCGCGAAGGCCGAGATCTGATCCGTAAGATGTGCCAGGAGAATCCCAGTTGGGGTGCACCCCGCATCCATGGCGAACTGCTCAAACTCGGCGTCGACATCGGGGAGAGCAGCGTCAGCAAATACTTGGTGCGCAGCCGCAAACCGCCGTCTCAGACCTGGCGCACCTTCCTGGAGAATCATGCCCAGCAGCTGGTCTCCATCGACTTCTTCACCGTGCCCACGATCCGTTTCCAAATCCTCTATGTGTTTCTAGTTCTGGCCCATGACCGGCGTCGCATTCTGCACTTCAATGTGACCGCCCACCCAACTGCCGAGTGGACCGGACAGCAACTGCGGGAGGCCTTTCCCTTTGACCAGCTCCCGCACTACCTGCTGCGCGACCGCGATACAATCTTTGGCAATGACTTCCAAGAACAGGTGCGAGACATGGGCATCTGCGAAGTTCTGTCTGCACCGCGCTCGCCTTGGGAGCGAGCCTATGTGGAGCGAGTGATTGGATCGATTCGTCGCGAGTGCCTCGATCATGTGATCGTGTTCCAGGAAAGGTCGTTACGTCGAACCCTCCATTCGTATTTCGATTACTATCACCGATCGCGAACACATCTATCGTTGGGCAAGGACTCACCGGAGCCACGAGCGATTCAGCCGCCGGAAGCGGGGTCCGTCGTGGCGCTACCGCAGGTCGGTGGACTGCACCACCGCTACGAACGACGGGCTGCCTAAGAGAGCCCGAATCTACTAGGCTGCGCGCTGGCTATCCTTGGCGCTTTGAAATCTGTGCGCTCCCTTGCACAGGCGAGCATCGGCGAATTTCGTTCACCAGCCTCAAGCAGGCCGCACACCGCTGGAGCTTGCGGTTCGTTTGGAGGAAAGACATCCGCCATGGTCACACGGAATTTTCGGTAGGGACGGATTGGGGTATGCCGTGCTGGATTCTGGGCACCCCGTTGAAGCGATTCGCACCGCAGAGCGACACGGAGGACCGATACCCTTGCTGATCACCGACATGATGATGCCGGGGATGAATGGTCGTGTTCTTGCAGAAACACTAACAGCAGTAAGGCCTGAGATGAAGGTGCTCTATACAACTAGATACACGGATGACGCGTGTATTGAACGAGGCGCACTCGAAGCGGGATGCCCACTTCTGGAAAAACCTTACACACGAGATGCTTTGGCGAAAAAAGTGCGCGAGCTTCTCGATTCGCCGATGTCCTGATGCGTCAATTGCAGCGTATCTCGTGAAGCGCTCGATCTTCTGGTAACTCTGGTAACTGATGTCGTAATGCCCGAGATGGGCTGCCGTGAGTCAGCAGACCGGCTCTTGCGCCGCATGCCTGATTAACGCGCCCTCGGAAGTGAAAGAGTCGGCCTTTCGTACGAGTTCCACTGAGAGAGTCTACGTCGATTGACCGGACGGTATGGGGCTACAAGCTCCTATTCTTCGCACTTCCCCTGTGGCCTCGTTCTCCCAGGCGACTCGAGGAAAACGTACTGGTACCAAGATTTTTTCTCCTTTTTTTCCTTTTCGATGTTCCTTAAATAAGCAGGGGCTGTGATCGACAATTCCCCACCAGCCGGGGACCTTTCCGCCGGATAATCGGATGGTCCGGCAGTTTTACCTCGCTAGATGTCTGTGTAGGAGAGGCTTGTGCAGAAGGCGGAACACGAACGTACACATCATCGGCACGGAACTTGGTAGGCCTGTTTGTCCTCTGCTCGGCGCCCGCGTGAGGTAAGGCCAGCGTGTGCGCCTTGGCTAGACTGCGGCCGCCGCCGAAGCCCGGGAGGACGAGCGAGAGGCTGCTCCATTCGTTTTTGACCAATTCTTGCGAAGTTCCTCTGCGCGACGAATGACGCGGTCGAGCACATCATGTGAAGGAGGCTCCGCAGGTTCAGCGCCCGCGGAGTTACCTGCAGGCGGGATCTCCAGCATCTGCAGCTTCTCAAAGACGGGCTTCATCGCGCGAGCAGGGTTGCGGAGAAACTCCGAGCTTCGAATGCGCGTGAAGATCCAACCCATGCGTTCAAGGACTGATTGCCGGGCCATGTCTTCGGGGAGTTTTTCGAGTGGATAATGGCGATCACCGTCGCACTCGATGGCCAGGCGTTTGCCATCTCCCTCGACGACGAGATCGATTCGGAAAGTTCCAATCCTCCAATGCGGCGTGACCCGATACCCTGCGGTCGCGAGACGCTTCATGACTTCTCGTTCGAAGTTTGATGGTGTGCGCTTTTCCTTCTCTTCCAGCGCGCGCATGAGCCGCGCGGGGTCTTCCCCGTGCTCAATCAATTGCCGGCGAAGGTCGTCCGCTTTCAAGTCGTTGTGCGGACTGAGCGAATGAACGATCCACATCTGGTCTCGGGCGCGGCTAGCGGCGACGTTGAAGCGTTGTTTGAAAAGTTCTTGATCGCGGAGCGAAAGAGAACCGCGCTCGGCGGTGTCGACCAGCGAGATAAACACGACGTCGCGCTCGTCTCCCTGGAATTGCGCGGCGTTTCCGCAGAGTACGCGATGGAGTTCGTAGCGGTCGGGCGAGACGTGCGCACGGACTAGATTGTCGATTTCGATGGCTTGCTCGTCGCCAACCAGAGAAACCACTCCGAAGCTTAGAGGCTGGCCCGCGTCATTTTTCTTGTATTCGGGCTGCTCCATCGCGGCTGCAAGGAGCGAGGCGACGGTCAGGGCTTCCTGGCGATTGACCTTGCCGTCGCGCGTGGACCCGGAGACATGATGCGCGATGGTATGTGGCCGCAGGTGTACGCGGCTCGCGTCGCGCAAAGGCTTGATGCGGCCGTCGTAGGAAATCATATTGCTGAACTGGATGATCTCCGGAACGCACCGGAAATGTTCGACAAGACAGGTCGTGCCGCCGAAGGACTGGCGTGCAAGATCGTAGATTGAAATTTGCCCGTCGTAGAGATCGGAGTTCGGGATTCCCCGGAGATACTGGAAGATGAGGTTTTGAATGACGCCCAAATCCTGGCCGACGGCCGAGGGGCTAACTTGCTCATGGTCGCCGACAACGAGCACCGTTTTGCCCAAGTACAGGGCGACCAGCGCCATCACGTCGCTCTGGCTGGCTTCATCGATGATGACAACATCGAAGCGCGTGGTGCGCGGGTCAAAGTTTTCGACCACACGCGAAAGCGGCATGACCCACACGGGAACGGCACCGCGACACTCACTCATTTTTCTCGCCGCTTCGGAGCGCAAAAGGGAAACGCGGACTCCGTGACCCTTACCGATGCGACGAATGGTGTCGAGCCAACCGACGAGCGCCTGGCGCTGCCGAGAAGAGGTGCGACGCGCTTGCGAGGACCACGAGCGCTTATCGATGAGCTCGACGGTCGCGCGGCGAAGTTGCTCGCGGAGTTTTTCGCTCTTCGCTTGCAGGGCTTCGAGCGAGACACTGGCGCGGCGGTCGAGTTCATCGTTTAACTGGCGCCAAGTCCAAGCGAAGACGGGGTCGCGAGGCGGGTCGCCTCGGCCATGAATTCCGGTGCGATTGCGAATCGCGCCGGCCCAGGCAGGAGCAGCGGTCTCAAGTTTTGCGAGCAAGGCGCGACGCAGGTCGAGGTCCGCTTGTTTGCTCTTTAATTCCAGCAGGCGCTCATACATTTCGTGATAGCAGTTGGAATCTTCGTCGCTGACCGCTGCTAGAATCTGGCCGATTACTTTGGATGCTTTCGCTACGCGGGCTGCAAGTTTGAGCCGGCTTTTGAGATCGTGAAATTCTTCCTCCAACTGAAGCAACCGGAGCTTCTTGAACCGGGAATCCAGAATGGGCAGCAAAGCATCAGTCACCGCCATGTGGATGCGTGCCAACTCCCCATCGGAGCCAACGACCGCAGGTTGTTCAGCGAGGAATTTGTCCCACCGGAAGCCGATGTCTTCCAACCGTTGCTGCATCGGAAGCCAGGTGCATTCCTGCCAGCCCAGGCAGTCCTCGATGGAGTCGCAATATTGCATCAAAGTTTTCTCAATCTCCTCGCCCATTTCGCTCGAACGGGGAGTTCCGAGAGTCGCTACCTGGCGATCCCACCTCGCAGCGAGATCCTCGCGAAGGCCCTTGAGCCGGAAGTATTGGCGCAGGGCGTGAAAATGCTCGGGAAGCCGCGGACGAGCGTTGTTCACTTTCGTCTGTTCCAGAAATTGGCTCCAAGACTTGTGCGTAAACAAGGTCAAGGAACCCAGCTTGCCGCCGTCCTCGAGGTGCGCGAAGATTTCACTGGCAGTGCGTTCCTGCTCCTTGACCGTGGAAACATCGGAAGCCTGTGGGCCGTACTTGACGAACGATTCTTGGGTGTTTGCGGCTTCTCGATGGACCAGTCGTACGAAGCTGATGAGTTGATCCCAAGGCTGGCGATGTACATCGCCGTATTTGCCGGCATACACCGCTGCGAGTTTCCACCTATCATTGCCGGAAAGAGGCTCGACGGCCTGAGCCAGAGCGGAAGCTAATCCTTCTATCTCTGCGGGCGAACTTTGCGCGGCAACGGGCTCCCACAAATCGGAGCGCAAATCGAGATCCTCCATACCGAGACGATTGCGTTCACTCACGCTGGCTTCAAAATCTTCCGCTCTCGGAAGATCGTGAAGCTCCGGAAGATGAGATGAAAGTTCATTCTCGTCATCGCGGGAAATGGAAACACCCGTACGATAGAGGTCGGCTAGTTCACCGGGAGAGAGAGGCAGCGGCGCCACCGCGGCGACGGGACCGGGGATCCAGCCGCACGTTTCTTTTTCCTGCGTGACTTGGCGAGCGGCATCGGCGGGCGACCAAGACTTTCCAGCAATGGCAATATCCCGATACTCGTCGGCGCGAGCCTCCGTCAGCTGGTTTTGGATATCGTCGAGCTTCTTCAGCAGGTCGAGGCGCTCGGATTCCAGTTTCTTCGCTTGCATCTCGAGCGAGCCAGCGTCAGCCCGTGACAGCCTTTCCGCGATCGATCCCACGGCACTCTCGAGCTGTTTGCGGCTGTCCAAGTCACTTTCGAGGACGCTAACACACAGGGGACGCAGCTCGGGAACGATGTGATGGCGCACCATGCGCAGTGCCTTCGTTGTGTGGCTGGTGACCAGAACGCTCTTGCCTTGGGCGAGCAAATGGCCGACAAGATTGCCGATGGTGTGAGTTTTTCCAGTGCCAGGAGGGCCTTGCACCAGAACGCCGCCGTGTTCCTCGAGCTGCTGGGCGATTCGAATCTGTTCGGGATTGGCTGGCTTGCTCAGCAGCACTTCGCCATCCGCTTGAACAGCACCGCTCGCGGAGAGATGCGCATCTTCTGCATCGGGAATCGAAGATTCTTCTCCCACGATGTTCAGGAGCGACCAAGGCAGATCTTCGCGCGTGCGGAGGTCTGCCAGGATGCCTTCAATTGCGGCTGCAAATCCCAAAGTGCGCGAGCGCAGGAAGAGGATTGGATCCCGCCCAATGCATGGGTCGCCGACTTCCGCATCCGGCGCGCGGTCTTCGAGGAATTCTCCGCGCGGGGATAGCTGCACGACCAGCCGCTTCAGAAAGCTGGAAGTGGAACCATTGATAAGTGGATGGAAGCCTCCTTCTTCCAATTGCTCGCGGCATCGCCCAATCGCGCGCCCATCCACATCGTTCATCGATTGGAACAAAGCAGAGTAGAGCTCAACGGGATGGTCCGCTTCCGAAAGAGTGAATTCAGGGACGGATGCGTCGAACTGCAATTGGAGGCGCTGGAGGAGGATCGGATGATAGATGCCTCCTTCCACCCGACGCCAGCTCAAGATGCCGTCTCCGAGGACGAGCTCGACGCGTTCCGCCTCACGATCGATGCGGCCGTAGAGTGCGTAAAAGGTTTCGAAGATTTTCATCGCTGCGCGAGCAGGCTTTTCCGTTTTCACCCACTCATCGCGTAAAAGTCTCCAACGCTCCAGGCTCGCGGTGCGAGCCGGATCGTCCGCGAACTTCACGACCCTCGGTACTGCACTGTTCCCGGATTCCTCCAGGGTTTCCTCGACAACGAAGGCGCTCAACGGGTCATCCCAACTGTCTTTCAGCCATGCGGAAATTTGCTCGGGCGGTTCGGGTACGCGAGTCAGCCGGGGACGCTGCACTTTCAGAATATAGCTCGGGCCCCCGTCGTCCGTATTCTGGCTTTTCCCGTTCTTTGTCTTTGGAGAGCTCGCCTTCGCGTTGCCTCGTTGAATGGAAGAATGCTCGGGAAGATCGCGCAGCGACAAACTCCAGGGCTGTTCGCGAATCTGTCGTTTTGCGGGATTGCGATGCTCGTTCAATGCTTCCAGATAGCGGAACACACGTGTGAGCTTGTCGCGGGAAACGCGGAGTTTTTCGGCGTCCATGGTTCGCTGCCTTTGCAGATACACGTTTAAGTCCTGAGGGTGGGAAGTGGAGACACCAGAATATCAGCGTCGTGGGGTGAGCCTCAATGGTACCCGGCTAGTACTGCCTGGGTGACCGCCGGGCGTGTCCAGAGAAATGTACGGATTTACAAGGATTGGGTCGCTATGGCTGTATCCGGCGCGGGGGATGATGACACGGATTAAACTCTCTCGCCGGGGATTGTGACTGGCTCATGATGGTCTCGGAGGCTGCGATCCGTCACGCAGAAAGGGCCCCATGACGTCGCTCGACACTTTCACGTAGGACAAGCAGGATTAATCTTGCTTGATCGATGGTCCCGCCTGCGAAATACTTCCCGGAAGCAAGTCTGTCTTGATCGTAATTTTCTGGCGGGGTAACAGGCTGACCTCGGTGTCAAAAGCCTGATAGCCGGGGAGAGCGATCATGATGAGATGTTTCCCGGGGCTTACGAGCATCCCGTGTCCTACACCCATGAATTCGTTGACACTCCCCGCAAAGGCGCCATCGACAAAGACCGCAGCTCTCTCCGGAGTGACATGCAGCTTGATCTGCGCAGTGACTTTTGGAAACTGGCTTCGAGGATCCTTCAGCATGACAACCTGCAAGACAGTTTTCTTGCGTGGTTCGACAACTACCTTGTGAGCGAAATCGGTGTACCCGGACTGGCGCACGGCAACTTCATGTTCCCCGGGCAGAAGCAGGATTTTCTTGTCGTCCTTAAGCTCATCGACGTAGCCTAGGTACTGCCCATCGACCCAAACGCCGGACGTCTTGTCTGCTTTGGTCTTGCCCACCAGTTGCACTTCTCCCAGGACCTGGTTCTGAGCAATGGAAGTAATACAAAATATCAGGCTGCAGAAAAGGAAGCTGCAAAGCATTCTGTTGAATGTGCTAAACGTTCTCATGATCAACCCCCAGTCAGGCAATCTTTAGAGTCCCGGATCGCCTGGGAACGATCCGCTCTCGGCAGGAATAGGTACGCGTTTTATTCTAACCGCAATACTAAGATTCAGGGTAAAGAGAGATCGAGAAGTTTGACTCGAATGCAGGTAAAGCTGAGTTTGAAAGAAGGGATTCATTGATCGGCTTGAATCAGGCGGAGGGTGTCGCGAGCCGATAGTGATGGTGAAACCCAAAGATTGCCAAGGTTGTGTCTTGGACAAAGGTCGCTAGTAAATCGCTTTACTTTTGTTTTTGACCCACAAGTGTCTGTTTTCAAAGCACCCGGTGTTCGGTAGGATTAGGGGCTGAATCGCGGCAAGAATCCCGCGGCTCGCAAGCCCGGGATGCGGTGACGATTTCAGGAAAGATGCCGCCTGTTTTGGCCAAGCGTCCGCGGTAGGAGGACTCTTTCCCACATAGAAGAGGGGGAACCGTACATTGAAACACGATTTCACCAGACGTCAACTGCTGGCACTTCTTGGCCGCATGGCGGCTCTTTCTTCATTGCCAAGCGTTACGTTCTTTCCTTTCGGATGCGGTAGCGGGACGCCATCGGCTTCTCCCACGCCACCGGGAGGCGGATACCCCGGGACGGACGACCAACTGCTTGAGGAAATCGAGAAGGCTGGTTTCCTTTTTTTCTGGGAGCAGGCGGACCCCGTCACCGGACAAGTGAAAGATCGCGCGTTTGCCGCCGGCAATGACACCCGGACGGTATCGAGTATTGCGTCGACTGGATTCGGATTGACGGCGCTGTGCATCGGCGATCAACGCGGCTACCAATCGAGTGCCGCCATCGCGGCTCGTGTGCAAGCGACCCTCAGTTTTGTGTTGAACCGATTGCAGCCGAATGGAATGAACGGGTTCCTGTATCACTTCGTGGACATGACGACGGGCGCGCGGGCATTCAATTCCGAGATCTCGTCGATTGATACCGCGATCCTGCTCTGCGGCGTGCTGATGTGCCGGCAACATTTTTCTCAAGATCCGCAAATTCCCAGACTGGCCACACAGATTTACAATAACGTGAATTTTGCGTGGATGCTAAATGGCGGCACAACGCTATCCATGGGCTGGAAACCTGAGACGGGTTTTCTCGCGGCGAGGTGGAACGCGTATTGCGAACTCATGATGCTGTACCTGCTGGCGATGGCGTCGCCGACATTTGCAATTCCGGCGTCCAGTTGGTCGGCATGGTCACGGCCAACTATTCAGTATCATGGGCTTTCCTACATCTCTGGTTCGGATCCGCTGTTCGTGCATCAGTATTCGCACGCCTGGTTTGATTTTCGGGGCAAGAAGGATGCCTTCGCAAACTATTTTCAGAATTCGATCACGGCGGCGCAGGCGCACCGCCTGTTCTGCCTCTCGCTAACCGGACAATTCTCGGATTACAGCGCGGACCTTTGGGGAATAACCGCCTCGGACTCCAAGAGCGGCTACGTTGCGTGGGGAGGTCCGTCGGCACAGGGAACGCCGATTGGGCCCGTAGACGGCAGCATCGTACCATGCGCGACGGCGGGTTCACTGCCATTCGATTTTGCGGACACGATTCGCGTGTTGCGACGGATCCGCGGGCATTATCCGCAGGCCTGGCAGCGTTACGGCTATGTGGATGCCTTCAATCCGCTTACGGGCTGGTACGACGCGGACGTCATTGGGATTGACCTGGGGATTTCCGTTGTGATGGCGGAAAATCAGCGCACGCATTTTGTCTGGAACACCTTCATGAAAGACCCGGCCGCGCAGAATGGTATGAACCTGGCCGGATTTCAGCCTGGCTGAGCCGCTACTTGCTGATTTCAATCAAGGCCAGCGCATGAGGCGCCAGTGTAACAGTCAATGATCCGTTCGCGAGGTTTTGCTCTCGCGAAGAAGGGAGGGCTCCGGCTTGGCGCAGCGCCTTGATCTGGGCCATGGTCGGGTTGGCAGGGCGGCCCATCTTGTCCCACGCAGGAAGTGGGGAGCCATGTTCACCGTCCACGACAGTTATTCGAGCAGAGTGGGCGTTACCGAGGCCCTTGAAGTGAAACGTGATTGTTCGCGGGGCGCCGGCTTCTTCCGGAAGGAAAAGGTTCCATGCGGCGACGGCAAGCGAGCCATCCTTCCGCCGAGTAACAAGCGTTGTCTCCGAGTTCACTTCAAGACGCGTATCGCCAAGCCGGTGAAGAAGCGCAAAGTCGTTATAAGCCGCTTTCGGGATGCTGCCCTCCGCAAGCAGTCCGAATCCTCCATAGAACGGCGTCTTCACTACGCCCTGTTCTTCAAAAACATCGGAAAACGTCCAGTAACTCATCATTTGGGGGAGCCCGTCGCACTGCCGGATGGTGTCCGCCATCCACGGTCCAATGAAGGCGGTGTCCGTCACGGCGGGTTCATTCATGTAGCTGGCGTTGAATTCGCTCCAGATCAGCGGCGTGTTCGGAAACGGGGATGCGGCAATCTGGTCATGAACTTTCTTGACGGCGCGACAGACCATCTGCGTTCTTGGGATATTTTCGTGCGTGCCGAAGACGTCCTCGGCTTTGTCGTTGCCGTAGACGTGCGTTGATGCAAAGTCCACCGGAACGTTTTTCTCTTTGCAGTGCGCCAGGAAGCGATCCACCCAGGCGGCCTGGGCAGTAGCCGGGCCACCGACGCGAAGCCGCGCGCTTACACGCTTGACGGCGCGCGCGGCGCGGTCGTAGAGCTCGTAATAGGTGGATTCTTTCGGATTGCCGGCCCAGAAATCAATGTTGGGCTCGTTCCAGACTTCGAAGTACCACCGCGCGACTTCGTCGACGCCGTAACGCTCAACAAGGTGACGCGTGAAAGCTTCGACGAGCTGCTCCCACTTGCCCCAGTCCTTGGGCGGCCCTACGTTTTGCTTGTACCAGAAGGCGTGGAGCGCGTTGGGGTCCGAGGCCAGCTTCTTGGGCATGAAACTGAGCTCGATGAACGGACGAACGTGATTTTCGAGCAAGCCGTCGTAGATCTGGTCTACATAGGAAAAGTTATAGATGGGATTGCCGTTTCCGTCCTCGTCGTAGAACCCGGCTTCATCGTGAAAAATAGCGTGAAAGCGCACGTATTCAAAGCCTGTGATGCGCTTGGTTTCGCGGAGGTCGTTGCGGTAACTCTCACGCAGGCTCAGGATGGCGCGTCCCGATCCAAACATTTTCTCCCAGAAGTGAGGGAACGGATGGGACGGTGCCGTGGCATCAATTTCGACTGTATCGGATGAGGCAGTTGCTTGCGCCCGGATCGCGCTTGGCGGGAGCGCCGCCACAAGAAAGATCAGCGCGACGAAAAGAAAGTTTCGGCTATGGCCCATGCGGCGCATTCAGAGGCTCCTGCAGTTACCCAAGAAAAAATGCGGGGGCGCGGAATGCCGCGCCCCCGCAAGAGGAAGTTAGAAGACGAAGCGCGCTTGGAACTCGATCACCCGACCGGCCAGGCCGCCTGGCGACTGGCCAAACTTTGGGTTTTCGATCCGATTTTGGTCCGTGTTGAAATTAATCGGTTGTAGATTGAGCTTATTGAAGGCGTTGAAGAAGTTGCCGCGCAGCTCGATCTTGGCGTTCTCGCCGAGGACCTTCATGCCAGGCAAACCGAACTGCTTCATGACGCTGAAATCGAGGCCAAGGTAATTCGGCCCGCGGAATGAATTCCTGCCGATACCCGGCGTTCCGGGGTGGCAGATGTCAAAATAGGGCAGTCCTCCGATCGGGCCATTTTTCGGATCGCAGTTTCCGGAGTGCACGATGCCCGAGAAATTAGAATCCGGAACGAGAAACGAGCTATTCGAAGTGTCCCGGCCTGGCTGTTGCAACAAAGCTGTCGGACGAGTGGGGCAAATGTTGAAGGCGTTGGTAATCGGCACGGATTGAATGACGCAAGTCGTCGGCGTCCAAGGGAAGCCCGTGTGTGCACTGAGGATGCCGTTGATCTGCCATCCGCCTAAGAGTCTTCCAGCCCAATCCGTGCGGTCGCGGAACAGCGGTAAGTCCCACAGAGCAGTAAGACTGATGGAATGTTTGGAGTCGAAATCGGAGGGGCCATGCTCAGTCTGCGGATGCGCTGGATCAGTCTGATTGGTCTGAGCACCCGGCCCCTCGTTCGAAAGCTGGTCAATGCTCTTACTAAAACGGTACTGTACATCAAATAGAAATCCATGGTCGAACTGGCGCCGAAGCCGCGCGTTCAGGGCGTTGAAATTGGAATTTACATCGCTGGTTGGCACGTACACAGCAAAGAAGGCTGGATTTGGCTGTTGGAGGAAGTTCTGGTTAACCAGTCGGGTCAGTTTGTGGTCTACGCTGCCCTGATAGCCAACGGAAGCGATCAGGCTCCATGGCAGCCGGTGTTCCGTTTCGAGGGAGTAGATGTATACGTAAGCATTGCGGAAATTTTTAGAGCCGCCATAGATTTCCACAGCTTGGTCGAAAGAACAAGTTACGTTGCCGCAGACGCCACCATTCTTCGGATCAATTCCGAATGCAAGAGCAGGATTCACCGGATAACTGGTGGCAGAATTGCTGGAGCCGAGCGCGTACAGGATAGCGCCCCCGTCAAATGGGGTGCCAAAGTCTGTGGATGCCGTGCCGCAGCAGAGATTAAATCGGGCAAACGCCGGTGGATTTCCCCGCGCATTCGAGAATAGAACGTCATCCGTACGGTTGTAGGCCACTCCGAAGCCACCGCGCACCACAGTGCTGGCTTGGAGCCGGGATGGACTCCATGAAAAACCAAGCCGTGGAGCGAAATTATTCCTATCCGGCGGAATAAGAGATGAAACGAGGCCTACCGTGGAATTCAGCAAGCCACTCGAGCCAAACGCGATGTTTGACAACTGACCTTTTGCATCGCTCAACGGAGGGTAGTATTCATATCGAAGGCCCAAATTCAGAGTGAGGTTTGGCTTCACCTTCCAGTCGTCCTGGAAGAAAAAGGCCATCGCCTTCGAACGGAGATAACGCTGCGCGCTGGCAGGCCCACCGGTTCTCGGGTCCGCGTTGATCCCCTCAAAGATCGGTGTGCTGTTGGCAAAGTTCCAGAGACGAACGTTGCTGTAGATGGGACGTGCACCGCCGAGGAGATTGTTGTTATCCTGCTCGGCGCTGAGTTCAAACCCAAATTGCAGGCCGTGGGTGCGGATGACTTTGCTCAACTTGTCGCGGAAGTTGTACGTATTCTGAATGAGAACGGCCGGTGTGCTCTCGGAGCGGTCCGCGCCGAAGCGGATGCGGTCGAAGCTGTAACCTTCGATCTCAATACGAGGAATGCCGAAATTGACGTTTTGATTCGCAGTAACTTGGTTGAATGCAAAGCGCGTGAAGTTGAAACGCGCCTCATTGAATAAGGTCGGAGAAAAGGTTCGGATCCAGGCGAATGCCTCGGTCTGATTCTGCGGTCTTTGAGCGACATCCCCTTGCGGCCGGCTGCGACCTCCCGAGTCGCTGCTCACGCTGTTCGCCCGGGTCAAATACATGCTGAATGCGAATTGGTTTTTTCCCTGATAGTAATCCAACCGCCCATTGTACTGATTTCCATTGGTCGAACTCGGAAGGCTGAGCTGGACGAACTCGATATCTGCATTCCCGTCGAGTCCGCCACCTGCAAAATGGGCGCCGTCCAAGGGCACATATTGACCGGCCGATCCCGTCGGGGATCCGACGTCCAGGCCTCCAGCGACAACCTGGCACTGCGTGGGATCGTTAATTCCAGCATCCTTGCAGGTTGCGCCGAGAACGTTCGCGATTCTCGGCGTAACTCCAGCAGAGGACAAGACTGCTGCAGCGACGCTCCCGGCCCGCGCGCTGATAATCCGCTGTCTAAAATCAGCCGTCTCTACCCACGTGCCCGATGAGAGGTCCAGGTTGTTGCTACGAAGGCCTTCATAAGAAAAGAAGAAGAACAATTTGTCTTTTTTCACAGGTCCGCCAATGCTTGTGCCGAATTGGCGAAATTTGTTGTTCACGCGAGAAGGCAATGATCCGCTTGGTCCATGGTATTTGTTGAACGCATTCCAATTCGGATCCTGATACTTGAAGAAGCCGCTGCCATGAAATTGATCTGTACCGCTCTTTGATACCACTTTGACCTGGGCGCCGGAGCCGCGGCCATCCTCCGCCGAATAGGAGCTCGAGAGAACGCTGATTTCTTGGACTGAGTCCTGATTGGGCGTGATAACCGCTGTGCCGCCGAATCCGAGGCTATTCACGCTCACACCGTCAATTGAAAAGTTATTGGATGCGCTGCGCTGGCCATTCGCCGAGACCTGGACGGTGTTTTCAATTTGGAAGATCGATGAGTTTGAGCCTCCCTTACCAGACTGGTTCGGCAGGTTCGAAGAGTTGCCACTTCCTTCACGCGCGCCGTCGCCAAAGACACCGGGAGTAAAACGAAGCAACTCATAGGGATCACGGCCGACTTGTGGCAGCCGCTGAAGCTCCTGCGCAGTAATAGCACCACCTGTGTTGGCGTTCTCCGTCGAGAGGGCTTCGGCATTCGCCACAACGGTCACCGAGTCCTGGACGCCGCCTACCTCTAGAGTGACATCCAAGCCGCGAGGTTCTTCAGCCTCGACTAGTACATCTCTGGAAACGGATTTTTTGAAGCCGGTTGCTTCGACTGTCACTGTGTACTTGCCTGGAGGTAGTAGGGGAATTCTGTAGAAGCCCTGGTCGCTGCTCATCGTATCGCGGTTAAGACCGGTACTTTGATCCGTTATGCTCACCTTGGCGCTGCTTACGGCGCCGCCCTTGGGGTCCATAACGGTGCCCTGAAGGCTGGCTTTGAACTGGGCGTAGGCAGAGACTCCGCACAATGACAACAAGATCGCTAACAAGACTTTCAAACGCATGGCTTCACCTCGAGATCAGCATTCGACAAACAAATTCAGTAAATCGATTTATCACAGCCCCAGCTGTGCATGGAACACCCGTCGGACACCTGTTGTCAAGTGCAAAATTCTTGCCTGTGTCAAAATTCTTGCCTGGGGGGAGGAGCACTGGAAATCGGCAAACAGGATGTCAGCCCAGGAACCGGCTTGTCTGTTCACTTCAGTACACTGCCGCCGCGAGCTTCGCCGCTTGCCCGCCCATGTTCTCTATGCCACACTACGCCCACCAAACACCCCATGGCCCGGTCGAAAACGGTTGCGACTTCTCGACCGCGCGGAAACGATGCCGCGCCGTCCGTCAGCCAGAAATTCCTGGCGGAACATCTCGGACTATCGCCCGCCACAGTCTCTCTAGTCATAAATCGTTCGCCGGCTGCAAAATCGATTCCTCACCGCACCCAAGAGCGCATCCACAAGGCTGCCCGGGAGCTGAACTACCGCCCGAACTTCATGGCACGGTCACTCCGCGCGCAGCGAAGTTTTACCGTCGGCGTGGTAGTACCCGAGATCAGCGAAGGGTACGCGGCACTCGTGCTTTCTGGCATCGAAGATCACTTGCTGGAGGAAGGATATTTTTATTTTGTCGTCAGTCACCGGCACCGTCCCGATCTGATCCAGGAGTATCCGCATCTGCTGCAGCAGCGCGCGGTCGAGGGTTTGATCGCGGTGGACACCGCTTGCCGGAAGGGTGTTCGAATACCCGTAGTTGCTGTGTCCGGGCATAGCAAAGTTGAGGGCGTAACGAACATCGTTTTGGACCACGTCTCCGCCGCGAAGCTAGCCATCGAACATCTCGCGGAACTTGGACACCGTAAGATCGCTTTTATTAAGGGACAACAATTCAGCTCGGACACCGAAGTGCGGTGGGAGGGAGTGCAAGCGGTCGCAAAAGAATTAGAAATCGAAATTAATGAACGTCTCGTAGGACAGCTCGAAGGCGAATCTTCGTCACCCCAGCTAGGGTACGACGCTACCCGAAAGCTGCTCACGACCGAAGAAGCGTTCACCGCGCTGTTTGCATTCAATGATGTTTCCGCGATAGGCGCAATCCGCGCACTGCGGGAAACAGGGCGCCGAGTGCCAGAAGACGTTTCGGTAGTGGGCTTTGATGATATCCAGAGCGCAGCATTTCAGAATCCCAGTTTGACAACCGTCCGACAGCCGCTCCGGCAAATGGGTGTTATCGCCGCGGAAACCCTGTTGACACGGATTAATGCACCTGTGAGAGCACGCTATCCAAAGGCCATCACGGTGAATCCGGAATTAATACTGCGGGAGAGCACCGCACGAGCAAAACACTAGAAATTGCGCAAATCTGCCTTGATGCCGTCCCAAAATTGATGGCATTGTGTTACTGCTCGCCGCTGCGGCAAAACGGCCGTTTTCCATCCAGATGTTTTTTGTCGGCATGGTCATACACATAGTCTATGCAGGGCTTCCCACGTCCCATAGGGTGTGCCGATTCTCAAGACGAGCGAGTATCGCAGTCCGACGACACAATGACCTCGTTTGAGGGGGCGAAATCCAGTTGCCCGTGGGAAGCCGTGAAGAAGCGCAACAAGCGGAAGAAGATCGGAATCCAAGCACAGTTCCGAATTGAAACAAGACTTCCACGCAGAAAGATGCTTGTTCTTTGCGCCCAATTATTGATTGACTCCCTCGTTCTTTGGATTGATACTGGCCTTCCCTTCAACAATCTGTTTCTCTAGCTGCCCCCATTCTCACCTTCGGCTTACAGGAACTGAATGCCCTAGGTGACGTTTGGTGTCATCCGGCTGAGGCACGCGTAAGCCGATTGCGTCAGTGTCATAAGACGTTCGGGGAGTACATTGAAAAGGAGAATCTACAAGATCCATCCAGGAACGGCGCCTGTTTTAGGAATGCTGGGCGATGCCAACACCGCGATGTCGCGGGCAAAGTCGCTGGGCAAAGCGCGATATGAAATGTGCGACCCCGCGATGCACAATACGGCTACCGGCCGGCTGAGGCTGGAAAATGATCTTCGGCGGGCAACTGAACGGGTGGAATTCTGCCTCCACTACCAGCCCATAGTTTCGTTGGCAGACAGCCGCATCGTGGGCTTCGAGGCCCTGGTTCGGTGGCAACGCCCCGAATTTGGACTGGTTATGCCGGCGGGATTCATTCCGGTGGCCGAAGACACGGGCCTGACTTTGTGGATTGGGAATTGGGTTCTAATGGAAGCCTGTCGGCAGTTGCGCGCCTGGAACCGGCGATTTTCCAAGGTGCCGGCATTTACCGTAGCGGTAAATATCTCAGCAAAGCAGTTTGCGCAGCCGGGTCTGGTGTCTCAAGTCGACCAAATCCTGCGCGTTTCCGGACTGGCGCCTCAGAGCCTGAAACTGGAACTCACCGAGAGCATAACCATGGGCGATGAGAAGCGGACAACTCGAATTCTAAGCGAACTGAAAGCACTTGGAGTGCGCTTGTGCATCGACGACTTCGGCCCGGGATATTCGTCCTTGAGTTACTTGCGCCGCTTCGCCCTGGATATCCTGAAAATCGACCGGTCTTTTGTGTCCGAAATGCTGAACAACAGCGAAAGCCGGGAAATCGTGAAGACGATCTTGAGCCTGGGAAGCAACTTGAGGTTGGAGGTGGTCGCAGAAGGGGTGGAGACAGAGGAACAGATGAATTTGTTGCAATCGCTTGGTTGTGAGTACGCGCAGGGCTACTTTTTTTTCAGGGCTCTCGATGTAACGGGGATAACCAACACCTTGTTAACAGCGAGAGCCAACGAATACTCGCTGACGAAAGAATCGCCGAAGGATCTCGTTGCCCTGTGAGTTGAGCAATATGCGAGACGGTAGCCCGTTGGACCTGGATCAGAAATCCTACATTGACCACATGTTGAAAAGTTATGAACTTGGATTCCCTTCGAAAAGGGCGTGGTGGCGGGACGTCTAATTCCTCAGCTGATTCCGCGGAGAGTGGCGGGATCATTTTTGCTTCAGTAGCTCGGGACCACTAGGTCGGCCATCCCGTCGTGGGCTCGCAAAGCTTTTGCTAGTGGACACTCGTAGCCTTGCTCACAACTCCTTCCGAAGCAGCTGATCTGACAGAAGTTAATTTGAAGACCGCGTCTTTCCTCCCTCAGTCCTGTCTATGATTCCGTGCTATAGGTCAACCAGACAGCTTTGCCAGCGTCTCCGCCAGCACCAGGGCCCCCCGCGCGATATCTTCCGGAGCAGCGTACTCGTCTGGCCGATGGCTGTACCCATTGCGGCAGGGAATAAAGAGCATCCCCGTCGGAGCGATCCGCGACATGAAAAGCGAATCGTGATACGCGCGGCTCACCATTTCGAGAAACGTAAATTCATGCTCGCGGCAGGAATCGGCGAGCGCCCCGCGCACTTCGGAAGCGCAATCCGTCGGCGCATCGGCGTTCACCAACTCAGTCTGAATCGAGACTATGCGATTGGCGGAAATCGCCTGCGCGGCTCGCTCAATCGTTTGCATCACGCCATCGCGCCGCGCGAGATCCGTGTCGCGGATGTCGAGCGAAATGCGCACGCGGCTCGGGATGCTGTTCACCGCGCCTGGAAAAACATCGCAAACGCCGACAGTCGCGACGGTGTCAACCGCACCACTTGATCGCGCTACGTTTTCGACAGCCAGAATCAATTCCGCCCCCGCGCACAGCGCATCTTTGCGGTCCGGCATAAGCACCCCGCCGGCGTGCCCGCCAGCTCCTTCGATCGAAATCCGCAGACTCGCTGGCGCCGCAATGCTTTTCACGATGCCGAGAGAAATTTTCGCCCGTTCCAGCAGGGGGCCCTGCTCGATATGCAATTCTACAAATCCCTTGTAATACGCAGTCGAGAGTCTTACCTCCCGAAGATTCCCGGTCAGGCCTGCTTTTCGCCGAACTTCATCGACGCTTTCGCCATTCCCGTCCTTCAGTTGTGCGGCAGCATCCTCGGAAAGCGTTCCCGAGAGCAACCGGCTACCCAGGCAGCCGATTCCAAATCGAGTCGGCTCTTCGGTTGCAAAAATGAGAAGTTCAATCGAATTTTTCCGCCGAAATCCGCTTCGCTGCAAAGCGCGGATCGCTTCGAGCCCGCCAAGCACCCCCACGACGCCGTCGTATTTCCCGGCATTCGGAATCGCATCAATGTGCGAACCGGTTCCGACCGCAGGAGCCTCAGAATCGGTGCCATTCCATCGCGCGAAAATATTTCCAATCGCATCCTGCCGGACGGCAAGCCCTGCTTCTTTGCAAAGCGAGCTCACCCAAGCTCGCGCTTTAAGGTCCGTCGGTGTGAAAACAATCCTCGTGACCGCGGGAGGTTCCGCGTCTGAAATCGCGGCCAGCGTTTCAATTTCGGAAAGCAACCGCTGCTGATCGATTTCCAATTTCATTTTTTCGCGTCGCCAAGGGGATGCCGGTTCCAATCTTTATAAATCAAATATTTCGCCGGCACTTTTCCGATTGCTCCAAACCATTGCGGGCACCACGGCCCCATCCAGATAAAATCGCCCGCTGTCACCGGATACCACGAATCGCCGAGCCGGTAGATGCCGCCGCCTTCGAGCATGATCAGTCCATGCTCCATCACGTGCATTTCCACCATGCGGAGCGCGGCGCCCGGCTGGTACATCATGGTGTTCACCGCAAAATCAAATTGCGGCTCGTCGGGAAGTAAGCATTTCACTTGTAGATCCGAATCGTCATCCAGCGCGTGCGAACTAACAGCATCTTCGCTTGAAACAATCAATCGCGGCGATTCGATTTTCTCAACATTCCGGTAGTGCTTTTCAACGACGGCAACCCGGCTCTTTTCTTTGGCAACAACTTTGTGAGAAAAACCCTCTGGCAAATAAGCATAACCGCGCGCGCCCAGTTCGAGCCGCTTTCCTCCAGCCTCCAGCGTCAACGCACCTTCCAGGACATAAATAAATCGTTGCGCAGAAGTGTTTCCCAATTCGCCCTTGGGTTCAAACTCGGCGGTGTATTCCGTGAACGCCGCACCCAGCGCCGGACCAATGTGCACGATCGCGGAAGCATTTTTCATCCCGGGCAGCGCCGCGCGCACAAATGTATCGGGCGTGAGGAGCAGATGGTTGCGTTGGTGCGAACTGCGCGTTTGTCCGAGGTTATGCACGGCGCGTCCTTCCCAGGAATTCTTGCGAGGCTGCCAGTTGCGTCAGCAATTGATTTCCGCACTCCAGCGCTTTCGCCACGTCGTCCAAGTGCACCGACTCCGCCGGGTCGTGGCTGATGCCTCCCGGTGTCCGCAAGAAAATCATCGCCGCGGGGATTCTTTCCGCCAGGATCATGGCATCATGCCCCGCGCCGCTCGCCATCCGATGCGGCTCGCAGCCGGCCTTTTGCACGGCATGATCGATCTGCTCCGTCAGAAAAGGATCCATCGCCACCGCGTGCTGCGCAAGAAGCGTCCGCCATTTCGCAGTAACGCCGCGCCGTGCCGCGATCGACTCCGCTAGCCGGATTAATTCATCCAGTGCTTCCGTACGCGCACGGTCCGAAGCGTGGCGAATATCCAACGTCGCCCGCGCTTCTCCGGCAATCACGTTCATGGCGCCAGGCTTTGCTTCTACAATTCCGACCGTCGCCACGATTCCGGAAATGCGCCGCGCCAGATTTTCGACGGCGACAATCCACTCCGCAGCCGCCGTCAGTGCATCGTGCCGCAAATTCATCGGCGTAGTTCCAGCGTGATTCGATTGCCCGGAAAACGTAAACTCCAAGCGGTTTTGCCCGACGATAGCTTCCACGATCCCCAGCGGCCAACCCAGATTGTCCAGCACCGGCCCCTGCTCAATGTGAAATTCGATGTACCCCAAAACCTCGTCGCTCAGCGCCGCTTTGGAAATCTCGTTCGGGTTCAATCCAAAATCCTGAATCGCTTTGCGAACACTATTTCCGTGCTCGTCCTTGCGCCCGAGCAGTTCCTCATCCACCCGGCCCGCCAGCGCTCGGCTCCCAATAAATGGAACGCCAAACCGCACTCCTTCTTCTTCCGAAAATCCGATCACTTCAATTCCAAACGGAAGTTGCAATCCATCCAGAGATTTTACCAACCCAATCGCGAGAACAACTCCTAAAATTCCGTCAAACGCCCCCGCATTCGGCACCGTGTCCAAGTGCGATCCAATCAAAATCCGCGGGGCACTGGCTGCAGTCGCGGAATAGAATCCGCGCAAATTCCCAACCGCATCCACCGACACATTGATACCAAGAGATTGCAACCAGGACGAAACTTCCAGGTGGCAATCGTGCATCGGCGGCGAAAGAAATGTCCGCCGCGTGCCGTTAGCGTCTTCGGAAAACGTCGCCAGTTTCCGGCACCGCGCAATCACTTCCTCCGCAAGTTTTGTAAATCCACCGCTCGTCTGCACTGGATTCTACCTTTGCTCAAAGCAAATACTCGAGCACACTTACAGATCTCGGATCAGTTTCGCCGCTCCCCAACCTGCTACAACCAGACCCACCATGATCTGCCATCCGTAGTGATTCCCATAAGTCGCCACCGGATAGTGGTTGCTCAACATCAAAAACACCACCGGCACAGCCATAAATGTATTGTGCTTCGAACGCAGCTTCGCTTGCGCTCCCGCCGACGCATCGAACTTCTCCCCCGCTGCCGCCGCGGCAAGCATCCTGCGCTGCGCGGGAAGTATACGCATCCACACGTTCACAGTCATGATCGTGCCGAAGATCGCCCCCAGGTGAATATACGCAGCGCGCCCGCTGAACACGTGCATCAATCCCCACGCCGCCGCCGCCGTTATCACTAATGCAAAGGCCACAAACGCGGCCTGCGAATTCCCTAGAGGCGAACGCACGGCGAGATCGTAAATAATCCATCCCGCGACCATGGCTCCAACTCCAATCGCGATGCCGGCGCCCTTCGAAATATCCGCAACGTCTAGATCGATGAGCCCATCTCCCATGTAATAAACAAGAACAAGAAGAATCAGACCGGCCACCCAAGTCAACAATGCTTCCCAGCGAAACCAGCGAACAAGTTCGGGCGCGACGCCCAGCGATTTCTGTTTTTCGACGGTGTAAAAGCCGCCGCTGTGGACCATCCACACTTTCGAATCTGTCCCGTTGGCCGCCGCTTTTTTCTCGAGTTTTCCGAACTGGCCATCAAGCCAAGTAAAATAATACGTTTGGCCCACCCACATAATCCCGGCGAAAACGTGAAACCATCGCACACCGAGGTTCAGCCATTCGCGAATCGCAGAACTCATCTCAGCTTCCCCGGTACGTCGTATAGCCATTTGGACTCAGCAGCAACGGAATATGAAAATGATTTTCGTTTTTTCGAACGCGAAATAAAACTTCGACTGCTGGATACAATCCTTCCACACGGTTCTCAGCAAAATAGCTCGCGCTGTCAAAAGTCAATCGATAGATGCCTTCCGCGAGCGGCGTGCCGTCCGGCAACATTTGCGCGCATCTCCCGTCCTGATCCGTTCGAACAGAACTCAGGGAAGACCAGTTGCCGGAAGCTTCCTGGCGATCCAGACGCACCGGCACGCCTACAGCGGGTTTGCCCTTGGCCGTGTCCAAAACGTGCGTGGAGATCTTGCTCATCCCGCGATCCATTTTTTCAAGCGGATTTGCATAATCTGCCGCTGCTCCTCAACCGCCAGTTGCAGTTCAGTGGCGTCATCATTGTGCAACCGGCGGCGCAGAATCTCCAGGATTTCGCTGGTCGATTTTCCCGTGGCGCAAACAATGAAGATGCGCCCGAACTTTCGTTCGTACTCGCGATTGCCCCACTTCAGCGCCGTCTTTAACGCTTCTTCGGCAGTTGCCGCCTTTTGTTGTTCTTGTTCGGACCAGGCCGAAGATTGCGCTGTAACAGACTTTTCCGCGCGTGATTCGCCGATTCGCGGATGACTCCGAAAAGCTGCCAGCCAAGCTGCTTCGCCGAGGCTGCGCCAAATTTCATCCGATGCGGCGAGCATGGCGAATTGATCCCGCAGCGGCCGCTTCGAGGCCATCGCGGCGGCCCAAACACTCGAACCGCAGCAGGGAAGTAGCTCGCGAGCGGCTTCCTCAAGGGGCAATCCATTCCAGCGAGCGAGTGCCTCGCTCACGCGTTCGTTCCTCTAGCGGCAAGCTTCTCGATAAACTCAGCGACAAGGTTGGCCGCCACCGCTGCACGATATCGCGCGGTAGAACGAATATCGCCGATGGGCCGAATCTCCATCAATACGCTTTTCCTGACGGCATTGATTGATGACGGTTCGATCTTGATTCCAGTGAGCAGTTGCTCCGTTTCTTGCAAGCGGAGGGGAACAGGCGCGACGCTGCCGAGCGCGAGACGCACATCGCGAATTACGCCGTCCGCGCATTGCCCCAAGGCGGCCAGGCAAACTTTGGAAATGGCTTGCGCGTTGCGGGCTCCCACTTTTCGCGCGTGCGAAGCATATCCGGCGAACTTGCGGGGGAGCGCGATATCTTGAATCAATTCATCAGCGGCCAGCGTAGTTTTCTTATAGCCCGTGTGAAAGTTCCGATAGGCCACGCGGCGCTCGCCGCGCACCGAAATCAGCGTCAACTCAGCGTCATAAACAAGCAGCGCGGGAAGGGAATCGGCAGCTGGAGACGCATTCGCAATGTTTCCTCCGAGAGTTCCGCGATTCTGGTTTGCAATTCCGCCGGTCCAGGATGCGGCCAGGGCCAGCAACGGAAAGTCGCGTGAAATGATTTCATGCCTGCGCAAAGCGGTATAGGTGCAGGCGGCGCCGATGCGAATTCGCTCCGGTAAGACTTCAATCTGCCGAAGCTCGGGAATACCCCAAATGTTGATCAATTTCCGGTTGGGCAGTTTTCCGGCGGAGTACAAAACCATTACATCCGTCCCGCCGGCGATCGGCAGCCATTGAGCCGGCTCATCAGCAAGCAGCGAAAGAACCGCCTGCAAATTGCCCGGCGAAACGAGTTTGTAATCGGCTGGATCGGCTCTCATTTTGCCATTCTCGGTTGCGCGGCCCTGGCCACCGCTTCGAAAATCTGCATGTAACCCGTGCAACGGCAAAGATTCCCCGCAAGTCCTTCTCTAATATCTGACAACGCAGGCTCCGGCTTTTTCTCGAGCAAATGCACTGCCGCAAGAATCATTCCTGGGGTACAGATGCCGCACTGCGCGCCACCGCATTCCAGGAATGCCTGTTGCAGGGGACTCATCAAGTCGTGGGTAGAAATGCCTTCGATCGTGATAATGCTCGCGCCGTTCGCTTGGGCCACCGGAACCAGACAGCTATTCACCAGCATGCCGTCCAACAAGACGGAACACGAACCGCATTCTCCTTCGCCGCAGCCTTCTTTCGCGCCCGTTAATCCCAGGTCGTTCCGCAATACATCCAACAATCGCTCCATAGGATGCGGGAAAAGATTCCTTTCCTCCCCGTTAACGATGAACGAAACCTCGCGCTTAGCGCTCTTTTCCAGCGGGGAATTCATGCCATTCCTCGCACCGGAGAGAGGAGATCTCGCTCGCCGGATTTATCATTGAGCGCTTCAAGTAAATCTTCCGGCAGCAGTGGAATTGAATCGAAACGCACGCCAGTGGCATCTTCGACGGCGTTCACGATCGCAGGCGCTGGCCCATCCATCGGCAATTCGCCGATGCCCTTGGCGCCGTGCGCGCCGTGAACGTTGCCATGCTCTTCAAAAAATACGCGGATGGGCGGCAGGTCCACGGAAGTCGGCATGATGTAGTTCGTCATCTGGTTATTCAGCATGCGGCCGTCTTGCCAGACCACTTTTTCAAAAAGCGCGAAGCCGATGCCTTGCGCAACACCGCCCGTAATCTGTCCTTCGGCGAGAACCGGGTTAAGCACTTTGCCGACTTCCTGCAGTGCCACGAAGTCGTTCACGGTCACGCTGTAAGTTGTCAAGTCCACAGTGACTTCCGCGACGTAGATGGCCCAAGCAAACGCCGCATAGGCCTCGCCGCGATATTTTTCATCGTCCCAGTACACATTGCCTGGCGATTCATATCGTGAATACGATTTCAGCGCTCCGTGCGCAGCGATGTGTTCCCGGCATGCAAAGCGAAATTGGTCCGGAGTGTAGTCCTCGCCAAGCAGTCCCGATTTCGCGAGCGTCTCCTTGATGCCCGTGGCGGCAGACTGCACCAGTTTCCCGACGATCATCGCCGTGCGCGAAGCCACCGTCGGACCGCTGTTCGGAACAACAGCGGTGTCCGGCTGCGCGATGGCCACATTTTCATAGGGAAGTCCGAGGGCTTCCGCCGCGATTTGGCACAGAACGGTATTCGTTCCCTGGCCGAATTCCGCGCTGGACACCAGCACGCGAACCACGCCGTCGGCGCCGGCTTCCAGGCCGACGAGCGAATTCAGATAGCGTTCGCCGGAACCCGTGAAGCCCGCCCCGTGCAAAAACGCGGCGATTCCGATTCCTTTTTTGAGCTTCCCGTTCCTATTTTCTTCCGCAAAACGTTTTTTCTTCGCATCGTAGTTCGAAAGTTCCAGCGCGCGGTCGAGTAAACCGTCGAGGTCGATATTTTCCTGAATAGTTTGTTCCGTCGTTGTCGTCTGGCCGGTTTTCAGGAAATTTCGGCGACGTACCTCGATTGGCGAGATCCCAACGACTTGCGCGATGCGGTCCATGTGGCGTTCCATCGCAAAGAGGCTTTGGGGCGCGCCGAATCCGCGAAAAGCGCCATGCGGAGGCGTGTTTGTTGCCACCGCCTTGGTTCGAATGCGCACGCTTGGCCAGTAATAGGGACCTCCAGCGTGAATGGTGCCGCGCGAAAGAACGACCGACGATAATGTCGCGTAAGCGCCGCCATCGATGGTGAACTCGATTTCGCCGCCGAGAATTTCCCCCTCTTTGCTCACCGCGGTGCGGTGCCGCGTTCGCGAAGGATGGCGCTTGGTCGTTGCCACCATGTCTTCCACGCGGTCGTAAATAATCTTCACGGGCTTGCCGGACTTGATCGCCAGTAGCGCCGCGTGTCCTGCGATCATCGACGGGTATTCTTCCTTGCCTCCGAACGCGCCTCCCGTTTCCATCTGCACGACGCGAACTTTGTTTTCGGGGAGGCCGCACAGGGCCATCAGCGCTTTGTGAACGTAGTAAGGACATTGCAGCGAGCCCCAAACAGTGACCCCGCTCTCCGGTTGGAATGCCGCGATGACTCCATTATTTTCGATGTAGAGTTGTTCCTGCGCGCCGGTGAGATATTCGCCCTCGACGATGTGTGCCGCTTCTTTCCAAACTGCGTCCACGTCACCTTTTTCAACCAGGTAATGCTTCAAAATATTGTCGTTGCCCCAGATGATGGTGGATTTTCGCTCGCTATCTTCCATGCTGTGCACGGAAGGAAGCGGCTCGTAATCAATGGAAACCGCCTCAACCGCCTTTCGCAGCTTGTGCCGGTCGACATGAGCCAGCAGCACAATCGGTTCTTCAGCGTGATTCACGGTCTCGGCTGCGAGGCAAGGCTGATCGTCCAGGATCAGCGCAATGCAATTCTTCCCCGGAATGTCTTTGGCCGTTACGACGACAAACTCTTTCCAATCCACGCCCGGGCCAAAAGAAATCTTTTTGATTTTGCCGCGCGCCACGCTGCTGCGCACTGTCGCGCCGTGAAGCATGCCGGGCAGAACCATGTCGTCGACATAGCGCGCCGCTCCGGTGACTTTTCCCCGGCCTTCCTTACGCGGCGCGGAGGCTCCGACGATGTGAGGGACATTCATAGATTTCTTGCTGGCGGTATTTTGTCTGAAATGGCAGGAGTTTCAAATCTCTATTTGAAGATGCAGCGCATTTGTCTATTGCCGGAATTCGCGGCCGCCCGGCTCTCCAGGAAATTCACCATCCGCGAAAATGCAGTTTCCGCGCAGGTAAGTGGCCTTCACCTTGCCGCCAAGTGTTTCACCCAAGTAGGGCGAGACGCGATGGCGATAAAAAAGATGCTTGGGGCTTGCGATGAATTCCGCCTCCGGTTCAAATACGACGAAGTCGGCGTCGAATCCCTTGGCAAGGCGGCCTTTGCGCGACGCACATCCGGCGAGCCGCGCCGGACCTTCGGCCATCCAACGTGCGATATTGGCAAGCGAGAATCCTCGCGCTCTGGCCTCGGTCCACATCACCGGTAGAGCGAGCGATAAGCCAGCGATCCCACCCCATGCTGTTCGAAAGCTCCGCTCGCTCAATCGCTTCATCTCCGGCGGGCAAGGAGAATGGTCCGTCGCCACCAGATCGATCACTCCCTCTTGAAGCCCCTGCCAAAGTTGTTCGCGATTCTCACGGCTCCGAATTGGTGGCGCGCACTTGAAGAGCGTCTGGCCATCCGGAATCTTGACCGCGGAAAAATGCAAATAGTGCGGACAAGTTTCCACGCTCACCGGCAAGCCTTCTGCCTTTGCTGCGCGAAGCATGTCCAGAGCCAGGCCTGTTGCCAGATGCACGATGTGCAGACGGAAACGATATTCGTGGCAGAGTGAGAGCATCCGCTGAATTGCGGAAAGCTCTGCCTCGTCCGGGCGCGATAGCAAATACGTCGCGTACTTGCTCCAATCGGCCCCCGCCAATTGCTCCGTTGCCGCGTCGACCGGCCCCGGAAGTTCCGCGTGGACAAGCAGCGGCAAGCCAGTCCGCACGACATGCGGCAAGGCGGCGCGCAGCTCCCGCTCATTGACCATCGTGAATCCGTCGATGCCGGGATGAATGAGGAAGCATTTGAATCCCGGCACGCCGGCGGCAGCCAAACTTTCGATGTGCGCCTGGTTGTCGTTCACCACGCCGCCCCACGCCATCCAGTCCACGTGGCACTGCCCGCTCGCCGCTGCACGTTTCGCTTCCAGCGCAGCCACGGTCGTGGTCGCAGGCAGGCAGTTAAGCGGCATATCCACAAGCACAGTGTAACCACCCGCCGCAGCGGCGCGGGTCGCCGTCCGGAATCCTTCCCACTCCGTCCGCCCGGGTTCGTTGATGTGCACGTGCGAGTCCACAAGCCCAGGCAGAATGGCGGCCTCGCCAAAATCCTTCACGGGAATATCGGCGGAAAGTTGATCCGGCGGAACGACATCAAGGATGCGTCCATCTTTGACGAGCAGCGCCGCCGGTTTTATTTCATCCGGCGTCACTACTCGGCGTGATCGAAAAGCGGCGAGGCTCATGGACCTGCATGTGTGACTTGCGCTGCTATGTTCAACAGCAGGGTACCGCAATCGCGTGCATTGCCCAAGGAGTCCATGACTCCTCCGCGATTTCACCTGCAATTTCTCAAACTCAATCAATGCAAATCTGTGATAATACCGGGCATTGAAGACACCCCTGCAACTGCTGGACGGATTCAGGGCCCGGTTTGGTGGTGCCGCGAGTATTTATCGCGCGCCGGGCCGCGTGAATCTGATCGGTGAACACACCGATTACAACGACGGGTTCGTGCTGCCCGCCGCGATAGAGTTCTATTGCTGGGCGGCGATTGCTCCGCGAAGTGACCGAAAGCTGGTCATTCATTCCGAAAATTTCAATGAAACGGTCGAGGAAACCATCGACGCGCTGTCTCCGCTGGCGAAGAAGCACTGGGCCAACTATCCGCTGGGCGTGGCCTGGGCGCTGCGTCAAGCGGGGAAGCCGCTCACGGGAGCAAATATCTATTTGACCGGAGAAGTCCCGCTTGGCGCGGGATTGAGTTCGTCGGCCGCGGTTGAAGTGGCTACCGGATTTGCGTTGCTCAATCTGAGCGGGGCGACCATCGACCGGAAAGAATTGGCGCTGCTGTGCCAAAAAGCGGAGAACGAATTCGTGGGCGCGCACGTGGGGATCATGGACCAATTTGTTTCGTGCTTTGGCCGCACTTCGAATGCACTAATGCTGGACTGCCGCTCGCTGGAGCACAAATATGTGAAACTTCCTGCGGACGTGCAGTTGGTGATCTGCAACACCATGGTGAAGCACGAACTGGCTTCCGGCGAGTACAACGCGCGGCGCGCGGAATGCGAGGAAGGCGTGCGAATCTTGCGCATCGTGCTCCCCCAGATTCGCGCGCTTCGCGACGTCACGCTTTCGCAGTTGGACGAGCATCAGCAAATCCTGCCGCCAAAAGTAATTGCGCGCTGCCGCCACGTGATCACGGAAAACGAGCGGGTGCAAAGCGCGGTCGAGGCCTTTCACAGAGGCGACAGCAAAGCTCTGGGGCCGTTGATGCGGGAGTCGCATCGCAGCTTGCGCGACGATTATGAAGTGAGCTCCAAGGAACTCGACCTAATGGTGGAAATTGCCTCGGGGCAACGCGGCCTGATCGGCGCGCGCATGACTGGCGGAGGATTTGGCGGCTGCACCATCAATCTGGTAGAGGCCGCAGCCGTGGCCGATTTCAAGCGCAAGGTTGCCGCGGAATATTCTTCGCGGACAGGTCTGACACCAGAAATTTACGTTTCGCCGGCGTCGGAAGGCGCGCAGCAGATGGACCTGGCGGAGAATAAGCGCGCCAAATGACAGCAGCTTGCCAATGAGTTTCGACGAACTCAATAAAGTTCCGCACCGCCGATTCAATCCACTGCTACGCGAGTGGGTCCTGGTTTCGCCGCATCGGACGCAGCGGCCTTGGCAGGGAAGAGTTGAAAAACTGCAAGCGCCCCCCACGGTCACTTTCGATCCGACCTGTTATTTGTGCCCAGGCAATCCGCGCGCAGGGGGAGCGCAGACACCGCGGTACACGCAAACCTATGTTTTCGACAACGATTACCCGGCGATGCTTCCGGATGTCGCGGCGATTGAATTTGATGCCGGTGGCTTGTTGGTGGGGATGTCGGAGCGAGGAATTTGCCGCGTGATGTGTTTTTCACCGCGGCACGATCTTACCGTTTCGCGCATGAGCTTGCCGGAACTGCGCGGCGTCATCGACGCCTGGGCCGAGCAGTATGGCGTACTCGGAAAAATTCCCTGGATTAACCACGTGGAGATCTTCGAAAATCGCGGGCAGATGATGGGCGCCAGCAATCCGCATCCTCATTGCCAAATTTGGGCGAACGCGACGCTGCCGAATCTTCCTACGCGGGAGCTGGCGTCCTTTCGCGAGTATCGCGCTGAAAGACATTCCTGTCTGCTTTGCGATTATCTAAAGTTGGAGCTGGAGTTGAAGGTGCGGGTAGTTTGCCAGAACGACGCTTTTGCCGTACTTGTGCCGTTCTGGGCCGTGTGGCCGTTCGAATCGCTGGTGCTGAGCAAGCGGCACATTGGTTCGATGGATCAACTTAGCGGGGAAGAGCGGGATTTGCTGGGCGACATCATGCGACGCATTACGATTCGCTACGACAATCTGTTCGAGACCGCGTTCCCATATTCCATGGGCTTCCACCAGAAGCCGACCGATGGCAGCGCTTACGAAGAGTGGCATTTTCACGCGCACTATTTTCCGCCGCTCCTGCGCTCCGCGACGATTCAAAAATTCATGGTCGGCTATGAACTTCTCGGCTCGCCGCAGCGCGATGTTACGCCGGAAAGCGCGGCCAATCGGCTGATGGAAGCGGGCGAGGTCCACTATCTTGACCGCGCCTAGGAATCCAGCGGCGTCTGCGTGCTCTGGGATTAAACTGCAATTGAACTTATTCAGGAATCGAGAACAAACGTGCGAAACCGATTGATGCAAAAAATTCTTATCACTGTCTTGGCGCTGTCCTGTCCCATCTGTTCTGCGCAGCTCGGGCCGCCAGCGCAATCCACGCGCTGGACGGAAAAAGCCGCCAACGATTGGTATGCCAAGCAACCCTGGCTCGTTGGCAGCAACTACATTCCCGCCGATGCCATCAACGAACTCGAAATGTGGCAGGCGGAGTCCTTCGATCCCAAGCGCATCGATCTCGAACTCGGTTGGGCAGAGTCCATCGGCCTCAATACCATGCGCGTCTTTCTTCACGACCTGCCCTGGCAGCAGGACCCGGAAGGATTTCGCAAGCGCATCGATACGTTTCTCCAGATCGCCGCGAAGCACCACATCAGGCCGCTCCTCGTTCTCTTCGATTCCTGCTGGGACCCCAACCCGCAACTCGGCAAACAGCGCGACCCGCGCCCCGGCGTTCACAATTCCGGCTGGGTGCAAAGCCCGGGGGCGAAGGCGCTCCAGGATCCCGCCCAAGTTCCGCGCCTTGAAAAATACGTGAAGGGTGTCGTCGGCGCTTTTGCAAACGATTCGCGAATCCTCGGCTGGGATGTGTGGAACGAGCCCGACAATGGCAATGGCAGCGAACTAAAAGATTTCAAGCCGGAGGCCAAGACCGAAATCGTGCTCAATTTGCTCGCACGCACGTTCGAATGGGCACGCGCGATGCATCCGACCCAACCGCTGACGAGCGGAGTTTGGAAGGGCGATTGGTCTTCCCCGGAAAAACTCAGTCCGATGGAAAAAATCCAGCTCGCGTTGTCGGATGTGATTTCCTTCCACAACTACGACAAACCCGAAGAATTTGAGAAACGAGTGCTCTGGCTCCAGAAATTCCATAGGCCGATTCTGTGCACCGAATATATGGCGCGCGGGAACGGCAGCACGTTTCAGGGCACCTTACCGATCGCCAAAAAGTACCGCGTCGCGGCGATCAATTGGGGTTTCGTGGCCGGGAGGACGCAAACCTACTTCCCGTGGGATTCCTGGCAGCATCCTTATATAGATCATCAGCCAGCGGTATGGTTCCACGACATTTTCCGGACTACCGGCGAGCCGTATGACAAGAGTGAAGTCACGTTCATTAAAGAAATGATCGACAGTGAGAATCGCGCTGGCCACTAGCCTCTGTAAGCGATTACACTTTGCATCCACCGTCTCCCCCGTGTTAACGTTTCGCCCTGCCTAACGATGCTGCTCCCTGATCTCCGCAAAGCGGTCCTCGACGCAAACCTTGAGCTCGTGCGCAAGGGTCTGGTTCTTTACACTTTTGGCAACGCTAGCGGCATCTCTCGCAAGAAATCGCTGGTGGTTATCAAGCCGAGCGGCGTCCCTTATGAACAATTGCGTTCCGCCGACCTGGTCATCACCGATTTGAGCGGCAAAATTGTGGAGGGCAAGCTGCGTCCCTCCTCCGATCTGCCCACCCATCTCATCTTGTACAAATCATTCCTGTCCATCGGCGGCATCAGCCATACGCACTCGGAGTACGCCACCTCGTGGGCCCAGGCACGCCGGCCCATCCCGTGTTTCGGAACCACGCACGCCGATTATTTCCACGGGCCGGTGCCGGTCACCCAGGAAATGGCGGACGCCGAAATTGCTTCGAATTATGAAGCCAACACCGGGCACGCTATCGTCCGCGCCTTTCATGGCGTGGATCCTTCCGCGATTCCTGCTGTGCTGGTAGCCAATCATGGAGCGTTTGCCTGGGGCGCCGATCCTGAAGCTTCCGCTCACAACGCCGTCATCCTCGAATCCGTCGCGCGCATGGCCTATTTCACACTTGGCATCAACCAGCAAGCCTCCGCGATCGGACGCTTTCTTCACGATCAGCACTACCTTAGAAAACATGGGCAAGCTGCTTACTACGGCCAGCCCAAAGCGAAAAAATGATTGCCGCGGACAGGTTTTCCCGCAAAGCAGATGACGAAGGATCGTTAGTCGCATGACAAACTAGCCCAAGAGAAATCAGCGGAGAGCGTAAATGGCGGTTGTTGCAGGAGTGGATTTTGGAACTTTGAGCGTTCGCGTTTCGCTCGTGGACAGCGAGCGCGGGCTGCTAGCCTCCGCCGTCGCCGAATACCCCCTCCACCGCAAACGCGAAGATCCCGAATATGCCACGCAGTCGCATGAAGATCACATGCGCGCCCTTGCGGCCGCTACCCACGAGGTCGTCTGCAAATCCGGCGTCTCCGCGGATCAGATTCTTGCCATTGCTCTCGACACCACCGGTTCCTCGGTCATCCCGGTGGGCAAGAATCTCCAGCCGCTCGACGACTATTACTTGTGGTGCGATCACCGCGCTAAAGCCGAAGCCGCAGAAATCACCGACGCCGCCCACCGCGAGAAGCTCGTCGCGATCGACTGGTGCGGCGGCGTCTATTCTTCAGAGTGGGGTTTCTCGAAGCTCCTCCACTGGCTTCGCCACAATCCCGCGAAGCGTTCTCAATTCGAATCGGCATTCGAACATTGCGATATGGTCGCCGCTACTCTCTGCGGCATTACCGACGCAAGACAGGTGAAGCGCAGCATCTGCGCCATGGGCCACAAATGGCTATGGAACGCTTCGCTCGGCGGTCTCCCGCCGGAAAATTTCCTCATCAAGGTCGATCCACTATTCGCCGGGGTGCGCGAAAAACTCAACAGCGAATATGCCACTTCCGACCAACTCGCTGGCCGCCTCTCGCCCCACTGGGCGGAACAACTTGGATTGAAGCCCGGCATTCCCATTCCTGTCGGTGCTTTCGACGCCCATTGGGACGCCATCGGCGCAGGTTGCCGCAGCGAAGACATCGTCAACGTCGTCGGCACCTCCACCTGCATCATCGGCATCGCTCCCTCCGTGCAATTGGTTCCTGGCGTCTGCGGCGTAGTCCAGGGCAGCGTGCACCCGCTGCGCACCGGCATCGAAGCCGGCCTCTCCGCCGTCGGTGATATTTTTCAATCCATCGCCGCCCGCGCCGGAACCGAGGTATCGACTCTCACTCAAGGACTGGACAAATATCGCGCCGGGCAAACCGGCCTCCTCCGCATCACTTGGGACAATGGCGATCGCACCGTGCTCGTCAATCCCAACCTGCGCGGCATCACCTTCGGCTGGAATTTGCAGACCACCGCGCAAGATGAACTCTTCGCCGCCATCGAAGGCACCGCGCTGCACACCCGCGTCATCCTCGATCGCATGGAAGAGCACGGCGTCACCGTCCGCCGGGTCATCAATGCCGGCGGCATTCCTCAAAAAAACAACGTTCTCAATCAAGTTTACGCGAATGTGCTGGGGAGGCCCGTGCTGGTTCCCGCGGGCAACGTCGTTAGCCTCGGTTCCGCCATTTTTGCTTTTCTCGCTGTCGGCGTTTTCAAAACCGTCGAGGAAGCGCAAGACAAAATCTGCCCTGCCTACAAAATTTTTGAACCACAAATTTCCGCGCGAGCCGTCTACGACAAGCTCTACGCCTTCTATAGCAAAATCTATTTTGCCTTTGGCCGCCCGCAGAGTGTCGAGTTCGGAAATGTGCTTCCCGGCTTGATTCAACTCTTGGAATCGGTGCATGCTGAAGCTCACTGATCCCGCGGTGGTTCGATTGGCAATCAGTTTTTCCCGTTCGACGTCGACGGTTTGGAATTGAACGAACTTTAGGAGCAATGGATGACCACGCTGCGTTTCCTGGTCTCGCTGATTACCAAGGACAACGACTATCAGATGGAACAAGCCGCCTCCGCGAAAGCCGCCGCGACGGAACTTGGCGTTGAGGCTCAGATCGTCTATGCCAATGACGATCCCATCACGCAAAGCACGCAACTGCTCAAGGCCATCCAGTCCGACCTCTCCCTTCGGCCAAACGGCATTCTTGTGGAACCCGTCGGTGCCACTTCTTTTCCCCAAGTGGCGAAAGCCGCCGCTTCTGCCGGCATTGGCTGGGCCGTTCTCAGCCGCGACGCCGAATACGGCGCCGAACTTCGCAAGACCACGCGTACTCCTGTTTTTTCCGTCAGCGCCGACCAGGTGGAAGTAGGACGCATTCAGGGCCGGCAGGTCGCCGCGCTGCTCCCCCGCGGCGGCTCGGTATTACTCATTCAAGGGCCTACGGTAAGTTCTGTCTCCAAAGAACGTCTCAGCGGCTTGCAGGAATCGCTGGCGGCCAACGTGCATGTCTCTAACCTCCGGGGCCGGTGGACCGAGGAAAGCGCTTATCAAAGCGTTTGCTCCTGGCTTCGCTTAATCGCTGCGCAGAAAGTGCGCATCGATCTGATTGTCGCGCAAAACGACGCCATGGGCATGGGCGCCCGAAAAGCCATCAACGACATCATCTTGGAGGCCGATCGCGACCAATGGCTCGGCACTCCCATCATCGGCTGTGACGGCGTGCCTCGGACGGGCCAGACGTGGGTCCGCACCGGACAATTAGCCGCCACCGTCATCGTGCCCCCCAATGCCGGTGAAGCTATCACTCTGATGACCAAAGCGCTACGCTCCGGCAACCCCGTTCCCGATCACGCCTACACCCCCTCCACGGCGTTCCCCGCGATCGATAAACTTGCTCCACGGACGCCCGGGCGATGATAGATTCTCCGAGCCAAAGTGCGCCTCACCAAGTAGACTTGTTGGGCCTTCGGGGTGTTGCCATCGAAAAGATTTTTGGCTGGGGGATTCACATGAGACGTTGGATGACCTTTACAATTCTCACGGGAGCTTTGCTTATGACCACGCTGGCGCCGCTCGGCGCAACACCTGATGCCACCCCTGCAACTGCTACCATCAAGAAATCTTTCGGCAAAACTCCCGACGGCCAGCCCGCCGATCTTTATGTGCTCACCAACAAATCCGGCGCGGAAGCTTCCATCACCAACTTTGGCGGCGCGCTCGTCACTCTGAAGATGCCGGACCGCAACGGCAAGCTCGCCGATATCATCCTCGGCTACGACGGTGCCGATGGCTATGCCGCCGACAAGAGCTACTTCGGCGCTCTCGTCGGCCGCTACGGCAACCGCATCGGTCACGCGCAATTTGTGCTCGATGGCAAAACCTACACGCTTGCCAAGAACAATGGCGAGAACAGCCTCCACGGCGGCATCAAGGGTTTTAACAAAGCGCTCTGGACCGCCAAAATTCTTCACGCCAAGGGCGGGCAATCGCTTGAGTTGGGGTACGTCAGCAAGGATGGCGAGGAGGGTTTTCCTGGCAATTTGAAAGTGACAGTGATTTACACACTGACGGATGCCAACGCCCTGAAAATTGACTATACCGCGACCACCGATAAAAAAACCGTCGTCAACCTCACCAACCACGCTTACTTCAATCTTGCCGGGCAAGGCTCCGGCGATATTCTCGGCCACCTGATGATGATTCCGGCCGACCAGTTCACACCAGTGGATGCGGGTTTGATTCCTACAGGAGAACTTCGCGACGTGATGGGCACGCCGTTCGACTTTCGCAAGCCCACGGCAATTGGAGCGCGCATCGATGAGGCCGACGAGCAGTTAAGACTCGGCGGTGGCTACGACCACAATTTTGTCTTGCGGATGCACATGGACCACGGAGAATCCCTCGCCGCGCGCGTCGTCGAGCCCACCTCCGGTCGCGTCATGGAAGTTTGGACCACCGAGCCCGGCATTCAGTTTTACACCGGGAATTTCCTTGACGGCAAAACCGTTGGCAAAGGCGGCGCGACCTATCCGAAGCGCAGCGCCTTCTGCCTGGAAACCCAGCACTTTCCCGATTCCCCCAACCAGCCCAAATTCCCATCCGTGGTTCTAACCCCCGGCGAGACCTACCACACCGTCACCACGTACAAGTTTTCTGCCGAGAAGTGACGGGTGCCCATTCCGCCCGCGGTTCGTACCCTGCGGAGCCCTCCTGCAAACCAAAGGAGGCACACTCCGTCTCAATTACTGGGAACGGACGCGAAGGCATGCTAATCCTGTTCAGCAAGGCCACCAGGTTCGGACAGTCTTGATCGGTGATGGCGGTGAATTTCAGGCCCAGGCCACCGTCGGGAATCACATACTGGATTACTGCTTCCGCACGGATTTGTCCTTCGGGAACAAGAAATTCGATCTTAGCTTTCGCGCCCATGGCCAAGGAATTGGCGTAGAGAGAAACAACCCACCCACGCTTAAGTCGCAGACGCGAGAAATATCTTCGATGCCCGCGCAGCGCCAGCAGACCCAAACGTGTTCATGGGTTTCAATTCGTGAAATAAATCTTCTGGAATAAAGAGGTCCCAACCGCGCCGTTGCCACTGAAGTCCTTAGGCCCTGCGGAATCGGTCTCGTGGTTGAAGGAGTGTCCGTGCGACCCAAGGCTGATAGAGACCATAATGGGGCGGTCGAGGGCGGACAATCCGGCGAATACCCTAAGTGCTCGGCCGGATTTGCCTGAGCTAGGGTGATTAGCGCGAAGTTAGCCCTTTGCGGCCGCGGCCAGGCGCGACTGCATTTCCCTGGTCATGTGCGGGACGATTCCGATCAGTCGCTCGATGAGCATCAACTGGCCGCGGTGGTGCATTTCGTGTTCTTTCACGGAGAGAACCATCTCGAAGCGGCTCTTGGCGGCCGGAGTCATGCCCGGGGGCATCTGCACCTGTTCGGCGAGAAAATCCTCAGTGAGTCCTTGCAAAAATCCTGCCCATTGTTCGCCCGAGGCGCGCAGCATCTCCAGAATCTGGTCCTTGGTGCGCGGCTCTTTTTCTTCAGCGACGAACTGTTTCAGGAGCGACGGAAAGTCGAAGCCGACAAGCGTGGTTCTGCGTTCGGAGGCTTGAATCTGGTATTGGAATTTGTGCGACAGCGCGAGATGGGCGAGCAGTTCACCGACGCTTCGGGTATCGGGCGCCGGCCTGAAGGCATATTTCTCCTCAGGAATTTCTTGCGCAATCAGGAGCGTATTTTTCCGGACAGTTCGGAAACTCTCGGCTAGTTCTTTGCCAGAGTAGTAGTTCATAAGGCCTCTTCTTTCGGCGAGCGTCGATTTGCCCTTGCAGAGTTCGGGTCCCGACCCTGCAGTCTAGCACCTCATGAGGTTCGATGCCCTGCCGCAGCGGTCGGGCCCCTTCAACTTCGCTCCGGATAAACAAGCCACGCTCCTGCGGCAGCAAAGCCGTCAACAAAGCCGGTGCATCACTTTGGCAGTTGAGCTTTTAGTGCGGCGACAGGGGCATCGCGGGGACATCGCTTGTGGTGGCGACGGGCGAGCAGCAGGCGAAAAGTAAAGCAGACGGGTGGCGGGTTGAGTCAGGCGGCTTTTTGAAATTTGATTTTGGCGGTGTAGCCGGGGGGGAGAAGGAAAACTAGAAAGTAGAGACTAGAAGGCAGAAACTAGACACTGGAAGAGCGAAGAAGGGGCACGATGCATCGTGCTATTACACGGAGCAATGAGATTTTATTACAAACGCGGGAGCGGGTAATTGCCTCTGGCTAAGGAGCAGGCTGGATGATCTCGCGGATGGAAGCCCATCCTGTGGGACTCTTTTTGTAACGTACGTAGACAACCTGCGCACGGCCTTTAAACAAAAAAGGCGCGCCACCGTTTTTGGGAGTACCTTGGATTGCAAATACGGTCTGCTCAACGGCGGTGTCGCCTTGAATCAAGAGACTCTCTAACCGGTTTTCTTTCCATTCCAGGCTGAATTGCTGAAGCGTTGAGACCAAATCCGCCTGCAAAGCGTCGCGACCAATGATGCGTTTCTCATAGCTAAGTGCTTTGACCACCTCAGGATGGTGATACGCAAGTATCGCTGGTACATCACCGCGAGCAAAAGCGGCCAGAATGCCCGCACTGGTCTTCTCTAGTGAGTCTCGATCATTCTTTGAACCAACATAGCTTTTGCTGGCCGAACACCCAGCTGCAATTAAGGCGACTGCGATTAGACCTCTGAAGATTTTCCTGGAATGGTGGAGTTTTGGCATCGCGGTCCCTTTTGCTGGAAAAATATCGGCAGGATGAACATAAGGCCAAAATCCCTTCTAGAGCAAGCCCCGTAGAAAACAGAAGTTAGAAGAGAAGGTGGGCTGAGAAAGGAAAAACTGGAAACTAGAAAGCAAAGACTAGAAGGTGGAAGGGAAGCTGGCGGCGGGGGCGGTTCTAGTGGACAATTCCATGTTATGAGCGGATTTGAGGGATTGCGGGTTTTGGCGCTGGAGAGCAGGCGGGCTCCGGAGCTGGCGAAATTGATTTCCAACTACGGCGGCGAAGCGCTGGTGGCGCCGTCGATGCGGGAAGTGCCGCTGGAGTCGAACACGGAAGCGTTGGCGTTTGCGGCGGGGCTTTTTGCGGGCGAGTTCGACATGGTCATCTTCCTGACCGGGGTAGGCACACGGGCGCTGCTTGGCGTAGTGGAGACTACTTACAAACGCGAGGATTACCTGGCTGCTCTGCGGCGTGTGCCCGTGGTGCCGCGCGGGCCGAAGCCGATTGCAGTGCTGCGCGAACTTGGTGTGCCTCCGGCGATCACCGTTCCGGAACCGAATACGTGGCGGGAGCTTTTGATGGCGCTGGATGAGGCGGGCGCTTCTCGAGAGGAATTGCGAGTGCGCGGGAAGCGCGTGGCGGTGCAGGAATACGGCGTGTCCAATCCGGAATTGCTGAGCGGGCTTCGGGAGCGAGGCGCGGTTGTGACTCAGGTGCCCATCTATCAATGGGCGCTTCCGGAAGATGTTGCTCCGCTGCGGGCGGCGGTGAAGGCACTTGCCGACGGTCAAATTGATGTGGTGCTGTTCACCACGAGCGTTCAACTGGCGCACCTATTTCAAATTGCGGGGGAGATGAACCTGGAGGAGCCGATGCGGCGCGGGCTGGGTCGCGCGATCGTGGCTTCGATTGGGCCGACTACATCAGAAGAATTGCAGCGGCGCGGGATTCGAGCCGACATCGAGCCTAGCCATCCGAAAATGGGATTTCTGGTGAAGGAAGCGGCTGAGCAGAGCGAAGAATTGTTGCGTCGAAAACGGCCGGGAAGTGCAACTGCCGGCTAGGCAGACGTGCCCTGAAGAGACTCGCGCAAACCTTTTAGCGCGAGTTTGCGCCAGCGGCGGCGCCCACTGCGACTGGAGCGCCAGAAACCACTTCGAAAGCGATGCCGGCCTGGGCGAGCGGTTCTGTCAATTCGCCAGCAAGCGCAGATTGAGTGGGATCGGTCGCCATAAGCCGAACGACCTGATGTCCTTCCCGGGCAGCGGAAATCAGCAAAGAATGGATTTTTTCGTGGAGATGCTCCGGCTCCGCTCCAAGTTTGTGGATGTTGCGGACCTGCGTCGAGGCCGGGAGCAAATCGAGAATCTCAGAGGAGACTGAGTCGTCGTGCAAAACGACTTCAGCAGTCCGGAGTATGTGTACCGCACGGGCGGCGAGGAGTCCTGAATGTCCGGAACCTATTCCTACTAGATAGACCGTACCCTTCATCGTCGGCGTTTGCATTGGAGGCTACCCTAGCCGCTGGCAACAGCCAGCGCCCTTCTTGCAGCGGCACTTCAAAAGGAACGGCCCGCTGCCAATACGTCAGGTAGACAGTAGCACCGTGGCGAAGAGGCCGAGCCGTGGAAATATGGATATTGAGAATCGAAAATTTGAATGGCATGCGGCGCAAAATGGCTGGGGCGCGGAGAAAAGCGAGGTCTAGAGCGGGCGTTTGGATTGGCGGCGGGTTCGGAGGAAGGCTTCGAAGGCTTCTTCGGTGGCGTCGGCGTGGAGGACGCGCTTGCGCTCGTCAGGGTCCATATCGGTCGCGTGGAGCTTATCGCGGGATTCGCCTAACTGGGCGAGCCATTCTTCGTATTCGGGGCCGAACTGGTCTTCGAGCTGTTTTCTGAGGCGCTGGGCGAGGGCGGGGCTTTGTCCCGCGGTGGAGATGGCGATCTGGAGTGCTCCGCGTTGAACGACGGAGGGATAGTAGAAGTCGCAGAGCGGGGGAACATCGACGATGTTGCAGAGGACGGCGCGGCGAGTGGCTTCTTCGAAGATGCGCTCGTGAAGTTCGGTGGAGGAGGTGGCGGCGATGACTAAAAACATGCCATCGAGATCGGCTGGTTCGAAGGGGCGCTGATGCCAGTCGAGGGCTCTTGACTGTGCCCAGGCGCAGACTTGCGGGGTTGCTTGCGGCGCGACCACGCGCACGCGGCCGCCGGCGTCCAGGAGGCTGGCGATTTTGGATTCGGCGATGGCGCCGGCTCCGACGACGAGGCAGGGACGGTTCGAAAGATTGAGGAACATGGGGAAGAGTTTTTCCGGTTTCATGGTTTCAAGCAGCGATCTCCTGCGTACTGGGTCAGCTTCCGAAAATGCGACTTACAGGGCTTAGTCAGAATGGCCGCAAGTTTTGCGACACACTTCACACACGCCCGCTCCATTCAGAGACAACTGATTCACGAGTCGGCGCAGTTTCGAGCCAACAGGTGAGTTGTAAGCAGCTGATTTCTCCATCTCTGGCTTATAACCTCGTTCGTGACAGGTTGCACACTCGTGAACCCACTTACGCAGCCATGGAGCCTGTTCCAGGAATTCTTCCAAATCTCTGTCTTGTCTTGTCACGTCAAGCCTCAGACCTGTTCAATTGTACTCAGGGTTGAGTTGGGAGGGACTGAGAAATTGGGCATTACGAAAGGCGGTCGGGGGTCAGGAGGGCGGTCATTTCGAGGACTCGGAGATAGTAGTCGCGCTGGGTGAGTTGGGCGGCGGCGGCATCATCGATGATGAAAGTGACATCGGGATGGAGTTGCAGTGCGGAGGCGGAAACGGCGGAGGCGATGGGTCCCTCGATGGATTTGGCGACGGCGGCGGACTTGGAGGCGCCGGTGGCGAGCAAGAGAACTTTGCGGGCTTCCAAAATTGTGCCGATGCCCATGGTGATGGCACAGCGCGGGCTCTCCTCACCGGGAGCGAAGGATTTTGCATTGTCGTCCAGCGTTTCCTTGCTGAGAACTTTCAGGCGCGTGCGGGAACCGATGCTGGAAGTGGGTTCGTTGAAACCGATGTGGCCGTTGCGGCCGATGCCGAGAAGTTGGAGGTCGATGCCGCCAGCCTGGCGGATGGCTTGTTCATAGGAGGCGCAGTACTGATCGTAATCGCCGCGGATTGTCCCATCGGGGATGTGAATGTTGCTGGGATTCACGTTGACGTGTGCGAATAAATGTTCGTGCATGAAATGATGGAAGCTCTGAGGATGAGCGGTAGGAAGCCCGAGATATTCATCGAGATTGAAAGTCACGACGCGGGACAAATCAAGCGAGCCCCGCTTGTGAAGAGCGACGAGTTGCTTGTAAACGGCGACCATGGTGCTGCCAGTGGCCAGGCCAAGCGTCAAGGCAGGCTTTCTGCACACCGCACTGGCAACGAGTTGAGCAGCCTGAAGGCTGATTTCTTCGGCGTTGCGTTTCAGGATCACCAGCATGCAGCATCCTCTCTGAACAGAGCTTATCTCCAGCCGCAAAACAATCATGAGCCAGCGAAAGAAAATCGTCAGCTTTAACGGAAACGGCGAATGACGAGATTGTGCCGGTCCGAACGATAGAAACCCAGCACGTACATGATGGCCTGGCCTTTGGTGGAGTAGATGACCTGGCGGATGCGCAGCAGAGGATCGCGGCGGGGAATGGAGAGAATCTCCGCGATTCGCGGGTCGGCGGCGGTGGCGTCAACCTCTTCGTCGGCATAGCCGAGTTCGATTTTGTAATTGCGTTCGAGAATTCCAAAAAGAGATTCGCGGCCGATGGGCTCGTCCAAAAGGCCGGAGAATTCAGCGGCGTTGAGGTAGCAGGTTTCGAGAGCAAACGGTTCACCGGAGGCGTGGCGGAGGCGCTCGAGTTTGATGACCTGGGTGGTTGGGGGGAGGGAAAGGCGGGCGGCGGCTTCATTTTCATTGTCGAGCACATCGGCGAAGAGGACCTTGGAGCCGGCGGTGAGGCTGCGAGTGGACATCTGCTCGGTATAGCTCATCAATTTATTGAAATGAATTTTGGGAGCGGAGACAAAGGTACCGATCCCGCGGCGGCGTTCGACAATGCCTTCGCGTTCGAGCGAAGCAAGAGCGTGACGAGCAGTCATGAGGCTGACCTGATGAATCCTGGCAAGTTCGCGCTCGGAGGCGACGGCGTCACCGGGACGCAATTGCCCGGCATCGATGCGCTTGAGGATAGCGGCCTGGATGCGCTGGTAAGCGGGCAAGCCGTCGCGCTTCTTGGGCGCCATCCTGTCTGCCGCGATTGAGCGGGCGGTCTTTGTTGGAGCAGGGATGGAAGTAGGGTCCATGGCAAGAACGATATTCTAACCTGATTTTACGTCAAGAACCGAAAGCACGGGGCGTGCAATCCTGGAACCGCAGTGTTATAGAGCGGAAGCCAGAAAGTGCTATAGTTCTCTCTCTCGGTACCTTTATAAAGCAGGAGAAAGCGCTTGACAACCAAAAAGTGGTGCTATATAGCTATAAACAATAAGGCCAAATCATTGGCCCGGGGGCAGGTTACTTGGAGGCAGGTCGAGCTTCTTCCGAGTCGAACGACAGACTTGAAGGAGAGATTTAGAGATGAAGCCAACCAGCGGCGGGTTCAGTGTGAGGGGCAAGGACAAATTCCTGCGAGCAGGGCAGACGGCGAACTACCAGAACATCGCAGGCGGACTGGCCGATGAGATGATGGGATTTATCCGGCCGAGCGAGACTCGAAGGTGCAGCCCCCCCTTCAAAATGGTGATTATCGACAGACGCGGCACCGTCGTCTTCAAATGTAGAGTGAGCAAGGACGGAAGAGTGAGGCCGGTGGGATTGGTGAGCATGGTTCAGGACTCCCATTTCCCAGCGACGGCGTTGCTTACGGACAGTTCTTTGGTTACACGCACCTTCCGCATCGAACAAACCACGCCCGGTAGCAATAACAACTAACATTCGTGCAATTAATGAGCGGCTCTCAGGGTGAGGCTCGCCGGAGTTAGGTAGGGTACCGCGTATCTCCCCAAGTATGTCGGCTCAGGCCATTCACGATGAGAGGCGACCCACCAATCTTTCCGGGTGCGAATGGGCCGGGCTTACTTTTCTTGCTGGTCGAAGAATTCCTGCGCGAGATGAAAAGCCGAGTTGGCGGCGGGAACGCCGCAATAAATGGCAGTTTGCAGGAGCACCTCGCGAATTTCCTCGCGAGTGACACCATTGTTCAACGCAGCGCGCAGGTGCAAGCGGAATTCGTCAGGCCGATTGAGCGCCACCATCATCGCCAGTGTGAGCATGCTGCGTGTGTGCCGCGGAAGGCCGGGGCGAGTCCAGATTTCTCCCCAGGCGTAACGTGTGATCAGGTCCTGAAACTCTTCGTTGAATTCATTGCGATTTTCGAGTGAGGTATCGACGTGCGCATCGCCGAGCACGGCTCGCCGCACTTTCATTCCTTGCTCATAGCGCTGGCGTTCATCCATCAGAGAGCCTCCTCAGGAGTTCAGAAAAACGGCAAATTCCTGGTTGAAGCGGTCTTGATCTTCGATATTTGAAAGATGCGCGGCGTTGAGTTCCGCGTAGTGCGCTCCGGGTATCTGCTGCGCGAGAAAACGTCCGTCGGCGGGAGGCGTGGCCGGATCGTGCGCACCAGAAATTACAAGGGTTGGCGTACGAATCGCTGCAACTTGTTCGCGATAGTCGCAATCGCGAATTGCGGCGCAACATGCTGCATAGCCATCCGCGTTTGCTTCCTCGATCATCTTGTGGGTATTTGAAATCATCGCTGGGGATTTCTGCTGGAAAGCGGGCGTGAACCAGCGCTCGACAACGGCGGGAGCGATGGATTTCATTCCGTTTTTTCGAACCGCTTCGATGCGGGCGTTCCAGGCATCAAGTGTTCCGATCTTTGCTGCGGTGTTGCAGAGGACCAGCTTATTCAGGCGCTCGGGCGCGCTGACTGCCAGCCACATACCAATCATTCCACCCATGGATAGACCGCAAAAATGAACACGATCCAAGTCCAACTCATCGAGCAATGAGACGACATCTTTCGCGAGTTGCTCGATGGAGTAGGGGCCGGGTGTGGCGGAGGATTGTCCATGACCTCTGGTGTCATAACGAAGGAGGCGGAACTTCTTATGAAACTCGCGGGCTTGCGGATCCCACATGGAATAATTCGCGCCGAGGGAATTTGAGAACATCAGCACGGGCGATCCACTTTGACCTTCCAGCACGTAATGAATTTGGGCTTCTCCCGATTTAAGGATGGGCATTGGAGTTATTCTTCTCCGGCAGGAATTTTGCCCCGGCTGGCTTCGACCACGCGGTAGACATATTCCTCGGCCGCTCCCAGATAGTTGCGCGGATCGAAGAGACGATCGAGATCAGCAGTCGAAAGCTGTTCGCCAACTTTTGGGTCGGCGCTGAGAATCGTCCTCAAGTCGCGCTTGTCCTTGCGCGCCCTTGCGCATGCGGCTTCGACGAGTTCGTGCGCCGGGGCTCGGCCGATTTTTGCGCCAAGCGCCATGCTCACTGCTTCCGCATAGATCAAGCCATGAGTCATGTCGAGATTTTTGCGCATGCGTTGTACGTCGACTTCCAGGTTAGGGACGATGGTGGCTAGATGGTGGACAGCGCCAGCGGTCAATTGAACGATATCCGGCAAAGTCTCCCACTCGGCGTGCCAGCCGCCCAAGCCGCGTTCGTCCTCTTGCATCATCGCAGTGAGAAGCGTGCTGACGAGGCCGGGAACACGGATCGCCGCCTGGAGCATCACCGCGGAACTGACCGGATTGCGCTTGTGAGGCATGGTGGAAGAGCCGCCGCGGCCTTCTCCGGCGGGTTCGAAGATTTCGGCAATTTCGGTTTGCATGTGCAAGGAAAGATCGCGGGCGATTTTTCCGACTGTTCCGGCGCACAAGCCCAGCGTGACGCCGATTTCCGCTATACGATCGCGGTGGCTGTGCCAAGGGAGATCGGGCAATCCCAAGCCGAGTTCCGCGGCGAGCAGACTGGCAACGTCCGGGCCGCGGCTGCCGAGCGCGGCCAATGTTCCCACGGCACCGCCGAACTGCAGTACCAGGCAGCGCTTTCTTGTTTCGTTCAGACGGCCGCGGTTTCGCACGATGGCATCGAGCCAGCCTGCGAGCTTGACGCCGAGCGTGGTAGGCAAGGCCTGTTGCATCCAGGTGCGGCCGGTGATGAGCGTGGAGCGATGTTTCTGCGCGAGCGCACCGAGGGGCTGGGCGAGGCTGTCTAAATCGCGCGCAATCAAGTCCAGGGCTTGGCGCAGTTGAAGGATGCGGCCGGTGTCGATGACGTCCTGGCTGGTGGCGCCCCAGTGCACGAAGTGGGCGGCCTGCTTGTCTTTTTTTGTTACGAGAGCAGTGAGGTGCTTTACGAGAGGAATGGCAATGTTTCCGGCGCGAGCGGCGGCTTGCGCTAGAGAAGCAGTGTCGAAAAGTTCCGCGCGGCACTTTGAGGCAATCGCGGCGGCCGCCGAGGCGGGAATGACGCCGACGCGGGCTTCGGCGCGAGCCAGGGCGACCTCGAAATCGAGCATTCCCTGGAGCGCAGCGCGATCCGTGAAGAGATTATCGACCGCGGGAGAGCGGAAGAGGGGATCGAGAAGATTCATGCGATGAGTGTAATCATTCCTGGCACACAAAGAAAACGGTTTCGTCCTACGTCTGACGCGAGACAGTCCGAACAAAGGAACATCGAACGTAGTTGAACGCGAGCGATACTAGTCGCGCTCCAAAATTAAGGCAATGCCCTGGCCGACGCCGATGCACATGGTGCAGAGCGCGTATTTGCCCTTGGTGCGCATGAGTTGGTAGAGCGCGGTGGTTACAAGACGAGCGCCGCTGGCGCCCAGAGGGTGGCCAATAGCGATCGCGCCACCGTTTGGATTGACGTGCGGCGCGTCGTCTGGAATTCCTAATTCACGTAGGACGGCAAGTGCTTGAGATGCGAAGGCTTCATTCAATTCGACGACGTCCATTTGGGCGAGCGACAAGCCTGCTTTGGCCAAGACTTTGCGCGTAGCGGGACTCGGGCCCATGCCCATGATTCGCGGAGCGACGCCGGCGGCAGCAGCGGCGACGACGCGGGCTCTGGGGGTCAATGCGTGGTGTTTCAGTGCGGCTTCCGAGGCCAACAGCAGGGCACAGGCTCCGTCATTTATTCCCGAAGCGTTTCCGGCGGTGATGGTTCCGTTTGTTTTCACTGCTGGTTTCAATTTCGAGAGCGCTTCCAGCGTGGTGTCTGGCCGGGGATGTTCATCTTCAGAAAAAAGGAGCGGGTCGCCCTTTTTTTGGGGAATGGGCACGGTGACAATTTCTTGCTTCAACTTGCCGCTGCGAATGGCTTCGGCCGCGCGTTGCTGGCTGCGGAGCGCGTAAAGATCCTGGTCGGCGCGCGAAATGCGAAATTCTTCGGCGACGTTTTCGCCGGTTTCCGGCATGGAATCAGCGCCATACTTTGCTTTCATCAAGGGATTGATGAAGCGCCAGCCGAGCGTGGTGTCTTCCATTTTCACGGAGCGAGAATAGGGGCTGTCGGACTTGGCGACGACGAAGGGCGCTCGAGACATACTTTCGACGCCACCGGCAATCATGAGATCGGTCTCGCCGGACTTGATGGCGCGCGCGGCGGACGCAATGGCGTCCATGCTCGATCCGCACAGACGGTTGACCGTGGTGCCCGGGACTTCTTTCGGCAGACCAGCGAGCAACAGCGCCATGCGGGCGACATTGCGATTGTCTTCACCGGCCTGGTTGGCACAGCCGTAGACGACATCGTCGACGGCGTTCCAGTCGACACCCGGATTGCGGTCGAGGAGCGCTTTCAGGGGAATCGCCGCAAGGTCGTCCGTGCGAATCGAGGCGAGCGTTCCGCCATAACGCCCGAATGGCGTTCGAATGGCGTCGCAGATGAAGGCAGTCTCCATGGTTGTCCTTGGAATATCAGTGCACCTCCATTTTATACGGAACAACCGCGAGGCGCGAAGGCGGCAAGCTTTGCAGCCAGATAGACGAGTTCTCTATTGTGCGGTAATCGAATGTACGAGAATTGTGATATTCAATCATCTGGGAAAACAATCTACTCTGATATGCAAGAGGGACGCTAGGACGTTCACGCAGTAGATGCTCTAGAGAGTTTTCGAGAAGAGAGGCGTACTTGATGCGAACGCAAGTTGGAATTGTCGGGGCGGGGCCGGCGGGTTTGGTTCTTTCGCATCTCTTGCACCTGCAGGGAATTGAATCGGTGGTGCTCGAGAGCTGCCGGCGCGATTACGTGGAGCAGAGGATTCGCGCGGGCGTGCTGGAGCAAGGCACGGTCGATTTACTTGTGGAATCGGGCGTTGGCGAGCGGCTGAAACGGGAAGGCCTGGTGCATCACGGAATCGAGCTGCGTTTCGGAGGAAAGGGTCACCGGATCGACTTAACGGAACTCACGGGCGGCAAATCCATCACGATTTACGCGCAGCACGAGGTCATCAAGGATCTAATCGAAGCCAGGCTTGCCGCAAGAGGAGAAATTCTATTTGATGCAGAAGCGCTGAGTTTGCGCGACATCGATAGCCAACCGAAGATTTGTTTCTCGCACAATGGCGTAAAGCAGGAACTTGCTTGCGATTTCATCGCTGGGTGCGACGGCTTTCACGGCATTTCCAGACCGGCGATTCCCGCCGCGACACTTCGCGTGCACGAACGTACCTATCCGTTTGCCTGGCTCGGCATACTGGCACAGGTGCCGCCTGCTTCGGACGAATTGATTTACACCTATCACGAGCGCGGATTCGCGCTATTGAGCATGCGGTCACCGGAAATTTCGCGGCTGTATCTGCAATGCTCGCCGGATGAGGATATCGCCAACTGGCCGGACAAGCGGATTTGGGATGAGTTGCGCATTCGAATGGCGACGCGGGATGGATGGGTGCTGAAAGATGGGCCGGTGGTGCAAAAGGGAATCACGCCCATGCGCAGCTTTGTCGCGGAGCCGATGCAATTCGGGAAGCTGTTCTTGCTAGGGGATGCGGCGCATATTGTGCCGCCCACGGGGGCCAAAGGACTAAACCTGGCGGTCTCTGATGTGCGCGTGCTGACGAGGGCGCTGGTGGATTTCTACAAGGCACGAAAGAGCGAGGGGTTGGAGAGTTACTCGGAGACATGCTCGCGGCGCGTGTGGAAAGTCCAGCGATTCTCTTCGTGGATGACGTCTATGCTCCACCGATTCCAGAACGAAGATAGTTTCTCTCACAACATTCATCTTGCGGAATTGGATTACGTGACCAGTTCGCGGGCGGCGGCGACTTCGCTGGCGGAGAACTACGTCGGCCTTCCTTACGACTAGAGCTTGCAGGAATTTACTCATAGCGGAGAGCTTCCACAGGATTGAGCCGAGCAGCGCGAGAAGCGGGGTATAGTCCGGCGACGAGGCTGACGGCAATCGCAAAACCAATGGCACCAAAAGCCAGCCACCAAGGGACATAAGAGATTTTTACGCCGGGCAAGTTCTGCTGGTGCAAGTAAATGGTCGTGCCCCAAGTGAGCGCCTGACCGATCAGCCAGCCGAGAGCGACACCAAAGAAACCTCCGAAGAGTCCCATGGCGCCGGCTTCGGCGAAGAAAAGACTGCGGACGTCGCGGTCGGTTGCGCCGAGCGCTTTCAGGATGCCGATTTCGCGGCGGCGTTCGAGGATGGCCATGACCAGAGTATTGATGATGCCGAGAGAAGCGACGGTGAGCGCGAGGCTGCCGAAGAGGCCGAGGAAAAGATCGAACACCGTGAAGACGAGGCGAAGGCCCTTGGTGGCGTCCAGCAAAGAAAAGGTAGCAAAGCCGAGTTGCTTGATGGCCGCTTCGACTTGCGGCACGTCCTTGGGTGAATGAACGCGGACGGTCAACGCCATGTAAGTGGGTTTCCCAGAATTGCCGGACAGGAAGGCTTGCATATCGTCGGGCTGCGCAACGTGGAGTTGCTCGGCGGTCTTGAGAGGAAGATAAACGCGCGCTCCGCCGAAGCCGCCAATGCCGGCGGAAGGGTCCGACTCAATGACGCCGACGATACGAAGTTTTTTTTCGCGCGGGACAATGGAGATGCCACCCGGCTTGCCGGAGCCCATCATGCTATCGAGAAGGTCCTCGTCGCTAGCGTCTTTCGCGAGGGGTGCGCGTTCCGCGTAGCGCAAGATAATATCTTTGCCTACGAGAGACGCGGGCTGATCAGCAAGCACTTTTGCAAATTCAATTTGGAGAATGGCTTCGTCTGCTGTGGGCGACGAAAAAAAGGCCCCGGTTATGCCGTCAAAGGCGCCGCTGGAGCGGGAAGAATCGGGAAGGCCGAGAACCGCGGTGGATTCGGACTTGTCCCCGTAGCGCACGTCGGTAACGAATCGGATTTGCGGATAGACTTCCGTGACGTTGGAAAGCTTGCTGAGCTGCTGGCGCACGTCTTCGTCGAGGATCCGAGAATTCTGTTTTGGGGTTGATGCCGCTGGAGGAGGCTGCCTGGGACCACGGAAATTGCGTTGCGAAGTAACGAATACCGCGTCGAACAGGCCGGAGCGCGTAAGGCGCTGGGAGGCCAGCGTCTGCAGCCCGACGCCTAGGGAAAGCATGGCCACCAAGGATGCCACACCGACGGCCACGCCTAGGGTGGTGAGGGAGTTGCGAAGCGCAGCTTCGCGCAAATTGCGGGCCGCGAGTTCGCTGAGATCGCGCGTCTTCAATTTCGTGCTCCGTCACTGACGAGGCGTCCGTCGGAGAGCAGCGCGATGCGGTTCGCGAATTTCTCGGCTAAGGGCCGTTCGTGCGTAACCATGATGATGGTCATGCCGAGGGAATCCTGAATCTGTCGCAGCAGCAGAAGAATCTGTTCGCCGTTAACGCTGTCGAGATTTCCTGTGGGCTCGTCGGCGAACAAGATCGCGGGGCGATTCACGAGCGCGCGCGCCAAAGCACCGCGTTGTTGCTCCCCACCGGATAGTTCGCTCGGCCGGTGTCGCCTTCTTGCTCCCAGCCCGACGCGCTCAAGAGCTTCGCCAACGCGGGAGGCCCGGTCCTTGCGATCCACTTCAGCGAGCCGCAAAGGCAGTTCGACATTTTCCTCGAGCGTCATGCGGGGCAGCAGGTTAAACGATTGGAAGACCATGCCGACAGTTTCGCGGCGATAACGCGCGAGATCGTCAGCTTCCAATTCGGCGAGATTGCGCTCCTGGACACGGATAGCGCCGGAAGTGGGTCGGTCGAGCCCGGCCATCATGCTCAACAGCGTGGATTTGCCAGAGCCGGAACTTCCCAGGAGGGCAACGAATTCACCTTTTTCGATGCTGAGGGAGACGGCGTCAACAGCGCGAATGACGGTTTCGCCCAAACGATATTCCCTGGACACACATTCGGCCTGAAGGAAGTTGGTGGCAATGGGCATGGTTGGGCCGTTCCATTGTATTACGCAAGGGGGACGCAGAGATTACGGCGTTCTCTGGCCCCCTTGAAGTAAATTGCCATTGCTGGAGCAAGGAAGGCCTGGTGCGGGCCCAGCCGGCACTCAAGGGATCAAAGCTTTGCTGCCGCGAGAAACCCTCGCAGCTACTTTTGTCTAATGCTGACTGGTTGAAGCAATTTGAACTCGAGCGGCGTCTCCGCGTTTAAGGTGATGTCACGGTTGCCAGTTAATCCCGCGCCACCGGTACCCGCTGCCGCACCGATCAGGGCTCCGATCGCAGCGCCCTTGCCCCCACCAGCGACGGCACCGATAGCCGCTCCCCCCGCAGCGCCACCGCCGACCATGACTGCGGTGCGCTTGCCTTTACCTTTGCTGGACATTGCCGCTCCAGAAGTCTGGACTTCGTGATCCTTGCCATTGACCGTGATGCTCGTGAGCTCGAGAGCGAGCGCGGCGCCACCCTTAAATCGGCCGGCAGCTTTTGCGTCTTTGACGATTCCCTCGGCGCGCGCGCCTTTAGGGATGGCGATCTTAGCGTCGATTTCCACCGGGCTTTCGACGGTGGCTGTGAACCTGTCTCCCGGTTTGCTGGTTTTCGAGCTTATGGTTTGGTCCAAAACGACGGCGATTACAGTATCAGCGGGGACGACCAGAGGTTTTGGCTCGAGAGCTTTTTTTACAGCGTTGTTTACCGATGCTGCGGCGGATGGAGCAGAGCCGGGGTCAGGGGCGGGTTGCTGATCAGCCGGCCGCTGACACGCCGTTACCAGCGCACCAATGGAAATTAGGGACAGCGAGAACTTAGCGAGACAGCGATTCATCAATTCCTCCGTTAGGCTGGGAACCTTTATTCTTCCAAGATACGCTCATCGGATTTGAAGTCAATTTCGGTTGTGCAAACTCAAACTAGAACGACGTCGATTCCGTGCTTGCTGCGCAATGGCGCCCAGGTGTGCCGGACGGGGATGGACTTGGTTGCACACCGGATACCAAATGGCGCACGGCCCGAATCACAAGATGGCTGCGGATCAATTGCGCTCCAAGGTGGGCTGAACTCGCCGGAATCCTCTGTTCACACTGTAAAATATTATTTCATCCTAATAAGAATACCAAAAGATTTACTAAAGCAAAGGCACCAGCGGCCGATGAACGGCCACTCGAGATGAGATTTGTCCACCCCGCTAGGCAAAGGCGGCCATGCCTGCGGGCAAGGATTCCGCGGCACATTGTGTGCGCCGGCGGAATGCTGTTCCGAGTCGGTGCATCCCGTCTATCGGTATTCCTTGCTAAGTTCCTTCTTTTCAGTCCGTGCATCGCTTCAACTTTGGTAGTCAACACGCACAACTCCAACGCGCTTGCGGCTCGGAAGATTCTCGCCTCTTGAGGTTTCTGCCACCGTTTCCATACAGTCCCTGGGAGTAGTGCGATGAGTGAGAATCCATTCAACCGAGACCGCGGGCAGGGAAGTGTCCGATGCTGACGACCGCTTCCAAACCCGGACAGCGAGCTGCGTTAGTGGTCCGAGGAACGCCAGCACCTCCTCATCGAAAATCTTCCAGAGGGCCGCTTCACTGCGCGCCGCATCCACGATCGGCTGCCTTCCCATGTTCTTTTTGACGACCTGGTGCACGCTGGAATTCTCGGGCTCATTGACGCGGTGGACAAATTCGATCCCGGCAAGACTGTCCAGCTTAGGTCCTATGCGCGCTTTCGCATTCGCGGCGCCATTCTCGACAGCCTGCGTCAATTGGACTGGAGCCCCCGCCACCTCCGCCGCCAGGCTCGGCAGATCGAACAGGTCAACCGTGAACTCGCCTCGGAACTCGGACGCTCTCCTTCGGAGCCGGAGATCGCTTCCCGTCTCGGCGTTGAACTCGTCGAATTCCAGAGGCTCCTGGGCGAACTTCACGGCCTGGATCTCGGCAGCCTTCAAGGTCAATCCGACGACGGCCTCATCGAGGAGAAAGTTGCTGTGGCCGCGACACGCCCCGAGGAAGATCCTTTCCACCTCACGCTGCGCACGGAAATGCGCGCCATCCTTGCCAAAGCCATCGAGGAACTCGACAAAAAAGAACGCCAGGTGCTCGGCCTCTACTATCTTGAGGAACTCACCATGAAAGAAGTCGGCGTAATCCTGGCCATTGGAGAATCCCGCGTGTCCCAGATTCACACCGCCGCATTGATCCGCTTGCGCTCGCGTTTACACGGCCGCATTTGGCGCAAGTTCTGGTTCCCTTGATTCCTGAATAAGGATCATTACCAGCATTAAAGCGGTCCGTCGGTGATGCTCTTTGCGCCATCTACTGTGCGCATTTTCTTGACACTCTCCGGCGCTGCGTCCAGACTGGTTGCACCCCTTCCAAAATCTAAGTGTTTCGTGTGGGCCGATGCGCATTCTTGTCGCTGAAGAGGACGCGCCGCTGGCGGAATTTCTGCACCAGCGGCTCGAGCAAGAGCAATTCACCGTACAAGTGGTGACCAATGGTTTGGAAGCGCAACAATTGGCTTCCGATCAGATCTACGATCTCGTGCTCCTGGATCTCAATCTGTCGGGTGGCGACGGGCTGGATGTCCTGCGCGGGATTCGCTCCAAACGGCCGGATTTGCCGGTGGTGATTGTGACCGGCTCCACCATGGTGCAAGAACGCGTTCGCGGTCTCGACGCCGGCGCGGACGCAAAACCGTTTGCCTTCGCTTAACTGGCCGCGCGCATTCGCGCGGTTTTGCGCCGCGGAACGCGGCCCGGGCGCGCTATTCTCCAGATTGAAGATCTCGAAGTCGACCGCGTCAGCCACACCGTGCGCCGCGGTGCCCACAACATCGATCTAAGCCCGAAAGAATTTGCGTTGCTGGAATTCCTGATGCGTCATGAGGGCCAGCCTGTTTCGCGCAGCTCTATCGTCGAGCAGGTTTGGAAACTCAATTTCGACACCATGACGAACGTCGTGGACGTCTACATCAACTATCTCCGCCGCAAGGTCGACTCCGGATACGACCGCGCCCTCATTCGAACGGTTCGCGGCGTCGGCTACCAGATCGGCGGCAACGGCCGCCATGCTTAGCATCCTTGCAATCAAGTAAGAGAAGAGCCTTTGGCACTCGTCCGGTTATCCGTGCGGGCACTTGAAAAGCGCGTGCCGGAAAACCCGACTCTTTCTAGTGCTTGTCAGTTTCTTGATTGGCCGGGTGTTATTCGCTGTATTATCTCGTGTTGGTGGAAATACTCCGCCGGAGGAAAAGTGACGAGAGGACTCACTGCCGCGTGGCGCTCCCTCACGATTGCAGGGCTGTTGTTACTGACGGTCGGAATACCTGCTCCGCTGTCGAGTCGAAAAACTTCGCTAACGTTCGGATCGCCGAGCGACAGAACCACCGACGAGTTCAGCGCACAGCAACCAAATGCCGAGTCGGCAGCGGGTCACCTCTCCGAACCGTATCGTAGCGCCTGGTTTCCGGCAGCCGTTCGTTCTAACTCACACTGGCCTACCTGGGCCTACGGCTATCTCGCTCAATTGCCGGAGGAACAGTCTCCCCCAGATGTTGCAGTGTACGACAGACAGGGAAAGCAAGTTAGCCAAGCACACGTCTGGATTCCTGACGCGACCCAGATGTGGTTGTTCGCCGCAGCGCCCACAATGGACGGCGGCGCTATCGTCAGTGGACAGGCTGCGATCTACCCGGGAATTACTTACTTTCTGGCCAAAACCTCTGTCTCCGGTGGCGTTGTTTCCCTAATTCGGACAGAAACATTCGTAGCGGCACGAATCTGCACCGCTAGTGACGACACGATCTGGACACTCGGACGCGACGTGCAGAAAGAATCGGCGCAAGACAGAGACTATCCACTTGTTCGGCAGTACAGCTTCGAAAAAGGCTTGTTGCATAATTACCTTTCAAGAGCCCTGGTAGATTTCCGCCATAGCGGTGGGCTCGGAGGAGGGGAGGGCCCGAACGGAACCTTTCTGGTCTGCGGGAAAGATCGTATTTCGTTGTACTTAAACGAGACCAACGAATACATCGAAATCGATCCATCTACAGAAAGCCTCAAACGCTGGGAGATGGATATGACGCCCCTCGGCGGAGCCAGGGTTACTGGATTGGCAGTAACGGGTAAAGGTCCCGTATATGCGAGTCTGTTTGAAGTACAAGCGGAAACCGAAACTAAAACCCATGGACTATTCGAACTGCGAACGGAGGCAGGCGAATCGGTGGGCAAGTGGATTGTTGTAAACGGGACGCTCAACGCTCACCTTGAGGTAGAGACTGTTCCGAAGGGTGCCTTTTTTCGGGCGTGGGGCGCGGATAGCGACGATTTGGTTATTCGGCGCCAGTACGACGCAGATATGTCATGGGTGCGAGTGATTCCTTGAGACGAGGTTGTCAAGACATGAATCGCCTTGTGTTGCCACTCTCCGCTGCCGCCAAGCGTCCGTTTTCCCTTAAGATGATGATCGTCGGAGTGGTCATTCACATTTTCTGTGTAGGGCTTCCCATACCCCTTAGCGTGCGGCGATTTTCTAGATGATTAAGACTCTCTACTCATTGGTGGCTCCTACTCCAGATTCAATTTTTCAGCAGGCTTAATTTAGGGCGCGCCTTCTTGCCGAGTTTGCTATTCTACGCCGCGTGAAACCTCTCTTCCTGATTGACACCGATACCGCCTCCGATGACGCCGTAGCTTTGATTATGGCGTTGCGTTCTCCCCAGGTGCGCGTGCTGGCGATCACCACCGTGGCCGGAAACGTTGCGGTTCAACAAGCCACTCGCAATGCGCTCTACACTGCGGAACTCTGCGGCGCGGACGTTCCCGTCTTCATGGGCGCGCAAGAACCACTGAACCGCCCGCACCAAAGCGCCCACTGGTTCCACGGCCGCGATGGCCTGGGAGACCACAGCTACCCGCCTCCAAAAAGGTCGCACGAAAAACTCCAAGCGCTCGAAGCCATCATCTCCACCATCGAGTCCAATCCGGGGCTCGTCATGGTGACTCTCGGACCCTTAACAAATGTTGCCTTGGCGCTGCAGCTAAATCCTGGCATCGCCGCCAAGGTTGGCCGATGTGTGATCATGGGCGGCGCGCCCTGCTGCGAAGGGAACGTAACCCCCGCAGCCGAGTACAACATTTGGTGCGATCCCGAAGCGGCGCAGATTGTTTTGCGCAGTGGACTTCCCATCGAGTTGGTTGGCTGGCACCTCTGCCGTGGTGAGGCTGCCTTGAATCCGGACGATATCAAGCATGTGCTCAGCTTTGGCACGCCCCAGGCGTGCTTCGCCATTGAATGCAACAGTCGGGCGCAGGAGGCCTATCTAGAACAAACCGGCGAGCACGGAATTTCGTTGCCGGACCCCGTGGCCATGGCTGTGGCATTAGACCCTTCGATTGTTACAGAACAATCCGAGCACTATGTGGATGTGGAGACTTCGAGCGACCTGACTTTGGGAATGACTGTGGTGGATCGCCTCAACGTGGCAGGGAATGAACGTAATCGGGCAGTTTGGGCGCCGATACTGAAGCAAGGCAAGCGCGCCAAAGTCTACTGGACCATCGACAACCAAAAATGGAAGAAAGCCCTCTATGCCACCCTCCGGTAGCCCTATCAGGCACCCCCTGGCCGGGAGTTCAGATGCCAGCCAAGATATTCACTCTAAAAGGGTTAGACAGTGTCAATTGTTTCCAGGGCGGGCCAGTACCATGCCTTTGGGCAACTTCTTTCCCATTGTGGTGTTCTACACCGTGGGAGCATTAATAGGATGTTACGCTCTCATCGGCTAGAGCGTCTCATAGTAGGGTCAGAGTGGCCCGCGCTCGACCGAGAACCGAGGGTTCGTCATGAAGACTTTCACCGGTAGAAGCAGGTTAGGCCTGCTGTTCTGTTTGGCCGGTCTTTTGAGTTTTGTCGCGCCGCAGGCACGCGCGGATGAAGAAAAAGATCCGCCTACGCGCGTTGCGCGCATCAGCTTTGTCGAGGGTTCCGTTTCTCTACAGTCCAACGGTCAAGGCGATTGGGGCAGTGCCGCCAAAAACCGTCCGATGACCATCGGCGACAAGATCTGGGTCGACAAGGATTCCCGCGCCGAACTGCAAGCCGGCACCGTGTCCATTCATCTTGGCAGCATGACCGCGCTTTCCTTCCTGAACCTTGACGCAGGAATCACGCAAATGCGCTTGGCGGAAGGCAGCATCAACTTTCGCGTCAGCGAATTGCGCGAAGGCGATCTCTATGAAGTCGATGCCCCAAACATTGCGTTTACCGTTAAGCAAGCCGGAGCATTTCGCATCGACGTCAACGAAAACGGCGACTCCGCCCGCGTGACCGTGATTCGCGGCGAAGGCGAAGTTACCGCCGGTGGAAAAACCTATCCCGTCCACGCCGAAGAGCGAGCCGAATTCACGGGTACAGACAACATTGAATCCCATTTTGAAAGGGCCCCTGGTCCTGACGGCCTCGACACCTGGGCCGACCAACGCGACCGCAAAGAAGACAATTCCGTCTCCGGGAAATACGTTTCGCGCGACATGGATGGTTACAGCGATCTCGATGAAAACGGTTCGTGGCAGGATGAGCCTGAATACGGCCACGTCTGGTATCCCAACAATGTCGGGCCGGACTGGGCTCCCTACAGCGATGGTTCCTGGAACTATGTCGCCCCTTGGGGCTGGACGTGGGTTGGCTACGAGCCTTGGGGCTTTGCTCCTTACCACTATGGGCGTTGGAATTATTTTGGCGGAAGGTGGGGCTGGTGCCCTGGTGCATATTATGGCCCCGCGATTTACGGGCCTGCGTTTGTGGGTTTCTTCGGCGGCGGGTTCGGATTCGGTGTTGGTTGGTTTCCGCTCGGTTTCGGTGAACCATTCTATCCTTGGTACCACTGCCGCGGCGGATACGTCCGGAACATCAACATCCATAACACTTACATCCGCAACACGAATGTTTTCAACTCCAACGTTCACAACTTCAATTACGTGAACGCGCATAACGTACATGCGGTGACCACGACGAATCACAATGCTTTCGCGAATGGACAAGCGATCAACCGCGGTGCCGGCCACGTCACGGAAGCTTCGCTGCGAGGCGCTCGCGTAACCAACTCCGTCGGCATCAAGCCAACGCAGCACAGCTTTGTTGGCTCGGAAAACGCGAGGTCAAACGTGGCCCGGCCGTCAGCCGCAATTCAGAACCGCACCGTGGTGGCGCGCACTGCACCCGCACAAGGAGCATCGCAAATGCGGGTTCGCACATTCAATAGCGCAGGGTTGACTCCGGGACGCACAGGCAACGGGCCTGCACACAACTCGCCGGCAATGAGCGGCCGTCCCGGCAATAACTCGCCGTCATCCGGCATGAGTTCCCGGCAGCAGGAGCTGTCGAATAATCGGCCGCCATCCGTGATGAACAACCGCAATTCTTCAGGCGCGGCGGGCAACACGGGCTCGCAGCGCATGGGCAGTGGCCAACGCACTTGGGAAGCGCAAGGAAACACAAGTGATCGCGGCCGTCCGCCGGCCGGGTTTGGGAGTTCTAGCCAGTCAGGAAACTCACCGGCCCAATCCGCTCGTGGCAACGACACTAATCGTCCGCCATGGTCACGCGAAGGCGCGCAGTCTTCGGGAACAAGTGGCCAAGCATCGCGGCCTTCAACACCGAGCTACGGCAACAATCGGCCAAACTATTCCAACAACAACGGACGCTCTTACGAGCAGCCGCAGCGAACGCAGCGTGATACGCCGTCCTATAACAACAACCGCGGCTCTTCTCAGCCGCCACGCTCTTACAATCCTCCGCCCTCACGTTCGTACTCAGAGCCGCGGACCTATTCCGCTCCTAGCCGCAGCTACCCGGCTCCGTCGCGGACCTACTCCGCGCCGGCACCGTCACGCTCCTACTCCGCCCCTGCGCCGTCGCGCTCGTACTCCGCTCCTAGCCACCCTAGTGGCGGCGGTGGCGGTGGTAATCGTGGAGGGGGTGGCAGCAGCAGCCCCCACACCGGTGGGGGTGGAAGCCCGCACGGCGGCGGTGGTGGCTCTGCTTCTCACGGCCGGCCATAGAATCCTTTGTAACCAAAGAGCCCGTCCGGACCTTCCGGGCGGGCCCTTTTTTTTGCAAGGGAATCGTCGACGTGCCTTTTTCACCTCTGCCAATCAGGTCAGACTCTTTCGCTTCCGTTCTTTACTTCCAATTCTGGTCTCTCCTTCAGATCCGAGCACCACTCCCGCCACTGAGAGGTTCGTCTCTCGAAACTCTTTCTGCTCCTAAGTGTTAGACAAAGTGAAGCAACTACCTCTCAGACGTTTCCTGTTTCGACATCCAGAAAGGGCCTGAGAGGCACATCAAACTATGGGGATGTTAGTGTGCCAAAGGGAACACAGATCGTATCCAAGGGCATGAGAATATGCGGCGGAAAGCAAAATCGCCGCTCGAGTTTCAGGAGAGAGTTCGACATGAGAAAGCACTTGGTAAAGTTAACGAGCCTTCTCAGCATCGCGCTGGCGGTGGCGCTATTTGCGCCGCAACGCGCTGCTGCCGATGATGATGACGATCCGCCCAGCCGTGTCGCGCGCCTCAGCTTTGCTCAAGGCACGGTTTCGTTTAATCCCGCCGGCACCGACGATTGGGTTTCCGCGGTCGTCAATCGCCCGATGACCACCGGCGACAAACTCTGGACTGACAATGGCTCGCGCGCCGAGTTGCACCTCGGTGCCGCGGCGATCCGTCTTTCCAGCAACACTGGTTTTTCCTTCTTGAATCTGGACGACCGCACGACGCAGATCCGCATTACAGAGGGCACCCTGAATGTGCGCGTCCGGCGTCTGGAACAGGACGAAACTTTCGAAATCGATACACCCAACCTCGCTTTCTCCATTCTTCGACCGGGCAACTACAAGATCGATGTCAACGAAGCCGGCGACACCACGGTCGCCACTGTTCGCGACGGCGAAGGAGAAGTCACCGGCGGCGGTTCCGCCTATACAGTTCATGCTCGAGAAACAGGCACGTTCGCCGGGACCGACCAACTCGATGCTGACATTCAGCGGTTTGGCGATGACGACGACTTTGACCGCTGGTGCGGCGATCGCGACCGCCGAGAAGATCATTCCACTTCTTCGCGTTATGTCTCTTCCGATGTGATTGGCTACGAAGATCTCGATGACAACGGGGGCTGGCGTCCGGTTCCGGAGTACGGAACCGTTTGGTTCCCGCATGTCACCGTCGTCGGTTGGGCGCCCTATCGCTACGGCCACTGGGCATGGATTGCTCCCTGGGGCTGGACTTGGGTCGATGACGAGCCTTGGGGCTTCGCTCCATTCCACTATGGACGCTGGGTCGTAGTTGGTGGCGTCTGGGGTTGGGTGCCGTCACCACCGCGTCCTGTCGGCATCGGTGTCGTTTATGTCCGCCCAGTTTACGCACCGGCCCTGGTAGCTTGGGTTGGCGGTCCGCACTTCAGCGTTGGAATCGGGATTGGAGGAGGTGGTGGAGTTGGCGTGGCTTGGTTCCCGCTCGGCCCGCGTGACGTCTACTGTCCGTCCTATCACGTTAGCCAGCGCTACGTGCAAAACGTCAACATTTCCAATACCACGGTCATCAATCAGACGCACATCACCAATGTCTACAACAACGTCTACGTCAACAAGACCGTCAACGTCACAAACGTTACCTATCAGAACCAATCCGCGGCCAATGCCGTGACCGCCACTTCTCATCAGGCTTTCACTTCGGCTCAACCGGTTGGCCGCAACATGGTGAAGGTGGACGCGCGCGAAGTGGCTTCTGCTCCCGTCGCGCCGATGACGCCTGCCGTCGCACCGCAGCAACACAGCGTTCTTGGCTCTGGCGCCACTGGTTCCGCCAGGCCGCCTGCGGCTGCGTTCAACCGTCAAGTTGTGGCGAAGAACACGCCTCCGCCTCCGCCCGTGGCTTTCGCCAAGCAGCAGCAAGTCATTCAAGCCAATGGCGGCCGGCCCGTGGGCATTTCGCAGATGCGTCAAACGCAGGTTGAAAACGCTCAAGCGGTACGTCCGAACGTCAAGATCGCCCCACCCGCGCAACCCGGCACTCCGCGAGGCTTTCAAGGCAATCGGCCCTCTGGCAATATGCAGGGCAATCAGGGCAATGCGCAGAACAATCCAGGCAACGTGCAAAGCAACCCGGGCAACGTGCAGAACAACAGCAATCGCCCGCCCGTCCCGAACACGTCCTCGCCGGCAAATCCCGGCAGCCGGAGCGTGAACCCTCAGGGCAATGTGCAGGACAACAGCAATCGTCAGCCCGTCCCGAACACATCCTCGCCGGCGAATTCCGGCGGCCGGAACGTGAACCCTCCGGCGAACAACGGCAACGCTCCATCAAATGCCGGCAATCCGAGGGTATACAGCGACCGTCCGCCTTCGAACCGGCCGAACAACCCCAACAGCGTGGACCCGCAGATCGAGCAGCGGCATCAGCAGCAACTCCAGCAACTTCAGCAAAAACAGGATCAGGAACGCCAGAAGGTCGAGCAGAAGCAGATCCAGGAGCAACAGAGGATCCAACAAAAGAATGCTGACGATGCTCGAAGGCAGCAAACGGACCAGAGACAACAACAGCAACTCCAGCAGCTCGAGCAGAGACACGAGCAACAACAGCAGAAGCTGGAACAAAAACAGACCCAGGAACACCAGAAGCAGGATCGTCCGAAGGACAGCAAGCCGCCCAACAACAAACCGCCGAAAGAGCAGAAGCCTCCCAACAAGTAGGATTTATTCTCAACAGCAACTTCCGGGCGGGGCGTCACTCAAATGGGCGCTCCGCCCGTTCCGTTTCTTGCGCTTCCCGAAAGGATTCCGCTTTCGGTTCCTGCATACCCGCCCGGATCGGCCAGCGTTAGGCATTTGCTGGTGAATCCATAGGCGGCCTCGCGTAAGATTTCTGTCCAGCGCTCATGGCCAAACGTTCCGACTCGCGCGCCTCAAAGAATTCTTCCGTCACCGACGGTGATCTGCGTTTGATTCGCTTGCCCGGATTGCCCGAGATTCAGCTCGGCGACGATTTGGCCGGACAAATTCTAGCTGCCACCCGCAGGGCACGAATCTCGTTCGAAAGAGGCGACATTCTCGTCATCGCGCAAAAAATTATATCCAAGGCCGAAGGCGCGGTTGTCCGCCTGGCGACCATCCAGCCTTCGGCGCAAGCTCTCGCACTCGCCGCGCGTTTGAAGAAAGATCCTCGCGCCATCGAAGTCGTCCTGCAGCAGTCGCGGCGCATCGTCCGCAGCGATCATGTGCTCATCGCCGAAACTCGCCACGGTTTCGTGTGCGCCAACGCCGGCGTCGACCATTCGAACGTTCCCGGCGAAGACGTGGTGACTCTGCTCCCGCGCGACCCCGATCTATCCGCAAAAAAACTCGCCGGTGCTCTCCGCCAGCTGACGGGCAAGCGCGTCGCCGTCATTATCAGTGACACTTTCGGCCGCCCCTGGCGCCTGGGCTTGACCGATGTTGCCATCGGCGCCTCCGGCGTCCCGGTCCTCCACGATTTGCGCGGCACACGCGATCGTCACGGCAAGCCACTCACCGCCACCGTTCTCGCTGTCGCCGACGAACTCGCCTCTGCCGCCGGCCTTCTCATGCGCAAATCCGAAGGCTCCCCGGTCATCCTGATTCGCGGCTACCGCTACAAGCCCTCCTCTGATCCCGCCACCAACATCATCCGCCCCGCCGCCGAAGATCTCTTCCGCTAGTCTTTTCTTCTCTGCGCTCTCTGTGTCCGCACCGTCCTCTGTGTTAAATTCCTTCTTTGCCCCAGTTCGCTCGCAAATGCTGACCGCACTCCAACCCGTCACTCGCGAAGCCGCTCTTCAACTAGCCGCGCAAGCGTCCCTGCCAGACTTGCTGAGCGCCGCCACCGAACTCCGCGCCCAAGGCAAAGGCAATGTCATCACCTACTCGAAAAAAGTCTTCATCCCCTTAACCACCCTCTGCCGCGACTATTGTAGCTACTGCACCTTCCGCAAGGACCCCGGCCAGCCCGGCGCGCATTTCATGACCCCCGATGAAGTCCTCGCCCTCGCCGAACTCGCCCGCCAAGCTGGCTGCAAAGAAGCGCTCTTCAGCCTCGGCGATCAACCCGAAAGAGTTTTCCCCGAAGCCCGCGAATTTCTCCGCACGCAAGGCTACACGCGAACCCTTGACTACCTCGCCGCCATGTGCGAACTGGTCCTCGATAAAACCGGCCTGCTCCCTCACGCCAATCCCGGCGTCATGGATCCCGCCGCTCTCGCACGTCTGAAAGAGTCGAACGCCAGCGTTGGCCTGATGCTCGAAAACGTCAGCCCCCGCCTGATGCGCGACGGCCTCCCTCACGCCAACGCCCCCGACAAAGTTCCAGCTCTGCGCCTTCGCACCATCGAAGAAGCCGGCAAACTTTCCAGCGCTTTCACCACCGGCATTCTCATCGGTATCGGCGAAACCATGGAAGAGCGCATCGACTCGCTCCTCGCCATTCGAATGCTCCACGAAAAATACGGCCACATTCAGGAGGTCATTATCCAGAATTTCCGCGCCAAGCCCGAAATTCCCATGGCCGCGCATCCCGAGCCCTCGCTCGACGACATGCTTCGCACCATCGCCCTCGCCCGCCTGATCCTCGGCCCGCAAATGAACATCCAGTCCCCGCCGAATCTCAGCTACGACGATTTTCCCCGCCTCCTCGAAGCCGGCATCAACGACTGGGGCGGCATCTCTCCCATCACCAAGGATTTCATCAATCCCGAAGCCGCCTGGCCCCAAATCCCCCGCCTGAAAACCGAGACGGAACGCCGAGGCTTTGTTCTGCGCGAACGCCTAGCCCTCTATCCCGAATTCGTCGGCCGGGAGAATTTTCTTTCCCCGCGCGTCCGCAATCGCGTCTCACAGGTAGCAGGTGACGATGGCTTCGCGCGTGACGCCGTCCAAGCCGCCAGCATCTGAATTCTCCATGCCCTCAAAAACAAAACCAAAAATCACCGCGCTAGCCGGCGGCGTAGGCGCCTCAAAACTCCTCCTCGGCCTCTACCAAGAAATGGACCCGCGCCAACTCACCATCATCGTCAACACCGGCGACGACATCGTCCTCCACGGCCTGAAAATTTCTCCAGACCTGGACATAGTGACTTACACGTTGGCCGGAGTAGTCGATCAAAAAAAAGGCTGGGGCCTCCGCTCCGAAACTTTTTACGCCCTGCAACACCTCGCCGCCTACGGCCGCCCCAACTGGTTCAATCTCGGCGATCGCGACCTCGCCACGCACATCCATCGCACCGCCATGCTTGCCGAAGGGAAAACGCTCTCCCAAGCAGCCGACTCCATTCGCATTGCCCTCGGCGTCAAATCCCGTATCCTCCCGATGTCCGACACTCCCATCCCCACCATCATCGACTCGAACGAAGGCCCTCTTCATTTTCAGGAATATTTGGTGAAGCGCCGCACCGAGCCCGTAGTGAAAGGTATTCGCTTCGAAGGTGTGGAGTCCGCGCAGCCCGCCCCCGGCGTCCTCGAAGCCATTCGCGACGCCGACCGCATCCTCATCTGCCCCAGCAATCCGCTGATCAGCATCGGCCCGATTCTCGCCGTGCCTCAGCTCCGCGACGAACTCCGCGCTCACAAACAAAAAGTCCTCGCCGTCTGCCCCATCGTTGGCGGCAAATCCCTGAAAGGCCCCTCCGACAAAATGCTCGCCCAACTCGGCCACCAACCAACCGCTCTCGGCGTCGCCAAACTCTACGCCCACTTCACCGGCACCTTCATCATCGATCCCGCCGACAAATCCCAATCCGCAGCGACCTCCGCCCTCGGGATGAAAGTTGCAGTCCTCCCGACAGTCATGAAGACGCTATCGCAGAAGCGCAAACTCGCCCGTTCTCTCTTATCTTTGTCCCTGTAGGGGCGTAGCATTGCTGTGCCCTTGCTTGGCGAAGGCTTCTGCAACGAGTGTTGTCTGCGTGCACTAGTTGGTACTACTTGGCGATCAATTGTAGCGATAGGTTAGCGACCGTCACTTCTACATTTACTTCCACTTTTTTCGTTAGCCACTTTGATGAGGCGTTCGAATCGACCGCGACAAATGCCCAGTACTTACCTGGCAAGACTTGCGGAAAATCAAAAGAACCATTCGGCGCAACGTCCTGCGTGTAAGCTAACTGGAATGATTGTGGGTCAGCTCTCAACAGCCCAACCTTACATTCGGCTGGCAAAGCTGATTCGTTGGATACTTGGACAGTTCCGCTGACGGAGAATGTGGGCTGGGGTGGTACGTTGAACAATAACTCGGGATTGGCTACATCGCCTTTGATCTCTATTGCAGTTGCCTCAGACGGCTTCGCAACACCTGGAAAGTACACAAAGGTTGTCGGTGAGCCTTCGGAAGGATTCACGAATAACAGGTGGTACTTGCCCGGCACTATTCCGGTCGCGCAAAACGAGCCATCGTTGCCAACTTCTGCCTCATCGGCTGGAATTGGAGACTGGTTTTGAATGCGCAGAAGGAGCAGCTGACTTTCGGCAAGGTTGAGTCCCTCTCGAATCACGCGACCGCAAAGCTTTCCAGTCGTCACGCGCCCGTTCGTCTCAACATTCTTGGAAATCATTGGCTCACCGCGCAAATATGCAATATCCGACTTGCTCTCCTCCAATAGCCCAGTACGGCTGCAAATCCCCGTCGATAGTTGGCCTGATTTGTCTGCGAAACCGTACACGAGGTATTGCTTTCCAGTCTCAAATTTGAAACCACAGTCGCCACCGCCGATGCCCGTCCTAACTTGAATGCTCTTCTGCGGCCCGCCTTTGTATGACCGCACTGCATTAAATGAAACCTGTATCTCGGGTGGATCGTCATCGACGCTAGCAGGTATTACGTCCCCGACCCTTGTCTCCATTAGGGCCCACTTCAACTCAACGCGTTCCACTCTCCCTTCGAATACTGCATCGCTACTGTTTGCGGCACTCTGTACCAATTCCTGGGTGGATATGTTGCCGGGGGGCAGTCGAACGCACGTACAACCAAACACAGGCGTGGAACTGAGTGTTAGAACAAAGGTGGTAGAAACAAGCAGATGGAAACGCACTTGCCCTCCCCAAAACACTAGTTTACCTAAATCCCCGTAAATCGTATCCCAGCGCCGTGAACTTTGTAGCGCATATTCAATCCAATCAGCAGCGCCGTCAACGATTCCACGATCCGCGCGTTTTCTAGTTTTCCGCCGTTCAACGCCCGCGCTCCGGGAATCTTGATGACCAATTCGGACGTCACCTGCTTCGCCTTCTCATCATCGCTGCACACTAGCACGTCGCAATCGACTGGTTCCTCCCCGGCGAGCGCTTCCGCGCCAAGGTTCTGGAACGCCGCCGCAAGACTCACGCCCGAAGGCAAAAGCTCTCGCGTCTGCTCGGCCGCCGAGCCTTGCCAAACACCGAGTACGCGCGTCGCAGCGCCGCCAACGGTCGCCGCCAAGGGCACCGTGGTATCAATCACAATCGTCCCCGGTTTCCAGATGCCCTTCAATTGCTTGAGCAGCGCAACCACGCCGGAGAAGGGAACTGTCAGCACGCCAACATCGCACACCGCCGCGGCTGAAGAATTGTCCATACCTTCAATCTGCGCGCTGCCGCCGATGCGTTCACGCAACTGCTTCGAGGTTTCCTGCGCGCGCGATGCTTCGCGCGAACCGATCAAGATGTGTTCTCCAGCTTTCGCCAGGCGGTACGCCAGCCCGGAGCCTTCCGCTCCCGTTCCGCCTAAGATAGCGATTTTTCGCGCCATGATGATTTTCTCCGCTGTAAATCTTCAAGCAGCGCCCGATCCTGCATGCTAGCGAACTTCTTCGATCCGCCGCTTCGCATTCCGCTAGACCAGTATGGTATCTTCAAAAACTCGAAAGATGAAAACGCCATCGCTCACTGCCCACCAATTTCGAAAGGCGCTCGGCCATTTCGCCACGGGCGTCACTGTTGTCACTGTTGAGCGCGCTCCGGGTGCGGTGCGCGGCATGACCGCCAATTCCTTCACCTCCGTTTCCCTCGACCCACTGTTGATTCTGATTTGCGTCGAAAAACGAGCGGCGATTCTTCCCATGCTGGAAAAGAAAAAACAGTTCGGCGTCAGCGTGCTGAAGGAAGGCCACGAAGCCATATCTGAGTATTTCGCAAAAGGCACGCAATCTGCCGAAGCCGAGCAGCGCTTGTCCATTCACTACCGCTGGACTCCCAGCGGGATTCCCGTCCTCGAAGGCACACTCCTCCAATTGAGCTGCCAAGTCGTGGCTTCTCACCTCGCCGGCGATCACACGATTTTTGTCGGGGAAGTGCTGGAAGCAGGAATTCATGAAGGCAAGCCGCTACTTTACTTCGCCGGGGAATACCGCCACATGGCGCGGCGGGCCAGCACGACATCATAGGCGCCGCGCAGTTCGATTCTTGCATTTTTCTACGGCGCAGGCTGATTGCTGTAAACCCGCTTCTCTCCCGACCGCGCCATTTCGTAATACGGTGCCTGTAGCGTTTTTAGCTTTTCGACTCCGGTGGCATTTATGTCAACGAAGAAAACTCTGCCCGACCCGACCCACAGTTTCGCGAACGAAGCGTCATCTTCAAATACCTGTGGTGAATCCGGGAACAGCGAGCCGTACCACAGATCATTGAACCGCCCGTTGAGCATGTGCAGTTGCGCTCCGGTGTAGAAATTCACGCTGGAAGCCACCGAATAAGCTCCGTTCACGACGATCAAATCGCTTGGCTGATATTGCTTTTTGATCGCCATGGCGAGCGGTTTCGATCCGAGCACCGGCGAAAACACCGTCAACGCCATGTGCACGGCCTGAAAAAGAATCACCATCATCACGCACATCGCCAAATTCCCCCGTAGCGGTGACCCGCGCTTCCGGAACAGCCAGTTGAAAAATGTCCCCGCAAGAAAGCCCACGCCCGTCAAGATCAGCGGCAGGCGAAATACGCTCATCGCTCCCATTGTCAGATCGAAGAGATGCCCCATCGAAAGTTTGTACATCGCGGGCGCCTTCTTCAGCAGGTCGCCGAAGTCCACATTCGGCGGCGCTGGCGGCGACATGGCCACAATAGTCAGGCAGATCGCAAACGCCGCCACTCCAAGTACCAGCATCGCCATCGACGAGCGCATTCCGCTTCGCCGCAGCGGGCTTCCGGGTTCCGAGGCCTCCTCGCGGTTCAGCCACAAACCGCAGAGCAGCGCCAAAGCGGGCAGTGACGGCAGCACGTAGTATTCCTGGCGCGTGGAAAAACTGAAAAATACCAGAATCGCCAGCGCCCATACCGCCAGCAAGAGCGCCGCGTGCGTTTCCCTATCCAGCCCTGCGCGCCAGCGACTTGGGCGAAGCGGAACTTGCCGCAAACTGCTCAACATGAAAAAAGTCCACGGAAAGATCCAAACCAGGAGAAGGCCCCAAAAAATCAGAAATGGAACTTTGTCGTAGTCGCGCGGCACGCGCAAATTCAGATACCGGTAAATCTGTTCGTTGATGAAATAAAACCAGAAAAATCCCTTGGATTCACCCTGCGCCGGATTTCGTATCGTTGCGAGCACGTGCCATGGCGCCGCGACTGCCAAAAATACCAGCGTGGTCGAGACCAGTTTCATTCGCAGCAGGTGTTTCAGGTTCCAGGTCAGTAGCAGATATCCGCCGATGATAAGAACCGGGAACGCGATTCCAATCAGCCCTTTGGTCAGCACGTTGGCCGCAGTGACCAGCGCGAGCGACCAGCACAACCACCGCGATGGATTCTCCTGCTCCAGGATCCGCCAAAAAAGATGAACGGTGAGGGTCAACCAAAATCCCACCATGATGTCTGGGATTTCGAATCGCGTGTAGATATATGGCCCGATCGCCGTGCCCAGCACCAACCCCGAAAAAAAACCTGCTTGCTCTCCTGCGATCTCGCGCCCGAGCCAGAACACCGCGAAGAGCGAAGCCAGCGCAAAAAGCGAAAGCGGCAAACGCGCGGAGAATTCTGACACGCCAAAGATCGAGTAGCCAGCCGCAGTAATCCAGTAGGGAAGCGGCGCCTTGTCGAGGTAGCGCACGCCATTCACATGCATGGTCACGAAGTCGTGCCGGGCGAGCATTTCTCGCCCGATTTGCGCGTGCTCCGAATCCGCGTCATCCATCATGCCAGGCGAAGCCAGCCCGGGAATGTAAATCAACGCCCAGAAAAGAACGATGGCGGCGAGGTACCAGCGGGTCTTCGAAGTATTGTTTTGGGCTTGAATGTGCGGCTCGGAATCGGAAACGCTAGTGCCGGATGGTTTCGTCATTTTTCTTGGCGAGATGGCGTGCTCCGGTGACGGTGTACGATGAGCGGCCGCCACGATCGTGGAAGTGGCGCACCTGCATTTCTGCCAGCAGGCCCAGGGCGAAAAGCTGCATTCCGGAGAGAATCAGCACCGTCGCGAAAAACATCATCGGGCCATGCTCTTGCAGCACGTTGGTGTGATAAATCAAATTCTCCATCAGCAGCCAAAAAGCGATGGCGCTCCCGACGAAAGCCGCGCCGATTCCCGCCGTACCAAAAAAATGCATGGGCCGGGACAGATAGCCCGTCAGAAAACGCACCGTAATTAGGTCGAAGAAGAAAGGAACTTTCTGCAAGAATCCGTATTTCGAAGCTCCATGCTCCCGCGGTGCTATGCTAATCGGGATTTCGCAAATTCGGCAGCCTTGACGCAACGCAAGAATCGGAATCAGCCGCTGCATTTCGCCGTACACCGGCAACTGCGCAACAAACTCGCGCTTGTAAGCCTTGAACCCGCTGCCAAAATCGTGAATTCGTACGCCGGAAAGTTTCGCCGTCATCCAGTTCGCGGCCCGGTTGGACATCCGCTGCATCCACGGATTTCCCGAGTGCTGCAGCCGTTGCCCGCACACGATGTCAAACCCATCTCGCAATTTTTCGACAAATCGCGGAATGTCCGAGGAATGATGTTGCAGGTCGCCATCCATCGTCACGATGTAATCGCCGAGCGCCACTTCAAATCCAGCGCCCAACGCGGCTGACTTTCCGGAATTGCGAGGCAGAGTTATGACTGTCACCCGCCCATCTTGCAAGGCAATATCTCGCAGCAGGCCCGCGCTGTCATCGGTACTGCCGTCGTCGACAAACACCAATTCAAACGAATCGCCGAGCAACTCCATGGTTTCCTTCAGCTGCTCGTAGAGCTGCACAATGTTTTCCCGCTCGTTGTAAAGCGGAACCACAATGCTGTGCCGGACGTTTTCGTGTACTTCGCTCATCGATGGAATCTTTTCGCCTCGCAACATTCTAACGATCCGGTGATCCGGAAGGCCGCGTCTGCTCCGCGGAATCGCCCATCTCTTTGCGGTGGCTCTTCACTTCGCGCAGGGCGTAAATCGGTTTGTTTTGTGATTCGTAGTAAGTGCGCGCGATAATTTCGCCGAGCAAACCCATCGAAAGAAATTGGATCCCCACAAGGAACAGCCCCACCGCCATGAACACCACTGGCCACGAATCTTTGATCAATGCGATGTGAAAATAAAATTTGTCGAAAGCCAGAATCAGCCACAGCAGGGAACTGACTGCGGTGCTGGCGATCCCCACCAATCCAAAAAACTGCCCGGGCCGCGTCGAGTAATCCAACAAAAACTTCACGATCACCAGATCTAGGAGGACGCGGATAGTCCTCGCGATGCTGTAGTGTTTCTTGTCTTCTTTACCCGCGACACTGGCGATCGGCAATTCCGCAATCTTGGCCCCGGTGGAGCTCGCCAGCGCGGGAATGAACCGGTGCAATTCCCCGTAAAGCTGGATTTCCTGGATGATCTCCCGGCGGTACGCTTTGAAAGTGGTTCCAAAGTCGTGCAGCTCGGTTCCCGAAAGCTTGGCCATCATCCAATTTGCCAAGCGGCTGGGAACTTGCCCGAACAACCAGTGGCCGCGCCGCTGGTAATGCCACCCGCTCACCAGATCGTAGCCTTCCTCGATTTTTTCCAGGAAGCGCGGAATTTCGTCGGGATTGTGCTGCAAGTCGCCGCTCATGGAAATGATCACGTCGCCGCGCGCAAAATCAAATCCCGCTTTTAACGCCGGCGTCTGCCCGAAATTTCGCCGCAACCTTACAAGGTTCACGCGCCGGTCGTGCTCGTAAATTTCCGAGAGCACCTTGAACGATTCGTCCTTGCTGCCGTCCTCCACAAATACCAATTCGTAAGGCTCTCCGAGCCCGTCCATCACTTCGGTAAGCTTCATGTAGAGCGGTGGGATGTTTTCTTGTTCATTGAAGAACGGAACGACAACGGAATACTGAATTGGCGAATCGCTTGCCATTCTTTTCTGCAATATCCCTTTATTAAGCTTCCTGGGCTACGAAGCCATAGTCTATCAGGCGAATCCCTAGCGATGCGACAAGATTTCTAATTCCCGTGTCGGTCAGGATTTGCAACTCGGTCTGCCGCGAATCCTGCAGCCGGGTGGCAGTTTTTTGCAGCTCGGAATCCATGTAGCCCGGGTGGCACATCAGCTCCGTGGTGCCGTCCGGAAGACTTCTCACGAGTTGCTCCACGCCTTCGCGTGTCAGCTCTCCGGTTTGCGCAATTCCACAAAAATAATCGGCAGTGGAAATTCCCGCGTGCTCGGCAAGCTCCCCCGCATCGCGCGCCAGCAGTTTCAAGCCGCGGGCCTGCACTCCTTGTTTCATGATCACTCCAGGGTGCTGTTTGGCGCCTGTAGAAAGGGCTGCGCGCAGGCTGGAGGCTTCCAGAGCAACGCGAATCGCGCCGATGTCATGCCGCTTCGCCAGGCGGAGCGCAATCTCGAAAAACCCCGGCAGCATGTGCACGTGCTTGTGTCCATCGAGGTGCGTCGGCGCAATTCCCGCATCGCGGATTTTTTGGATTTGCGCGTCCCACTCGTTCTCCACCTCCGCCAGCGAGAGTCCGCCCCGCGCGCGCCGCAGCAAAATGCTCTCGGGCCCGCCCGCAAACTCACCGTCATTGTTTAGCAATGTAGTAACTGTTTCCCGATCTGCTATCGGCGGCCCGTCGCTGAGGTTCAGGTGGACCCCCACCCCCAGGCCGGGGGCGGAGCGCGCGGCTTCCACCCCCCCGGCAAACGCCGCACCATTGGCCAGCAGCGAAGTGCTGGTCACAATTCCATGGTGGAAGGCTTCGAGGATGCCGCGGTTGACGCCGTCGGTCCACCCCAGGTCATCGGCATTGACGATCAGATTCTTCACGCCCTGTCCCGCTTCCTCGGATTCACCTGTACGTTGGTACAGCTACTCTTTTGCGCGACCGCCGGAATTCGTACCATTGACCGTTTTCGCCCTCAACTCTAGCATGACGTATCAGAGGCGAAAATGCCCGTAAAGCAGCGTGAAATCACCAAGCGACTTGGTTCGCGGCACCATGAGAAGCGCCGTGGGCGGCGCATGAATTCCCGCGTGCCTGTGCGGCTTGGGTGGGACGATGAGGCCGGCAAGCGCGTCAGTGTTGATGCCCATACGCGCGTCGTCAATCCCTACGGATGCATGGTAGTGTTGGCGCAGTCTCTCCAACTGGAACACCGGCTGGCGCTCACCAATCTGATTTCCGATACGAGCAATGCTGCAATCGTCGTGTGGAAGGGCAATCAGCGGCCTGACGGGTGGGAATACGGCATCGAACTGGTGGCGCCGGAGATGGATTTCTGGGGGCTGGATCTGTGAAGCCTTCACCTTACGCGAAGCCCGGCGCGATGGCTGGAGTAGCGACGCCTCGCTCCGCATCGACGCGGCAGCCTACCGCCGAAGAGCGGAGACGCGCGCAGCGCGTGCTGCTGAAGATGCGCGTGCTGGTGCACTTACCGAATAAGCCGGAGCCGATGGAAGGTCACACGCACACAGTCAGCGCGAGCGGCGCGATGCTCATTCTCCGAGACGGATTGGCTCAGGGCACCAAGTTCATTCTTGAGAATCCGAAGACGCAGCAAAAGGTAGAGGTTAATGTGGTTCGACCGCCGCAGATGAATCAGGATGGGTCGCTGGTTCCGGTGGAGTTCCTGGCGGCTGCGCCGCAGTTCTGGAATATCTTCTTCCCGCCGAATATCAATTAACAATCAGAGGACAGAGCGTCTGCGATTGCGACGGAGACGAAGAGAGGTCCTTCACTCCCGATGGTCGTTCAGGATAGAAATCCTTTATGGGATTTCTAGTTAACAATAACTGGAACCCCTCCCCCTATTTTCCAAAAGTGTTCATTCTAAAGGGAGATAAAGTCGTTTAGAATCAATACTTCTGGAAGTGTTGATTCTAAATATAGTTAGAGCTGTAATTATAGGACGCCCTTCACGAGGAGCGGCCCCGATTCCTCGGGGCCGCCCGCTCTGGACTAGGTTTGTTTTTGCCGTCATTGAATAGTGACCGGAGCTGCTGCCGACGTAGACGTCGAATAGTTTGAATCGCCGCTGTACACCGTCGTGATGCTGGCGGTGCGTGGTCCTCCACCCCCTCCGCAACCGGCAATTCCTGCCGCTGCAAGGGCAAACAGGACTAGGCTTGCGAGGGCCAATCCGCGCCGCCTTGCCGGAACGTACCGTCTGCCCAGGAGAAAGATGATCAGGAGCAGGATAGCCACAATCCAGATGGGTACGGTCGGGGTGCGGGGCATCTGGCGCGGAACTGTTGGAGGTGTCAGGAAGGAGAGTGTAGTTGTGAGTGTTGCCGAGCAAGAAGCGGCTGCGGTCGTCGTCGCAGCTGCAGGCACGCAATTTATGGCGGCTCCGATGGAGCTCCCCCCATTCTTGAATTGCACAGTGCCGGTCGGCCCGACACCACTGCTGTTGGTTGACACCGTGGCCGTCAGGGTAACACTGCCGCCCGACACGATACTGGATACGCTGGGTACAACGGCTGTTGTGGTCGCCGCTTTTGTAACCGTCACTGTGTCAGCGGTGGGACCATTCGCAAAGTAGCTGATGTCGCCAGAATAACTTGCTGATAACGCGTGCGATCCTACCGGAAGCTGAATCGGCTGATCCTCTGCGTGTCCTGCACTGTTGATAACAAACGGTGAAGTGTCGAGCGGACCGGGCGCGGCCCCGTTGACGGAGTCGGTGATGGTCACGGTTCCCGTTGCGTCGAAGGCACAGCCGGTTGTCGCACCGTTCGTTACCAGAGGCTGGCAAGTCGAGCTGGTACCCGTATTGTTCAGGATGTCCATCCGCAAAATGTACGGCGAGCCATAGGCCACCGTTGTGGCATTGGTGCTCACGACATGGCCCGTCGAATCGAAGGTGACTATGCCGTATTGGAGATGGCTGGCCTCTTTGTTCACCACGACAGGCACGCCGGGGGTCGAGGTGCTCGAAGCAAAAGTGATGTCACCGGCATAGTGCGCGTTTACGTTGTAGCTGCCACCGGGAAGAATGATACCTGTGATGTTGGCGATGCCGCCGGATAACGAAGCATTGCCGATACCGCCCTTCACCGCGGTGGGTGCGAGGAGCGAGACATCCCCCGAAGGTGCAACCGTCCCCGATGAGGGTGTAACCGTCACTTTAGCTGTTACCGGGTTACCGTGAGTAATATTGACCGCGGCCCCGCTGTTCAGAGTAAGCGTAGTTGTGGTGCCAGTGAACTTGCCGACGGCCAAGGGCCATTGTGTGGCGAGGTTGGCGACGTTTACGGAACCCAGGCCGGTCGCAAGGTCGTATCCTGGAATCGCGCCGCTGCCGGCGGCGGTAGTCCATGCCGGAGTAGTGGCAGATGCAGGACTCACAAGCACTCCGTTAACGCCTGTCGTCTGGCTGCTGCAATTCGGAGATTTTCCAACGCACGGGACAGAGTTGTTGCCCTTGGTGATGTCATAAAACGAGCATGTGGCTGATCCCGTCAACGGAGTAGTGGAAGAATTGCAACTTTGCCCAGCGGTCGCAGCAATCTTATACAAAACGAGGTTGGCGTTGCCCTGGGGGCCGTTATTCTGATTGATCAAGGACATGATGCCTGCAATCGCCGGCGACGAGGCAGAAGTCCCGCCAGCCCCCAGGAAGCTGAATGGACCAGTGGCGGCACAGGAGGGTGAGCTGCCAGCGCTGAGGGCGTCAGCTTGGCATACCAGATAAAAGCTCTTACTCTGCGGACCGTCGCTAGCGAAAAGGGAAACGTCGGGAATGTAGCGATGGTTGTCGCCGGCGGCAATTCCGTTGGGGATGATCCCGTTTTGCCAAGGTGGCTTTGCATAAACGGAGCTTGGCCCGCCACTACCACCAGCGATGTTTAACAAAGTCGAAGGGGTCGGATTAACACACACTGTATTTAAAGTCGACGCCGTTGCTGTTGCTGCGCAGGAATCGTTCCAGGGGACCTCGTGGATGTAACCGAGGGCCGATTCTTTTCCTGGGCCATTAGGAGCAGGGGGAACTAGCCAGAAATTCGATTGGGTTCCGACGTCGTCGAAATCTGTGCCGCCCACGGCGACGTTGAACGGGGTGGAGGCAAATCCACTGACGGCAAGGCCATTACTAGCTGCGGTGGCGGTATTGAAGTCGTCGCATCCGGCGGAACCTGGATCTCCAGCAGCGACCAGGACTGTGATGCCTTCTGCAGCCGCTTGCTCCCAGATTGTGTTGAAAAAACTGTTGGCTGCGGCACCCAAACCTGCCTCGCAGGCACCAAAACTCAGGCTCATCACGGGCGCGAGGTTGTTATCAATAATGTAGAAAGAAGAAAGATCGATACCTAACGCGGTCAGCGTGTCTTCTGACACCACGAAATCAACCGTGGCCTTGGGAGCCACCATGCCGGATATCTGTACGTCCAGAGCCGCCTCGCCTTCGTCGGCGTTCAATCCAGGATCCGGACCATTAACGATGATGTTGGGAGGATTGGCAGGGAGGCCGAAGAGGGTTCGAAAATCAGTCACGTCTTGAGGGTTTATATTGGAATCGCCAACGATCGCAATAGTTTGGCCCGTTCCATCGAGCGACGCAGGAATATTGTAGATCTTGGCGAAATCCGCCGGGCCGACCACGAAGAACTGCCCGGTGCTCCCGGTAAATTGAGGTTCTACACGGCCATCGGCTGTCCGAGTGAAGACTCCGGCCTGGTGACGCAGCGACTTTCTTGGAAAATTATGGAGCGTGAGCACTCCGGACACGACGGGCGTCAGCGCGGCCGGAATTTGCGGGTCACTCACATTCGACTGGCGCGCCTCGCCGTTGACATTGAACCGATGGATTTCGGTGTGAAACGCGTTCCGCACTTGGCCAACATTTCCGGAGAATTCGACGGCCGTGCGTCCGGCACCTACCTTGATCTGTTGGAATCCTTGGCGCGTCAACCAGTCGTTGATCGCCTGGATATCAGCGTCGGCAGGCCCGAATTGCTTGCCGAACTGCTCCGGAGTGAGCCACTTATGAAAATTGGGCGAGTCTTTGCTGAGTTGTTCGTCCATGAATTTGCTGAGCGCAGCTTGCTGTTCGGGGCTGCGTTGTAAGACGAGCATCATCCTCTTCATCGGAGTGGCATCGCTTACGAGTCCTTGATCGAACTCCGTACGGGCGAGGGGATGGGTGTTGCCCTTGAGGCGGACTAGTTGTGTTTCGTCGATCGCTTGGGTGATTCGTGCGGGGATGGCTGCGGCCTGTGCGGCCGGCGCGCTTGCTGCGGCGGGCTTAGATTGCGCGGCGGCGCGAAAGGCCGGGAGCGCGAGAAGAAGAGTTAAGGCAAAGAGGGAATTGCGAATTGCCGAAGATTGAAATTTCATAGTCCGTCCACGCTTGCAGATTTGAATTCGATCTCAACGCAACGCAACCGGCCTCCCGACAGGGGTGGGATAAATTCCGGCGCAGCCAAAGGGGCAGGGAAGCGACGTGCACAATGGCGAAGCGCGGACTGGGGCTTGGACCGGAAACGATTCACTGTCGAACGCGTAAAGAGTATCACAGGCAAATAAAAGGCTCTCTAGTACCCCAGTTCAGGCGACCGTTGTCTTGGCGACGATTGTGTTGGCGACCGTAAGACGGTCGACAAGACGGCCGATGCTGGCGGAGCAGTCTGAGCGATTTGTTCTTCCATCGCAGCATTATCCACCCGCTAAATACATGACCACTGTGATGCCCTCGATATTCCACAGGATGCTTTCGTATCTTTGGTGCGGGCGCCCCGTATTGAGGTGATCGTACGCGGCGCCCACGACCGCAGAAACTAACCCTTACTTGAGTTGAGCCAGAGACCTGAAAGATATGTTCCCATCGAAGGGCTGAGAAGTTCCCAGTGCAATTTGCTGAATTCAGATGGCGATGAAATCTGCGGTGGCGATGTTTGGGGCGCGATGGCCATTGCCGTTTTGTGCCGCAAGCGATTTGGCTCGGGCTAATAGCGGAAACCGCGATGGCCATAGTAACCGCGGCCGTATCCATAAGCGCCATAAAATCCGACGGAAGGATAAGGGTAGCCATAGCACGGTCCGTAGTAGCCGCACGGATAGCCATACGGCCCCGGATAGCCGGCAACGCGGCGGGGCCCGCGTTGCTCCATTCGGCCGCCGTCAAAATCCTGCTGGGTGACGGGCAGGAAGGCATGCTGGCTTTGCGTGGTGTCAATTTTCAGGGGATCGACCAGGCGGAAGCTCAAGAGCGTTTCCGGTTCGACGATGGTAGGGCGTCCGCGAGTGAGGAGCACTGCGCCGATTCCAAGTGCTGCGCCCGCTCCTGCGCCGATGGCAGCACCGGTACCCCAGTCAGCGGCTGCGCCGATCAATGCGCCTGCGCCGGTGGTCGTGCCGATCGTGGCGGCGTCCTGTCCATGGGAGGTGCCGCCGGAAGCTTTCCAGAGCTCGGTGAGAATCGGGAGTTGGCGGCCATCGACTACGGTGAGATCGGTGAGCTCCACTTCCAGTTCAGAGGTGCCCTTGATGCGGCCGGCTTTCTTGGCGTCTTTTACTTTGCCGACGAGGACTTGGCCGCGGCGAGCGACGACCCAGCCATTGACGATGAGGGGCTGGTCAAGCACGGCGGTGAAGGAGTCGCCAGCCTTGTTCTTGTCGCTGGAGAGGAAGTCGGTGGTGCGAATGACGAGGACGGTAGTAGCGGGGACGATCAGAGTGCCGGGAACGGGCTGCGACGGTTGAGGGGCCTGGGCGGGTTGAGGTGGCGGCTCTGGGGCATTCTGCATGGAGGAGGGATTATCGCGGCGGTTATCGCGAGCGTAGGGCGGCTTGTCGGCGTCCTGCGGAGCGTAGGTGGGCTTAGTAGCGGGACGATCCGCTGGCTGTTGCGTTGGCCGGTCGGTTTGTTGCCCCTGCTCTTGCTGCTGACTCTGCTGTTGCTCCTGAGCGTAGCTGCCGGAGCTAAGACTGAGCGTGAGGGCTAGAGTCCCTGCGGTACGGCAAAGCAAATTTGAAATGCTTGACGGCGCTGAGTGGTTCGTCATGATGCAATCTCCCTCGACCTGCGGCTTCTTGAAAGCGTACAAATTCCTGCGCACCTGGCTGATTTGATGGCGGTTGTTCTTGACCAGGATGCCCAAAGCCTCCCCGGCGGTACCCAAAGTAGTAACACCGCGGAGTCAATTATGTTGCGGGCGGACTCCCGCTCGGATCGCCATTTTTGCGCTTCTCGAAGTCGTCCCAGTAGGCTTCGCCCATTTTAAGGAGGCCGGCGATGCCCAAGTCCTGTCCGTCGCCGCGAGTGAGGGTGAGGCGTTCGGCGCGCAGAAAGAGTTCGCGGTATTCGGTGTAGTTGAGCAGGCCATTGATGCGCAGGGCGACGGATTTGCCGGGGGCGGTGGCCAGATTGGCATCGGCGATATCGAGAACTTGTTTGCATTCGGTGGTGAGCGCGGTTTCGAGGTCAGTCCAGTCGAGGGATTCCTCGCGGCACTTGGATTGGTATTCGGTGATGAGGCGGGATTGCTCTTCGGGAGAGACGCCAGCGGGGACGGAGAATTCTCCCGGCCACCCGGCGTGTTGGACAACGCGCGCGGATTGGACGCCGTCGAGGCGCAGGAGGAACTGCATGTCGAGCGGGAGATTGTGGAATTCGAGGAGATGATCGCTTTCGAGATGAAGAGTGATGGTGCGTTCGAGAAGGTTGGATCGAATGGTGACGATTTGCGCGTCGTGGAGGCCGGCCCACAGAGAGGTTTCCTGGGCGCCGGGCGGGAGATTCATCCAATCGACGAGAGTGGAGTGCTCTTCGGCCATGTGCCACCTTTGCGAGCGAGATTGCGGCAGAGTATAGCGTGCATGCCGCGAAATCGAAACGCATTGTATAATTCTGGCCGATCCCAGTGCACGGAGGAGACGACATGGCCGAGCCAACTTATGAAGAACTGAAAGCAAAACTCGCGGAAATGGAAAAGCAGGGAGGCACACGCCGGACGGGAGCGCTGGAATTTCGCGTGGGCGAAAAAGGCGGAGTCAGCGTCTATGGGCTGGGGCGCTTTCCGGTGACACTGTACTACGAGCAGTGGATCCGGTTGCTGGAGGCTGTGCCGCAACTGAAGGCGTTCCTGGAAGAAAATAAAGCAAGCGGGAAGCTGAAGCTCAAGGAAAAGTAGTCGTCGCGGATTGCCTTTAACTTCGCGGGGCCGAAGTGGCATTCTCCTGAAAGAATCGGTTTTGCTCTTGGCTCTTCCTCTCAGTTGAGCCTCGAACGTGCCTCCCGATATTTTATTGATCACCGGAAATTCGGATATTAAAGTCGGGATGTACCACGGAAGAAAGTCGAACGGGAATGGATCGCGCTGAACTCTCCGAAGCCCGCATCGCCGGGATGATTTCAGGAGTTGCAGCTTATTTTCGCCAGGAAAGAGAAGTGTATTTCCGGGAAAGTGAGCTTCTGCCGCCGGAATGGAGAGTGGCGGTCGAGCCGCATTTTTCGAAGAGCTTGCTCGAACGCATGCGCATAGTGGTTCTGAAGGGTGCGCGGATCCCACCTCCCCCATTTTATTCCGAAGCCATTGCGCTGAGCGGAGGCAGCTTTCCCGACTTCGTCCATCTGGCTTCCATCACCTATCTGGATATCATCGTTTTTCATGACGAAATTACAGCGCGATCACTTTTCCACGGGCTGGTTCACGCCACGCAGATGGCCGTGCTCGGATTCGACCGGTATACCGACCTTTACGTTCGGGGGTTTGTGAGGACGCGTTCGTGGCTTGCTATCCCTCTGGAGACTCAGGCGTTTCAGTTGGACACGCGATTTGCGATGTCGCCGACGGCAGCTTTTTCTGTAGAGGACGAAGTGAAGTCTTGGGCAGAGCAGGGCCAGTACTAGCCGGCGTCCCTACTTCCGAACGCCAGTTTTGGGAACTTTGAGTTGAGGAGAGCCCCGGGTGCCTGTGGGGAGGCACCCGGGGGTGGGGGGGTTGAGGAGGAGTCTGGGCGAACCTTTCTCAGAGACTGGCAGCTATTTCGAAGACTGTGCCTGGATATTCACGCTCATTCGTGGCCCCATTACTTCCACAGGGTGAGGGAGCATGCGGCGCGCCAAACCGCTCCGCAGCTAAGTCTTGTGTTGTCTATGAGAAAGAGTTCAGGCGGAACGGGTTTTGCACAATGTGCCCATTTCCTTACACAATCAGTGCAGGAATTTGGGACAGTCTGCGCATGAATCGCGACCAGAGGGGCAGTAAAGGTGGGTCGGCTGGAATTAGTTCCAAGGAAGGGAGGAGAGGTCGACATTTCCGCCTGAGAAGATCACCCCGAGCTTGGGGGCCAGGCTGTCGAGGCGTTTCGGCAGGTTGAGGGATGCCACGACACCGGGCCTCAGGAGGGGGGCGATGGCCACGGCGCTGGAGGGCTCGATGATGATTTTCATGCGCTCCCATACCAGCCGGGCAGCGGAGATGATTTCCGCTTCGGAGACTAAGAGGATGCGGGCGACATGGCGGCGCAATATGGCGAAAGTTCGCGACGAGAGCGAAGCGCGCAAGCCGTCGGCGATGGTGTCGCTGGAGTCTTGGGATTGCAGGGTCCCGGTGGTCAGGGAGCGGTAGGCGTCGTCGGCGCGCTCGGGCTCGCAACCGATTACATGGATCTCGGGGAGGAGGCCTTTTGCCCCGAGGCAGGTTCCGCTGAGCAATCCGCCGCCGCTCACGGGGGCGAATACGGCGTCCAGGTCGTGCACTTCTTCGAGCAGTTCCTTTGCGGCGGTGGCCTGACCGGTGATGATGCGGTCGTCGTCGTAGGGATGCACCAGGTGGGCGCCCGTTTCGGCTTGGATGCGGTCGCAAGTTGCTTTCCGGGCTGTGACGGAGGCTTCGCAGAAAATGACTCTTCCTCCGTAGCTTTCGATGGCTTTGGCTTTCACAACGGGCGCGTTTTTCGGCATGACGATCCACGCCGGAACACCGCGCCAGGCAGCGGCGCAAGCGACGGCGGCACCATGATTGCCGCTGGATTGCGTGACGATCCCCTTCGCAACTTCCATTTCTGAAAGGGAAAGGATCGCATTGGAGGCACCGCGAATTTTGAAGGAGCCGGTCTTTTGCAAATTTTCGCACTTGAAGAAGAGCCGCGCTCCGGTTATGGCGTTGAGCGAAGCGGAGGTTAAGACTGGGGTGCGGTGGATTCGGGGGGCGATGCGCGCATGGGCCGCGAGGATGGCTTCCCACGTGGGTGGCTGGTAGTTAGCGGATTCGACGGATGGAGCTGTGCTCATTGGACCCACTTTGGGCTCGGGAAGCGCTTGCCAGTTCTGCGCCCCGAATGCCCTCTTATAATGCGTTCTTGGCCGCTGTTAAAGAGGCATTATGGCCTGCTGATCTCGCCGGTGTCTGGGCAACGGTTTCAACTGCGCGCGCTGAAAGCGGGTACTGGTATCATTTGGCCATCCCAGGTTTGGTACTTGACCGCTCCCCTCACTCTGTTACGCTGGAAACACCTCTCCACGAAATTCTCGAATGCCTGCGGTAGCTGTTTTCGCGCGAGGGGAAGATAAAATGAAAGTGTCTGAACGCCGCCAATTGGCACGCCTCAGTCTCCGGACGCCCTTGCGCTTTCGCGCGCTCGGCGTAGCCGCAGACAGGACTGAGCATTTTACAGAGGCGCTGAACGTATCGCGCGGCGGGTTCTTTTTCGCTTCCTCTGCGCCCCTGCAAGTGGGAATGCCCATCGAAGCGACGCTGCGCATGCCTGCGGAAGTGACGGGCAATTCCGCGCAAGAGATGCGTTGCACCGCGCGCGTGGTGCATGTGCGGAACGAGCCTTACGGAGACGGGCGCATCGGCTTCGGCGCTGAAATTGAGAAATTCCAAACCGTCCCACCGACAGACCGCTGGGCGAACTGAAAAACAGTTGTCAGTCCTCAGTTTTCAGTAATCAGTCAAAGACAAACAAAACAACAAGTGGAGAAGGATTGTGTTTGGCCGTCGGCTAGGGTTTTGCGGCCGGCATGGTGAAGGTGGTTTTTGCACTGCCAACATTCTCGAAGCGATCGTAGGCGCGAACCGAAATGCTGTGCTCTCCCGGGGCAAGCCCGGTGAGCGAGAGTTCATAGCGTTCTTCCGGCGCATCGCTGATGTGGCCCGTTGGGGCAACGAGAATCCATTCTCCACCGTCCAGGCTGTATTGCGCGCGCTCGATGTTGCTGGCCGCATCTCGCGCGGCGAACTTGGCGATGACTGAGACGAACGCGGGGCTCCCGCCTCGCGTCACTGCCGCCGTCGCTTCAAGTTGCTCGACTAAGGGAGGCGTGTTGTCCACTTCGAAGCGCTCACTCTCTCGCTCGGTTTTAAGGGCGAGGGCGGGGGGATTCGATGGTGCGTCAGTGGCGGCGATTTTCAGGTAGTAGGCGCCATCAGGCAGCGTGGTTGTGTCCCACGAATGAAATTTTTGTTCGAGGTTGTCTTTCAATAATTTCCATTCGCGTTCGTTTTCGCCCCGGAAATAAACGGCGTAGCGCATTTCGTCGTCATTGTCGTCATGCGCGGTCCACAGAACGGTTTGATAGCCCTTTTGCAGGGTGCCTTGCGGCGGCTGTTCGAATCGCGGAGGCGTGCTGCTCTGCGTGATCACTATGCCGGAAACATTTGGGGAGGGCGGCATCTTCAAAGTCACATTTGCCGGCTGGCCCGCCGAAATGACTGTTTGGCTCTGCGCGCGCACTCCGGGGTCCTGCAGCACGATTCCATCGATGACCGGGGCAACGTTGCGCGGCAGATACGCGAGGCTGACCCAATCGATGCCATCGCCCGGGCGTCCATCGTGGATGACGGCCTTCCACTGGGCGAACCGCGCCGATGGCGCTTCCATCGCGCTGCCCGATTTCGCGTAGGGGCCGTACCAACGAGACCATTCGCGGCCGGGATCTTCCGTGTTTCCCGAACGCACAAAAAATTCCAGGCGCGGTTCGTTCGAATGCGCCGAGGCTTTCACTCCTTCTGTTGCCGGAGGACTCCACCACTCGATGCGGCCCCACTGCGAGAAAAGTTGCGCGTCAAAAGAGCGCGATTCGAACGTGCCTTCGGCCTCGAACTCCGGGCCGACGGAATAGACTTTTCCAGGATTGGCCGTGCAAAGAAAAACTTTGCCCGCGGAATTGCGGGCGATGCCGGTGATTTGCGCTGAGCCGGACTTGGCGAGATGAGCGAAGACGCCGTGTCCATCGATGGTGAGGAGCGCGCCGCTATTGCCTGTGCCGGCCAGCAGGCGGCCGTCGGAAGCGAGTCCAAGTGCGTAGACGATATCGTCGCGCGAGGTCCAAACCTCTTCGGGCGCCCCGTCAAGGCCGATGCGGTAAATACTGCTGGAGAGTTGTGAAGGAAAAGGCATAAAGGGCTGTTGCGGCTGGACCTGGCCACCAGCGATTACGCCGCTGGAGGTAAATGTGGTCGTGCCCTGCGGCGTGGAGATAATGGTGGTGGGAGCCTGGCCGGTGCGCTGCTTTTCCCCAATAGCGGAGACGTAGATAGTGCCATCAGCAGCGACGGCCAGGGAAGTGACTTCACGCTTGGAGGTTTCGTAGAGGACGAAGCCCTCGGCCTTCGCTGCGGCCGAGTCCTTGCTCGTCGTCTTCGAGGAACTCTTGGAGATGCGCAGAATGCGGCCGCTGGGTTCGGTGCCGGCGATGAGATTTCCCTTGGCGTCGAAAGCCAAAACGCGAATGTGCGCTTCGTCGCTGGAGTAAAAGAGTTCGCCCTTGCCATCGGGGGCGACGGCGAAAACCTGGCCTTTATCGCCGGTGGCTACGTAGAGAGTGCCGTCCTGTCCGAATGCAAGATCCCAGATGTATTTCGTTTTGGGATCGAAGAAAACGGATTTTTCACCGGAAGACGAGACCTTATAAACCTTGCCATCGGGAGAAGTGCCGACATAGAGAGCGCCTTTGGCGTCGAAGGCGATGGCTTGCGCATTGAGATCCGTGGAGTCGAAGGCTACGGCAGGTTTGCCGCTTGAATCGAAACGAAAAACTTTGGCAGGCGAGCCGCCTGCGGCGTAGAGCGTACCCTTGGGATCAAGGCGCACGGACCAGAGATAAGAAGCATCCGCATCGGCGAGCAAAGTGAATTTTGGCGCGAGTTCGAGGCGGCCGTCGCTGCGAACCGCCACGCCATGCGCGGTGCCTTTCAGGAATTCATCGTAGGTAGATTGGCGCCAGCGGCGGGTGTGCTCGGCGAGAGATGGGGAGAGGCAAAGGAAGTAAAGGAAGCTAATGAGGTAAAGGATTCGGAACAAACTTGCTCGGGATGACGACTTGCGCATTGTGGTTTTCATCGGATTTGGAGATTCAGGGAGATGACGCCGGAGACGGGGCCTCCGAGCGGGATAGAAGCTTCACTGGCCAACGATTCGCGAAGTATCTGAACGGTGCCGGGAGTGGGGCGGCCATCGACAACGTTGATTTGCGAGAGCGGAATGTTGGGCAGTTCCTTGTCGTCCCAAAGAAGCGTAGGGGACGGAGAGAACAGCCCAACGTAAAGACGATCGTTGCGGCGCTCGCGATTCAGCAGGGCAATGAGTTGGTCCAGGCCGTTGGGGCCGCTGCCGGCTCCGGCAAAGGCGAAGCCACGCGAGGCTCGATTTAGCAGATCGGCGTCGCTGACCAGGACGCGCAGCGTAGTGCCGCGCGCCACCTGTTCCGGGACGCGCACGGTAGTTTCTTCCACGCGGGCCGGGCCGCGATACGGGCGCAACAAGACGCGCACGCGCAGAGTTTCGCCGGGCGCGGCCTCCCCTTTTTCGAGCCATGCGCTTTCGATGGTGAATGATTTTCTGCCGGGAACGCTCTCGACTCGGAGAGTGATGCTTTCCACCTTGGCTGGTTCAAACGAATTGAGGAACAGACGGGCAAAAATACTTTGCATCGTCAGGGCGATGGGCAGGCCGTCAGGGGAAAGAGAATCGCCGGGAGCGAAAGTATTTTCGATGTGGACCGGAGCGTGACCTTGCAGGCGAATTTCGCCGGAAAGATGGAGCGTGGTGCCTTCACCGTACAGGGAATTTTGCGTGAGACCGTTGAAGGTGGTGAGCGCGACGAGAAGCGGCGTGAGCTTTGGAAGGTTAACGAGTTCGAAGTGGAGCTTCTTCTGCTTCGCGGGTTCCGCTCCCGAGACCAGCAGGGTGAGATCCAGAGGAATCATCGCCGGGGCGGCACCGAGTTTACCGGTGACGGCGGTGAGATGGTCGCCAGTGATGGTGCCGATGGAGCCGCCGACGTTGACGATTTTTGTGGAAGCTAGATCGGAGGAGAGCGTGGTGACAACGCGGCTACGCGCCATGGGAATCTGAATGTCGCCGAGGCTTAGGAACGGGTGGCCGCAGAGAAAGACACGGTCGGCACGCACTGCCGTCACGGTGCAGGCGGAGTTGATGGAGACGTCGCCTTGCACAAGAACCATGCCTGCCATGTCTCCGGCGACGAGGTGGCCGTCATCGGGCTGCGGCGCCGCTGTGCCGCCCTGGGCTGCGACGAAGCCGTAGCCTTGCAGTTGATTCGCGAATTGCTGAAGCGCGGCCGGCTGGAAACCGGAGAAAACGAGCGGCGTCTCAATGGGCTCGAGCGCGGAACCGGATGGCAGGCCCGTGCGCGTGGAGGCTTCACTGGGAAGACCGAGTTGCTGCGTGGCGGCCTGCGCAGCAACAGGCTGGGAGGGCGGGTTCAGCACGTCATTAATTGGCGTGACACCGGCGATGGGCTCTTTGGTGAAGATGCCTAGCTTGAGTGACAAAGCGCCAGCGAGCTTGCCGTCCAGATAGACCGGGCTGCCGCTCATGCCGGCGACCACGCCAGTGTGTTCGACCTTCGCGCCCTTCAACTGCACGAGGATGATGGACTGCTTGGGGCCAAGAAAATTGTCCAGCACGCCGATGACTTCGAGGTTGAACTTTTCCACCTGATCGCCAGCGAAGATCGTGTAGGCGTACCCATGCATGCCCGCGCGCACTTGGCTGAGGGGAAGAAGCTCGTTCGATTCCTGACCGTGCGCGACGCGCGTACCCAGACACAGAATGGCCGGAAACGCCAGGAGTGCGAGGATGAGGTTACGAGATTTGGACAGATGACGCCGGGCCGTATGCATGAATCGGTAATGATACGCGGCGCGGTACCGGGAAGCAATTGGACCTGCGGCTCGCAAAAGGTAGGACGATGGGCATAGAAGTTCTAGGACTCAGTGAAGGTTGCGTCCTGGAATTTAGTCTGCTTCGTCAGCACAGCCACAGCCCTGCAACGGTTCTTGGCTGGAATATGAAAGCCTTCAGGCCCCTTTGGCCCGGATTTTGAGATTAGGCTTGGCGATTGGCTCGTCATCGGAGCGCAGGCCTTTGGCATAAAGGGCTACTTGCGCGGAGCGCGGCGCAGCGCCAACGGGATCATAGAAGTACGCCTGCGTGGTTTCGGTCTCACGTTCGACTTTCCAGACGCGAGTATTGGTGACATAGTCCGGCTTCTCATTGAACGGCGTGATGAATGCGGGATCGAACCACTGGATGCGGTTGTTGGGCTGAGCGGCAAAATTCCCGTTGTCCAGTGCGATGACGTGCGCGCACTTGTGGCCGCCGTCGCCGGCTTCCTCGGCGTCTTCGTGGCCATACCAGTCCAGCGTGAACATGTATTGGCCGCCCTCCCAGGAGCGGTCCTTGATTTGCACGCGGACACGAGCGTCCTGCACGCGATCGAACGTGGTGCAGGACATTTCATAACTGAAGCAATCCCAGAACTGCAGCCAGTCCAGTGGTACCGCGGGCGCATCGACTTTGTGACAGAAGGCGTGCAGCGGCAAACGCCAGATGACGGCGCCGTTGTCGGTGAGGACATGGAAACCGAGCGCGTGGCCTTTGATGGAGGAAGCGCCGAAGACGCAGACGTTCACGAACTCATTCTGGTGGGACAAACCATCGTAGAGGAATTCCTTGCGGAGAAAACAGTAGAACCTCGGGATGTTGACGTTTAGCTTGGCCAATTGTTGCCCTCCTTATCGAGCGTGGTCTTGCGGCAAGAGTAACGCGAATTCAAAATAAGTGAAGAAATATTTTCGTTTTTCTTTTTGTGTTTGATCGCGGAAGCCGGACCCGGGCGGCTCACTTCGGGGGAAATTTGAAAATCAGCCGGGCTGGGCGCACGGTTGCCGAACTACTGGATGCTCCCCACTCTTTCCATAGTGCCGCGCGGTAAAAAGTTTGTTTTGACAATCGAGTCGCGAAGCATAAAATACGCTCCACTCTCCCGCATACTTCAGGGCGGCGCCTGACATCCAGCATGTGAACCGTATTTTGCCGGATCCGGCTGGCAGAGTCCCATTCTGAATATTCACAAAGGGAGCTTTCTTCCCCTTGGGCAATGAGCTGAGAAAAAAGTAGAGGAGGGAACCGTGCATCGAAGACTGGCGGTCCTCGTGGTGATGTTATTTGTAGCGGGTGTGGCGCGCGCACAAAGTTCGCCGCCACCCGATCAAGCAGAGCAGAACAGGATCCTGCTTGAGCGCGTCCAGAAGCTGGAGCAACGTCTCGCTGAAGTGGAGGCTAAACTAGGCGCGGCTACTGCTCCCGTGGAAACGGCCGCAAACGTCCCAGCGGCCGCCAAGCCGGAATCGCCCGAAGCGGCTACAGTGCGTGGTCCGGGGGCCGGACATCAACACGAAGCCGTGGACGAACAGGCCACGGTCCACCAGATGGAGGTTCACTATCCCTCCCTGCAAATACGCGGATTTGGCGACGTGGATTTTTCCGCGACGGACCAGAAAGGAACGAACAGCGGCTTCAATCTCGGCCAGCTCGACCTGCACCTGGCTTCGGCACTTTCTCGAAAAGTCAGCTACTACGGGGAATTAACCTTCAATGCCCAACCCACAGGGTACACCGTGGAAGTGGAACGCTCGATCATTCGCTACGACTACAATGATTTCTTCAAGGTCTCCTTCGGGCGGTATCACACACCGATCGGCTACTGGAATACTGCTTTCCACCACGGCGCATGGCTTCAAACAACCATCGGCCGCCCGGACATGATCAGGATCGGCGGAACCTTTATCCCGGTGCACTTCGTGGGTCTCCTTGTCGAAGGCAATATACCTTCCGGTGGGGCAGGACTGAGTTACAGCGCGGGTCTAGGGAATGGCCGCGGGTCGATCATCAGCCGTCCCGGTGACGCCGGCGACAACAACAATAATCGGGCGTGGGTCGCCAACCTCTATTCCCGGCCTGTCAAACTCTACGGCCTGCAGATGGGTGTGTCCTTGTACAAGGACAAGATCACGCTACCCGGCACTCCTCCCGCCGGAAATGACTTTAGCGAGTGGATTTCGGACGCTCACATCGCATGGACCAAGGAAACGCCTGAATTCCTGGCGGAATTCGCCAACGTCCACCATCGCAATATTCTTACCAACTTCGTCACTAACAGTCAGGCCTTCTACGCCCAGATTGCCTACCGGCTCCCCTGGCTCGAGAGATCGTTGAAACCCTACTATCGGTTCGAGCATACACACATGCCGTTAAGCGAACAGGTCTTCTCCACGAATCAAGATTTGGTGGGCTCGATTCTGGGGATGCGATACGACATCACCAACTATGCCGCGTTCAAAGGTGAATACAGGTATTTCAAACGTTTGCCCACGGATCCCTTTGTGAGTGGCGCATTTTTCCAGACCGATTTCACTTTCTGAGCGAGCCAACTAATGAATGCCACTATCAAACGCTTCGTAGTTTTCGTCTGGATAACTATCATTGTCTTTCCGATCCTTCAGAATCCTTCGGCGGCTCAGACGGCCCGGGGCACGGATATCGCCGTGGTCGTTCACCCCGACACTCCCGTCTCTGACCTCAGCCTTTCCGAAGTGCGCAAGGTCCTCCTCGGCGAGCGGCAATATTGGAATTCCAAGCTCCCGGTGGTGCTGCTTATTCGTGCTCCAGTCGCTCGGGAAAGGGATGTCGTTTTGCGGGTGATTTATCAAATGTCGGAGGCGCAGTTCAAACAATACTGGGTTGCCAAGATATTTCGCGCGGAGATCGTTTCACCGCCGAAGATTGTCTACTCCAACGATCTGCAGTACGACCTCGTCACTGCCATGCCCGGGGCCATCGCATTTGTGGATGCCCGAAATGTGCGCCCGGGACTAAAAGTGTTGCGCGTGGATGGCCACCTGCCTGGTGAACGCGATTATCCTTTGCGCTAGTCGTGTTCTGTTCCTCCGCGCTGGACTCACGGAAAAAAGAGTGCTGCCGCTGCTCGCTAATCTCTAACTCGCCAGCTTCATGCGCCGGAGCAGGTCCTTGAATCGAGGGTCTGATCGTATCGGGTCGAACATGGGCTCGACGGCCAGCGAAACAAGCCCGCTGTCATGTTCCTCGTAGGCCTTTTCGAGCCAACTAAAAGTTTTTTCCTTTTCTCCCATCCGCATGTAGGCTTGCGCGATGTTATAAGGCGAGATGTAGCCATACTTGGAGATTTCCGTCAGGCCATCCAGCCAGCTTTGCAGCACTCCCTTGTATCCACCTTTGGTGAAATCTTCCTCGATGGAAGCTGCCAGTTCCGGGCTTCCAGAGAGCGAGAGGATCTTTTCTCGTTCAGCCACGGCCTCTTTTTGTTTTCCCATCCCCGCGTAGACTTCCTCAAGCAGTGGGCGCGCAGGAGCAAACTTTGCGTCGATGTCCAGCACTTTTCGCAATTGCTCGACGGCTTGCTCGTTCTTGCCCGCCAGGTAAAGCTGCTTCCCTAGCGTGGTGTTGATAATCAGGGAGAGGGGATCCAATTCCTGGGCCTTTCTTGTTTCGCGCAGTCCCTCTTCGGAGCGCCCCATATTGGCCAAATAGTCTCCGTACCAGTGGTGAGCGGTCGCGGAGTTTGGATTGAGCTCGATAGCCCGCCGGAACTCTCGCTCCGCTCCGGTCCAGTCCCATTCGAAATGTTCCTTCACAAGACCCAGGGAGGTGTGCGCTTCCGGGAGCGCGTCGTCAATATCGAGCGCTTGCATCGCGGCGGCTTTTGCCTTCGGCCAGGCCTCCGAAGGCGGCAGGTAACCGGCGCCGCCCAGCATGCTGTAAGCATCCGCGAGGCCCGCGTAAGAGAGTGCGTAGTGCTGGTCTTTCTGGGCTGCCTGCGTAAAAAAATCCGCCGCTCGCTTAAAATCTGCTTGCGTCCATTTGTTCCAGTAGAACAGGCCCTGCAGGTAAAGCTGATAGGCCTCCACATTTTCCGTGGGCCGTTTTGCCAGCAATTTCTTTTCTTCTCCAGCAAGCCGGGGGCGCAAGCGTCCGTAAATGTCTCCGGCAATCTCTTGCTGCACGGACACAAGATTGGAAAGCTTGCGGTTGTATTGTTCGCCCCAGAGCTGCCGGCTGTTTTGCACGTCCTCCAGGTTCACGCTGATCATCAATTCGTCGCCCGACTGAATGAGCCTGCCGGTGAGGATGGCCCGAACGTGCAGCTCTCTGCCGACTTTTTGCGGGTCTGCCGGTTGGCCCTTGTAGCGGAAAACGGTGTTGCGAGACATCACCGCCAGGTTGGGCAGTTGGGAGAGGCTGTTGATCAAGCTCTCCGTAATTCCGTCGCTCAGATACTCTGTTTTCGAATCGTTGCTGAGATTGGCGAACGGCAACACCGCGATCGATTCGATGCGAGACGGGCTATCTCCGCTAAATACCCGGTCTCGCAAATTGCCCACATTTAACCCGAACAGGAGCAGCAGTGCCGCCAGAACTCCGCCCCAAATAAAATGGGGCCAATGACGCCGGAGGAGTTGGCGTGAAGATTGAGCAGTCGATAGCGACATTGCGCTCGCGGAATCCGTGTCTCGTTTCAGCCGCTGTAAGTCTGCCCGCATGTCCGAGGCGGACCGGTAGCGCAGCTCCCGGTCTTTCTCCAGCGCTTTGGCGATAATCTGTTCCAATTGAATCGGGATAGCCGGATTCAAGCGCACTGGCGGGGTGGGAGCGCGGTTCAGAATCGCATCGAATATTACGCCTGAAGTGTTTCCTGAAAACGCCCGTATGCCAGTGGACATTTCATAAAGAACCAGCCCGAGCGAGAACAGGTCGGTGCGCTCGTCAAGTTCCTGCCCGCGAACTTGCTCGGGCGACATGTAAGCGACCGTGCCCAGGGCCACGCCGTCGCTCGTCAGGTGCGCATCCTGGGTCGTATTGCCGAAAGTTGGTGCGCCGACCTTGGCCCGATTGGCGCCCTTGCGCTCAGGAAGCAGTTTGGCAAGCCCAAAATCGAGCAGTTTCACCTGGCCGCGATCGGTAAGAAAAATATTCGCTGGCTTGATGTCGCGGTGAATGATGGCTTTGGCGTGGGCCGCTTCCAGGCCATCTGCCATCTGGTAGCCATACTCGGGCACGCGCTCCAGGTCGAGGGGTTTCCCCATAATCCGGTGTTTGAGGGTTTGTCCCTCGAGAAATTCCATGACGATGAAGCTCTGCCCTTCGAATTGATCCACGTCATAAATCGTGCAGATGTGAGGATGGTTGAGCGAAGAAGCGGCCCGCGCTTCGCGCTGAAATCGTTCGATGGCGAGGGGTTCCCTCGAGAGATCTTCGGGCAGGAATTTCAGGGACACGTATCTGCCAAGCCGCAGATCCTCAGCTTTATACACCACTCCCATGCCGCCGCCGCCCAACTTCTCCAGGATGCGGTAGTGGGAGACGGTAAGTCCGATCATAGGCTGGGAACCGCCATCGGATGGTCATATTAGGTTGCGCTTGGGTACAAGTCAACGAAATGGGGCGGCTACCCGCTCGAATCGCGATGGTGAATGTGGGCAAACGACCAGTTGTTTGGTTTATTCCATGTGGTGGTGCATGGCGAAGATTTTGTCGGCAGAATCTTCGTAGGGATAGACGTGGACCATCCAGCCGAAGATCACGGGCCGGAAGCGGCCGTCCGCGGCGTCGCAGGCTTCTTGCGTAGCGATCGAACCTTTCAAGCCAAATTTCGTCCAATCCGCGTTGCGCAGTTGTCCTTTTTGCGGCATGCAAAGATTCGTGTGCAAATGCCACATAGCCACGCTCAGAGGAACACGCGCGTTAAGCTGATCTTCCGTGGCGCGCTTGGGCATGGTGTACATAGCGCCGACGAGTTCGTACCCGCCTGAAGTTTTCTTGTAGAGCAGGGAAGTCGGCCGCGCCGGATCGAACTTAAAAGCCTCCAGAAAACCGTTCACGTAATTTGTGAAGTGATATTCGGGCTGCGGGAGATTGGGCAGGAATATCTTGTAACCGTCGTCCAGCGCGACGTGATAGTCCTTGTACTTTGCGATGCCGGCGCGAAGTTGCGCGACGATCTCTATGGCACGCGCGGCGTCCTCGGGAGTTTGCTGACGCATTGCCGTCATGTGCATGTGCTGGCTGTGCGCGTCCATGTGCCCGGGCGTCATGTCGTGAACCGCGTGCGCTTCGTTGGCCTTGGCATCGTCCATGTCCATGCCGGGCATGCTACCGTGATCCATCGGATGAGATTCCTGGGATTGCGAGCTGGAAGATTGCTGCGCCTCTTGCACCGCCACCGCGGGCGCGCGATGGCCGGGAATGGCGGCAAGCAGTACGCTTACGAGAAATAGTGCGCCGAATAAGATACCGGCTTTGGTGGCGAAATAGATGAAGCTGCTGCGGGCTGACATGACAATTCTCCTCACCTAATAATACGTATTGGGAGGCCTCTGGATTTCAGGGCGAGGTACAGGCCGTGCCTCGCGAAAAACTGGCCGGAAGGACAGGAATAAACCTTGGGCAGAACACGGAGGAAATCTTTGAAGTACGCTTTAGGTGTTTCCCGCGTAAGTGACCTGAATGCGTTCCGAGCGGGACAGATACGCATACCAGACGGCTGAATAGATTGCGGCGCGCACAATTGCCCGAACCGTCTTGGCAAGGGAGCTTGAAAGTGCGATGGTCCGAGCCTCTTCGGAGAAAATCAAAGTAAACCAATTGATTCCCATTACGTAGTACGCCACTGGTAAGACCAGAAGAACTATGAGGAATTGCTTTGCGTGCTGCACTGCATTCGGGCGGATTCTCCAGAGCTGAATCCCAGCGAACATCCCGTATCCGTAAACAGCAATTCTCATTGCAGTTTGCACGAAATATGACACGTAGAGAGAGTGGGGAAGATCCGAGAGCGCAATGAGTTCCATGTTGTCGGCATAGTGCTGAACGGCATACAAAACATGGTAAGCGGGACCGACAAAAACGATGCTGAAGATAAAGATCGCGAGCCAGCCCCCGACGCCGTAATAAGGGTGAAGGAGGCGATCTGGGCTCACCGCAACACTGATCCCCGCTACGCTTGCGGCAGGAGGGTTTGACGCGGCTGGCGAGGCCCGTCCACAAGCTACGCAGACCGCGTCGGCCGCAGAAACTTCAGAACCGTATTGGCTGCAATAGATCAGTTTGAAGTCCCCTAGGCCTCGCAGGGGGTAGACAATATCAAAGAACAGAAATAGCAACAACGGAACAGTGTAGGCACGGCGCCTGAGCTACTTTGCGGCTTAACAAGTTCCATCGGAATGCACTCACGGTGCGCACTTTGCGTTTGCCAGACGAAGATGCCCGGCGTGTTAGAATTTCTTGGTGAAAAAAGAGACCATTCAACCTGCATCTCACCTGACCGGCGGACTGGACCTGCCGGGCGATAAGTCCGTTTCCCACCGATATGCCATGCTCGCGGGTTTGGCCGAGGGCACGAGCGAACTGCGGCATTTTTCCGCGGCCGCGGACTGCCACAGCACGCTGGCGTGCATGAGCGCGCTGGGCGCGGAAGTCAAAACCGACAAGGACACGGTTCGCGTGACGGGGCGCGGGCTAGGCGGCTTGAAAAGCAGTTGGCGCGCGCTTGACGCTGGGAATTCCGGGACCACCATGCGGCTGCTATCGGGAATTTTGGCCGGGCAGCCCTTTTCCTCGAAGCTCACGGGCGACAGTTCGCTGCAGAAGCGGCCCATGAAGCGCGTCATCGGGCCTCTTCGCGAAATGGGCGCCGACATTCGCGCGCGCGAGGATAATTTTGCGCCGCTCGAAATTCGCGGTGCGAAGCTCAAAGCCATTGATTACAAGATGCCCATGGCCAGCGCGCAGGTAAAGTCCGCCGTTTTGCTCGCGGGATTATTTGCGGATGGCGTGACTAGCGTCACGGAGCCGGTGCGTACCCGCGATCACACCGAGTTGGCCCTCGAAGAATTTGGCGCCGCTATCGAGAAAGACGGGCGGACGATTCGAATTCATGGCCTCGCTAACGCCAATGGCGGCGGCAAACTTCTTGCAAAATCCCTCGATGTGCCCGGAGATTTGTCCTCCGCGGTGTTTTTTATAGCCGCGGCCTCGCTCTTCCCCGATTCGAATGTGCTGATTCACAACGTCGGCTTGAATCCCACGCGCACCGCCATTCTGGACGTGTTCGCTTCCATGGGCGCCTCGATCCAAATTATCGGCCTGAAAAGCGCCCACGGTGAAATCGTCGGCGACCTGTCCGTGAAAGGTGCCTCCCTGAAAGGTGGCGTGATCGCCGGGGAGCAAATTCCACTGGTGATTGACGAATTGCCGATGCTCGCCGCGCTTGGCCCACACACGGAAGAGGGAATTGAGATTCGCGACGCCACAGAATTGCGCGTAAAAGAAAGCGACCGCATCGCCGCGCTCGCGGAAAATCTTCGCCGGATGGGTGCATCTGTCGAAGAACGGCCCGACGGATTAAGAGTGCAAGGACGCCGCGCCGGGAAATTGCGTGGCGCGGAGATTGAGCCGCACGGGGATCATCGCATCGCCATGGCGTTCGCCGTCGCCGCACTGGCGGCGGAAGGAAACACCGTCATTCGCGACGCGGATTGCGTCGGAGTCTCCTTCCCAACATTTTTTCAGGAATTGAACCGCTTGGCGGAGCGCTAAGGGGCCATCTCAACTCGACTCGCAACATTAAGGCCGCGTTCAGTTTTCCTCTGAATCGCCCGGTGCGGGAGGCGTCTTCACCCGCGGCGGCTTCGGCGGCGCGGGAATATCCGAACTCGTGCGGCGCAGCGAAATCGATCCATAGCTGGTCTTCAAAGTAATTTTCGGCCCGCGCCCGCTTCCATACTTGCCTTCCAGGTGCGAATCGCCCGACCCCTTGCCCGAGGTCTGCTTCAACGAATCCGACTGAAACTCGTTGTCAATGTCACCCGAATGGCAATCGGCGACAATCTCAAAACTCGCGGACTCCGGCAGGCTCAGCGTAATCCCCGCGGAAGCATTGGTGATTTCGATGTCCTCTTTCGGCACAAATGAGAACCGCACATCCACGTTTCCTTTGCGATTGTCGATTTTGACTTTGCCGCCGGGGTTCTCCAGCGTGATGTCGTCCTGCGTGCGCAGACTGAGGTTTCCTGGAGCGTCATAAATTTCCAGGTTGCCCGGGCTGGCTTCCATGTGTCCGGCCAGTTGCGAGAGCGTCAGATCGGTGCGCTGCGAAATAAAGCGCACGCCTTTCGCGATTTTGTCCGCCCGGATCGCGCCATAAAATTCACCGTCAATGGTGAGGCCGCCCGTGGCTCCTGACACATTGATTTCCCCGCCGTGACCGGCAATCTTGACGTTGCCTTTGGTGTCGGAAACCTTGATGTCCCCTTTGCGAACATCAATTGTCACGTCGCCGCCGGTGTCGCGAACTTCGACGTCACCGGTGCCATTGGTTACGTTGATAGCCTTGGTCATATCGGCGACGGTGATTGCGCCTTTCTCATTTCGAATCGTCAGCGCGGCTTTCTTCGGCACCGATACGTCCAGGTCCATGCTGATGCGCGAGTCGCCCGCGCTAATCCCCATCGGACGGACCTCGTAGCCGTCGCCATTCTGTGCGATTTCAACGCCAACCTTTTCGGCGGCTTTCTGGGCGTCGCCCTCATTCCAGGCCCGTGAATTTTTTTTGCCCGAGATTCGAATTTGCGAGTCGTCGGAAGGGCGCACGGTGATGTCTCCGCGGCCGTTGCGAATCGAAATTCGCGAATCTACGGGAACCGTCTTGGGCGCGACCTCCAGGTCGGACGCAAAACTATTTCCGCCCCAATCAAAGTGGCGAGGGATTTCTTTCTTGCCGATTTCGACGGCGATAACGATGCCGATGAGCGAGAGAAGTCCCAACACAAGGAAAACCTCGCCTGTGGTAATTGTTGCCGAGTCCGAATCGCCCGAGCGGCTGGCCGTCATGCGCTCATACAGCTTTATCGCTCCCCATGCGATCAGGATGAGCGGCCACCAGTGTCCCAGCACTTCGCCGATGTCGAGCCCGCGGTAATTGTGAAGGAGCAGCAGCAAGCCCACGAAGAGCAGAAGAATGCCGGGGAAAAGTGAGCTGCCGCGACGGCGAGGATTCGACATAGTTCTCTATTGCCCCTGGCCCTGACCAGGGAATTGGTTTTGCGGGGCAGGAGGTACAGCCGGCGGCGCCATCGGCGCCTGCGGAGGCATCGTCCCGGAAACGTGACCTTCAGCTGACGAAGCCGCGGCGCCCAAGCTGATTACGCCAATAACGATTAGAATCATCGGGTAGGTATTGCCGAATGAAAAATTTCCTCCGCTCATCTGGTCGAGAAGAAAAAGCACGCCAACGGTAATGATGACCGCCGGGCCCATCAGCCCGCGAATCGTACATCGGCGGCACGCGCATCGAACACGATTACTCATCGAAAAAAGCCTCCTAAGGCCTGCGGTCGAGCCGGTTGCGCAGCATCAATGCGCCCGCGCCAATCAAGACCAACGGCCAGAAAAACTGGGAAATGCGGTACCACGGAAACCAATCAAAGTTGTGTAGCATCAGCAGGATCCCCGCCCCGATCAGAAGAATCGGTCCAATGGGGCGCTCCTTCGTAAAGGCGTCAAGCGGGTCGCTCAAAGTTTCGCCGGTCTGCCGCGCTTTTGCGGTGCGGTAGGCATCGATGGGCATGTAGATCCACAGTCCGCCGATGCAGATCCACAAAGCCGCTGCCGACCCGCCGCTCATATTGCCATCCACACCGCTGATGAATAGCACGAGAAAAATCGCCAGGTGGATCATGCCCTTGCCGAATTGCTCGTTATAAAAAGCCCCCATTCCCGGCAGGAATCCCAGCAGAAAAGCAATTGCCGGATTGGATCTGCTATGGCTGGAAGATGCCGGAGGCAAACCGGAAGCAAGCATCTGATATTGCGATTGCACGGGTGGAGGAGGAACAGCCGGTACCGCGGCCGGAATGCCAACGATACCTGCCAAGCATTCTTCGCAGTAAAGCACGTCGCGCACCGGGCGGACGCAGGTCGAGCACATGGCCTTGCCGCAATTTCGGCAGTAGCCTACCGCGTCCACATCGGAATGGACGGCACACTTCATGGCAATCTCCTCTCACCAAGCGAGCCGCTTAGAATAGGGCATTGCACAGCCAGAACCCTCAGATTCCGGCCGATTTCGGTGGCACGGTTTTGCTGTTTCGGCGCGGACGGATTGCTGTTGTCGGTGCGGCCAGGTTGCTTGTCCGGAGAATTCTGTGGAGCGGCTTGCTCCCTGGTTGCGGGATTCTGTTCGCCTTCATTCAAGCGAGTTTGAATTTCGTAAACCACGCGAAGATCGCTGACGAATTTGGTGCTCCGGGCATACGCCTGATGCGCCTGGATGTTGGCGCTGCGATAAATCTTGGCGGGACGAAGATCCGCCAGCTTGGGCTTGCGGAACGAAAACCCGGACGCAGAAAGAATAATGATGATCGTTGCCGCAACCGACGCCATGCTGTATACGAATCGCGGCGATTGCAGGCTCTTTAGCCAGCGCCTCAGGTTGCGCCAACTCGGCGCGCCAAGCGTAGCCGTCAAGATGGCGTTCTCAAGCTCCGCCGGCGGTTCCACCGGCTCCATCGCGTACAATCCGCCCAGCGTACGCGCGACCGTTGCGACCAGCGGCGCGCACTTCTCGCATGTATTCACATGGAGATTAAAAGCCGATTGCTCGACGGGCTCAAGAAGTCCGTCAAGGTAATCGCTCAGGCGCGCTTCGGTTTGTTCGCAAGTCCAGTTCATAAAGTGCTCTGCTCTAGCTTCTCACTTCCAATCTCCTTCATGACGGGCGCACTCCCATCTGCTGCAGAATGCGCGCCAGCTCAATGCGTCCGCGATTGATTCTCGATTTTACCGTTCCTTCTGGTACCGCCAAAACTTGTTGAATCTCGCTGTACTCCAATTGCTGCAAATCGCGCAGGATTACCGCTTCGCGCAGTTCCGGCGAAAGCTTCGTAAGCGCTGATTGCACCTGGCCGCTCAATTCGCCCAACAGCGCCTGCTCATCCGGTCGACGGCCTGCTGATTCCTTGTTTTCCACTAGCGCCACTTTGTCGTCCAGGGAATCTGTAACGCGGTCTCTCTTCGTTCTACGATAATGGTCAATCAGCAGATTGCGCGTCACGCTGGTCATCCAAGTTGCGAAACCGCCATGGGCCGAACGATAACTCCCCAGAGTCCGGTACACACGGAGGAAAACATCCTGCGACAGATCCTGGGATTCTGTGCGGTTTCCCGTGAACCGGTAGCAGATGTTAAAGATGCGCCTGCTATGGCGACGCACAAGTTCCTCCCAGGCCGACCCTTCGCCCTGGAGGCATTGCTGGACCAGTTGGGCATCCTGCTCCAACGTATCATCAGCCTCTTCAACCTGCTACGGTGCAAGGCGTCTTGCGAGTCGGCTTCTCTCTCAAAAGCCGTCTGGCAGTCCATCTCGGCCTGCCAACTATGGAACGTAAAGTGCTCCCGAAATGTTCCCCGCGGGATCAGACCCTGACTGCCAACCGTTCTGTGCGGCATCTTACTCAGCATGTCCTCTAGAGACAAGAGAATCAACGACGTAGCGGCGATTTTGGCGGGAACTCGGTGAGTAGGGAGCGCCAGCCCGAGAGGCTGCCGATAGCGGCGAAGCATCCTCAGTTTGATCCAGCTCACACAAAATGAGACGGTTCGTTCGGCAATGGTCTATTAAGTCATTTACAGTGAATAGTTTAACAAAACATTGAACGTGTTCATTTTTTCTTGACAGGCCCCGTGGCTTTGAGCTAGCATTTGAACATGTTCAATTCGGTGGGTGACATCATGAACCAGACGGCCAAGCCAGAGGGGGAGAATACCAGGGAACTGATCTTGCGCACCGCGCTCGAGCTGTTTCGCGGTTGCGGCTTCGAAATCACCACCATGCGGGACATCGCTCGCGCTGCCAAGGTTGCTACCGGGGGCGCCTACTATTACTTCCCGAGCAAAGAAGCGATCGTTTCCGCTTACTACGAGCAGGTGCAACGTACTCACTCGGAAAGGGTGCAGGAAGAGTGGAAAGATAAATCTGGGCTTCGCGAGCGTCTCGGCATTCTGCTGCATTCAAAATTGGAAATATTAAAGGACGACCGTCGTTTTTTGGGTGCGCTCTTTCGCTACACCGGGGACCCTCAACATCCGCTCTCGGTCTTCGGAAAAGGCACAGAGAGCCAGCGCGCGCAAAGCATGGCCATTTTCCGCGAAGCCATCGCAGTATCCGGACTCAGCGAAGAAATGCGCCACTTACTCCCGCCGGCCCTCTGGTTGGCGCATCTTGGGATGATTCTCTGCTTGATCTATGACGAGTCCCCGGACCAGCAGAAAACGCACAAACTCGTCGACGCTGTTCTGGATTTGTTGGCACAAGCCATCGAGTGGACGAATTCCGCTATCGTTCGGCCGTTTGTCCAGCCCTTCCAGGCGAAAGTGCTGCACATGTTGCAGGATGCCGGCTGGGCCTGAGAATTGAAAATTTTTATTTCCTGAGAGCTTAGCGAAGATGAAATTGCGAATTTGAGGAGGAGCGATGACCGGCACACACAAACCAATCTCCCACTGGTACCCGGGAACGGTTGCCGACAAGCGGCCAACGGCGTGGTGGTATTGGGGACGAGCGGTCTACGTCAGCCGCCGCGACTACTGGCGAATCACGAAGAAATTTCTGGCCGTTGGAATTCCGCTTGGTGCCATTGGAGTTCTGCTCCACGTTCCGATGGCGCTCAAGGCCGCCTGGGTACTGGCCGCGACTGGATTGTTGTTGTTGGCTTATTCCTTGTTCGGTTTGTATCGAATGTACGGGCATCCGGGAGTGCGTTACATCCGCCGCCTCGTGGAATTGGGCGGAGTCAAAGGCAAAGTGACTGTCGCGGATTTGCACATCGGTACGTACCGCCATGCTTTCCTGCTTTCTGATGTGCTGCCGGAAGCCACGATTCAGAGCATGGATTGCTGGAACGTGGAAGGCGAGTCGCCGGAGGATGCCGTGCAGGATGTACGCGACCTCGAATTGCCGCCGACTGGAAACCCGCGGATTATTCCGTCCAAGGCTGACCACTTCACCATTCCCTTGGTGGATGCGTCTTGCGACGCCGTTTGTTTTGGTTTCGGCACGCACGAAATTCCCACGGGCGGCGCGCGCGAAAAACTCTTCAGTGAAGCGTCGCGCATTCTAAAGCCTGGCGGCAAAGTGCTTCTCTTCGAACACGGCTGGGACGCGCACAACTATGTGATCTTTGGCCCGGTGATCCACCACGTCACCAAACGCCAGGATTGGGACAAATTCATTCGCGAGCACTTCGACGACGTGAAGTATGCGCGCAGCAACCAAGCTGTCGATCTCTTTGCCGGGACGCGCCGCTAAGGAGAATGTTCTTGGGCATCCCCAGCGGAGACGCGGACGTAATCATCATCGGCGGAGGCATCGCGGGGCTCGGTGCGGCGGTGCGCTTGAAGGATCGCGGACTCGAGCCGCTCGTACTGGAAGCGGAGTCACGCGTCGGCGGGAGGATGACCACCGATCGTGTGAACGGATTCGTCGTCGATCGCGGCGTCACTCTCTTCGGAAATGCCTTTGGCTCCATGCGCGCACTAGTGAAGCGATTGGGCCTTTCACCGCTGGTGTGTAAAGCCAAATTCAGCGTCGGCATTCAAGACGCCGCCGGGTGCCGCGGCTATCGCGGAGGACGGTTCGAAGACTTGCTCCTGGATCGCGGCATTTCCTGGCGCGGACGTCTTGCCAGTGTTCGCTTTGGATTGGACTTGTTCCGCCACCATCGCGCGCTTGTTCATGGATTCAGCACTCTTGCCGATTCGCTGGACGGCGAAGACGCACGCACGTATTTCCGGAGAATCGGCGGAGAAGAATTGCTTGAGCGTATTTTTCTTCCCGGACTGAATGGTCCCGTCGGCGGAGCCGTTGATACTTCGTCGCGCGTGATTCTGATGCAAGTGCTCTGGAACTTACTGGTCCGCGGTCAGTGGAATGTCAACGATGGCGTCGATCGCATTCCAGAAGCTGCGGCTTCGCAAGTGAGAGTCTTGACGGACGCGCGTGTCCTGCATGTCGAGCAGAGTTTAGGAGTTCAAGTTGACGCCGAAGTGAAAGGGAAGCCACAAACTTTTCGCGCGCGTGCAGTGATCTTCGCGCTTCCGGGGCAACTCGTCCCGGTCATTTGCCCGGGATTGCCTGAGGAAATCCGCGCCACGCTTGCTCGCACGCAGTACTCCAGAATTGTAAATGCCGCGGTAGCGCTCTCGAAACCGCCGAACACTCCTTACGCCGGCTATGCCTTTACGGAAGATGTCGTTCCCGGCGCGGAAATTGAGATGGAGCATCTGCGGGCTCCCAATCGCTGCCCATCGGGCACAGGCATGGCCGGAGTTTTTCTATGGGACACTCCTCGACGTAAACGATTGGATGCAGGCGACGAATCCCTGAAGCAGCAAGCCAGCGATGTTGTCGAACAGAATTTCCCCGAATGCCGTGGCAAAGTGCTGTTCGTCCATGTGGTCCGTTGGCACATCGGCATCGCGCAATTTCCTCCCGGCCGTTTGCGCGAGATGACCGCCCTGCGCAAGCAACTGGATACATGGAATTCTCCCTTCGATTTCTGCGGAGACTACCTCGACGGCCTCTCCAGCGAGGGCGCACTGCGCACCGGCGAACAAGCCGCCGACCGCACCGCCAGAAAATTGGGAAAACACTGAAAGAATCTGCGCCGCGCTGCTTGACGCCGATGCCTGCTCCCGCTAGGCTGGCGAGCGCATGCAAACACGGTCGAGAAAACTTCTTGTAGTCCTGATTGTCCTTCTCGCACTCGGATACGCAGTTTATCGTTCCAGCGGGATGATGCATCTCGGGGATTTTAGCGGGGCAAGACTGTGGATGGCCATTCGCAATGGTGATCCTTTGCTCCTGATCCTTTCGCTGGTCGCGATCTATGGCTGTTACGCATTGCGCGCGCTCCGGTGGAAGGTTTTCCAGCGGAATCTTGGCCCCTCGCGTTTCGCACCCATCTACACGATGACACTGGCGGGCTTCGCAGCGGTTTTCCTTCTCGGCCGCGCCGGCGAGCCGGTGCGCCCGATTCTCCTCGCGCGCAAGGAAAGACTTCCCATCGCGGACATGTTTGGAATTTACGCGCTCGAACGGCTTTTCGATTTGGCAAGCGCAGCAGTGGTCGCCGCGATCGGGTTGTTGCTGTTTCAGTCGCGCGGTCATGCAGGTGAGACCGCTGGCAAACTGGAAACTGCCGCAAGGACAACTGGTTCGTTGCTTTTCGCCGGCGTCGTCGTCGCGACCATCTTTCTGGTGTATCTGCGGCTGCACGGCTCCGCTTTGCTCGAACGCCGCCTCCAAGGATGGATGATCGCACACGGCTGGCGCGGCAAGATTGCAGCAATCGTGCTCGGTTTTGCGCGCGGCGTGCAGGCCATTCAAAGCTGGAGCGATCTTGCACTCTCCGTATTTTATTCGGCGGTTCATTGGTTCCTCGTTCTGGTCGTTTATCTGTGGGTCTCGCACAGTTTTGGCGGCACGCTCACGAGCATTAGCCTGGGCGACGCCATGCTCGTCATGGCCTTCACGCTGGTGGGATCGGCGGTGCAGTTGCCGGGCGTGGGCGGTGGCTCGCAGGTCGCGTGTTTCCTTGCTTACACGGCGGTGTTTGGAGTAGAAAAAGAAGCCGCTGCGGCTGCGTCGATTGTCATGTGGCTGATCACGTTTGCGGCGGTTAGCCTGGCAGGGGTACCGCTGCTGATTCATGAAGGGCTTTCGCTTGGGAAATTGAAGGAGCTGGCGGAGCAGGAAAAAGAAGCGGCAAGCGAAGGAGCCGCACAGCAAGGAGACTCAGCCTAGTGAAGTGTCCTTTTTGCGCGAACATTGACGACAAGGTGATCGATTCGAGGGAAGGCCGCCTCGGCGACACCATACGGCGGCGGCGCGAGTGCCTGAAGTGCGGCCGCCGGTTCACCACATACGAGCGCATCGACGAAATTCCGTACATGGTCATCAAGAAGGACGGGCGGCGCGAGCGCTTCGAGCGGCAAAAAATCTTGCAGGGACTCTTGAAGGCTTGCGAAAAGCGGCCGGTGGCCACTCCCAAGCTGGAAGGGATTGTGGATGAAATTGAAGGCGTGGTGCAAGAATCCACGGAACGTGAGCTGACCACCACGGAAATCGGCGAGATGATCATGCACCGGCTGAAGAAGCTGGACAAAGTTGCGTATGTGCGGTTCGCTTCGGTGTACATGGACTTCAAAGATGTGCAGGAATTCATGAGCGAGCTGAAGAATTTGCTGAAGGATCGCGTCAAAAAGTAATTCTTTTTCCCCGAGGAGTTTTCATGAGGAGATGCGCGGCGTTTTCTTTGTGGGTGCTGGTCGCAGCCGCGGCTATTCTTGGGGTCGTGGAGCGCGCCAGGGCGCAGGCGGAGAAGAAAGCGCCTGTGGCCGAGAAGCCGCTTCCGATGGTGGAGAAGGAAAGAATTCGCACGCACGTGAAATATCTTTCGAGCGATGAACTGGAAGGAAGGGGAACGGGGCAGCGCGGCGGCGATATGGCCGCGGACTACATCGGGAAACAGTTTGCATCCTACGGCTTGAAGCCGGCGGGGGACAACGGCACGTTTTTCCAGGAAGTGCCGATGGTGGGCGTGAAGACGCTTCCCGACACAACTTTCAAATTTGTGGAGGTGAGCGGAAAATCCTTCGAGGCAAAAAACCTCACCGAGTTTGTGACCAACAACGAAGGCCAGACGGAGACGGCGGATATTGACGCACCCATCGTGTTTGTGGGCTACGGAATCAAGGCGCCGGAATACGACTGGGACGATTACAAGACGGTCGACTTGAAGGGCAAAGTGACGTTGCTCTTCGTCAGCGAGCCGAGCTCGGACGATCCCGAGTTTTTCAAGGGCAAGGCGCTGACGTACTACGGCCGGTGGACTTATAAGTTCGAGGAGACGGCGCGGCGCGGGGCGGTGGCCACACTGATTATTCACCGCACGGACCTCGCGAGCTACGGTTGGGAAGTGGTGCGCAATTCGTGGGGGACTGAGCGGTCGTACTTGAAGCGCGACGAAACGCCCAAGTTGCAAGCGGCTTCGTGGATCCAACTCGACGTGGCAAAACGAATTGTCGGAATGGCAGGGCTGGATCTGGACAAAATGTTCGAGCACGCGCAGAGGAAGGATTTCAAGCCGCTGCAGTTGCCGATCCGATTGAAGGCGCACGTGGCGAGCCAGTTGAAACCGTTCGTCTCCAGAAATGTTCTGGCGATGCTGCCGGGCACGGATGCCGTGCTTGGCAAACAGGCGGTGCTGTACACGGCGCACTACGATCACCTGGGGATCGATTCGAGCCTGCCGGGCGACAAGATTTACAACGGCGCGAACGACAATGCGACCGGTTGCGGCATTCTGCTGGAGCTGGCGCGCGTGTGGGGCGCTATGCCGATCGCGGCGCCGCGATCGATTTTGTTTGCTTCGGTTACGGCGGAAGAGCAGGGATTGCTCGGGTCTGAGTATTTGGGGAAACATTCGCCGGTGCCGCCGGGAAAGATCATGGTGGACTTGAATTTTGACGATGTGCCGCCGCTGGGGACGCCGGAAGAAGTGGAAGTCAGCGGCGCGGAGCGGACCACGTTTTATCCGGTGGTGCAAACGACGGCCGCGGATTTTCATCTGGCTATCCGCCCAGATCCGCGACCGGAAGCGGGACATTACTACCGTTCGGATCAGTTCAGCCTGGCGAGAGTGGGCGTGCCGGCGTTTTCGATCAATGAAGGCATCAAGTTCGCGGGTCATGACGCGCAGTGGGGCGAGGAACAAGCCAGGGATTTCGTCGAGCACCGCTACCACCAGCCGAGCGACGAATACAGCCCGGACATGGATTTTACGGGCGACGCGGTCATTGCCAGGTTCGGCTTCGTGCTCGGCTCGAAGGCGGCTTGGCAGCCCACGCTGGCGGGTTGGATCCCCGGCGATGAATTTGAACCCCCTCGGAAGCAGAGCCAGCAATGAGAGGACCGAGGCCGTCGGCACGTCGAAACGTCTAGACGTCGGCACGTTCCGAAATGGGAAGAATACCCCTACACCCCCGGTGTTTTCGTCCCGTAGAACTATTCGGGATGCAAAAACCGCATAAGAGTGGCAAATAAAGGAGATAAGTCGAGCCAACGTACCGGTATATTGGTGCGACCAAGCCGCAAGACGAGATACTCTCTTATAACAATTGGTTAACCGTAATGGGGACCCCCCTCCCCGGTTTTTCAAAAGTGGTGATTTCAAAGGGTTTTAAGTTCTTTAGAAAGAACACTTTTAAAAGTGTTGATTCTGCGTGGTTTATCAGAGCTTTGAGTTTAGATAAGAGTAATACTTGAGAGCCTAACTGGTAGGTCCTCCCTCCCCTATTTTTGAAACGATATGATTCCAAAAGGGTTAGTGGGTGGGGGTCGGTAAACGATATGATTCCATGGGACTTAGGAGTGAGGAAAACGGGAGTAGGGATCAAGCGCAGGAAAGCGGAAGGAGATCTGCGCGGCAGCATGGCGGCAACGACAGGGAGAGAATAGCACACCTTAATGAATATGTTAAGTGTTTTACAGTGAATGGTCGAAAATGAGGGTTGAACGGCTATTAGGGCGGGTGAATGGTTTTTGCGGTCTGGTCAAAAAATCAGAAAACGTCCCGTCTGTCCCTCGAAGTCCACCCGCCAAGATCCTGGCGGCCTCCGGCCATGCACTTGGGGTAGATTCCTTTTGCGAGGAGGAACTAGATGACCGAACAAGTCAAGTTTACAGAAGAAATAATCCAAAGCATCTTCGGTCACGAAGCCGCTGAGGACGAAGACATTGAACGCCTAAAGGCATACTACTTCAAGAGTCCAGTTTATGAAAAGGTGCGTGCCAACGTGGCATTGAGGATCCTGGTCGGACACAAAGGAATTGGCAAGTCTGCACTCTTCACGGTGGCGATGCATGAGGATGGTGGCCTAGGACGGCTGCCGATACTAATCCGACCGGATGACGTTACCGGTATTGGTAAGGATTCAGCCGACTTCTTACAAACGATTCGGGAGTGGAAAGAGAGACTTCGCCATATCGTTGCGCGTAAGGCATTTGAAAGCATTGGAGTTGGACAGCCCGGAAGAGTTTCGGATAAGGTTGCAAAGATAGGTAAGTTCGTAAATTTTCTTCGCGATACCCTTGAACCGTTATCGAAGAATAAGCTGGATCTCGAGCCCAGTCAGCAAAAGTTAATGCAAGGCTTTCTGATCAGTGCGAGTCATAGCAGACAAATATCAGAAAACGTCCCGTCCCCGGGTTCATTTGCTTGAGATAATAACAATGGCACACGTTCGTTGAGGGGCACGCATTTTCCCGGTGACAGAGAGCAATACGTGGCTTAAACTTTTGAAGTGAGCTGGAGAATTACTGTATGACGCTAGATTTAAAGCCCGAGACCGCCGCCGCACTGGAGGCCCTAGCTTCTGCCAAAGGGTTGTCAGTGGAAGACTACCTTGAGCAGCTCGTGGAAAAAAGAGCTGCCGCCTAAGCCGGACGATGGCACCCGTTCGGAAGGCAGTGGCATGGTTTGGGAAAACGGGCTATTTGTCTACCGTACCGGCAGGCCGCTGCCAATACGCGTAGTCGATGATGCTATCCGCCAAGTCCGCGAAGAAAGAGCGCAGCACATCCTGGGCAAGCATTCTTGAAGCGGTTCTTCGACAGCTCTGATCTGGTTCCGGTTTTTTACGCTGACCACCCGCAGCACGCCTCCAGCACAAAATTATTCCTTGAAGCGGGAAAAGACGATTTTTGCGCTCTTCGCTCGCTCGGCGAGGTCTACGCTACGCTCACGGGCCTGCCAATTCGGCCCCGCATCACTGGGCCGGAGGGCATAAGAATCGTTAAGCAGATACGCGAAAGGCTCACCCTGATTACTCTCAGTGAGCAGGAATATGTCTCCGCGCTTGAGTTAGCTTCTTCTGGGACTATCGTCGGTGCAGCCGCCTATGACGCGCTGATTGGTCATTGCGCCTTGAAAGCGGGAGCAGATGTTTTGCTGACGTGGAATGCTCGCGATTTTACAAGACTCGGATCTGCTGTCGCTCAACTCGTGAAAACACCGCTGGAACTGTAGTTGCGACGGTGAACCTCCGCGAAACCCGTTGCCCCTGGAAATCGCTTTGACAGTTCCTCGGCGCGTTTCTAAACTGACAGCTATGGTAGTGCACCTCAAGCCCGAAACGGAATCTCGTCTCCAGGAGCTTGCCGCTACAACCGGCCGTGCGCCGGATGAACTCGTCGAAGACGCGATGACCGGATACCTCGCGGAGCTAACCCAGGTGCGCAACATCCTGGATGGCCGCTACGATGACATAAAGAGCGGCCAGGTACAGCCCATCGCCGGCGAAGAGGCTTTTCGCCGGCTGCGCCAAAAGAGCAGAGACCGCCGCAGTTCATGAGCGGGTTAGTTTTCCATCCAGAAGCACTTACAGATCTTTTTCAGTGAAAATCGGGGGAGATTTCGTCGGCAATCCAGTAATTTGCCAGAACGAAGGCGAAGAGCGTTCCGAAGATCCAGAGGCCCCAGCGGAAGCGATTGCGGGTCGCGCCCACGGACGAGGACTGGAGGGGGATGTCCACGAAATAAGCGACGGAGTAGCAGGCGTTGGCGATCAGCGCGAGGATGGACATCAGGAATAGGGAAGTCAGAGTTAAGGCGGGGCGGAAATGGGGCCAGGTGGCCATGATCCAGGTAACGGTGACTAGGAAGAGGATGAAGTTGTAGAGGAGGCGGCGCGGCTCCCAAAAGCGGGCGGCGTCGGCGAGTTGCCCGCGGAACTGGCTAGAGGGTGAATGGCCAAAATCCTGTGATGGAGCGGGATGCGCGGTTTCCATGTGAAGGCCTCCCAAGTCTGGTGCACGGCTGACAGCACTAAGATAGCGTGGCGCTTCGGATTGTCAAGTACTTTTCTATGCAAAGTGAATCCATCGTGATTCGGGCCCGCGGCTTGTCTCGTAGTAGACGAGTGGCCCTTTGGCTACGCTCAGGGTTTAAGGATGAAGAGAGCAAGGCGCAGAGAAGAGGGCGCAATGTATTGCGCCCCTACAAGGGAAAAGAAGGAAGCGCTAGCAACGTCGCCGTGGGAAAAGAAGGAAGGAAGCGCCAGCACGCTGGCGTCAGCGGGGCCAGACGCCGGCGGTGAAGCACTTGATGGTACGGAAGCCGAGCTTTTCGTAAAGCTGGACGGCGGTGTGGTTGTCCGACGTGACGGTGAGCGTTAATTCGCGGAATTTCATGGAGCGAAGGGCGTCGGCGGAAGTTTGCATGAGCATGCGGCCGAGGCCGTGGCCCTGGTAGCCGGGCAGGACGCAGATTTGCGTGGTGTGACCGACACCCGGGGAAACTTCGCTGGTTAGGACAGCGGCGACGAGTTCTTCGCTGCCGGGCTCGTGAAGGACGAAGGAGGCGCCGGGGACGAATTGGCCGCAACCGGGAAGCAAAATGATGTTCTTCAGGAATTTCAGGGCGCCGGGGCGGCTGCGATACTGGTCGTTGATTTCGCCATCGACGTGATTCGCGTATGCCAGATAGATCAACTTGGCGCAGGGCTCGAAGTAGCGGTCGTTCCAGCGCGCGAGGCGCATGCCCGCAGAGGCGCCGGCTTTGGCTTCGTGCTCGTTTTGCAGATCCTGCAGCATGAACTGGCGAGTGTAGAGGTGGAAGCCCTGGTCGAGAAGGGGCGTGTCGACCGGGCCGCTGAAGGGCATCAGCTGGGCTTCGATGCGCCCAAGATGCGGGATGGCGCGCATGGAGTAGAGCATATCTTCCAGCAGGCGGCGGCCGATGGAATCCTGGGGAAACTTGGCGGAGACGTACAAGCCACCGATCAGGCCCTTTTGATCTTCGAGGACGTAAAACGAATAGCCGGCGGCCACGCCGTTTTCAAAGGCGACGCATCCCGCCAGGGCGTGGGCGTCGAGGAAGCGCTTGATGAGTTCGAGGGCGCCGCGGTAGTCCCAATGCAATTCGTCGCGCCAGTGCCGGGCTTCTTCTTCGAGAAGAGGCTCAATCTGGCGGACGGTGGTCTGACGCAAATCGACAATGTTCATGAATGAGGGCGGAGAATTCGTGGCCCCTGCCCGCGAGTCCATCATAAAGGAGGTAAAGGAGATAAAGGAAGTAAAGGAGGTAAAGGAGCAGACACAGGGAAATGGGGTGGCGCAAAGTGCGATGGAAAAGTTATGTTACGATGCCAATCGTTGCATTTTGTTATTTTGCTATGAGGTAGAGTGAAGCGGCCTGCGCCGCCAGCCCAGTTCCGCAGACGACGAATGCATATCCTTTTCGAGTTACGCTATCCAACCAAGTGGTACACCAAGCTGCTGACGGCTCTGCTGGCACTGGCGTTTTTTGCGGTGCTGGCGACGACGGCGATCGCGGGGTTCCTGGTCTATCGGATTGTGAAGCCGCAGCGCACCAGCACGGAAATCAATATGGCGAGCTTCCCGGGGCGGCCGGAAGTGCTGACATTCGAGGTACCGGGGGGGATTGGGACGCGCGAGGGGTGGTTTTTTCCGGGGTTGCGAGGCGCGCCGACGATAATCCTGTGCCATGGGTACGAGTCCAGCCGCGGAGAGCTGCTGACGCTGGAATCGGCGCTGCAGGATCACCAGTACAACGTTCTTATTTTTGATTTTGCGGCGCATGGGGCGAACGGGGGCATCAGCACGCTTGGCTATCGCGAAGTGGACGAAGTGCGTGCGGCGGTGGACCTGGTGGCGGCACGGGACGATGTGGATCCGGCGCGATTAGGGCTGTGGGGCTACAACCTGGGTGCTTACGCGGCGCTGCGCGAAGCGGAAGGCGACAAGCGGATACGCGCGCTGGTGCTGGATTCCGTCTATGACCAGCCGAAGCAGATGGTGAAGGTGGGCGTGGAGCGCAACGGCTTGGGCGGTTTTCCGTTCATGATTCGGGCGGCGGAGTTCAGCTTTGAGTATTTGAACTACGCGCATCGGGAGGATCCGCCGGTTTCGAGGAAATTGATTACGTTGACGGGCGTTCCGACGCTCTACATCCAGGCGGTGGATGATCCGGAGCTTGCAGAGACCACAAGGCAGATGTTTCTGAAGGCGCCAGAGCCGCGGGAGCAAGCGATCATCCCGCATGGAAATTTTGTGAGCTTGGGAGATGAGGACAAGCGCGCGTACGAGAATCGCATCGTGTCATTTTTCTTGGTGAGGTTGCCCGCTGTGGGAAGACCTGTCCGCTGATCGCCGTTCGACTCGGTAGAGAAAGAAACCAGTCTTTTCCAGATTGAATGGGATTTCTTCGCATGTGAGGTCCGATCCCATTATCCCCCTATAGTACCTGCCTCCCGAGAGTAGGTATCCCTCGCGAGGATGCTCCGCCTCCCACTCTGTGACCTCGTTGTGAACGTAAAAGCTCAAGCTGTAACGCAGGCCGCGGCTCATTGCCCTTGCCCGTAGTTCCTGCGAAGGAATTCCGTTGCGCCGAATTTCCTCGGAAAGCGACCGGCCAGATGGATCCCTGCGAAAGTAGGATGACAACAAACCATCGGCCAGCGAAGCAGCTAACAGAATGAGCACGACCGAGGAAGCGGCGAGCAGCTTGCGAAGATCGGTTCCGGAACACGATGGATAGAAAATACCCAGAAAAACATTGGCTAACCCCATTAGCGCAATGATCAAGCCAGCTATGCCTCCGAACTTCTCGCTTCCAAAAGATATGTTCGGCGTGACCATTCTAACGAGGGCGAACAAAAGAAACAGAAAGACGGCCGCCGTGACAAGGCTGAACCGAAATGATTTTCGGTGCGCAGACGTCAGTGTGACGCACGCACGCGCCGCAATCAGACAAATCGATGGAAAAGCAGGGAGAATGTAGCCCGGCAGCTTCGATCGTGAAAAGGTGAAAAAAAACACTACGAAGAGAAACCAGCAAAGCAAGAAGAATGAAGGTGAGGAGATCTTCTTCCGGTGGACGATTTGCGTGCCACCTGCGATGGCGGTCCACAGTAAAACCCCTGTCCACGGTAAAAAGGCTACGAGCAACACCGGAACGTAATACCAGAAGGGTTGGATGTGCTGGAATTCGGGGGTGAGGTAACGCTTGAAATTGTGTTCGATGATGAAGATGCGGAAGAAATCGGGGTTGCGGCGGGCGCAGAGGATGTACCAGGGGAGAGCGGTGAGGCAGAAAGAGGCGAGGGCGGCGGGATGAAAGAGGCGAAAGGCGTCGCGCCAGCGCTTGGTGAAGAGCGCCCAGAAAAAAATGGCGCCGCCGGAGAGAATGATGGCGGCGGGGCCTTTGGCGAGGACGGCGAGTCCGAGGAAGAAGCCGAAGAGAATGAGGGCAAGCCAAGGGGTGCGGGGAAGGATCGGCGTCTTTTCGTTGCGCGTGAGGCCCAGGATGACGGCGGCGCAAACCATGGCGATGGTGAGCATGCCGCTGAAGGGCATGTCTGTGGCGGCGGCGTGAGAGAAGCCGATCATGCCGACGGTGGTCGGGAGCAGAAGCAGCAGCCAGCGAGCGGTTTCCGCGCCGTAGAGACGGAGTGCGAGCCAGGCCAATGCTAGGGTGGCGAGGAACGCGGAGATGGCGCTTGGCAGGCGCGCGGCGGCTTCGCTTACGCCAAAGAGTTTGAAACAGAGGGCTGCGCCCCAGTAGTAGAGAACGGGCTTCTCGAACCAGGGCTTACCGTAGAGGCGCGGCGTGACCCAGTCGCCGGTTTCGACCATTTCGCGCGCGATCCAGGCGTAGCGCGGTTCGTCTGGACCAACGAAGCCGATGGCGCCGAGATGGCTGAAGTAGCAGACGTAAAGCGTCGCCAGGATGAGGATGGCCGAGCCAATGCGAGCGGCGGTGCTGGAGCGCGAGCTTTCGGTGATGGCGGTGGTTGTTTCAGTCACAGAAAATTGAGTCTAACATTGAACCACTATCTTCCAGCGATGGACCTCTTGCATACTGTCGCCCGGCGGGAAACACACGCGAAATAGAGACGCAATGAAGGAATGGATCGAGTCCGCGGCGGTGTGGGCGGTTGTGAAGGGGTTGGGTGTGTTGCCGCGGCCGCTCGCAAGGAGTTTTGCTGCGGGAGTGGTGCGCGTTTTGTACGCGTTTCTGCCACGATTGAGGAGAATCGCTGACGTGAACTTGCGCATCGCGTTTCCGGAGTGGAGTGACAAGCAGCGCAAAAGCGTGGTGCGTGGGATGCTGCGCAATCTGGGTTGGATGGCGGCAGAGTTTGCGCGATTTCCAAAATATTCGAAAGAAAATATCGAGCAAATAGTGGTGCTGGACGGCCATGAGAATTTCCTGAAAGGGCAGCGGAGCGGGAAAGGCGTGCTTTATCTGACGGGGCACATCGGCGCGTGGGAGTTGTCTTCCTTTGCGCACGCGCTTTACGGATTTCCGCTGCACTACATGGCGAGGCGCATCGACAACCCCAGGATTGATGCGCTGGTGAACGGCTACCGCTGCTCGTCTGGGAATCGGCCGATTTTCAAGAATGAATCGGCGCGGGTGATGTTGAAGGTTTTGAAAGAAGCAGGGACGATTGGAATTCTGGCGGACCAGAACACCATGCCGGAAGAAGCGGCGTTCGTGGATTTTTTCGGGAAGCCGGCCAGCACGACCACGGGAATCGCGCGCGTGGCGCTGCATACTGACGCAGCGGTTGTGCCGGGTTACGCTATTTGGGACCAGTCACTTGAAAAATACCGATTGCGCTTTGAGCCGCCGGTGGAATTGATTCGAACGGGCGACACCGAGCGGGACGTTTTGGAGAACACGCAGAAATTCACCAAGGTGATTGAAGAAATTATTCGCAAGTACCCGGAACAGTGGGTGTGGGTACACGGACGGTGGAACACCCGACCAAAAGGGGAGCCGCCGGTATACGATTCTCCTTGAGGCTGGTCAGGAGCGTGATGGTGTCAAGTGACACGAACGGAGCACTGCGCTGGCGATTGATCGTCGTCGGCGGACACACGCGTAGTATTGGAAAGACGCAACTGGTGTGTGATGTGATCTCAGCGTTTCCCCAGGCCGGTTGGATCGCAGGGAAGATCACACAGTATGGCCACGGCGTGTGCGCGCAGAATGGCGAGAATTGCGATTGCGCGCCGGATGAGCATGTCTGTGCCATCAACTGGGAGACTCAGGCGGACACGGGCACGGACAGCGCCCGTTTTCTGGCCGCGGGAGCGCGGCGTTCGTTCTGGCTGCGCACAAAACAAGGATTTCTCGCGGAAGGCTTACCACTACTGCGGGCCGCATTGTTGCAAGCGAACGAAGCGGGCGCGCCGGAACCTCCTCCCGTAATCGTGGAAAGCAATTCTTTGCTGCAATTCCTTAAACCCAGCCTGTATTTTGCTGTGGTCGATCCAGCCAAGGAAGATTTCAAGGATTCGGCTCGCGCGGCGCTGGATCGCGCCGATGCTTTGGTGCTGCGCGGATCATCGGACACTCTTTCGGCTGCAAGTCCTTCCTGGCTCAAGCTTCCCGGGCGTTTGCTCAAAGAAAAGCCCTCCGTGACGCAGCGGGAGGGCGAGCCGTTGCCCGGGCCGCTTCACGTGCTTGTGCAGCGCGCTTTGGAGGGGCCAGCAGTGATTCCGATTTGACAACGCGGAGTTTTGAATGCGCATCTTAACCGTTGACCGACTCTGCGAAGGCGGCGATAATTGAGTAGTACTCGTATTACTCGAACCCTAACCGCTGCGTTGCTTTTTGTGGGGAAGTGCACTGCAACGCGGCAGTTATATTGAATTCAATGCTTGCTGGACGGGCCTAACGAGCCCGTCAATTTGAATTACCGCTCTGGGGGGAGCACTGATGGCCTCATTCGCCAGAATGGGAGAAGAAGTTTCCGTCGCTCCGGCTCCGGTCCTGCAACCTGACCAGGAGTGGGCAGCGCGTCTGGAAAAGACCATCGAGCGTGGCGCGAATCACCTCCTTTCCCTGCAAGCTGAGGAAGGATTCTGGCAGGGCGAGCTTGAAGCAGACACCACCCTCGAATCCGACTACATCTACTATTTGCACGTTCTAGGAAAGGCTGATCCGGAACGCATTGCCAAGCTGGCAAATTACGTTCGCCGCCGACAGCTTTCCGATGGCGGCTGGCCCATCTATCCCGGCGGCCCTTCGGAGCTGAACGCCACCACCAAAGCGTATTTCGCGTTGAAGCTGGCTGGCGATTCGACGGATGCGCGCCACATGGTGGAAGCGCGCGAGACGGTCCATCGCCTCGGCGGCCTCGAACACACGAATTCTTACGTAAGGTTCTATCTGGCGTTGATCGGCGCTGTCGGTTGGGATCTCGTTCCGTCGATTCCGCCGGAGCTGGTGCTCCTGCCGACCTGGTTCTATTTCAATATCTATGAGATGTCGTCCTGGACGCGCGGCATCGTGATCCCGATGGCCATCTTGTCCACGCTGCGGCCCGAGTGGCGCTTGCCGGACCGCGCGCGTGTCGATGAATTATTCAAGGATCCCACGCGCAAGACTGCGGCGTTTGATTGGAGCGAGCAGCTCCTCTCCTGGAAAAACGTTTTCCTGGCGATTGATCGCGGGTTCAAGCTTTACGAGAAATTGCCGTGGAAGCCGCTGCGCCAGCGCGCGATTCGCGAAGCGAAGGCGTGGATGCTGGAGCACATGGAGCGCACGGAAGGCCTCGCGGCGATCTATCCGGCGATGATGAATACGATCTTTGCGTTGATGGCGCTCGGTCACGGCGCGGACGACCCTGTGACGTGGCGGGAAATCAAAGAGTTCTCGCGGTTCGAGATTGAAGACGGCGACACCATTCGCATGCAGCCGTGCGTCTCACCCGTTTGGGACACTTGCATCGCTATGGTTTCCCTGGAAGAAGCCGGGTTGCCCGCCGATCATCCCGCGTTGGTGAAGGCCGCGGAGTGGATGCTCTCGAAGCAGGTGCTTGGGCCGGGCGATTGGCAAATCAAGAATAAAGACGCGGAACCCGGCGGCTGGGCGTTTGAATTTCGCAATGATTTTTATCCTGACGTTGACGATACGGCATTTGTGTTGATGGCGCTTCAGCGGGTGAAGTATCCCGACCCGCAGCGCATGGAAGGTGCGATTCGCCGCGGCATCCAGTGGCTGCTGAGCATGCAGAATCGCGACGGCGGCTGGGCGGCGTTTGATCGCGACAACGATCGAAAGACTTTGTGCAACATTCCGTTTGCCGATCACAACGCGATGATCGATCCCTCGACCGCCGATGTAACCGCACGTGTTGTGGAATGCCTCGGCAGGTTTGGCTGGCCGGCGGAGCATCCCGCGATTAAGCGCGCTGTAAAGTTTTTGCTGCAGGATCAATCTGATGATGGTTCGTGGTTTGGCCGCTGGGGCGTCAACTACATTTATGGGACGAGCGGCGTGTTGCGCGCCTTGGAGACGGTTTCACTGACGGCGCGCGATTACTGCCAGCGCGCAGTGGTCTGGCTTCGCACCGTGCAGAAAGCGGATGGCAGCTTTGGCGAATCGCTGGCCAGCTACGAGAATCCCACAACGAAAGGGAAGGGCCCGAGCACGCCTTCGCAGACGGCTTGGGGTTTGATTGGATTGCTGGCGGGCGCGGAGCTCAGCGACCCGGCGATCGTGAAGGCGGTTTCTTACCTAGTGCACCAGCAGAAGGATGACGGCTCGTGGAGTGAACCGGATTTCACCGGCACGGGTTTTCCCGGCGTGTTTTACCTGAAATATCATCTTTACCGGAATTCCTTTCCGGTTTATGCGCTGGCGCGCTATTCCAACCAAGCGCGCCGAGCGGATGAGTACGTGGCGCTGAAGTTCCAGCCCAGCGAATTCCGGCTGCGCAGCGGGTTTTAAAGCGCATGCTGCGGTTTCCCCTGCGGCTTACAGCGGACCTCACCAGGGCGCGGCTTGCGCGACGATCGCGCCCCGCTTTCTGCCCGGTGCAATTTGCGGATGCGGCGGAACTTCTGCATCACGATTCCAATCATCCGGTTTCTCACGAAAAGATCCGGGAAATCATTTCCGGCCACTCTCCGGTTGTTTGGATTGGCGGCAGCGAGCCGCTGCATCATCCTGGCGTGGCGCATCTGGTTCGTGCCATTACCGGTAGCGGTTATTTTGTTTTTCTTGAAACCGATGGAACCATGCTACGCCGGCGCATTCACGAGTTTCAGCCTGTGCCGCGGCTCTTTCTGACTGTTCGTTTGGATCCTGGCTCACCGTTGCACATGTCGAAAAGTTTGCGGCCAAACTCATCGGAACTCGCCGTGGAAGGCATCCGAGCGGCGCAACTTTCCGGCTTCTTGATTTGCGTGCATGCGCGAGTTCAATCCGAGACCGAACTGCAAAAAGTGGCCGAATTAATCCGTCATTCGCGGTCGCTCGGTGTGGATGGGATAGTGGTCACGGCCGCGAGCGGCGATTCAAATCGCGCGGCTTCCGAGGGTGCCGCCGTGGAGCGCAACGCGATGGAAGCGCGAAAGCTGATTGGGAGCAAATGGTGGGAGTCCTTTTCTCGGCTCGTGGAGCCCACGCTTAGCGGTGAGCGAATTGCCGTGCTAAGTATCGATGAAAGCGTCGCCCACCTCGAACAGCAAGAACCCACGAGCGAGGAAGGCATAAAAGTCGCATGACCACGCTGGTCACAGGCGCGGCGGGCTTTCTGGGCAGTCACGTGACGCGGCAACTGGTGGCTCGCGGCGACGAAGTGCGCGTGCTGCTGCGCGCGTCGAGCACCAATCGCGCGATTGCGGATTTGTCGCTCGAGTATGTGACCGGGGATTTGCGCGATCCCGCTTCGCTCGATCGGGCGATGGCCGGCGTGAAGCGTGTTTTTCATGTCGCGGCAGACTACCGGTTGTGGGCCAGGCGTTCGAAGGATATCTACGATTCGAACGTGGGCGGCACAAAAAACATGCTCGAAGCCGCCAAGCGCGCAGGCG
>DATDGB010000040.1:0-25432 GCA_036522305.1 Candidatus Acidiferrum sp. | reverse complement strand
GCCGGGACACCTTTGAGTGTCCCGGCGCGGCGCATGATTCTCTGCAAACTCCGTGTTCTTCGTGTTGAAATTATTTTTCGTTACTTCTTGGGGAAATTCGGATCCGCCTTCACTTCATTGATTTGTTTTGTGTGCCGCTCACTGTGCGCCGCGATGAGCAGGACGAATTCGTACCCGTCCAGCTTTCCCATCGGGCTGTCGGCCACGTGATCGCGCAGGCCGGTGGTGGTTTTCAGGAAGTCTTCGGTGGTCGCCCGGCTCTCCACAAAATGCTTGATCGAGGCCTCTGGTGACCCGAAACGATTTGTCGGAACCAAGGGCTCCGGCGCTTGAACTTTAGTAGTACGGTCGGGGACCATCGCCAGCACGCCTTCGTCGGTCTTTTTCACGTCGCGGCCAGGCTCGCCGGCCGGCGCCATCATGATCTTTTCTTTCACCATTCCGCGGATAAAGTCTTCCGCAGCGGCGATATGCTCCATCACCTGGGCGACCGACCAGCGGTCCGGCGCCGGCTTGAAGTTCCACTGCGCTTCCGACAAACCTTTCGTCGCCTCCAGAACGCCCTTCTTTGTCGTTTCCAGATATTGCAGCGCCTTGTCCTTCTCCGCCTGCGTCACTTCTTGTGCCGATGCCGCCGCCGCTCCCGCCATCAGGAACAAAGCGATCAACACACCTGCCAGGGACTTGGTTCTCATCTTTCTTCTCTCCTTAAGCTTTGATAGGTATGGAAAAGGGAATCCACAAGATAGCAGAACGCAGCTCCTTTGTCGTGCTTTCGGCTCTTCAGGCGGTTTCCACTGCGGCCGATTCATTTATTACGAGGGTGCGCCCGACCAATCGCCACGCGGATGCGGCGGCGACCGCGGCCAACAACAGGATCACCGGATCAATGGGGTGCCGATAGCGCAGGTTGGGATGCGTCACGTAGTACAACCATGGAAACACCAGCGGATAGATTGCTGCCGGGCCTGCATAGGGGTTGCGTTTCACAAAAAGAACCACGATTCCCAGCAGGGCGCCCAGTGCCGCCAGGGTGTTGCACACGATCAGGGTCCGAATGAGCAGGGAATCGGTGGTCCTAAATACTTGGACGGGTTCCGCAACACCAGTCCAGAAGGACACAAACTTTTCCCCGATGAGTTTTATCGCGATTCCAGGATGAGCGCGGATGAATTCCATGGCCTTCCGCTGCTCCTCTTCCATGAAGGCGGTCTCGCCCAGGCGAAAGTAGCGGAGAAGCTCCCTTTCTTTGGTGATTTTGGGCGGCCAGACGAACTGTCGTGTCGCATAGTTGTTGTTGTTTCCTATATAGAGTTCCAGGGGAAAATTTGAGCGCAGGGGAACAAACTTGTGAAATACAACGTAATTCCGCACCGTCCACGGCACGCAACAGAGAATAGCGATTCCAGCAGCCAGAGCAGGTTTCCAGACAGAGAGCTTTGCCGCGCGCCGGCTGCGGAACGCCGCCCATCCCAGCAGAAAGGGCAGCAGCAGACCCAGCGACGGGTTGGTCATCAACGTAAATCCCCAAAGCAAACCATAGGCGCACCAGTAGCTTGCGCGCTGGGGTGAATCCGCCAGCTGCAGCGTTGCCCACAAGAGCACGGCCCCCAGCAGCGCCGCCAAAGAGGCGTCCCACACCCATTCGAACGGCATCATCACCGCATTGGGGTAGAGTGCCCACAGCCAGGCCGCTCCGCTCGCCACTCCCAAGCCTCCCATTCGTTTGCCCACCGAAAAGATAGGAATGCAGGCGAACGAGGAGAAGAGCGCGTTGAGGAAAACCACGACGAAGAAAGATTTCGCGCTGAGAATCCCGAAGGTGCGAAATACGCCTGCCACCAGCAGAGGGTAAACCGGCGTCAGCCATGCCGTTGGCCCCGTTTCTCTTCGGAAAGGAGAACTGAATCCCTTTCCCGTCGCCAGTGAGTACGCGATGCTCCCGGTTTCCTGTTCGAATGAGACCGGGCCGATCAGGTCCCGCGGAATCTTGCGTTCCTGGTTCCACGCAAATCCCATTCGCGCTCCCAGCGCCACCAAGACAATCAGCAAGAGGGACGTCGCTGTTTTCTTGAACGCGCTCTTAACTTTGTCCATGTGGAGTCGATGCGCCCCGGAACAATATATCTTTAAAGCGTAGAGTTCGCTGGTGAGAAATCCTCCACTTGCCACCTCAGTGCTTTTCGCCCGCGGGGATGCAAATTGTTGCGAACGTGCGGAGAGGAGAAGCGGTGGCGCTACTGGCCTCCGGCTCGAATTTCTCGTTGCCTGCTTTTCCAGGAGAGGACTGAGCGCCGCGTTCCGTGTGGGATGGTTTACGCGGCGCTCCAGGGGTTCTGGCGGGTTGTTGGCGGTTAGGCTGTGGAACTACTTTGGGTAGGAACCGTTTGGCAAATCGTGCTCGTGTCGCAAAACTGTTGGTCGTCCGCCTCGATCTCCTTGTATTTCGAATTTCGTGCTGCCAACTGCGAAGAAAAGCTCCGCAGCTGTACACCAAGAGTTTCTTGCGGTCCGCCGGTTTCGCGAATTCGTTTGTCTTTTGTATGCAGCAGGGCTAGTTAACTGCAGGGCGAATGCCAAACGAGGCTCGGCGCAGTCTGTGCGTTTTCAATGGTTTGGAATTTGCCGGAATTGTGCATCGTGCTTCAGAGCGGGAAACTGGTTCGGGTTGGAACACCCTGCGTTTAGAATCGAATCGGCTGCTGGCGGGCCCGAACTTTCAGAGACGGTTATTTATCTGCATTTCTCGGCGAGCAAGAGAGCGCTTGCGGCATGAATTTGATTCTCTTTGGAGAGAGGGAACGCAAACCGCACGGTCCTGTTCTGCTGCAAAGATTCCATGCTTGCAGACCGCCGCCGGCGCATCCGGATTTCAGGCCGCCGCGCTGCCACATTTGCCTTTTCTGGTGTCCACGCCGTCGCGCTTCAAGTAGCGATAAAGGCTTGTCCGTCCGATTCCCAGAAATTGCGCCGCACGCAGCCGGTTGCCCTGGCACATCTCCAGCACCCGCTGGATATGCACCTTGCGCACCTCGTCGAGCGACAGCGGTTTCCAGGCGTCCCCTTCCATGGAATGTGCTTCGCGGTGCTGCAGTTGCTCCGGCAAGTCCGCCAGATCGATGAAGTCTCCAACTGGAGCAGCCAGTTCAGTGCGGAAAAATGGTTCGGAATAGGGGTCTGATCAGTTCCTCCGGTAGCAACGCGAACATAGTGAACTCCTCGATGGGTCCGAAAATGTACCGGAAACCCACCATTCCGATAACCAGGCCTACCATCGCGTAGCTGTTCCCCCGCACCCAGTCCAGGTAGCGCTGTGCGCGGGTTTCTCCCATGAAAATCATAATGCCCGTGCTGCCGTCGAGCGGCGGAACTGGCAGCAGATTGAATGTTCCAAGAAGAAGATTCAGGAAGAAGAAGACGCCCAGGACGCTGGTGGCAAAGTCCGCACGGCCCGTCAGCTCATCGACACGGAGCCAGTGAAAGGTCCAGCCGAGGTGCAAAATCAGCGCCGCGATCAGCATTAGCGTGTAGTTTGTCGCCGGACCCGCGAGCGCCATCCACGCGGCTCGGCGAGGGTGCCGCCGCTCCCATAGCGGATTGTAAGGCGCGCTGGCCCAGCCGAAAAGGTTGTGGGTCACAATCAAAGAGAGGATCGGAAAAACCACCATGCCCCACGGTTCGCGCTGAATATGCGGAACCGGATTCAGCGAAACCTGCCCGCCCACGAACGCGGTATCGTCACCGCCGATTTTGGCGGCCAGCGCGTGCGCCGCTTCATGGCAAGTGGTGGAGAAAAGAAAGGCGATATACCAGATAAATCCCTGTGCAATCAGTTCCGGTTGCAGTTCACCCATGAAGTAACTCTTGGTTTCCTCTGTGCCAGTAGCGTAGTTGTCCGCGCTCCGCTTTGCAAGCAAGTCGCGCGGTGAGTTCTTCCTTCGTTCTTTCGCCGCGAAGCATGGCTTAGCCGCCGTCAACTGCCTTGGACTTTTCCGCCGGCTCTATCGTAGACTCACGTTACTCTCCCGCGGGCGGTATTCCATGCGGAATTATCACTATTCGTATCTTGCCGGCGTGCTCATTTTTGGCGCGGCCTGGCTAGCTTGCTACCTTCTCGGAAAGAACTATCGCGCCGAGATCCGCTGGGGCACGCTGATTTCCGCGCCCATGGCGCTGGCCAGCATTCTGTTCGTGCCTCAGTATTGGACTCCCCCCTCGCTTTTTGATCTCGACCAGAAAATCAGAGTTGGCATCGAGGACTTTCTCTGGGCCGCGGCTGTGGGAGGTATCGCCTCGGTGGTGGGGGAAATTCTTCTGAAGGAGAGACTTTCGGCGCTCCGAAGAACGGCGCGCAAACGCCACTTCGCGCCATTCATTGTCGTCGTCGGAGTTTTCATGGTTCTGGAGTTCTGGCATCCCGGCAAAACCATTTACAACTGCATCATCGCCTTTGCGATTGGCGCTGCGTTGATTGCCTGCGTCCGCTCCGACTTGATCCCCACGATGTGTACCGGAGCGCTGAGTTTCACGGCTTTGTATTTTGCTTTGTTCCTGGTTTTTCTCTTTTTGTACCCCGGGTTCGTCCAGCGCTATTACAACGTTCCGAATCTTCTCGGGATCTACATTGCCGGCGTGCCCATCGAGGAGCTTCTGTTCGCTGGAACCGGCGGGGCCATCTGGAGCGTCGCTTACGAGTACTTGCAAGGCTACCGCCTCGAGCCCACGGTTACCTGATACCCCGCGTCCGTCGACGACGGCACCGCCAGAAGGCTGCGCGGCCGGTGCTCCGTCCAGCGGCGAAGATTAGGGAGCGGTTTGCGTTGGTATAGCCTTGGTGCCGGTTGGCGTGAAGTGAAAACGGATGAGCCACTCGCTGGGGGTGCTGTGCCCGCCAGCTTCGGGCGAGGTGAATTGCCAGCGGCGAGCAGCCTTCATAGCTAGATCAGCGAAATATTGGCTTGGGCCAGGAGAATCAAGCACCGCTTCGGAGACGTTGCCGGTGGGATCCACTTTAACGCGGACGCCGACACGAACAACGCCATGAATTGTGGCGCGGGCTTTTTCGGATACCTCTGGCAAAACCTGATCGAGAACTTCACCGCGCGCGGAAGATGAGGCGGCAGTGATCGGGGCGTTCGCGGATGGAAACGTATCGGTGCGCACAGAAGCAGGGATCGGCGCGGCGACAGGAGAACTGTTCGGCTGCGCGACCGAGGAACTCGGCGGCGGTGATACTGGCTTTTTCTCGGCGGCAGCTTTCAGCGAGTCTGGCTTCGCGGATGGGGCTAGCGGCTTTGGAGCGGACGGCTTTGGAGCCGGCGAGATTTCACGGCGCGAGGGCTGCTCGGCGAGTTTTGGCGGCGCGGCGGCTGGAGCGGAAGAGGCTGCAGCGGACGACGAAGAATCGGGACGACGGCTCAGGATTTTCGGCAGCGCGATGACCGCGACGATGACCAGAAGCACAGCAGCAGCAGGAACGACATAGTTGGGGAGGACGAGAGTTTGTTTCCGCGCGTTTGTGGATTGCGGACGCGGCGGTTGCGCTTGCGGTCTTGGCAGAGGGGTATCGAGCTTTGGGACTGGCAGCTTTGCCGCAGGGACCGCCGTAACCGGAGGGAGAGGGACAGCCAAGGGAGAAAGGGATTGTCCGGCAGCGGCGGCAGCAGCGACGGGATTGAGACGCGCGGCAATTTCGGGAATGGTCCAGCGGCGTCGGGGATCGCGCCGGAGCGCGTGCCGCGCGACGTCGAGAAAAGGCTGGGGAAGTGTGTCGGGAACGAGCGGGTCGGCCTGGCTGCCGGATGGCGAGGCGGGTGCGTGCTGCGTGAGGGCCTCGACCAGGGTCATGCCGAGAGACCAGACGTCGGCGGCGGGAGAGAGCGGAAACGCAAGAGTTTCGGGAGCGTCGTGAACATCGAATTTGCTCAATGATTTGCGGGATTCGCCGATGGGGAAGAGCGTGTCGCTGGAGAGTTTGAGCTGATCGGCGGTAGCGAGAATATTGGAAGGCTTGACTCGCGAATGAACGAGGCCCTGGCCGTGAAGATATACAAGGGCATCCAGCACGGGTTCGAGCATATCGCGAGCTTCGGAGGCGGTGAGAGCGCGCTGGGGAAGAATCTGGGAGAGGTCTTCTTCCGCGTACTCCATCACGACGTAAAGGCGGTCCCTGTTTTCGATGCGGCAGCGGCCGACGTCGAAAACGCGAAGCAGATTGGGCTGAGAGAGTTGCATGATGCGAAGCCACAAAGAGATCTGGAGATCCGCGGTGGGTCCGGCGGTGATGAACTTGATGGCCGCTTTTTGAGATTGCGGAGCGGCGAGCTGCGTTAGGAAGACGGCGGAGTCATCGGTACCGCCTAAATGGTGGCGCAGCCGGAATTTATTATCGATGACCTGACCTTCGCACTGTTTCCAGAAATCGCTCATACTGCACCTCCGAACGCGCATTCCTGTGAGCCGGCTGTTGGGTACACCCAATAGCATGGCGCGCCACCACCGAGAGAACAGCGCGGCGTCTAGAGCTGGGCTGGAACGTCTCGAGTTGCGATTCGCAGGCGCCAGGGGCCGGGCGCTCGTCGCCCATATTTTGGCACGAAATGGGCTGGAAGGGGGAGCGGCGTTCCAATCGGTTAGGGAGCGCTAGCGGCGGCTCTACGAGGCGTGCTTCAAAGGGGCCGCTTTTGCAGAAGCGGCAAGAATCAAAGCTTCGCACGCGGAGACGCAGGCGCGGCGGAAATCGCGGGAGATTCTCTGATGGATATTCGCGGAATGAAGGAGTGTTGCCGTGCCATGCAGGAGGGCGACGAGAGCCAGCGCCAGGGCGGTGTGCTGGGCCGTCTTGCCACCGAGTTGCGCGGCCAGGCGCCGCTTCAGGAATTCGAACGAAGGCATGTGTTCTTTGCGAGCGAAGGCAATGGCCCAGTCGTCGGTGATGAGGCGGTAGTCATTGGGATGCGCGACAAAGAAGTCGAGCACCCGGCGGCACGCCTGCGCGGGCGTGCGCGAGGATTTGATGGCCGAGAAAAGATTCAAGCGCGCGCGGCGGCGCAGCAGGGAGAGAAGATCTTCTTTGTTGGAAAAACGTTCGTACAGCGTCGGAGTGGTAGTTCCTGAGGCGCGCGCCACGGCGCGCATGGTGAGAGCACGTTCGCCGCGCCTGCTCCACAAGCGATAGGCGGCCTCCAGGATGCGGCCTTCGAGACGTGCGTCAGCTTTACGCGGCATGCTGCAATCCTCCCACTCCTGATGGCCCCCAACTATATCCTTTACAGCGTTAAAGATACAATGTATAAATAATAGTCCCCGAAGGATCCTACCGGGAGAATCCTCAGCTAATAGAAAGAATGGAGTGCAAGACGGCAAGTTATGTTCAGATTTCAATATGGTGTTACGACCAAGGCCAGCCGGAGGCTCGCCTGGGAAACATTCTCCAATTGGCGGCGATGGAATGAATTCGCCAATATTTACGGCCAAGTGGAATGGCGCGAAGGAAGGCCCTGGGAAGCAGGCAGCCGGCTGGAGATCGAAATACTTGACCCGGTACAAACGGTGGTCAGCCACGTAATTACGAATTGCCAGCCCGCGCACAGAGTGGGATGGATCGACCACTCGCTTGGTGTGGTGCTGGCGCAGTGGGTGAGCTTTGAAGAGCGCCCGGGAGGAGGCACGCGCGTGCACACCTGGGGCGATATCGTCCATTCCGGCGTAAAGATCGCGGGCCGAACTGCAGAACAGGTCATTACCAGCTTTACGGAGACGTGGTACGAGAATTTTCGGTCCGTTTGCGACCGGCTCGCGGAAACGAGCGGCGGCGAAGCAAGCCAACGGGTTCCATTCCCGGAAGCTTCTTGAAGCACTCTCACACCCGAGAAATTGCCATCGGACGATAGCGAAGTGACAGTGACGATCGAAACGTTGCGGAGAGACGGCACGCTCCTGTTCCAATCTGGTACGCGCATTCGACAAATGTCCGAAGCTGCGATACGCCAGTCAATTCCAAAACGACAAGTTGTTGATAGCAATAGAGAAGGCGATTAAACGCGCATTCGTTGCTGGCGAGTTGCGTGCATATGTCCCGTGGGGGTGTGTGCAATGGAGGAAACACGATTACTGCGGCCGCGTAGAGCTCGCCTGATGAGATCGACGGCGGCCTTGCTCTTGCTAGTGTGTCAGGTAGCTTGGGGGCAAGCTCCTCCGGTGGGAAGGGATTCACGGGTATCACCGTCTGACCTGACTCAAGTAAGCCTGGAGAATCTAATGAACTTGGAGGTGACGTCGGTTTCGAAAAAGGAACAAAAAATGTCCCAAGTGGCCGCCGCGATTTTTGTGATCACCCAGGAAGACATTCACCGTTCGGGAGCCACGAATATTCCGGATCTGCTGCGCATGGTGCCGGGATTGAATGTCGCGCAAATCAATTCGAACACTTGGGCGATCTCCGCGCGAGGCTTCAATTTTCAGTTCGCCAGCAAATTATTGGTGTTGATTGATGGCCGCGCCGTCTACACGCCGCTCTTCGGGGGTGTGAATTGGGACACTCAGGCCGTGCCGCTCGAGGACATTGAACGAATTGAGGTGATTCGCGGACCGGGAGGAGCAATCTGGGGCGCCAATGCGGTAAATGGCGTCATCAATATCATCACCAAAAAGGCCGGGGACACACAAGGCATTCTGGCGACAGGCGGCGGAGGAACGCAAGCGCTGGAATTCGGAACCCTGCAGTACGGCGGGAAAATCGGTGGAAGTTCGAAGTATCGGGTCTTTACGAGCTACCAAAACAATAATCATCTCCTTGATCTTAACGGGCAAAACGGGGACGACGGCTGGCATCTTCTTCATGGTGGTTTTCGGGCAGACACGAAGTTGTCACAGAAAGATTCCCTGACGACGCAAGGGGACGTTTACACGGGAAGCGAAGGAGCAATCATCGTGCACTCCATCTTTTCTCCTCCCGACAACGTGAATGTTCAGAGGCTCGCCACTCTATCCGGTGGAAACATCCAAGGACGGTGGAATCACATTTTTTCCAGCCGGTACGACACCACGCTGCAGGTCTATTTCGACGAATACCGCCGAGGCGGCCCGGAGGCTACTGACGTTCGCGATACGATTGATTTTGATTTTCAAAACCACGTGGCTCTGGGCACCCGTCAGGATCTGATTTGGGGTGCGGGATACCGCCACAGCGTGGATGATACCGAGGGCACGATTGATCAGGCATTCATTCCTGCCGACTTTTCGAAGCATCTGTTCAATCTTTTCGTTCAAGATCAAATCACCCTGAAGCCTAGTCGCGTGTACTTGTATGTTGGGACAAAATTAGAGAATAGCTATTTCGCCGGTTTCGATCTTCAGCCGAGCGTTCATTTAGCATGGACTCCGAGCGCTCGCCGTACATTCTGGGCCGGCATTTCGCGCGCCAGCCGGACACCTACGCGGCGTGATGTGGGGCTGGACGCGGTGCTCGCAGCTTTGCCCGGGCCTGAGGAAGTAGTCCTGCTCGGCAATCCAAAAATGAAGTCGGAACACCTGGTCGCTTATGAGTTGGGCTATCGGGCCCAGCCCACGGAGCAGTTTTCCATCGGCGTGACAGCATTCGTGAACACTTACCAGCATCTGGAGAGCACGGAGCCACTTCCCCCCACCATTGATATGAGTTCTCTCCCACCTATCCTCGTTCATCCAAAGTTGCTCGACAACAAATTACATGGCACGACCAACGGCTTCGAGGCCTATATGAAATGGAAACCGGCACATTGCTGGACGATCAGCCCCGGCTATTCCTTTCTTCAAATGCATCTGCATACCGACTCCACCAGCCTCGACACAACGAGCGTGGCAGATGCACAGGGCTCGAACCCTGGTCACCAGGCACAACTCCGTTCGCACCTGGAATTGTTGCGAGGCTTTGCCTGGGATGCCAACGCCTATTTTGTCGGAAGGCTTCCGGCACAGTTCGTCGCTTCTTATACACGGCTGGACACCCAGTTGACCTGGCGGGTTCAGGAATCGGTGGAATTGAGTCTCGTGGGACAGAATTTGCTGGGGGATCACCACGTGGAGTTCAACGACGCATTCCAGAGTGTGAATTCCTCGCAGGTCAAGCGAAGTGCTTATGTCAAGTTGACCTGGCAGTTTTGAAAGCGGAGCCGGCGAACGTGCATTGCGTGGTCGTAGCAGTAAGCGGGGAATGGCGGCTGGCATCTTTAGCACATGGCCAGAGGTCGAGCCCTGCGCGGAAGAGGCGGTTCAGACAGATTTTCTCGGTGATTGCATCACTGAGCTTAGCTTGCCTGACAGTGGCGCAGACCACCGCCTCGAGTGAGGATGAAGTGAAGGCGGCCTTTCTTTTTCATTTTGCGCAATTTGTGGAATGGCCGGAAGAAACATTCAAGGACGCCAACAACCCGCTCATCTATTGCACGATTGGGGAGGATTCGTTTCACGGGTCACTGGACGCGGCGCTGAACGGAAAGACCATCGGAGCGCGGTCGTTTCGAGTGATGCATTTCAAACAAGATCCAAGGTTGCCAGGTGCTGTTCATCGGAGCAGGAGAGAAGAAGCTTATACCTGCAATTCTCGCCAGCGCCAAAGGGAATTCCGTCCTGATAGTGGGAGAGTCGGAACATTTTGTCCAAGAGGGCGGGATGATCGGGTTCTTGCTGGAAGAAAACAAGATCCGATTCGAAGTCAACCTGGAGGCCGCGCAAAAAGCCAATCTGAAAATCAGCTCGAGGCTGCTTGCTCTGGCAAAGAGCGTAATTGGCGGCCAGAGAGGCACTTAGCATGCCGTTCTTTCGAGATTCATCCATTCGGCGCAAGTTGAGCATGGTCATCTTCTGCACCAGTCTTCTCGGCCTCAGCCTCACCGGATTGGCATTCGAATTTTATGAACGCGCGAGCTTTCGCAGTTCTTTGGTCAACCAGCTGACCTCCCACGCGGACATGCTCAGTTTGAATACCGCGGCATCATTAACCTTCAATGACCGGAAATCAGCGGAGGACATGCTGAAGGCACTTCGAGTGGAGCGCCATATCGTCGCGGCTTGTCTGTACGACAGCCGCGGAAACGTGTTCGCCGCATATCGGCGGGAGGCCGCTGGTCCAACGTGTGAAACGACGGCCGGCCATCAGGATGGTGCCCGATTCCAAAGAGACTTCCTGACACTCTCGCGAAGCATCTCCCTTGATGGCGAGACCAGGGGAGCCATCACTATCATCTCGGATTTGTCTGAACTCACCACTAAGATGACGCGGTTTCGGGAAATTTCCGCCCTTGTTCTGATCATCTCCCTGCTCGCAACAGCTCTCGTCTCCGAGCGTCTAGTAAATCTCATCACTGAGCCCATCTTGCAGCTTGCAGGCATGGCCGAGAGAGTTTCCACGCGGGAAGACTACACGCTGCGGGCCAGCCCTGCAGGGAAGGACGAGTTGGGGAAACTGGTCGGATCCTTCAACCAGATGCTGGAACGCATTCAGGAACGCGACGTGGCCTTGCAAGGCGCAAAGGAGGGGCTGGAAATTCGCGTACTGGCTCGCACCGAAGAACTCCAACAAGAAGTTACCGAACGTAAGCAGGCCGAGGCGGAGATGCGCCGCGCAAGGGATACAGCGGAAGAAGCCAATCGGACCAAGAGCGAATTCCTGGCTAACATGAGCCACGAAATTCGCACGCCGTTGAACGGCGTGATAGGCATGACGGATCTAGCCCTGGACACGGAGCTCACACCGGAGCAACGCGAGTACCTGGAAACAGTTAAAATGTCGGCCGATTCGCTGCTGACGGTCATCAACGACATTCTCGACTTCTCGAAGATTGAGGCCGGAAGGATTGATCTTGAAACGATCGATTTCAACCTGCGCGATTGCCTGGAAACGAGTTTGAAAACGCTTGCAGTCCGAGCTGACGAGAAAGGACTGGAGCTCCTATGCGAGGTGGCACCCGAAGTGCCGGACGTCGTGCGGGGAGACTCCGGAAGACTGCGTCAGGTCATCATCAATCTTGCTGGTAACGCCATCAAGTTCACGGAAAAGGGTGAAGTGGCGGTGAAGGTTGAGGTGGAAGCGATCCATGAGCACGATCGCACGCTGCGGTTTACGGTGGTAGACACCGGAGTCGGGATCCCTGGAGAAAAGCTGCAATTGATCTTCGAGCCGTTTTCCCAGGCCGATACTTCGACGACGCGAAAATACGGGGGAACGGGCCTGGGCTTGACCATCTCGACCAGACTGGTGGAGATGATGGGAGGAAGAATTTGGGTGGAGAGCGAACTCGGACGCGGGAGCCAATTCCACTTCACTGCACGTCTCGGGATTGCGGATACGAAAGTAATCGAAGTCGGAGCGATCGCACCTCCAGAGATCTTACGGGCGGTGAGGGTCCTTGTGGTGGACGACAACCGCACGAACCGGCGAATCCTAGAAGGAATGCTAGGGCGCTGGGAAATGAAGTCGAGTTCCGTGCAAGACGGAGAAGAAGCTCTAGCAAAATTGTCCGAAGCGCAGGAAGCAGGAGAACCCTTCGCGCTGATCTTGATGGACATGCATATGCCCAAAATGGACGGTTTCGAACTGATCGAAGAAATTCGGCAGAGCCCACACCCGTCCACGGCGATGATCATGATGCTCACTTCGGCGGGCCATCGCGGAGATGCGGCGCGCTGCCAGGAGCTGGGAGTCGCTGTTTGTCTCCTGAAGCCCATACGGCAATCAGAATTGCGCGAGGCGATTGCCCGGGTTCTGGGCGCGCGGGAGCAGAAAGGTGCAATTCCACTGATCACGCGGTACTCGCTGCACGATGCTCGTGAGCCAGCAGCTTCGTTGCGCATTTTGCTGGCGGAAGACAACGCGGTGAATCAGCGATTGGCAAGCCGGCTTCTGGAAAAGAGGGGCCACTCCGTGGTAGTAGCGGGAAATGGACGCGAGGCGCTGGAGGCGCTGGAGAAGCACCATTTTGACTTGGTGTTCATGGATGTGCAGATGCCGGTTATGGATGGATTCGAAGCGACGGCGGCGATTCGAAAGAAGGAGGGAGCCGGCGGAATCCGTTTACCGGTCGTGGCGCTAACGGCACACGCTATGAAGGGAGATCGGGAGAAATGCTTGGCTGGGGGAATGGATGGATATCTCAGCAAGCCGATCCGATCGCAAGAGTTGGACGAAGTCTTACGGGGCTATCTCACGCCTCGCCCGGAAACGAAGGAAACGCAGGAAAGCACACTGAGCAAGAAGTAAGCGGCAAGCTGCTCTCGTGTGACGAGAAGCAAGGGATTAGCTTGTGCACAAAGGTGCAATTCTTACTCAGCGCATTTGGATCCGAGTGAATTCTTCTTGCTGCTGGGGACGGAGCGAAGTAAGCCCTTCGGGCCGCTCACGAAGGGATTGCCGCGTTCGTAGAAGCGAAAGAGTCTCTCGGCGGCTCGAGTGATGCCGATGCGGACAGTTTTTCCGATTGGCGCAGTGCGATGGCTGGTTTCGCCAAGCCAGAGCTCGCCGGGGGCGCAGAGGTCGAGGCCGTCGTGGCGACGGTCGATTTTGAAAGCGGCGGCGAGGCGTCCGGGGCCCCGGGTGAGGTCGAGAAGCCGAATGGTCTTGCGGTAGCGCTCCATGAGCGCGACGCCCTCAAGTGGTTCGACAGCGCGGATGAGTATAGCGGCAGCGATCCCGGCGGGTTCGCTGACGACATTGAGCATGAAGTGGGCGCCATAGTTAAAGAAAACGTAGACGTGTCCAGGGGCGAGATACATCGAGCGAATCCGTGGAGTCGGGCCGCGGAAATGATGTCCGGCAGGATCGCCTGGCGGATAGGCTTCTGTTTCCACGATGCGGCCGCTCAGGCGCCCAGCAGGGAGATCGTGGACGATGACTTTTCCGATGAGGAATCGTGCGAGCTTGACGGTATCTGCCGGAAGATCGGAGCGTCGGAGACGTCGTATCGCGAATTTTTCTGAGGAGGTTTTCAAAGGCTCGCGAGTCGATGGCATGGCAGGCCGAGTCAGAGAGAATTCCTCTTCTGCGGATCGCCAGAAGAAACAAGATCCTGATACTCCGGATGTTTGTGGATGAAACTAGACACGAACGGACAGAGTGGCACAACCCGCAGATGATTGGCGCGCGCGAAATCGAGTGCAAATCGTGCGAGCTTCGTCCCCAGGCCATGGCCTTCCAGCGGCCTCGGCACTTCGGTGTGATCAAGGACAATACCATCCGGAAAACGTCGATAAGTGAGCAGCGCACGACGTCCGTCAACGAGCAGTTCGAAACGCCCGGCGGTTTCGTTGTGGGTGACGCTTAACTTGTCGAGGTTCACTTCCACGGATCAGCCTGCGCCCCTGCCGGCATCTTCGCACTTTTTCACGAGGGCCTCCAGTCGGCGTCCATCGGGGAATTCTGCAAAACTAAGGCGTAACAGAATCGGAAGGCTCGTTGTTGAACAGACGGGCAAGCTGGGCGTGGTCGATCACCACCGCTGGATCTCTTTGAATGGCATCGAAGTATTTTTTCTGGAAGGCGTCGCCGGATTCCGTGGGCACGAACATTTTCCGGGCAAGCGCAATGGCGCCGCTGGTGTATTCGGGAGTGACCGGCTCCTTGGCTGCCAGAGTCTCGTCGATGCGCACCACGAATTCGGAGATATTGTGCAGCCAGGCGAACTGCGCGTGATCGATAACCAGTCGGAAGAGCTCGCCGGTGTTGACGTAGCCGTTCTCGCGCTCATATTCGCGGCGCTCCATATTGAGAAGAGTCTTGTGGAGCTGGAGGAGAGCCAGGCGCAGGGAGAGAAGTTTCTCGCGGGCGGGTGAGTCGTTGTTTGCAGGATATAAGTTTGAGCTTGGCGAATTCATTTTCGAAGGACACCCCTATTCTCCAATAGTTGGCGTGCAATTTCAAAATGAATGCGCCGAGGAAAAAGCCTGTAGCACCGAGGTCGCGGAGAACACAGGGCAACGCGAAGGGAACTGAGCTTCAATCGTGATAGCGCTGTTCGCCTGCGGGAAGAGGTATGGGAAGCCGATTGCCCGGAGGAGGGAGAGGGCAAGTCGAGTAGGGAGTGTAAGCACACGGAGGATTTTCCAGGCGGTTGAAATCAAGAGGGAGTTCGCCGGGTTTATTGAGGCCGTTGGTCGGAAACCCCGTGTAAAGGAACCGGCAAGCTCCGTATGTGGTGGTGGCGCTGGTCGTGTCGCGCAGAATGAAGAAAAGCTTGGCGACGGCGGGATCTTCGAGGACCGGTTCCAGGCGGAAGGTTTTCCCCGCGAGCGTGAACTCCGCCGCCCCGGGAACGGGCTGATCGTAATTGGTGCCGACCAGAGTGGCGAGCGTAATCGTCTTCTGAGGCACGTACGGAATCCACTTGGCGGTGACTTGAAAGCCCGCGTCCGGTGGGTACCATTTCAGGCCATGGAATCCGACTATGGCTGGCGAATGAGCATCCTTGATGCGCAGAGCGAAGCGTGCCTCGCGACGGATCACGTACATGCTGAGATCGCCGATTGTGAGGCGGGGGGCAAGTTTATCTTTGTTGCCTTCGACGCGCAGGGATTGTGAATTTGCGGGGGCCCCGGCCACCAGGAAGCCGGGAGGGAATCCACCCGCTGGAGGGTTTAAGGTAACCGTTGCGCCATCGAGGTGAAGGATAGCGAGATGAGCGGGTCCCGTGGCTAGCCGGATTTTGTTGTCCGCTGCCGAGCCCACGGGAGTATCGCCGGGCTGGAGCCATTCCAGGCCAACAAGTGCCAGCCAGCCGTCGGCCTTCAGGAGGTCCGCTTTATGACCTTCGCGCCAGACCGCAGTTTCTTTTTGCCAGGAAGTTTCTTGCGCCGCAGGCGCAGGTAACAGCGCAATCAGAAGAGCGAGGAGAGTCAGCAGGGCCAAACCGTTTCTGAAACGCATGAGGAAAGATAACTTGGCAGACAAAAGGTTGAAAATCAAGCTGAGAAAGAATGAACCTGCGCGCCCATCCGGCAGATTACTTGGACTGAAGGTTCGAGTAAGTACAGTCACATAGTTCAGCGGCAAAAAAATTCATTATTTGTATCGGCAGTTCCAGCGAAACATACCGCGGACTCGGCTGGGATGAGCTCATCAATCGATTTTCTAATGCACTTATGCAGTTCTTTGCGTCTCTTGCGACGTAACCGGCAGGCCCCTTTCCTGGTCAAATGGGCGTAGTCAAATCAGGCCCTCCTTCGTGGAATGAAGTCTCTTGATTTGCTTCCGCGAAGTGAGGACAAAGGAAAGAGAGTCTTATGAGAAATACGAAATTTGCCGCAGGTCTGCTGACACTTTCATTGCTGCTCGCCGGCGGCGCCGTCGCAGGCAATAGCAACAGGGGTACGCTGCAATTGGACGAAACCATCACCGTCGGTGGCAAGCAGGTCCCGGCCGGTAAGTATGAAGTGGAATGGGCCGGAACGGGATCGGACGTCGAACTCAGCATCTCCAAAGGCAGGGACACGGTCGCCAAAGTGCCCGCTCAGCTTCTTCCGCTTCAGAAAGCAGTGGCCGGCAACGGGTATTCCACCAATGCTGACCAGTCCGGTAACAAGGTGCTGACTGAGATTTTCTTTGGTGGAAAGAAGTATGAACTCTCCATCGGGGGAGCGTCCGCGACAAACGCAGCACCCCCAGATAAGTCGCGAGGAAGCAACTAGCCTCCGCGTATTTTCGACGTGTTCGTGGTTCCGATGAGAAGGGGCCGCGTAGCGGTCCCTTCTTTTTACCCGCCAGCGGCCGCGGGAACGCCACAGCAAGCCGCTTGGCCGCCGAGGGATACCCAACTCTGAATAATTCGACGGGATCTTATCGAACCAACTCGGATAAGTGTATGATTTGGGTGCTTGGATCTCCGGAGGGTTGGCCTCATCTTGCAATTGGCAGAATTCGCTTCCCCATCCTATTGCAATTCCCAACAAGAGTTCTGGTCTTTTGAAGCGGAGGATGTCTCATGATCGTTGGAGTTCCGCGCGAAAGTTTTCCCGGAGAGCGTCGCGTGGCGCTGGTACCGGCCGCCGTTCCGAATCTCACAAAAGCTGGCTTGCAAGTGGTCGTGGAGGCGGGAACCGGAGTCGCCGCAGGCTATCCGGACCCGGAGTACGCCGCGAAGGGCGCGAAAATCATTTCGGATCGCGCCGAAGTGTTCCGTGCCGCCGACATTGTGGTGCAAGTTCTCTGCTATGGCTCCAACGACAAGACCGGTAAAGCCGACGTTCCCCTTTTCCGCGACGGGCAGGTGCTCATCGGTTTCTTGCGGCCGCTGGGCTCCCTCGAAACGATTCAGGAAATTGCCTCCAAAGGTGTCACTTCCTTTTCTGTGGAATTGATGCCGCGCACGACACGCGCTCAGAGCATGGACGTGCTTTCCTCGATGGCTACGATCTGCGGCTACAAAGCCGTAGTGCTCGCGGCGGACACTTCTCCACGCATTTTTCCGATGCTCACGACCGCTGCCGGCACCATCACGCCTGGCCGTGTTCTTGTGATTGGAGCGGGCGTGGCGGGCTTGCAGGCGATTGCCACGGCGCGCCGGCTCGGTGCAGTTGCTTCTGCCTACGATTTGCGTCCCGCCGCGAAGGAGCAGGTGCAGAGCCTCGGTGGCCGGTTCGTCGAGCTTCCCATCGAAGCCAAGGACGCTGAGGACGCGCGCGGCTATGCCCGCGCTCAGGATGAAAATTTCTACAAGCGCCAGCGAGAATTGCTGGGAAAAGTCGTGGCAGAAAGCGATGTGGTCATCAGCGCAGCGGTCATTCCCGGAAAAAAGCCTCCGATTCTGGTGACCAAGGAAATGGTGGCGAGCATGGCGCCTGGCTCGGTGATCATCGATCTGGCCGGTGAGCGCGGCGGCAATTGCGAGCTTACGCGCCCCGGAGAGATCGTCATCGAGCATGGAGTGACCATCATCGGCTGGTTCAATTTAGCAAGCACTGTCCCGTATCACGCCAGCCAGATGTATGCGCGAAACGTGAGCGCTTTCCTCCTGCATCTCGTGAAAGACGGCAAGTTGCAGCTCAACATGGAGGACGAAATTGTGCGCGAGACGATGCTGACGCGCGGCGGCGAAGTCGTTAATGCCCGCGTCCGCGAATTCTTTTCACTCCCGGCGCTGCCCGCTGATGCGAAGGAGGTGGCGAAATCATGAAGCTGGATCTGCTCACCAGCCTCTACGTTTTCATGCTGGCCGCATTTATCGGATTCGAAGTCATACGGCGCGTTTCCCCTCTCTTGCACACTCCCTTGATGTCCTTGACGAACGCTCTTGATGCCATCGCCGTGGTCGGCGCCATCATCCTTACCGGTGAGTACCACGCACATGGTGCGATGCTCGCAAAAATCCTGGGAACGATCGCCATCGTTGCTGCGACGAGCAACATCGTCGGCGGATTCCTGATCACCGACCGCATGTTGAAAATGTTCAAAGCCAGCGGGCCAAAGAAGCCATGACCAACCTGCCCGGCTTGGAAACCGTCATTGAAATTACTTACCTGGTCGCAACAGCTCTCTTCATTCTCGCGCTTAAGTGGCTGAGCTCCCCGACCACCGCGCGCCGCGGCGTCTTTGCCGGCGAACTGGGCATGTTGCTGGCAATCGCCGGCACGCTGCTGCACCACGGCATCGTAGAATACAAGTGGATTGTGATCGCCCTGGTGCTCGGAACGATCATCGGCGTTCCGCTCGGCGAAGTGGCTATGACTGCCGTGCCGCAGCGGACCGCCCTGAGCCACGCGTTTGGAGCCCTGTGCGTCACACTGGTCGGCACCGCGGAATTCTATTTGCGCACCCCGGATGTCCCGCGCTTCATGATGGGCGTGCTCTCCCTCGAAGTCATCCTCGGATCGCTTACGTTCACCGGCAGCTTGATGGCCGCTGGAAAATTGCAGGAAGTCCTGCCGCAGCGCCCCATCACCTATAAAGGTCAGAACATCGTCAACCTCGGACTCCTCGGCGTGGCCGTTGTCGTTGCCGGAATATTGGTAGTACATCCTGATAAGACGCAGCTTTTTCCGCTGATCGTCGGCATTCCTCTTCTCTTCGGCGTGATGATGATCATTCCCATCGGCGGCGCCGACATGCCTACGGTGATCTCCCTTTTGAATTCCTACGCCGGACTCTCCGCAGCCGCGATGGGCTTCGTACTCGGCAGCAAACTGCTGATCATCGCGGGCGCGCTCGACGGAGCTTCCGGCCTCATTCTTTCCATCAACATGTCGAAAGCCATGAACCGCTCGTTCACCAACGTGCTATTTGGAGCGTTTGGGCAGGAGCAGACTACCGCCGCAGGTAAACAGGAAGCGCGGCCTGTTCGCAGCGCAACATCGGAGGAAGCTGCTGCGATTCTGGCAGCGGCGAACAAAGTCGTCATCGTGCCAGGGTACGGAATGGCCGTGGCGCAAGCGCAACACAAAGTGCGCGAACTATATGACGCACTGACCAAGCGCGGCGTCGACGTAAAATTCGGAATTCATCCCGTCGCCGGCCGCATGCCGGGACACATGAACGTCTTGCTCGCTGAAGCAGACATTCCCTACGACAAATTGCTGGACATGGAAGATGTCAACGGTGATTTTCCGCAAACCGAGGTCGCCTTGGTAATCGGTGCAAACGATGTGACCAATCCGGCAGCACGCACCGACGCTTCCAGCCCCATCTTCGGCATGCCCGTTCTAGATGTGGACAAAGCTCGCACCGTGATGGTCATCAAGCGCAGCATGGGCGCAGGTTTTGCCGGAATCGAAAATCCTCTCTACTACCTCGACAAGACGCTCATGCTCTTCGGCGACGCAAAATCCTTCGTCGGCTCCATCGTCCGCGAACTCGGCGGCGGCCACGAGTAGTATATCGCCGCTGCGGACTCAGTTCTTCCTGAAGAAACTTGCACCTCCCATCATTCATATCGCAGGGCCACGATCGGATCGACGCGCATAGCTCGGCGAGCAGGAATTGCGCACGCCGCCATTGCAACGACCAGCAAGAGAAGAGTCACGCTGACGAACGTGAGCCAGTCGCTCGGGGTGACTCCATAAAGCAAGCTACTCAACAGCCGTGTGAGCGCGAGGCCCGCGATGACCCCGATGCCTACGCCCGCGAGCGTGGCCCGGATTCCTTGGCGAAGTACGATTCTCATGATGTCGCGACGTTGCGCGCCAAGAGCCACGCGGATGCCGATCTCCCGGGTGCGTTGCAGCACCATATGTGCGATCAAGCCGTACAGTCCCACCACGGCAAGAATCAACGCCAGCGCCGCAAAGCTCCCAATCAGGTAGGAAGGATACCGCCGCAGAAAAACCGACGGAGACTGGTCGGCCACTTCTTCCAGGGATTGCGGTTGAATCATTGGAAGTTGCGGATCCATTCCCTGCAAAGCAGCGCGGGCGGCTCCGACAAACGCGACTGGCTGGCCTGCGGTGCGCACCATGTAGTTCAAGAAAGTCGAGGGGTCCTGGTCGTTAGGTGTGTAGATGATGGGCGGCGGTGGCGTGGCCAGATCTATGGACGCTGTATCCCCGGCGACTCCAACGATTTGAAGAAATGGATTCTGCGCGCTGTATGTGAAACGGATGCGCTTGCCGATGGGATTCTCTCCGGGCAAATAGGCTTTGACGAAGGCGCGGCTGACCACCGCAGTCCCGGGCGCGTCCTTGGAATCACTTTCCGAAAAGAATCGGCCGTCGGCCAGCGGGATCTTCAACGAAGAAAAGTAACCCGTGCTGACACTCATGATTTGGCATTCATCTTCCTGTCCAAGTGCGATGGCACGGCCTTCAACAACAAAACGGATTGTGCCCCTGCCGCCGCTGACAGGAATAGCGGAGGTTTGGCCGACGTCGAGCACGCCGGGCAAGTTGCGAAGCCGCCGCGTGAATTCGTGGTCGAAGCGCACAGCAGCTGCGCTGTAGTAAGGAGGTGTCTTATCGCTGGGATAGGAAGAATCCGGCAAGCTTACGGAGAAGCTCAAAACGTTGTGGAGATTGAACCCTGGGTCCTGTCCCAGAAGCGCGTGCAGGCTCTTGAGCAAGAGGCCCGCGCCAACCAACAGCACCAAAGAAATTGAGATTTCCGCGACGACCAGCGTGTTGCGCAGGCGGGCGTGCCCCGTGCTAGTGCCGCCGCGCGATTCATCTTTCAAAACATCATTCAGAGAAGTGCGCGAAGCTTCCAACCCCGGCGCCAGTCCGAACAGGATTCCAGTGAGCACCGTGACTCCGCAAAGAAACAGAAGGACCGGAAGGTTGATCCCCGCGTTCCGCAAATAGGGCATGGCTTGCAACTGAGTTTCGGGGATCGCGGCGACGAGCAGATTGACGCCCCATTGCGCCCCGAGAAGCCCAACTCCAGCGCCGATAAAGGAGAGCAACAGGCTTTCCGTCAGCAATTGCGAGAGCAGGCTGCCCCGGCTCGCTCCAAGAGCCGAACGCACGGCAAATTCCTTGCGCCGTCCGATGGAGCGCGTCATGAGTAGATTGGCGACGTTTCCGCAGGTGATCAGCAAAACGAACCCCACTGCTCCGAGCAGAATCACCAGAATCGGCCGGACTTTGCCCACGATGCTTTGTGTGAGAGTTTCCATTACAAAAAACGTGGCACTATTTTCTTTGGGATACTGGGTGGCCAGCTGCGCGTTGATGCCCTGCATTTCTGCGCGAACTTGATCCGGCGAAAATCCCGGGGCCAAGCGCCCGAAGACGCTGAGCCACCTCAGGCTGCGGCGGGTAATAGGATCTCCCGTCTGGTGTATCGGTACCCAGAGCTGGGCATTACCTGCGGGAGCAAACTCAAAGTCACGCGGAAGCACGCCGACAATCGTTACGGGCTTGCTGTTCAAATGGATGACGCGCCCGACGATATTCAGATCAGCTCCAAATTCCGTTCGCCAGAAGGCGTCAGTCAGTATCGTCAAGTGCGGGTCATCCTCGGACAGCATTTCGTTCTCAAGAAAATCACGCCCCAGCGCCGGCCGCACTCCGAGAGTAGAGAAAAAGTTGGGCGTCACCTGCGCGGCGAACGTGTTCTTTGGTTCGCCGTTCCCGGAAAACGTGAAGGCGTCGCCGCTGTAGCCTGCAAATGACTGGACGCTCTTGGCCGTGCGCTTCCAGTCCAAATAATCCGGGTAAGAAGCCTGCGCACCGTTCGTGCTGTTGTCATTTTGTATCCGCGACTCCCCGAAATGGAAGAGCTTGCCCGGCTCACGATAAGGCAGCGGTCGCAGCAGCGCCGAATAGACGACGGAAAATATGGCCGTGTTGGCGCCGATTCCTAGAGCCAGCGTCAGAACAACCACCAATGCGAACCCGGGATTGTTCCTCAGCGTGCGGATGGCATAGCGCAGGTTCTGTGCAAGGGTGCCCATTGTCAGACCTCCAGATACAAGTACACTGCGTGGGCAAGTCGTCGGCCATCCATCGATCTGTTAGTTCACTGAGCGAGAACGACTTATGCAGGGACTCTCAGCCGCACCAGAAATGCCGGTGCCCGGTATTGGGAATGGGAGTGCGGATTCGGACAGCCAAGAGGTCTACGGATTCTCTCGCTTCTACTTTGCGTCGTGGAAGATGATTCCCAGAGTGTACCGCGTGCCTCTGTGTACACGGCTGACGCCGTGGCGCAGATTGACGCGGTAGTACCCTCGCGAACCTTTCACCGGCCGATAGCGTGTCGTAAAAATAATGGCTTGCCCGCAATCCGCCGTTACCACCTGCGGCTTGGACTGCGCCCGCGGCTGCTGCTCGACCAGGATGAACTCTCCGCCTTCCCAATCGCGGCCTTGCTGCCCCAGCAGAAAAACCATTTGCAGGGGAAAGTTCACCTCGCCGTAAAGATCCTGATGTAGGCAGTTGAAGCCGCCGGCCTCGTAGTGCAGCATCAGCGGAGTAGGTTTGGTCTGCCCGGCTTGATGGCAGGTTTTCAGGAAGGCAGCATGTTCGCAGGTATATCGTGGAACATTTTCCCCCAGCATCTCTGCCCAATGATTCGCAACTTCCGCGAGATGCGCATAAGCGTTGCTTCTGAGCTCAGCGACCACCTCCGGGAGCGGGTTGGCGAAATATTTGTAATCACCAACGCCAAAACGATAACGTTCCATGATGACGTGGCTTCGAAACCGGTCCGCATCGTTGTAAAGTCCCGCGAGAGATTTGCATTCCGCAAGCGTCAGAATCTGTTCCGTAACAGCATAGCCGCGCTCCAAAAGCGACTGTTCCGTCTTCTTCCAATCCAGCGAGTCGATTCTTTCTGCGATAGTAAGTGGCGCCGCGGTCTTTCTGGATGCTTGCGTCACGCGGCCTCCCCATGTTCACGATGCTTGCCACAAAAGCGAAGCTTAAACCTGTCGCGCGCCAGATTCTATCCGATCCCCGCCATCAAATTTTTCGTTGCTCGCCATCCAAAATACAAGAGCGCCGCCCGCTCCGTGCCTGATGCAACTCCTGCTTAAATCCTTCCTCAATTCAATGCTATAGTGAGGCGCAGGCAGGATGGATCAATCCTGCCACTTTTGCTGCCGAAATAAGGCAGCACGACCTTTCCACGAAAAAGTTTCGCGCGTTAGAGGAGGCCCGGATGAATGGCAACGAGAAAGTTTCCAATGGTTCGCGGAGGACGTTTCTCCAATTGTCGGCTGCGGCCACTGCGGCGATGGCTTTCCGCATCGCCACCGAGGCGACTCTCGCGGCGGACGAGCGCCATGTTTTTCATCCTGGTGCCGTCATCATCGACGCCAATGAAAACCCTCTCGGCCCTTGTGACGCCGCGCGCAAGGCCATCGTGGATATGGCCCCGCAGGGCGGCCGCTATTCCTACTGGCTGCACGATGAATTTGTAAAAACTTTCTCGCAGATGGAAGGCCTGAAGCCGGAATATGTGCGCGTTTTTCCGGGCTCCAGCGAGCCTCTGCACTTTTCCGTGCTTTCGTTCACCTCGCCAACGAAGAGCTACGTCACCGCCGATCCCGGCTATGAAGCCGGCATGAAAGCGGCAACCGTCTCCGGAGCCCGCGTCGTCAAGACGCCGCTGACCAAATCGTATGCGCACGATATCAAAGCCATGCTCGCGGGCGCGCCCGATGCCGGACTCTTCTATGTCTGTACCCCGAACAATCCGACCGGCACGATGACCCCGCGCTCCGATATCGAGCAACTCCTCGCCGCGAAGCCAAAAGGTTCGATCGTGCTCGTCGACGAAGCGTACATTCATTTTTCCGACGGCACCAGCGCTCTCGACCTGGTGAAAGCCGATCAAGACGTGATCGTCCTGCGTACCTTCTCGAAGATTTATGGTATGGCCGGGATTCGCTGCGGCGCGGCCATCGCTCGTCCCGACCTTCTGGCAAAGCTGGGGAATTTCAGCGGTTGGAGCGCGATGCCGATTACCGCATTGGCCGCCGCAACTGCCAGCCTCAAGCACGAGCATCTCGTCCCCGAACGCAAACAGTTGAACGCCGCCATCCGCCAGAAAACTTTTGATTGGCTCGCCAGCCAGGGCTATTCCTTCGTCTCTTCCCAGTCCAACTGTTTCATGCTGGATACCAAGCGTCCCGCTAAAGAAGTCATCGACGCCATGGCCAAGCGCAATGTGTTCATCGGACGTATCTGGCCCGTCTGGCCTACTTACACCCGCATCACCATCGGCACTCAGCCCGAGATGGACGCCTTCCACGAGGCCTTCCAAGCCGTAATGAAGAATTCCGCTTCCACCGGCTACGAGCCTTCGCCGTCACTCAAAGCGCGCCGCTCCTATTCCGACGGCCAGTACTGGCCCAGCGTTTAATTTGGAGCCCATCGGCTTAATGCTTGGCTGCTCCTAGCGGAACCGCCTCGAAATACTTGGGAACGATCACCTGTGTCTTCGGGGAAGCAGCTTTGATTTCCTCAATAAAGGATTGCAGAGCGTCAATCGAAGCCTGCTGCGATGCCTCAAACGGGGCCGTAAAATTATCCCAATGCGTCGGCAGCACGAGCGCCGGAGAATGCAGGTCTCGCATCAGCCGGCCGCAGTAGTCGTAATTCTCCTTCCTTGAGCCTGCCGCGCCCGCCAGAACGACGTCCGGTTCCAATCCCTCAATCTCGCGCTCGATGTAGTTCATCCCGCCAAACGCCAGTATTTGATGACCGTGGAATCGGATCAGGTAGGCAACCGTGCCCCCTTCCGGGTGCATTTGCCGAAGCGTTAGCGGAGCCTTCATGTTTTCGGGAGCCTTTTCAGAGCTGAAATAACGTTTGTGGTCAAGAGGGCTGTGAAGGCTTGGAATCACCCTCACGGAAAAAGCTACGAACTCGTAATCCTCTCCGCCGCGCACGGTTATCAGTTGCTCTTCCGGAACCTTATAAGCCCGCATTACATTCTCGGTGCTCTCCGTCCCAATCACTGCGGCATGAGTCTTGAGCGCAATTTGCGGAACATCCAGGACGTGGTCGTAATGCGTGTGCGTCACGAGAACAT
>DATDGB010000039.1:0-14491 GCA_036522305.1 Candidatus Acidiferrum sp. | reverse complement strand
CGTGACAGCAGTGGCCCGACAATAGATTCTTATCGTACGTCTGCTGAGGTCGATGATATGCGCTCATTATTCGGAATTTTTCAGAGGTGAGTTAAGATAGCCGCCTAGCGGATGGAGGAAATATGCGGCTAATTCGATTGTTGGTGATTGTGCTGGTTTGTGCTTCGCCTTCGGCTGCTCAAACTAATGCTCAGCATGGGATCCAGACGGATGATTTGGATAAGAAGTGCGATCCTTGCACGGACTTTGCGCAGTATGCGAACGGAAGCTGGCACGCGCAGAATCCGATTCCAGCGTATATGGACCGGTGGAGCAGGAGGTGGCAGGCAGGGGAGGAGGCGAAAGACCATTTGAAGGTCATTCTCGATGAGGTTTCTAGGCGCACGGATTGGCCCAAAGGAAGCGTGGAGCAGTTGATCGGCGACTACTACAACTCTTGCATGGATGAGGGACGAATCGACAAGCTTGGACTGTCGCCGGCCGAACCGATGCTAAAAGAAATTCGCGAGATGAAGAGTGCGGGAGATCTACGGCGGATGATCCTGAGTTTCCACGAGCAGGGTATCTTTGTTCCCTTCGGGTTGGTTTCGCAGCCGGACAATCACAATCCAGTCGAGACCATTGCCACCGTGTTTGCCAGCGGGTTGGGCCTGCCGGATCGCGATTATTACTCAAAACCAGAGCCGCGATTCCAGGAGGCGCGCGAGAAGTACCGAGTGCACGTGGCGAACATGTTCAAACTGGCGGGATACGACGAGAAGAGCGCTAAAGCCGCGGCCGAAACGGTTTTTCACCTGGAAGAGAAGCTGGCGGAAAACTCGTTGGACAATGTGGCCCTGCGGAATCCCGCGAATACCGATCACAAGATGACCTACGTCGCTTTTACCAAGCTGGCTCCAACGATGGACTGGGATGGGTATTTTGCGTCAGCAAAAATTTCGCGGGCGGACTTGAATGTGACCGAGCCGAATTTTATGAAGGAAGTGGACCGGCAACTCCGCGAGACGCCGTTGGCCGACTGGAAGACGTATCTGACCTGGCAGCTTCTGAACGCGAAAGCCGACGCGCTATCGCAAGCGTTTGTGAATGAGAACTTCGCGTTTCAGGGAAAGTATTTGAGTGGGGCAACCGAAATTAAGCCCAGGTGGAAGCGGTGCGCGGAGTCCACGGACCAGCTTTTGGGAGACGCGCTGGGCAAGAAGTATGTGGAGAAGTATTTTCCTCCGGCGGCGAAGGCGCGGGCGCAGGAGATGGTTACGAATATCATTGCCGCGATGCATGACACCATCGAAGGGTTAAGCTGGATGGGGCCAGAGACGAAGAAGAAGGCGTTGGAGAAGCTGTCAACGCTTAATCCAAAGATTGGGTATCCGGACAAGTGGAAGGACTACAGCAGTATTTCGTTGAGTCGCGATTCCTTCTGGAACAACCAGGCAGCTGCGGTGCGATGGAATGTAATCGATGACGACTGGAATTTGATAGGAAAACACACGGATCGCGACCGGTGGGGCATGACGCCGCCCACGTCCAATGCCTATTACAGCGCGCTATTGAACGAGATTGTTTTTCCAGCGGGCATCTTGCAGCCTCCGGCGTTCGATGTGAGCGCCGTGGGCGCGGCCAACTACGGATCGATTGGCGTTGTGATTGGGCACGAGATCAGCCACGGATTTGACGATCAGGGCTCGAAGTTCGACGCGCAGGGGCGTCTGAAAGACTGGTGGACTCCCGAAGACGAGAAACGCTTTGAAGAGAAGACTGCGTGCGTTGCGCGGCAATTTGACGGTTATTTCATCGAGCCGAATATCCACCACAACGGGAAGCTGGTTTTGGGTGAGAGCATCGGCGACCTGGCCGGGGCGAAGATCGCATATGTGGCCTTTAAGAAGGCGCAAGAGCAGCATCCGGCTCCAACTTTGGACGGATTTACGCCGAGCCAGCAGTTTTTCATTGCGTGGGGACAGTGGCGTGGGGACGAAATTCGCCCGGAGACGCAGAGAAAGATGGTGCAGGGTGATCCTCACCCGATTGCGAAGTACCGCGTGATCGGGCCGCTGTCGAACTTGCCGGCATTCGCGGAGGCGTTTGGTTGCAAGAAAGATTCGGCGATGGTGCGCGCGACTGGGGAGCGGTGTGAAGTATGGTAGGGAGAGACCTGCGCGCGAACATTGACTCTTGGGGAGTGAATAAAATCGATTCCGCCGAGGCGCTCAAGGCAACTAACTCGTGATAAGCTTATCGGTAACTGGTTTCGAGTGCCCATACCAAAAGGCTAAGGAAACTCTTGTTCTGAAATTTCCCCGCGCTATACTCGGAGCACTCGACACTCTTGTCGACATCGGCGTTCCCGCCGAGAAGGAGGTGATCCTGTGAGGTACGGTTTACGTTGAAGCTGTAGAGGAGGCGCTTGTGAGCTTCCCGAGCGCCTCTCCCTTTTTCCCTCGTCCTCCTTGATTTGACGAATTTAGGGCTCGGAGCTTTAGCTCTGACATAGCACCCCAACACCCAAGAACCGTCATTTCGAACGGAGCGAGCCGACTTTTTCTTCCCGCTTCGCTCCTGCGAAGCGGTCGGCTCGCGCAGAGAGAAATCTCTCTTCCTCTTTCCTCAGTGCCACGACCTCCATTTTAGAGATGCCGACGTCAATTGTCTGGTGTTAAGCTCCCAGCGAACTCATGTCAACCGTATTCGCCAAGCTGAATCTTAAAGATCACAAGCAGATTGTGGTCCTCAACTCACCGGGCAGTTTCGAAAGCGAACTCGCTGCCTTGAAAGGCGTCGAGATCCTTCGCGATCTGAAGAAAGCGAATGAGGTAACGTTTTCCTTGGCCTTCGTCACTACTCAGGAACAGGTCAATGCCCTGGCTCCCGCGATTGCCCGCAAGGCGGAAGGCGACGCCATCCTATGGTTCGCCTATCCCAAGGGGACTTCCAAGAAATACAAGTCGCAGGTTGCCAGGGACCACGGCTGGAATGCGCTTGGCCAGCAAGATTTTGAGCCTGTTCGCATGGTAGCCATTGATGAGGATTGGTCCGCCAAGCGCTTTCGCCGCGCCGCATTCATCAAGAACATGACACGTGCCAAGAAGTATCGCCTTACGGAGCGCGCCAAGTCGCGGCCAGCCAAGACTCCGCACCGGAGTCCGCGAGGTTAAGGCCAAGATATCCGTTCTCGCAAATCGGCGGGTGGCGCGAGGCTTTTCAGCCTAAGAGACTATTGCCGGCAATTACGCTTGACGTAACACGTAATTCCTGTCATTTTGAACCAGTGATCCTCAGCTACCGGGATAGCAGGACCAGAGAATTTGCCTCCGGCAAACGCACCAAGGCTTTTTCTGGATTTGAGCGCTCCGCGCGCCTGAAGCTCGACCGTCTGGAGGCCGCCACTTCTCTTAGAGACTTGTCCGCTCTGCCCGGCAATCGCTTTGAAGCTTTGGCCGGCGACCGCAAGGGCCAGTACAGCATTCGCATTAACGATCAATGGCGAATTTGTTTCGAGTGGCCCAGCGGGTCACCAGGACCATCGCACGTCGAGATTGTTGACTATCATTAGGAGAGTTGCCATGCCCATTACTGCCATTCACCCAGGTGAGCACCTGGCCGAAGAACTGCAAGCACTCGATATGAGCGCCGCGGAACTCGCGCGACAGCTCGGCGTGCCCACCAATCGCGTCACGCAAATCTTGCATGGCACGCGCTCCGTGACGGGCGACACCGCTCTCCGCCTCGCCCATTTCTTTGGCACCAGTCCCCAGTTCTGGCTCAATCTCCAAAACCTCTATGACCTGCGCCTCGCTCAAAAAAAAGCCGGCAAATCCGTCAAAGCTCTCCCCAGACTGAAACGCCGCGAACTCATCCACGCCTAGCTCCGGCTTAATACCGCAACCCCGGAACCGTCATTTCGAACGGAGCGGGCCGACTTTTTCTTCCGCATTCGCTCCTGCGAATGCGTGGGCCCGCGGATGTGAGAAATCTCCCCTCTCTTCCGGTGTTGGCCCGCGTAGAGAAACCGCTTCCTCTCCGCGGTTTTTGCGGAGAAATCTCTCTTCCTCTTTCATCAGCCGCGCACTCCGGTGCCACGCTGCTTGAAAAACAAAATCCAACACAAGTTGAGGGTGTCCAAGCAGCCGAGCTTGGTCAGAACCAATTACGACCACCGCTTCCCGCCCGCCCCCAAACCCGAACAGTCCGAATCGCCCCAACCTCAACCCCAGCCCGCTGCCACCCCGCAACCAATCCAAACCCAACCACCTGCTTCACAGCCCGCCCAAACGCCCGTGAATTCTCGCTCGTCACTCGCCACTCACCACTCGCCACTTCCCCAAACCCCGCAACCGGCCCCATCGCCGCACACTCCCTTGCCGCCCACGAGCGCCGAGTTCGCTCACCAAGTAATGGCCGGTCTTTCGCGTTCTGTCCGTCCCGCTTCGACCGGCAAGACCGATGGGGCTCAGGCTCCCCAACCCGCCGAAGCCCCTGCAGGTCCTCATTCCGACGTTGTAGCTCAGACCTTCAGGCCTGAGGAACCTGCTTCTTCCTCTTCCCCCGCGCCCTCCCCAACTTCATCCCCCGCCCCACAAACACCCGCTTCTCATTCCAATCCCACCGCCTCAACCACCGCCAAGACTCCACCCGATCCCGCAACCCAACCCGCACCTTTAGCGCACTCCTTTATTAGTGACGCCCTCCCGCCCCATGTTCGTCGGCGCCTCCATCGAACGGAAGACAACCATCTCCTTTAGATGCAACACTTACCTACAAAACCAACTCGCAACCGTTGATTCTAAACCACTTACATAACGAGTGCCCCTACTAAGTCCTGTAGATGCAACATTTACAAAAAACAGGGGGGAGGGCAGAGGGGAGCATAGGCTTTCGCGCCTTGACTTGATCAGGGTCGGCTCGAATACTAACGCTGGAATGTCCGCATCGCGCAACAGCGCCACCAGAGTAGTTGGAATAATCCTCTACGGCCTCGTAGCAGGTTTCGCCGCGACCACTCTAACTATTCTCGGTCCAATGCTCCTCGCGCTCTTCTTTCTGTGGATCTTCGATTCTCTAGGCTGGCAGCCCGGCAGGGATTTGGCAGTGACCGTCATTTCTGGTTATATCTTTATTACCGGCTTCGGACTTATAGTCGGCGTGTTCGTTTGCGTGTACGTCTGGATCACCCGCTTCCGAAGAGCGCCTTCACCGTGAATCCGCGCCCTGGCAGCGCCAGCCTTACTTGCTACTGCTGGCCGGCCCCGGTTGTCCGGCCACATTCCTTATGTCGTTCATCAGAGCCGTCATCGCGTAACCAAAGTTCTTGTCGCGGTTTCCTTGCAGCAGCGCCGCTTGCACGTGCTCGATATAAGTCCATAGCAACACATGCGTCTTGACGTCCCGGATTGTCAACCGGAGTTGGGGATCTTTGATCGTCCTATTTGAAACCATCTGTCCGCCACCACCAGAGACGTTTTCACCCAAGATCCGCGTTGCAATGCTTATCTCAAAGATCAACTCTGCATCGCTGGGCGCTGCCACCAGGTCATATCGCCCCCAACTCTTTAGTGCTGTATAGATCTGGTTGTACGCGCGGTCCGGTCCTCCACTGAACTCGCCAAGCGTCTCGTCCCCGGCGTTGGAAAGAAAGACCTTCTTGGCGGTGAAGATTTGCGTAGGCAAGGGTGCGGGGAGCGAGACCTTCTGGTCTTGTGCTCTCAAGCCCGGAACGGCTACCCCCGCAATTGCCAGTGCTACACACGCAATCCCATGTCGCATAGTTTTTCGCATCGTCCCTCCAATCTCTATCATTGGGACGTTTCCATGGGAATCTCGGGGTACAAAAGAAGCAGGCAGCCGTGGCCGCAGAGCCACTCTCTTGTTTCTGGTTAATTCGTTTAATAGATTTGTCGGAAAGTGTAGGGGCGGACTTCAGTCCGTCCCTTCTTTGCTAGAAACTAAAAACTGAAAACGAAAAACGAAAAACGATTCACTTCTTCAACGGCGGCGCCGGATAATCCGGCAACTTATCCTTACTCGTATCCGCCCGCTTCACTTCCAATTCATCGAAGAGCAACGACGGGCTGATGATCGTCGTCGGCGCCCCGCCAGCTCGATTGCTCACCAGCGGATCATTGCCCACTGCGATCAAATCACTTCGCAACGCGCGAATATCCAGCTCGCTGAACACCGCGCCGCGCACCAACTCTTCATGCCCATCCTTCGCATAAACGCGATAAAGCAGCCGCGGCGAATTGCCCGGTCCCAGCGTCTCCACGCGATACCCATACTCCTTGCCCTGGTCCGTCACCATCTGCACCACTTTTTTCTTCAGCTCCTCCGCCGATTGCGCATCGGAGCTTTTCACCAGCAGCACTCCCAGGCTCGGCCCCGGAGGCGATCCCGGCGCCGCCCGTCCGTGCCCATTCGAGGCAGGGAAGTCGCGGATGGGCACTCTCCCGACCAAATAATTCGACAGCATCCCATTCTCGACGGTATTGACCTTCTGCGCTTTCACGCCTTCGGTGTCCACCGCGTAATTGCCTACCAGGCTCTTGCCCCCAAACTCTTTCATCGTCGGGTCGTCTACCACCGAAAGAAAATTCGGCAGCACGCGCGTCTTGTAGCTCGTCGCAAATGCCCCCGTCGTGCGGTTTGGTTTCCCAAGCTGCGGCTTCTGCCCCAGCAGGTTCTGCCCGATCAGCGACGCCACAATGTCGTCCGCCGCATCCGCCGCGAACAAGATCGGTCCGCGATACTCCTCCTCGACGATCGGCGCTTGCCGCAGCGCCACCACGGTGTCCAGCATCTTCTTCGCTTCGCCGATCAGCTTCTCCCTCGTCGGCAATTCTTCCGCCCGCGCCACCATAAACGCCGGGCTCCGCCCCAGCCGCATTCCGTCGGCCGCTTGTGCCGCACTGCTCAAGGACACGCTATAGGTGGTCTTTCCACTGCGCGTCACCGTGCCTTCGGAATTCACCAGGTACTCGTTCGCCGCCACGAATCTTGCCGAGGCCGTCACGGACTGCACGTCGGGATACTGCCGGTAGAGGTTCGTCACGTCCTCGAGTGTTTTCTTCCAATCCGCTTCGTCGACCTTCAGCGACACCGTCGGCTCGACCGCAATCATCTGCGGCGCCTTCGCGAAGTCGTCCACGGGATTCAAGTCCGCGCTGAACTGCTTCAGCGCCGCCTGTTTTTCCGCCAGCCCCTGTCCAGCAGCTTTATAGGCCTCGTCCGTGGTCAGCCAGATTTGGTGGCGCAGCGCAATGGGGTCGTTGTCCAGCGGCAGAATGGTGGATTCGCCCTGGCTCCTGCCGAAATGACTGTCCTGCTTGTAATCGCCGATGCGCACCACTACTCGCAGGACTCGGAAGTGCAGGTGCTGGTTTTCGCGCACCGCTCCGAAAGCCGCCTCCAGCCCAATATCCTCGACATCGCTCACGCGGTATTCGATGAAATACGGCGCCTGCACTTGATCCATTTTGAGCTGCGCTTTGGACCGGTCAAGTTCCGTCAGCAACGCTTCCAGTAGCCCGTCACCGTTCGCTGCTGCGTGCGCCGCAACCATGGCCGCGTCCGGCGTAGGTTTCGCTGCATCGGTCGCCGCTCTGCCTGGTGTAGTGTGTAGCATCAACAGGGCTGCAACCATTATTCCCGTAATTTTTTTGTACGAACGCAAACTTGTCGGCCGGTGAAGATTTTTCATGGCTTCGCCTCCGCCTTCGCTGCTGCATCTTTGGCCGCACCCATATCTTCAAATCCCGGCGGCGGCAACAGAGGCGGACGTTCGTGCTCGTGCGCCCGTTTCTGCACTTCCATTTCAGAGAAGAGCATCGACGGCGCAACCGCGGCCACCGGCACCTGGCCGCTCTCCGCACCGCACACGCCATTGAAAACTTTTGGCTGATCTCCCGTTGTCAAAATCCGCGTCAGCGCAGCCAGCGGCGTTCCTACGATGTCCACGCCGCGTACCAATTCATCCGGCCGTCCATCGGCATAGACTTTGTAGACCAGCACAGGCAACACCTGAAACGCCTGGGGCAACGACCGCGTGGTCAGGGTGAAGCCACCTTGAATGTCGTCGAAGTACAGGCCGTAGGGCTTGCCCTGCTTTTTCACTTCATCGATCAGCTTTTGCCGCATCTGTGCTTCCGGCACTGTTTGCGTCGAGGTCACGATCAAATTTCCCTGGCGCCCCGTCGGCATCCGCCCCGGCTGGTTTCTCCCGTGTCCATTCGATTGCTCGAAATTCTTGATCGGCATCCGCGACATCAGAAAATTCTTCAGCACTCCGTCCTTGATCACTTCCACTTTCCGCGACGGCTCGCCCTCACTATCAAATTCATAAGCGCCCGCCAGCTTCATTCCTGCCATTTCGTGCACCGTCGGGTCGTCCGTCACGCTCAGAAATTTCGGCAATACTTCTTGCCCGATTTTTTTCGTGAATGTTTGCCCTTCTTCTTCATCGCGCTGCCGGTGTCCTTCCAGTCTGTGACCTAGCACTTCATGAAAAAATACAGCCGCCGCGCGCCCGCTCAAGATTGCCGGTCCATCGTAAGGCTCCGCCACTGGTGCCTTGCGCAAGGCGATCAAATCCGTGGCCATTTTTTCGATCTTGCCGGTCAGCTCCGCTTCACTCGGCAAGTTGCTCGCTGCCGGCGCCTGAAATGTTTCCACTCGAAGCAAATCCATCCCGTCGTCGGCGCGCGTCTGCGCTTCCATGATCAGCCGCGTCGATGCGCTTGGAGACACGATGGCGCTGCCCTCGCTCGAGACCATTCGCGAGTTCGTCCGCTGCACCTGAATCATCACTGTCGCGTAGTACACTTCGGGATATTTCCGGAACACTCCCGAAAGCCTCTTGATTTCGCCTTCCCAGGCCGTGCGGTCGAACGGCGGCGCCGCCTCTACCTCTCCAATGTGTGTCTGCGGCTTCTCTTTCGAAAAGTCCGGAGACTTGTCCTCTTCTTCCGCACGCACCGCCGTGTTCGTTCGAACGTTCAGCAGCGACGGGACCGCCCGCTTGTACTCGCGATCCGTCAATTCCCAGAGCACTCGCGCGATGGCGTCCCCATCGTTGCCCAGCGGCAGGCTACCGGAATTCACCCCGCTCGGCCGGCTCTGTCCATGCGTGTTGTCCAATTCCGGCTTACCCACGCGCATGTTTACATCCGCAAACCGCCGCTGCCCCGCGGCATTCGTCAGCAAACTGCCGTAAGCGCCCACCAGCACGACGTACTCCTGGTCGTACACCGTGTAGCCGAGGTAGTAAGGGGGCTGCTCCGCCTTGCCCAACTCAGTGGTCGCGCGCGCAATCTCCGTTTGCATCGCTTTCAAAACCGGATCGCTCGCCGCGCTGGCGGCCGCCGGCTTGTCGCCCGCCGCGGACATCAGCGACAATCCCGCCAGTTGGGCAACGAGCATCCAGCAAGCAGCGGCACGCAGAAATTCCGTCCCGCGGAAATGCCACCTTCCGCGGGTTCTTGAGGATTCAGAAATGATCATGAAATGTGAGCTCCCGGAACCACGGCCGATCCATGAGTGCAATTCCCAAAGAAATAGAACAAATTTGAGTATGCCTGAGTGTTTAGATGCGCGCAAACAAGCTGGCGCCGAAGGGTTCGCTAGGCTAGCGGGTGCGCCGGCGGCGAAATTTCAAATTCCGCCGCCAAGCCTCTGTGACCATGGTATAATGACCATGGACGTAAAGGAGCATGGCGATGAAAAAAATGGGAGCTGGCGCATTCAAAGCGAATTGCCTTGCCATCATGGACGAGGTGCAGTCCAAGCGGGTGACAGTGGTGATCACCAAGCATGGGAAGCCGGTGGCGAAGCTCGTTCCGGTGAACGACGACAAGGACGATATCTTCGGTTTTCTTGCCGGCAAGGTCACGATTGTCGGTGACGTCGTTTCACCGGCACTCACGTTGGAAGAGTGGGGCAATCTGGCGTGATTCTGCTCGATACGCATGTCGTGCTCTGGGTGACATCCGATCCAGCCCGGTTGTCCGCCAAAGCCAAGGCGACGATCGAAGAAACGCGCAAGAATGGGGACGGCTTGGCAATCTGCGATATCACACTCCTGGAGTTGGCAACGCTCGCGAACAAGGGGCGCATCAACTTGTCCATTAGTCTCGAATCTTTGTTGCGAGAACTCGAGGAGCGGTTCACCGTACTGCCGATCAGTTCGCGAGCGTGCGCACGCACGATGGAGCTCCCCCCAAGCTATTCCAAAGATCCGGCCGATCGCATTATCGGAGCGACGGCACTGGTCGAAGGCTTGACCTTGTTGACTGCCGATCGCGAGATTCGCCGGTCGCGAGTGGTTCCCACGACTTGGTAGATTAAACTCAAAGAACTGCAGTGTGGCGGACCATTCAGAGGTCGCTGAATCGTTCGCCGGGTTGCAGGCGGGCGCCGTTGAAGAATTCCAGCGGCGAAACCTCTTTACGCCCCTCAAGTTTGACGCGGGTTAGACGAATCGCGCTGTCGCCACCGCACTCGACCAACAATCCGACTTCGGGCTTCTTCGGAACGGCAAATGAGCCTGGCGTCTCATGGAAACCGGCGTTCGGAAGGGGTTCGCCCCAGACGTGGCAGCTCTGCCCCCGGAAAGTAGTGTAGGCCCCCGGCCACGGCGCGAACCCGCGCATGCGGTTGTAAATTTCCACCGCTGGCCGGCTCCAATCGATGCGGCCGTCTTCCTTCTTCAACATCGGCGCGTAAGTGGCCTCTGCGTGGTTCTGGGCCTTCGGAACAATCGTTCCCGCAGTCACTCCAAGCAAAGTCTCCGCCATCAGAGGTCCGCCAATTTCTGACAAGCGAACCGCAAGCTCCGGCGCCGTTTCATTCGGGCCCATTTCGAGCTCGCGCTGCAGCAGCATCTCTCCCGTATCCATGCCCGCGTCGATGCGCATGGTCGTGACGCCCGTTCGAATCTGGCCGTTCACGATGGCCCAATTGATGGGCGCCGCTCCCCGGAATTTCGGCAGCAGGGAAGCGTGCAGATTGATCCAGCCCAGTTTTGGAATGGGCAGCAAGCGCGCGGGAATAATTTGCCCGTAAGCAATGATCACGACGCAGTCGGGAGCCAACTTCCTTAGTAGCTCCTCGCTCTCCGCTGCGCGAATCTTCTCCGGCTGGTACACCGGAATCTTCGCCTCGAGCGCCGATTCCTTCACCGCCGAAAAAGAAACTTCCTGCCCGCGCCCGCGGGGCCGGTCCGGCTGCGTAATCACGCCCAGGATTTCAAAATAATTTTGTGCGAGAAGATATTCAAGCGTAGGAACCGCAAACTGAGGCGTACCGTAGAAGACAATTCTCATCGTCAATCCACTGCGGCCGCGAGGCGGCCGACCCTGGCACTTACCACTCGCCCTGTTTCCTGAGCTTCTTGATTTTTCTTTTGATCAAATCGCGCTTCAGCATGCTGAGGTGTTGCAAAAATAAAATCCCATTCAAATGATCGATCTCGTGGCAAAACGCCCGGGCCAGCAAATTCTCCCCGCGAATTTCAAACTCTTCGCCCTTGGAGTTCTGCGCTTTAATGGTCACAAATTGCGGCCGCATCACGTAGCCACGAAATCCCGGTATCGACAGGCAACCCTCTTCTTCACGAACTTCCCCCTCGGCGTGAATAATTTCCGGATTAGCCAGCACGATCTTGGCCTCCGGGTTTTTCCCACCCGTCACGTCCACGACCGCAATCCGCAAGCTCTTTCCGATTTGTGGTGCTGCCAATCCAACTCCCTGCGCCGCGTACATCGAGGCGAACATATCCTCTGCAAGCTCTTGCAGTTCAGCATCAAATTTCTTGACTGGCACGCCAGGCTTTTCCAGGATGGCGTCGCCATACTTCACGATCGGATAGATCTTGCGCGCCACTGACGGCGCTTGCGGCGTCTCCGTCGCGGCCGGCGCAACTACTTCAGAAATCTTCGATTTGTCGGCCATAGCTCTCGAAATTCCGCCGCATCTCGGCGAGCGAATCCCCTCCAAATTTTTGCAGAAAAGCATCCGCCAGCACAAGTGCGACCATGGCTTCGCCCGCCACTGCCCCCGCCGGCACGACGCACCAGTCCGATCTTTCGTATGCCGCCTTCACGGGCTCTTTCGTAACCATGTCCGCAGTGTGCAACGGCTGCCGCAAGGTCGAAATCGGCTTCAAGTACCCGCGCACGACCACATCCTCGCCGTTGGTGATCCCGCCCTCGACTCCTCCCGCGCGATTGGTATGCCGCCTGAACCGCCGCTCGGCCTTCTCATAAAAAATCTCGTCCTGAACTTCGCTCCCAAAGGATCCCGCCCCAGCCACTCCTCCGCCAATCTCTACGGCCTTCACGGCCTGGACACTCATCAACGCCTGCGCCAGGCGCCCATCCAGCTTTTCGTCCCACTGCGCGTGGCTTCCCAGACCCACCGGCACGTTGTGCGCAACAATTTCAAAAATCCCGCCCACGGTGTCTCCGGCTTTCAACACCGCATCCACTTCCGCCTTCATTTCTTCCTGAACACCCGCGTCGATACAGCGCAAAGGTGAATCCAGGTCTTTGCTCACCGCCAGAATTTTTTTCCAAGTGGCCGGCTTTTCCATCCGCACGTGGCCTACCTGGATCGTATGGCTCGCGATCTCCGTCCCAAACTCTTTCAGAAGCAGTTTTGCAAACGCTCCTGCCGCTACCCGCGCGGCAGTCTCCCGCGCCGAAGCCCGCTCGAGAATGTACCGCGCGTCGTGGTAATCAAATTTCTGCGACCCCGCCAGGTCCGCGTGTCCCGGCCGCGGGGCCACCAGCTTTCGCGTGCCGGGCTCTTCTTTCCCCGCTTCTACCGGCAGAATTTTTTCCCAGTTGGCCCAATCCCGATTCTCGATCCGAAGAGCAATCGGCGCGCCGATGGTCTTCCCGTGGCGTACTCCCGCAAAAATTTCCGCGGTATCCTTTTCAATCTTCTGCCGGCCACCGCGGCCATAGCCAAGCTGGCGCCGCCGCAGCTCGTGATTGATAAACTTCACATCGATCGGCATCTGCGCCGGCAGCCCGCTGATAAACGCCAGCAGCGCCTGCCCATGGGATTCACCCGCGGTGTAAAAACGTAGCATGCCCGTCCATTCCTAGAATGAATTCGCGCGTATGCATCTCAAAACAAGCGGAATACCAACAAGTGTATCCGCCGCCGCCCTCTCCGTCCAGCGCACTACAATGGGAGAACATCTGCGACTCGAGCCGCAGTCCACTTCAGATGCGGTGGTGGGTTAGTTCCGATAACGCGACGCATCGGGAGTTAGCGAAGGTCATTGCGTTGAGGGAACTTTGGGCAACGCTTGGTTGGCCTTTCTGCCGCGTGAATTCAACTGCTCTTGCAGGCGCGCAATGGTATCGAGCTGCTTGTTGAATGCCTGAGCGTCCTCATCTCTCGTGAACACCAGGCCGTTTGTTGTTTGGGAATACCGCCCCTGCTGGTCAATCAGCAACCCCGTCAGCTGCTCGATCTCAGCAAAGTAGTCCTGCATCAGCTTCATCGTTTCATCCGATTCGGGCCGTGTGCTCTCCACACCGCGCCGGAAGTCGCGAGCCGCTCCAGAACTCACTGCCGCAAGACGACTCTCTGCCTCTGCGATCGCGCGCATCGCCTCGGACTGCAGTTCGCTTAGCTTTGCTTTCGCGGCCCGCGCGCGAGTCTGGAGTTCCCGAAGTTCCTCAACACTCAGCTGGCGCTTACCTGAAGTCATCTCGAAAAGAGTATCCATGCGGAACGGCTCCATCTGAGACGCCCACTCGATTCGTCTTATCGCAAGCTCGTTCATGATCGGTTGGAGCGCCCTGTCCTCAGCCCGGAAGTGCAGTCCCACCAATGCCATGAAGCCAGCCTGCACAAGCGCGAGGACGCAGTACAACAAGATCTCTCTGCGGGTCTTTACAGAGCACAAAAGCCCCCACAGGAGAATGCTGCTGAAGAGGAGAATGGAACCGGTGAAAGCGCCGAGCTCAAAGAAATATCCGGGCGGGGTTAACGACATTGCTGCTACCAGAATGGCGATGTGAAGCACGAAGAGGGCGATGCGGATCCACCAGCGACCACGGAAATCAGGTGCGGGCGCGACGGCCGAATCCGGGGGCGATAGGGTTTCCGAATTTGGTGATTGCATGGCGAGTTGTCGGAAACGATCGGTTGCTACCGTTCTGCTAACCATCCAAAGCCGTTGGGTTTTCATCACCGCCTGCACAAATGCTCGCAAGCAACCCGAACGGCGTCGAGCTGAACTGAAGCAACAGAGAGCGTTCTCGGGGAAAATTATAGTGAAGATCCTTGCCCTATGCGAGCACAGGAAACCGAGATTGGACGCGCTCAGGGTTGTGCTTGGTAAACGCTAGCGCTTTACCGGATGCGCGTTCTCGGCGAGGAGTGAACGGAGGCGCGGAGTTCTGCGCGCGTCCGGTAAAGCCGTTTGGACGTGGCCGCCCGTGGTTGCGGTGGACGCGGGCCCTATGCAAATTCAATGGTGGGA
>DATDGB010000038.1:0-26776 GCA_036522305.1 Candidatus Acidiferrum sp. | reverse complement strand
TTCAACGCATAAAAAAATCCGGTGCGGTAATCTGTCTGGTGGCGAAGAACTAATGGAAAATCAGGAGGACCCACGACTATGGTTTGGGATGTTGCATTGGGTGTGACGCTGGGACTCTTTATTTACCGCATCGCGAGTTTTACACTTGGTGTTATTTGGGTAGCGTTCGTAAATTGGATAGGCAAAGGCCATCCATCCGCACGTGTCGAGCTTCTCTACTATCCCTGGCAGCGAAGGTTGACACCGGACGATCCAGATTATATTTCGTCCGAATCGTACTGGTCCCACAAGCAGTGATTTCGGCGGACCCTAAGCAGGCTGTAGCAATTTCCCCTCAGTGCGTAACACCCCTCATCCGCGTTGACGGGCGAAGGAAAAGCGGCAATACTGGCGAGCGATGATTGGCCAGCTTCGCGGACGGCTCGCCGAAAAAAGACCGAATCAAGTGCTCGTGGACGTGGGCGGCGTGGGCTACCTCGTGCAGGTGCCGCTCTCGACGTACGCCGCGCTCGGCGAACTGCATACGGAAGTGACCCTCCTGATTCATACCCATGTCCGGGAAGATGCGCTGGCGCTCTACGGATTTGTCTCATCGCGCGAAAAACATTTTTTTGAGATGCTGCTTTCGGCCTCCGGCGTGGGGCCGACGCTGGCGCTGAAAATATTGAGCGGCATGAGCGTCGAAGAACTTGTGCCGGCGATTCGCGGCAGCGACCTGGCGCGCTTGACGCGGATTCCTGGCGTGGGACGCAAGACGGCGGAGCGCATGGTTGTGGAACTGAAAGACAAACTGGAAGCGGTGACGGTCGAGACGGAGAGACCGGCGGCGTCTTCGCCCGCGGGCGTCGAGGCCGATGTCATCTCGGCGCTGGTGAACCTTGGGTACGACAGCCGCGCCGCTGAAACCGCGGTAGGCGAAGCGAAGCGCGAGTCGGGTTCGGGGAATTTTGAGAAATTGCTGCGCGGCACATTGCAGGCGTTGAGCGTGCCAAAAGGGAGAGCCGCGCGACCATAGAGAAAAAGATTTAACGCAGAGGACATGGAGAGCGCAGCGTTCACAGAGAAGAAATGGCGGATGGAACGGCAAAACGGATGATGCACGAGCGGCAGCCAGAGCGGATTTTGTCCGGGCAGGCGTTCGACGAGGACGCGCGGCTCGACGTCAGCGTGCGGCCGAAGCGCATGGATGAATACATCGGGCAGAAGCGCGTCAAAGAAAACATTCAAATCGCCATCGATGCGGCGCGGAGCCGCGGCGAGGCGCTCGACCACGTGCTGCTGTACGGACCGCCCGGACTCGGAAAGACGACACTGGCCCAAATCATTGCCAATGAATTAAATGTGCCGATCAAGACCAGCGCCGGGCCGCTCCTGGAGCGCAAAGGCGATCTGACGGCCATTTTGACCTCGCTCGAAAAAAAGGAAGTTTTCTTTCTGGATGAAATCCACCGCTTGCAACCCGCTGTCGAGGAAGTGTTGTATCCCGCGATGGAAGATTTTCGCGTGGACCTGATTATTGGCCAAGGACCGGGAGCGCGGATTCATCCTTTTCCGCTGGGCCACTTCACGTTGATCGGTGCGACGACCCGTGCGGGATTGATTACCGCGCCGCTGCGCTCGCGGTTTGGCATTGTGCACCGGCTGGATTTCTACGAGCCAGCGGATTTGCTGATCATCATTCACCGTTCCGCGAAAATCCTGAACATCCAGATGGACGAGGGCGGCGCCGAGGAAATCGCCGGCCGCTGCCGCGGCACCCCACGCATCGCCAATCGCCTGCTGCGGCGCGCGCGCGATTTTGCGGAAGTGCGCGCGGCTGGCCGTATCACCCGCGCCGTCGCGCAGGAAGCATTGCAAATGCTGGGCGTCGATGAGAGCGGCCTCGACGAAGTCGACCGCAACCTGATGATCGCCTTGCTCGATAAGTATGCGGGCGGGCCCGTCGGCCTCGGCACCCTGGCCGCCGCCCTTTCCGAAGAAGAAGACGCCATCGAAGAGATGTACGAGCCTTACCTCATGCAAATCGGCATGATCGACCGCACGCCCCGCGGCCGCGTCGCCACCTCGCGCGCCTACGAATATTTTGGCCGCGAGGTGCCCAGGCGCCAGCCCCGCCTTTTCTAGTTGCAAAGCCAACTAGTCGGAGCGAGTACCCGAGCCTACTTCTTGCCCTTTGGTCTCTGCCTGGTGCGGGCGTACTTGAGGGCGATCAGGCCTTTTGAGAAGGTTTTGTTTTCGAGCAGGGTGAATTCACGTTGCGGGAAGCCGCTGGGGAAAAGCGGGAGGCCCTCGCCGATCAGGACGGGAACGATGCCGATGTAAAGCTCGTCAACCACGTCGTCTTTCAGGAAGTCGCGGGCGAGTTCGCCTCCGCCCATGAGCCAGATATCTTTTCCGGGGCGCTTGCGAACTTTTTCCATGAAACTCTTGGGCGATTCGTTGACGAAGGTGACGCCGCCGCGCTCGCCGGGCGGCTGGGAATGGGAGAACACGTAGCTCTTCATTTTGGAATCGCCGAATCCGCCCCCGCCCATCTTGAGAGCGGCATCATAGGTTTTGCGCCCCATGATGGTGGTATCGATGGTGGCGAAGAATGGTCCCATCGAATAGTCCTTGGGCATGAAGAGAAAATCGACCGCGCCATCGGGGCGGGCGATGTAACCGTCGAGGCTGATGCCGAGGCCCAGGACGACCTTGCGCATGGCCGCATTCTAAACCTCAGATTGCAAATTGTTCAACGGTTGTGAACAGCTGATCGGCAATGGCCCTAGAAATCGCTGCGCATGATCTTCCACCAGTGGTCGCGCTGCGCCGGCTCCACGTTCACGAACTGAACTCCTAACCTTCCTTTGCCGCAATGCCGGACCACGGCGCGCATCTGCAGCTTTCCGGACGGATGATTGTCGTGCACACCGAAATGAACTTCGATTTCCGTTCCCGCGGGATACTGAATCTCGCTCAAGATGCTCACGCCCACTGGGCTCATATCTGCCAGGAAACCGGGCGATAGTTGGCCGGGTGGGCCAAACAGAACGCGCCAATCGGCGGCGCGCCGGGCGCTGGTTCTCCGATCAGAAGTTTGCGTGTCGCTCAATGGGGTCACCGGAATTCCCGGGGCCTGCGGGGGAAAGGATTCCGACCCAAGGATGCTTGCGAAGACTAACAACAGCTTGTTAATGGCGTGTGAATGTTCCATAGGCGATGGTGACAGGTTTGGAAATGATAGAGAAGACCGGACGCAGCCGCGAAAAACATTGCGCGGGAGTTTGCACTTGGGCTAACGTGCGGCTCGGCATAAAGGACTTGATATCCCAGGATGGAGGAACTGGTCATGCGGAAGATGGTTCTAGCGGCGGTCGGCGCGATGTTAATGGCGTATGGGGCCCACGGGCAGGTTGCGCCGTCCGGAACACATTCCTGTGAAGGATTGGCGCAACTGGAATTGATCGGCGCGAAAATCCATTCGGCACAGACGGTTGCAGCTGGAGCCTTCACTCCTCCTCCCAATATGACTCCCTGGATGATGGGAGACCCGTCTTTCTACAAAATGCTTCTGGCATTCTGCCGGGTGGTGGTGGAAGCGACGCCGAGCGCTGATTCCTCGATCAAGATCGAAGTCTGGATGCCGGGGAACGAACAGAATGGGGCTAGTTGGAACGGCAAACTGCAGGGCCAGGGCAATGGAGGGTTCGCCGGAGAGATTGGATACCGGCAACTGGGAGCCGCTGTTTACCAGGGCTACGCAACGGTGGGCACGGATACCGGCCACGCGGGCGGAGGCACCGACGCGAGTTGGGCGCTGGGACATCCCGAAAAGGTGACGGACTTCGGCTACCGGGGAATCCACGAGATGACCCGGGTGGCCAAAGAAGTGGTCAAAGCGTTTTATGGCAAAGATGCGCAACACTCGTATTTCGCGGGTTGTTCGAACGGCGGGCGGCAGGCATTAATGGAAGCACAGCGCTTCCCAGAAGACTACGATGGCATCCTCGCGGGAGCGCCGGCCAACTTCTGGACGCACCTGCTGACCAAAGCGCTCGCGGATGCCCAGGCTACGACGCTCGATCCGGCCAGTTATATTCCATCCAGCAAACTGCCGGCGATTGCGAGCGCAGTGAACGCGGCCTGCGACGCGCAGGATGGAGTGGCTGACGGCATAGTGAACGATCCGAGGAAATGCCGTTTCGATCCGGCAACGATGCTTTGCAAAGCGGGCGACTCGGAGAAGTGCCTGACGGCGGCGCAGGCGATAGCACTGAAAAAATTGTACGAAGGGCCGAACGATGCGGCAGGAAGAAAGATTTTTCCGGGCTATTTGCCGGGAGCGGAGGAAGGACAAGGAGGATGGAGCACGTGGATTACGGGATCTGCGGCGGGCAAGAGCCTGATGTTCGCCTTCGGCGGGGGATATTTTTCCAATATGGTTTATGAGAAGGCCGACTGGAGCTATCGGGACGCCAACATCGATCAAGCGTTGAAAGCAGCGGATGAAAAGACAGCGCAGACCTTGAACGCGACGGAAGCAAATCTTGTGGCGTTCAAGACGCGGGGCGGGAAGCTGATTCTTTATCACGGGTGGAACGATCCCGCCATTTCTGCGCTCAACACCATTGATTATTACAACGACGTGATCAACAGGATGCGCGGGCAAGAACCGGAAGCGTTTGTGCGGCTTTACATGGCGCCGGGAATGCAGCATTGCGGCGGTGGTCCGGGGCCTGATTCATTCGGCATGGGCGGGGGTGCGAAGGATCCGCAGCACAACATGGCGGTGGCGCTCGAACAATGGGTTGAGAAAGGAATTGCGCCTAACGTGATTGTGGCGACAAAGAATGAAGGCGGCGATCCGTCGAAGGGTGCGAAAATGAGCCGGCCGCTTTGTCCGTATCCGCAGATTGCCAAGTACAAGGGCAAAGGAGACACCAACGACGCGGGCAACTTCGCATGCGTGGCAGAGAGCAAGTGAGCGAAAGCATTTGTGAGCGAGTTTCCCAGGGGTGTAAGGGCGTTGCAGTGTGAACGTGGCCGCTAGTCGAATTCGAGGAGGAGAAAACATGTCACGGAAAAGCATGGTGAAGATTCTCGTTGTGCTGCTCGTCGTACTAGCTGCGCTGGGGAGCGCGGTGGCGCAAATGTCGAACCCCTACGGTCCGGCCATCAGCCTGGAGAATGCCAAAAAAGCTGCCGCGCCGGCGCTGGCCGAAGCCGCAAAAAATAATTGGACCATGGCAGTGGCAATCGTGGGCCCGGCGGGCAATCTTATCTATTATGAAAAAATGGACAACACGCAACTCGGCAGCGCCGAAGTGGCCATCGACAAGGCCCGTACTGCCGCATTGTTCAAGCGTCCGACCAAAGCATTTCAAGACGCGTTGGCGGCCGGCGGGGATGGACTGCGTGTACTGGGGCTTAAGGGAGTGACGCCGGTGGAGGGAGGGATTCCGCTGGTGATGGATGGAAAGATCGTGGGCGCGATTGGCGTCAGCGGCGCGACGAGCGCGCAGGATGCGCAGTGCGCGAAGGCGGGTGCGGACACGGTGAAGTAGGTTCGCCGATGCACGCGCATGGCTGAAACAACGGTTTACCTTTCGCTGGGATCAAACGTAGGGGACAGAGAAGTGAATTTGCGCGCGGCGATTGCGGCGCTTCCTGCTACGGGTGTGCGTGTTACGCGGGTCTCGTCGTTTTATGAGACGGAGCCGGTGGATTTTCTGGAGCAGGAGTGGTTTTTGAATTGCGCGGTCGAGGGAGTGACGGAGAGTCAGGCGCTGGAAGTATTGCGGGCCTTGCGTGATATCGAAATGCGCATGGGGAGCAAGAAGCTGGTGGCGAAGGGGCCGCGGCTGATTGACATGGACATCCTGCTTTACGGCTCGGAGATGATTGAGACGTCGGAATTGCAGGTGCCGCATCCGAGAATGCACTTGCGGCGGTTTGTGCTGGTGCCGTTGGTGGAGATTGCGGCGGACGTCTTGCACCCGAATTTGAAAAAGAATGTGATGCAACTTCTTGCGGAGACTTCAGATCGCAGTACCGTACGACGTCTTGATTCTGCCGAGTAGGGGCGCAGCAGGCTGCGCCCCTACAAGCGCTGACCTCCTGATTGCGTCAACTGGTGCGGTGCAGGAGCAGCCGGTGCAATGTCATCGGTTTGGGTTGGAGCGCGTCGATCTCGATTTGGGCGAGTTGGCCTTCCTTGATTTCGCGCCAGCGATACACGCCGGGCTCGGTTTCCTGAGTTTCGCGGCCGTTCAAGCGGCGCAAGAACTCGTACGCATTGTCGCGCGAAGCGGCCATGCGGTAGCTGGGGCGAGTCATGGCTTCGACGGCGTAGCTGCGGAGAAGTTTGCGCCAATAGTGGTCGAATAGATCGCCGGAAGCGAAGATGTCGCTCCAGGCCACGTCGCCGCCGTAAGCCACCACGACACCGACAACTCGTTCGCCTTTCAGGCCGGACGTAGCGCTTGCGAATCGACGCTGCACTTCGTCCACGAAATCATCGATGGAGACGCCGACGGCGCGCGACTCGTAAATTTTTTCGTAGGCTTCTGTGCGGCCATTTCCGGCGATGGCGCCTTGAATATTGGGTTCAGCGATTCTCGCGGGTGGAGCCGCGGGCTTAGCCTTGAGGTTCGTCCCGTTACGAACGGAATCCCATACTTTGGTCTGCGCCTGATCAACGGCCGCGCTCTCGCGCACGCTCGGGTGAACGATGGTATTCGCTGCGGCAAATTGCGCGCTGCCGGTCCAGCGGCCGTGCTCTACGCAGAAGACATCGAGCGGAAGAGGAGGCCCGCCAGCGGGAACGATGCGGTCCTTGCCGATGACGCGGTCTTGCTTGCCGCCACTAACCAGTTCGCCGGCGAGGAGCAAGAGTGGGCGGCGGCTGCGATTAATCAGAACAAGCTGGTTGACCGACCCGCCGGTAGTGGGCCGCGGAATATAGACCGGACGGCCGTCGCGACCTCGAACCATGGTTTCTGAACCTTGCTCATGCACGGCCACTTCTCCGGTGGAGAGACCTTCCTCGAGAGTGAGGAACGAACTGGTGTCCTGGTTATGGGAGCTGACCACGGGGAAGACGGAGATGTTTTCGTAAATGACGGGATCGAGAAGGCGCCATTCACCTTCGGGTCGAGACGGCGCCGGCTCGGGCGTTCCGGGAACTGAGCCCACTAAAGCCAAACCGCCAAAGGCCGTGATGCCAAGAAGTCCGCCGATGAGGGCGGTGAAAATCGACCGTTCCATAAAAGCCTCCTGTGCGTGACCCTGGCTCCGATCAGAGCGAACCAGCGAGGGCACGATTCGGAGTTAGAACGGGGAAGCGCAAAATTCTTGCGGGGGAATCTGGGTATTAGATGAACTTTAAGCGAATTGCCTAGCGGTCGGAGCCGCCGAGATTGGTGCGGGGCTTATTGCGCTTGGAGCTGGAGGCTTCGCTTTCCGCTTTCTCGTATTCAGCGAGTTCCTCGTCAGAGTAGGAGAAAGAGTCGCGCGAAGCGAACATGGAGTTGGAACGACTGGCCAGTTTCTTTTTCTTGCGCAGAGCGCCGAACTCGTGCCGAACCTGGCGGATAGGGCCTTCGATGGCCTTCACTTCGACAAGCAGGTCGCTGACTTTCTCGAGAAAATCGTGAAGATGGTAGGGGCGAAGCACATAAGGAAGCCGCGCCGCTTCCAGATGGGCAAGGTACTGGCCGCTGGCCATTTCCGGGATGAGGTACAAGACACGAACGCGGCCACCATCGTCGGAAGAGACGCTGGCAAGCTCGCGCAGGGTGACGAAGACCGGACCTTCTACCCCGGTAAGAGCCACGTTGGCGATCACCAGAGACCATTCCCCGGTTTTCAATTCGGCCAGTAGAAGCTGGACATCGGGAACGACTCGAACGCGCCAGCCCTCAGAATCAAGGATTTGCTTGACGGCGGCTCCGCCGGTGGCATCGTTGTCGAGGACAAGGATGCCGACCTTTTGAGGGATGGGAGTGGGACTAGTACTCACAATACCAAGTATAGCCCCATCCCGTCTTCGACGCGAATGGAATCAATCGACTGCGACTTATCGGGCACGGGCGAGGGTGCCCCCAGCACCTTACGTTGGGGCTACTGTCCGACGACGTAATTGCTGCCGGTAAGCAAACGCTGGAGACTCGTGCCATCCCAAAAGATTCGGTTGACGATTAGGCGATGCGAGGAATCCATTCCGGTGAAAAATACCTGCAGGCTGTCGCGCGACCACTCCACCGCACGGCCCCACTGGTCAGGCGGGCAGAGCGTCGCGCGGCGCTTCGAGCGCAATTCATAGAGGAAAAACCCCGCCGCCAAGCCCATGGAGTCGACGGGAGCTCCTGTTGGCGCTGACAGATAGTCGGCCGAAATCAGCAGCAAGTCCGGATTGATGGGGCTTACGCGAATTGTGTCCGAACTCATGACCTGAAAAGCGGGCCCGTAAATGTCCTTGAGTGTCACGGCCTGAGGCAGAGTCTCATCGCTGAGCCAGTAGGCATCGAGCATATCTGTCGCCAGGATGGTGTGGCTGTCTATCCAGCCGTGCAGCGCGCTGACGGGCTGTGGAGAAAAGATGACGGCTGATTCCGGGGTGCCCGCGGGGAAAGTCCAGACCTGCCAGGAACGGTCCAGGGCTTTCAGAAAAGCGATGTGGGAGTCATCAGGCGACCAAAAGGCATCCCGCACATAGCCATGCACCAGATCCAGGGATTTACCGGAGTCAAAATCGTAAAGAACGATGGTGCGCTCGGGGCCGGTCTTTGAATCGGAGCGCGTGTACAGGAGTTTCTTGCCATCGTGGGAGAGGGTCAGTCCAGAGCCCTCCGGCGCCGCGATCTTTTTCGCCTTGCCACGGCTCAGAACAACAGCTCCTGCCGAATTCAAGTAGGCAACGGCGACAGGAGCCTTGAAGTTCGTGATAGTTGGGGCGGGCGGCTTCTTCTTGTCGGCGTCTTCGTCCTCGTCGGGTTGATTGTTGATCCGGGGAAAAAGCTCGGCGGCAATGCGGGCACAGCCTTTGAGAGTGCCGACTTGGGGGTGATCGACTGAGGCGCGGAAGGGGTACTTCCCCGAGGGTGGCGGTGCTGGAGTCAGCGTATCGTTCTTGGCGTCGGTACAGGCTTCGCGCGAAAGATGGAGGGCGACCGCAGCACCCGTCGCGGAATCCTTGGCGTGGTAAGTCCACGAATCGGCGGTGGCTTCGTGGGTGACTTCGGCAGGTTCGAGCGGAATCGGCGGATACCCCGGGCGATCCAGCCGTTCGGGGCCCTTCTGGCCGATGCGCAGACTCCAGTTGGGCTCGTTTCCAAACGCCAGGATGAAGATGGGGTAGTGAGTCGACTGAGGGGCGGGAGGACCCGGGGGAACTGAGGCAGGCTTCTTGGCCGGCGGAGGATTCTGACCGCAAGTAAGCACCGGCAGGCCACCAAGTAGCAAGCAACCCGCAATGAGAACGCGTTTCAATCCGTTAGGCATGGGGACTGCGGTTCTCCTGGACATTGAGAATACCCTCTGAGAGCGGGAGAGGCAATTGCTTGAGTGTAATCGGTCCAAGCGTGGTTTCCACGGAGGTTGGGTTGGAACCAGGAAAGCGCCCGACCGCCCACGAATAAAAAGCGAAAATATTGCTTGACGTAGCGAACAAAAAGCGAAATACTTGTGCCGTGCTTCGAGGTGGGTTATGTCTCCAGTTCACTCCCTACCGGCGCCGAGTTTTCGCTTTCGACGCCGCCGCGTTTTATCAACCTCAGTAGGTCTCTTTCCTGAGTGCCCTGAAGTTGTAAACCCAATGCAAGCGGTCCAGGGCCTTGCCCCGGTCGTGGACCAACGCAGCAATGTTTCGAATCAAGCGATGCTGGATTGCCCCCCGGCATCCGGGACCCAGCACGGAAGCCAAAACCGTGAAATGGGTCCGGTCCGAAATGCTGTTGCGGTTCCCCCAGAACGCGCACACGCGCGGCTGGTTGGCATCGCCCGCCTCGCAGCATCCTCCCCGCCGGCGGAAACGCGGCGAAAATCGGCCGAGAAGCCGGAATACTTTGTGCTTCCGGTAAAGTCGATCCTGAACCGGTGCGATTCGAAGCGCGTACCTTTCGAATGGACGATCAATCCTTACCGGGGATGCGAATTTGCCTGCAAGTATTGCTACGCGCGGTACACGCACGAATACATGGAGCTGGATGGATCGGAGTTCGAGAAAAAGATTTATGTGAAGAAGGATGCCGCGCCGCTGCTAGCGTGGGATGTGGCGCACAAATATTCGTATGAGTCGGAAGCGCCGGGCGGGGCGCGGCCGGACCATATTGCCATTGGGACCGCGACTGATCCGTACCAACCGGCGGAGCGGGAGTACGGAGTGACGCGCGCTTGCCTGGAAGAGTTGGCGAAGAAGGAAGGGCTGAGTGTTTCGATCATCACCAAGTCGAACCAGATCGTGCGGGACATCGATGTGCTGCAGCGGATTGCGGAGCGCTCCAATCTGGGCATCGACATTACGATTACGACGTTGCGAGCTGGGCTGACGCGATTGCTGGAGCCGCGCGCGCCGCGCCCCGATTTGCGCCTGGCGGCGGTGAAGCAACTGCGGGACGCAGGGCTTCCGGTGGGAGTGTCAGCTTCGCCGCTGATCCCGGGAATCACGGATCGCGATGGGGACTTGGAAACTGTGGCAGCGGCGGCGAAGGAGGCTGGCGCACAGTGGTTCTTTTCGGGCGTGTTGTTCCTGATGCCGTCGTCGGCAAAGCAGTTTCTGCCTTTTGTGCGGGAAAAGTTTCCCAGGCTGGCGAAGCAGTATGAAGAATGGTATGCGAAAAATGGTTATGCTCCGGAAGAGTATCGAAAGAAGGCTTCGCAACGAGTGGCCAGGATACGGGAGAAGTTTGGTTTTGCTGCACGGCCGTGGGTGGAAGCGAAGGGGAAGGCGCCGTGCTCCCAGATGGCGTTGAGTTGGGATGCGCGATCGGAGGCGCAGGAGTTAGAGCGACTGCGGGCTTGCTCGACGGGGTGACCGAGGTTGGAGGGAAAGCAGAAAGCTGCCGCACTCCAAAAGCCTTATGGGACGATGATGCGGGATTCTTCGCGCTTGAGTTCGGGGGATTGCGGGAACTGGCTGCGCAAGAATTCGATGAAGCGGCGGGAGCGCGGACGGCCGTTGGTGCGTAGCAGACCCATGCGGTAGAGAAAAACCCACAGATAAAACAAGTCCATATCTTTGAGAGCGGTGGAGTTGGCGCGTTCCGCTTGCTGCTTTTTGACTTCGGTGAGGAAGGCGATCAGTGCGGCGTAGAGTTCGCGAGGGAGCGGCGCTTCCGGCGGCTTTTCGTAGATGATGCCGGAGCTGAGCGTCTTGTACGTATGGGCCAGAGCTTCGATGGCGGTGAGGACGTCGGTGTCCACGGCGGTCGGCTGGACCGTGCAGAACTTGGCGATAGAGAAGGCCAGCGCGGCCATGAGCTGCTGATGCGTGTAGACGATATCCTGAGGAATTTTTTCGTCGAGTAGAGGAGTATAGGCGGACAGGGAGCGCTGGTGCCCGTCTTCGTAGCGGTGTGCCGACAGGAGATACGAGCAATCGGACGGGCAATCAATCGAGACTTCCCGTTCAGTGCCGCAGCAAACGGCGCAAATTTTTTCTCCCTTCGCGGGACAGAAGCGCGCCTCTTTACGCTTTTCGCAAATCGGACAGGACAAGCAGTCTCCTAAGACAGGGGAACAGTTCAGCAGAATACGCTGTGCGTGGTCAAAAACAAAATGATGCGCGAAGGCTACGCCATAATGACTTTTTTCTGGAAACGACGGGCGGCAATGATCAGGAGAAACGAGCCGATAGCAAAGAGGGCCAGGCCGTCTGTCCAGAGCTGGGCGATACCGGCGCCGCGGAGGATGATGCCGCGGGTGATGTTGATGAAATAGCTGGCGGGAATGAAGTAGCTGATGACGTAGAAGAAAGTCGGCATGGTTTCGCGCGGGAAAATGTAACCAGAGAAAAAGATGCTGGGAAGAAAAGTCAGGAAAGCGAGTTGGATGGCTTCGGACTGCGTCTTGGCTTTGCTGGAGACCAGAATGCCGATGGAAAGGGAAACGAACAGATACGGAATGGAAAGGAATCCCAACAGGATGACGCTGCCATGAATAGGAACCTGAAAGACGAAGCGCATGAAGGTGACAATCGCGCAAAGTTCGGCAAACCCGATTCCGAGATAGGGAAGTAGTTTGCCGAGCAAAAGACCCATCGGACGCACTGGCGTGACGAACAACTGTTCCAGCGTGCCGCGTTCCTTTTCGCGAACGATGGAAAAAGCCGTGAGGAACGTAGTGACGTTCAGCAGGAGAATCGCGGTTAGACCGGGCAGAAGAAAATTCGGTGAACGCGAGTCCGGATTGAACAGAATTTTTGGCCGCATATCGACAGCAAAGGTGGAGCGATCTGCGAGGACGCGGCGAAGGGATTCATCGAGGCCGATAGCGGTGGTCACATTGATGGCCTGGCCGGCGACGGAAGAGTCCGAGCCGTCGATGAGCACGAGGACTTGGGCGCTCATGTTGTGAATGAGCCGGTCCGAATAGTCCACCGGAATTTTTATGCCGACGCGCGCTCTCCCGGCGACGATGGCGTCGTTGAGATCCTTATCGTTATCAACGTAACGGAAAATGTGAAAGGTGTCTGAATTCTTCAGGCGGTCGAGGAGTTCGCGGCTTTCGCGGCGTCCGTCGGCGTTATACACGACCGTGTTGACCTGGCGGATGTTGGTATCGATGCCAAAACCGAGCACCACCATCTGCAAAAGCGGAATCACCAGAGAAAAAAAGAGCGTCGCGGGATCGCGCCGGACGTGCAGCACTTCTTTGTAAAAAACGGCGCCGAAGCCGCGAAAGTAATTACGCATGGGAAGCCTCAAGCAGAGCTTGGTGCTTGTAGGTCAGCTCGACGAAAACGTCTTCGAGGCTCGGAGCGAGCGGACGTATCTCGGCGACGGCAATGCCGTTCTTCAGCAGTTGGTTGCGGAGATCGTCGAGATTGAAGTGGTCATCGATGAGGGCATGGATCGATTGCCCGAAAATGGTGGCGCTGCGAATGCCGGGAATCTGGCGCGCGAAGCGAAGGGCGCGGGTGACTTCAGGCGTTGTAATTTCCACGCGGAAGGTGCCTTGCGGCTGAACGTCTGGGAGTTCGCGGAGTGAATTGGGTGTGCCGTCGGCGATGAGCTTGCCGTAATAAATATAAGCGACATGGCTGCAGCGTTCGGCCTCATCCATGTAGTGAGTGGTGACAAAAAACGTGATGCCATGCCCGGAGAGCTCGAAGAGCAGATCCCAGAGCTGGCGGCGAGCGACGGGATCGATGCCCGCGGTGGGCTCGTCCAGAAAGAGAAGCTTCGGCTCGTGCAACATCGCGCAGCCGAGGGCGAGGCGCTGCTTCCATCCTCCGGAAAGTTGCGAGGCCAGCCGATTCAAGTACGGCTCGAGGCCGTTGAGCTGGACAATTTCGTCGATGCGGCGCTTCAGCCGCGCGAGCTCCAAGCTATAAATCCGGCCGTAGAACTGCAAATTCTCCGTGACCGTCAAATCGTAGTAGAGGCTGAAATTTTGCGACATGTAGCCGATACGTTCACGAACGGATTCGGAATCCGTGCGGACATTGAGGCCTTCGACCAAAGCCTCACCGCCGCTTAGCGGCAAAAGGCCGGTGAGCATCTTGATGACAGTAGTTTTTCCGCTGCCATTGGGGCCGAGGAATCCGAAGATTTCGCCTTTTTCGACGCGGAAGCTGACGTCATTCACGGCCGTGAAGTTACCGAAACGGCGCACAAGATTGTTCGCGGAGATGGCGAGTTGCGGCGCGAATTCCAAGGGAGTTGCCATCGCGTCAGTTCTCCGCTTTCAGTTTCACATCGGCGGCCATGCCGGCAAGCACGCGGCCGGCGGGATCATTGATGCGAATTTTTATGCCAATGACCTGGTGAACGCGCTCTTCGCGAGTTTGCACATTGCGCGGCAGGAATTCCGCCTGCTGGTTGATCTGCTCGACGACGCCGTCGAAAGCGGTTTTTGGGAAGGAATCGACGCGAACTTCAGCTTTTTGGCCGACCTTGACTCTGCCGATTTCAGTTTCGGGAATGTAGATGCGAACGTAGATTTGACCCTTCTCCAGAAGGGTGGCAACCGGCGTATTGGGAGCAATCAGGTCGCCTGGGCGCACATCGAGAACTTCGACAGTCGCAGCGGAAGGAGCGATGACTTGGCGCTCACGGAAACGGGCTTCGTCGTAGGACAAACCTGCTTTTGCCAGGTCGACGTCCTCCCGGCGATTGCCATGCTCGAGCTTTTCCAGTGTGGCCTGAGCCTGATGGTAGCGCGCCTCGGCAGAGGCGATTTCTTCGGGGCGATAGCCGCGCTGCAGTTCATCGAGCTTATGTCGGGCATTCTGCTGTTGCGCCAGCGCCATTTTCCAATTGGCTTCGGCGGAATCAAGCTGTTGCTTTGAGACGAGATCCTTTTTTGCGAGAGCATCATAGCGGTCGAAATCTAAGTGAGTGCGCGTTTCGTCGGCCTTGGCGCGATCCAGATCGGCTTGGGCGGCTGCGATATCTTCCAGTCGATAACCGTTCTTTTTCAACTCGAAGTCTGCTTTGGCTTGAGCCGCGGCGGCGCGGGCTTCAGCGATTTCCTCAGGCCGATAGCCGCGCCGGGCTTTTTCGTCGTTGGCTCGGGACTGCTCCAGGGCGGCTTGCAATTCTTTGTCGTCAAAGGTGATCAAGACCTGGCCGGGTTGGACGGAATCGCCTTCGCGTACCAAAACTTTGTCGATGCGGCCGCCAACTTTGGAGCCGACGCGGATATTGCGGGCTTCGACGGTGCCGGAGCCCTGCAAAGCGGTGTCGCGGCGGAACCAACCGGCGTAGAGCACGGTAGCAGCCAGCGCGACGGCGGCGATTAGCACGATCAGGATGCGCTTGCGGTTCATGAAACTAGTCTCCCGACGTGAATAAAGGCGCTGGCAACGGCGCCGAACTCCCGCGAGGCGCCAAGCCCGTCCAGAGCAAATTGAACGCGGTTTCGATCCGTGAATGCAGCGTCGCGTCGCCGTAGAGCGACCAAATCAGCAGCGTGCCGAATATGGTTTGCCGAAAGACGTTGGCAATCTCCGCAGCCGGAAGGTCGTCGCGGATTTCACCGCGCTCCTGGCCGAGCTGGATCATCTGGGTATGGAGAGCATGGACGCGCCGCTGCAAGTCCATCATCGCTGCACGAACCGGAGTAGTAGACAGATAGGCTTGGAGTAGAGCCCGGATGATGGCCGGGTTGCGAGTGGGCTCCTGGGTCATGCGGACGCCGAGCGAACGGAGAAACTCCGGCATGGGCTCACCGCTGCCGCGGGCCAACTCGATCGCCGATTCCAACTTGCTAAGCTGCATCTCTCCGAAGGCCAGCAAAATGTGGTCCTTGCTCGGGAAATAATTAAAAAAAGTGCCTTTGCCGACGTCAGCAGCCTCGGTGATATCTTCGACGGTGGTTTCGGCAAATCCCTTCTGGACGAAAAGTTTGAGAGCGGAGCGGAAAAGACGTTCGCGGGTTTCTGCACTCCGCCGTTGGCGACGGTCGGAGGTAGGAATGGGAGCGGTAGCAGTTGCTTGGGAGTCTGGGTAGGGACGTGGAGGCATGATGACCAATCCTCATAAATGACTATAAGTCATATTGGGGTACATGTCAAGCCTGTTAGTTCAGACGATTACACGCACCCAGCGGCCGCGTCCGCGACGAATGGAAAATAGATCACCCCGGTTTGCACCGGGGTGTCATGGGACGGCCGCTGGGTTTTAACGGTGTTTACTTGAGCGAATCGGGGTCCGAGGTGTTCTTCGGAGACTTCTGGTTCAAGTAGGCGACCATTTTTTGAGCGGCCGGAGGAACCGCAACGGCACCCTTGAACACGATGGATTCTGCTTCGACCTTCTTCCCGTAAACCCGCTCATTGGCGTCATTGTCAGGGCGAACCGTCGAGCCTTCCAAGGAGAGGCCAGCGAAGAGGCCACGCGCACGCGAATAGCTGAGGACTTCCGCGCGCATCGTGACGTCCGTGGAGGCATTTGCGGTGCGTCCCTTTGGACCTGCGGCGGCGGAAGCATCGGCGCCAAGTTTCACCTTGCTGCTTAAGATGGAGCGAGCGCCGCGCGGATTCATAACTAGAAGAACGAAATCCGTGGCCTGGCCGCCAAGCTGGAAGCCGACGCTTCCGCCTTCCAGGGCCATCATCGTAGGAGCGCTCCATGGGCCGGTGAAATGCTCACCGCTGCGGCATATCATCGCACCGCGGCCGTAGCTGCCGCCGATCACGAATGCAGCCTTGAGCACGGACGGGAAAACGATGATGCATTCCGCTTTATCAATAAGATCTTCGGGTATGTTATCGGGAATATCCATCACTTCCTTGACGACCATCCCGCAGTTTTCCAGGCGATTCGTTTCCTTCTTGTCTCCGGCCGCCAGCAGCGGCAGCGCAACAAGCGCCAACGCCATCAGGGAAGAGATCATTCGCTTAATCACAGTTCACCTCGTCGTAGTTTTCTGGGCTAGAGCCATCATAGAGTGCCCGCACGCTGGGCGCAACCTCAGGCCTTAAAAGCAAAGCTTGGGAGAGGGGTTTGAAACAGCGATTCTTACGTTAAATTGGACGCGCGAGAGACGGAATGCGTTGCCTTTCGACTATACTTTTGCAGAACGATCTGGACGGTGAGAGAAAAATGAGAATCGAGAAAACTCTGCAACGATGCGCGGCGACGGTGCTGGCGGGCGCCCTGTGCACATTTGGAATGGGTGTGCCCCACCTGCGCGCACAGTCGAATCAAAAGACTGAAGCTGCCTGCTGCGGCGCAAAGAAACCGAGCTTGGCTACCAAGCGGGCCGCAGCCAAATTCGCCACGAGCGCGGAGGCCTTGCTGGGAACGCCACCCACAAGCAAGGGAGAGTGGGGAATTCTGATTATGGATGCCGAGAGCGGAGAAAGTCTCTACGAGCAGAATGCGGATAAGTATTTTGTCCCGGCTTCCAACATGAAACTGTTCACCACGGCGCTCGCGCTGGCGAAACTGGGGCCGGAGTACCGCTTCCGTACCACCCTGGAGACGCGCGGCGCGATTTCAAGCGATGGAGTGCTGAATGGAGATCTGGCACTTGTGGGGCGCGGCGATCCGAATCTTTCGAACCGAAAATTTCCCTACGAGCTCAAGGAAGAATTTGACGGTCCACAGGAAAAGGCGCTGGTGGAGCTTGCGGACGTGCTGGTGGCTAAGGGAGTGAAGGAAATTTCCGGGGATGTGATCGGCGATGACAGCTATTTCCCGCGGGAGCGCTATCCGAATGGCTGGGAAATCGACGACATGGTGTGGGAATACGGAGCGGCCATCTCGGCGATCGTTGTGGACGACAACACGGTAGCGCTGACGCTCACGCCGGGCGAGCAAGCAGGCAATCCAGTGCAAGCCGCGGTGACTCCCGCGACTCCGGACTTCACAGTCGAAAATGATGTGATCACTTCTGCGGCGGACGTGAAATCGGATTTGACGCTCACGAGGGAGCCGGGCGCGAATCTCGTGGTGCTGAAGGGAACCTTACCGGCGAAGAGCACGCCGCGAAAACTGGTGTTGGCGATTGAGGAGCCGGCGCAGCACGCGGCGGTGTTGTTGAAGCGCATGCTGGAGGAGCGCGGAATCAGGGTGGGCGGCGTCGCGCGAGCGCAGCACGCTCGAGCCGAATCCAGCGCCGATCCAATTGTTCTGGCAGAGCACCTTTCTGTGGCGCTGGGCGACGCGGTGAAACTGGTCAACAAGATCAGCCAGAATCTGCATACGGAAATGCTGCTCCGGACAGTTGCGCTGCAGAGCGGACCATGGGCGACGCCGGACGAAATGATGAAAGTTCCAGCAGATTTCTACGCCACGGCGGGAATTGTGCCCGGCGACGTGGTTCAAACCGATGCTTCGGGATTGTCGCGGCACGATTTGGTGACGCCGCGGGCCATTGTGACTTTGCTAGATTTTGCGCAGAAGCAGCCGTGGTTCGGGCCTTACTACGCGTCGCTGCCGGTCGCCGGACAAGACGGCACATTGGAAGACCGCATGAAAAACACGCCGGCGGCGGGACGCATCCACGCGAAGACTGGATCGGTCGAACACGTCAGGACGCTTTCGGGTTTTGCGGAGACGCCCGGCGGGCGGCGGCTGATTTTTTCTTTCCTGAGCAACAATCAGGGCGGAAAGAGCCATGAGGCGGCGGACGCTTTGACCGGGCTGTGCGTGGCCATGCTCGAAGAGTTCAACATGACACCGCCAAAGCGCGCGCTCGAACCCAAGCACCCGCGGTGAATTTGAGGTTCGGCTATGGAGAAAGAATTAATCGTTACCGTGTTCGGCAGCTCGCGGCCACGCGAAGGCGATGCGGACTACGAAGAGGCGCGCATTCTGGGGCGAGCTTTGGCGAAACATGGATTTTCTGTTTGCAGCGGCGGCTACGGCGGCGTGATGGAAGCGGTGTCTCGCGGCGCGAAAGAAGCCAGTGGAAGAACCGTTGGGGTGACGGCGGATTTTTTCAAGACAGCGAAGCTCAATTCCTGGGTCGACGACGAAGTACGTATGAAAACCTGGGAGGGGAGACTATTTGAGCTGATCCGTCGCGCGGACGCTTTTGTGGCGTGCAAAGGCGGGACGGGGACGCTTGCTGAGCTCGCCGTGGTGTGGGAAATGCTGAACAAGTCGGTGATGTCCGCGAAACCGTTTGCGGTGCTCGGAGAGTTTTGGCAACCGGTCCTGGATCGCGTGCGCAAAGTTGAGTTGGGGCATCCGGCGCCGTGGGGCGAGGCCAACGGGCGCCTGGTGTATGTCGCGATGACTCCCGGCGACGTGGCAAATCATCTGACGACCAAGTTGAAGCAGAGCTAACGATGTCACGAACGGCGCAAGACGTATTGGAGTTCGACAAACTGCGGGAATTGCTGCGGCTGAGGACGACGTGTACGCCGGGACGGAGAGCGGTGAATGCGCTCGAACCCGGGATGGACCGCGCGGCGCTGGAATCCGCGTTTGCGCTGATTCGCGAGGCAGCGGAGTGGCTGCGCGCAGGGCGAGATCTGGGATTTGGCGCGCTGGCCGATCCACAAGGCTGGCTGGAACGCATCGAAGGTCCGGGCATGGCGCTCGAGCCGGGCGAATTTCTGGATGCGGCCTCGCTCCTGGAAACGGCGGGATGGCTGCGGCAGCAGTTCCGCGAGGAAGCGGTGAAGTTTCCCTTGTTGGCCGCGCGAGCCACTTCGCTCGCTGATTTTCGAGATGTGCACGCAGCGATTCGGCGATGCGTGCTGCCCAACGGCGAGATCAACGACGACGCGTCATCGGCGTTGCGGCGCATCCGCGCGAGCATCACGGAGACGCGCGATGTGATTCAACGGAGCTTGAAGCAAATTCTGCGCGCTCGAAATGCGGAAGCGGGAGAAGACTACGTCACGCTGCGCAACGATCGCTTCGTGATTCCTGTGCGGGCTGAACACCGGCGGAATCTTCAGGGCGTGGTGCACGGAGCGAGCTCGACAGGGCAAACGGTTTTCATGGAACCGTTTGAAACCGTCGAGTCCAACAATCAATTGGTGCAGCTTGCCGAGGATGAAGCGGCGGAGATCCTGCGGATCTTGCGCGCGCTCACAGAGAAGCTGCAAACAATACGCGAACCACTGCTAACCGCCGCCGGGACGATTGCGGAACTCGATAGCGTGTTTGCGCGGGCGCGATTCGCGCGGGATTTCGACGCCGCGATGCCGGAATTCTCCGGCACAAATGAATTGCGGCTGGAAGGCGCGCGCCATCCCGTACTGGAAGACAAGCTCCGCAAAGAAAGTCGCGCCATCGTCCCGATGACGCTGACTCTTGGCGGAGAAGAACGTGTGCTGGTGATCAGCGGGCCAAACACGGGCGGCAAGACTGTGGCTTTGAAGACGACGGGAATGGCGGCGCTCGCGGCGCAATCCGGAATTCCGGTGGCCGCGCAGCGAGCGGTGCTGCCGCTTTTCGACCGCGTTCTGGTGGACATTGGCGACGAGCAATCGATCGCCGCGGATTTGTCCACGTTTTCAGCGCACATGCTGAACTTGAAGACTATGCTGGAAGAAGCGACGCCGAATTCCCTCGTGCTGGTCGACGAAATGGGCACGGGAACAGCTCCGGAAGAAGGCGCCGCGCTGGCGGTGGCTCTGCTGGATGAATTTCGCGCCAAGAACTGCATCGTGCTGGCGACCACGCATCACGATCGGCTGAAAACATACGCCTCGACAACGCCGGGCGTCGTGAACGCCGCCGTGGAATTCGACGACGCGCATTTGCGGCCCACGTATCGTTTGCTGGTCGGCGTGCCCGGCGGCTCGAGCGGCATCGCCATCGCGCAGCGGCTGGGGATCGCCACAGGGATCGTCGAACGCGCCAGGTTGTTGCTGACCCCCGAATCGCGCGAAGCCGCGGACCTGATCGCTTATTTGCATCGCAGCCGCGACGAATTGGATCGCATGCAACGGCAAATGACTGCCGAGCGGCACGCGCTGGAAGAAGAGCGCAAGAAGTTGCGCAACGAATGGGTGGAGAGGCAGCAAAAGCGCATCAAGGAGTTGGAAACTCAGTTCGCGGAGATGCAGAAACGATTTGACGAAAACGTTGCGCGGGTCCTCGAAGCCGTGAAAGAACGGGAACTGCGCGCGCAAATGGAAAAGACGGCACGGCGGAAGATGCAAGACGTCCGCGGCGAGGCACGCGAAGATTTGAACGCCGCTGTTGTGCAAACCATCTCCGATTCGCAAGCCGATCTCGGCGTGCATGCCGCTTCGGTTCAGGCAGTGAGCGCGGACCGGCTGCAACCCGGCGCAAGGGTTCGCGTGCGCGGGTTCAGCAAACCCGTGGTGTTGCGGAGGATTGACGGATCGTCCGCCGAAATCGAGGCTGGGCCGCTGCGTATGAAAGTGGCGCTAGACGAAATCACGGGCGTAGAAGGTGCAGCGCCGGGGGCCAAATCAAGTTCGCCGCCGGCGAAGCTGCAGAGCGTCACAGTGACTTCGCAGCGCGGAGAAGAGGGTGCGTCCGACGAAATCAACGTAATCGGTATGACCGTGGAGGAAGCCACGGACCGGCTAGACAAATTCCTGGATAACGCCGCTCTGACGCATCGATCAAAAATCCGAATCATTCACGGACACGGAACGGGTGCGCTCCGCAAGGGCATCGGCGCGTTTCTCTCTTCACACCCGCTGGTCGAGAAACATTCGTTTGAGACCGAAGAGCACGGCGGGAAGGCCATCACCATCGTGGAGTTGCAGAGCTAGAAGATGGAAATCAGAAAATAGAAACTAGGCCGGGATTCAAAATTTGCGCCTGCCGAGATTCAGCCGCACTGCTTTGCTATACTCGCCGCGTCCCGAATGCCAATTCACAACGAGGTGCCTGGATGAAAGCTTCGAAGAATTCATTGTCGACTGCAAGCTCGATGCGAGAAATCGTCCGCAGGGGAGCAGTCATCGTAGCGATTCTGGCCACGCTTGCTGGAATGGCGATCCCGGCGAGCGCGCAGTCGCCGAAACGGACAGTGATTCGCGCGGGGCACGTGCTCAACGTGCGCACGGGAGAATTGCGCGCCAATCAGGCCATCGTAATTCTCGGTGACAAGATCGAGAAGATCGCACCCTCCGGCGAAGTCGTGTCGGCAGCCGGCGACACCATCATCGAATTGCCGGACGCCACAGTGCTGCCGGGCTTAATCGACATGCATACGCACCTCACTTTTGATTTAAGCTCGCTCGGTTACCAGGGGCTCTCGATTTCGACGGCGCGCGAAGCACTACACGGCGCGAGGAACGCGCGTCGGACGCTCGAAGCAGGTTTTACCACCGTACGAAACCTTGGCGCGAAAGACTACGCGGACATCGCGCTACGCGATGCTATCAATGATGGCGACGTCATCGGCCCGCGCATCGTCGCGTCCGGCCCCGCAATGGGTATCACCGGTGGCCATTGCGATGAGAATCTGCTTCCGCCCGCGTTTCATTTTCAAGGGGGCGGAGTTGCGGATGGCATCGAGGCCGTGCAGCACAAGGTTCGCGAAGTCATCAAGTACGGCGCCGACGTGATCAAGATTTGCGCTACCGGCGGAGTACTCTCCAAGGGCGATGACCCGAACGCCTCGCAGTATACGCTCGAAGAGATGAAGGCGATTGTGGCGGACGCGCACCGCCTGGGCCGCAAAGTCGCGGCACACGCGCACGGCGCCGAAGGCGTGCGCTGGGCGTCGGAGGCCGGCGTCGATTCGATCGAACACGGCCACCTGATGGACGACGCGGCGATTGCCACACTGAAGAAAAACGGAACGTACCTCGTGCCGACGCTCTTCCTGGGCGAATACATGGAAAAGAACATGGATCGCAGTGACATCCCTGAGTATTCCAAGCAAAAGATGCGCGATGTAATCGCCCAGATGCGCAAGAACACCGGGAAAGCGTTTGCCGCTGGCGTCAAAGTAGCGTTTGGCACGGACGCGGCGGTGTATCCGCATGGACTGAATGCGGGCGAATTTCATGTTTATGTCCAACTTGGAATGACGCCGCTGGCGTCCATCCAGACTGCTACCATCAATGCAGCCGACCTTCTCGGCCCGAAGTTTCAAGTTGGCTCGCTGGAGCCCGGCAAATTTGCAGATGTCATCGCCGTTGACGGCGATCCTACAAAAGACGTTACCATTCTGGAGCACATGAAGTTTGTGATGAAAAGCGGCGCGGTGTACAAAAATGATTATGCGAAGCGCTGATCATCCATAAAGAACCGAATGGCGGAAGCGGGATCATTTGCGGACAAAGTAAAGCAGCAGGCGGACATCGTTCGCGTAGTTGGCGAATACGTGCGCCTGAAAAAGAGTGGGCAGAATTTCACCGGGTTGTGTCCGTTTCATGCGGAAAAGTCGCCGTCGTTCGCGGTGCATCCAACGAAGCAGATTTATCACTGTTTTGGATGCGGCGTGGGCGGGGACGTTTTCAAATTCGTCATGGAAATGGAGAAGTGCACCTTTCCCGAAGCGATTCGCATCGTTGCGGAGAAATGCGGGATCGCCGTTCCGCGACAGAAGGAGCGTTCGCCCGAGGAACGCAAAGAGAACCAGCAGCGCTCGGTGCTGGTGGAAATGCACCGGGAAGCGCAGACGTTCTTCGTAAAACAAATCGAAGGAACGCTGGAAGGAAAAGCCGCGCGGGCGTACCTCGAAGATCGCGGGCTGGATAAAGATGCAATCTCGCAATTCGGAATCGGCTACGCCCCGAGCGGTGGCGATGTGCTGCTGCGGCATCTGAAAGCAAAGTACAACGAAAAGTTGCTGGTCGAGTCCGGTCTGGTTTCCCGTGACCAAAACGGCGGACGGTTGTTCGACCGATTCCGGCGGCGCATCACGTTTCCCATTTCCAATGAATCCGGAAAGATCGTCGCGTTCGGCGCCAGAGCGCTGGGCGACGACATGCCGAAGTATCTCAATTCGCCCGAGACGCCGATTTATTCCAAAAGCAACGTGCTCTACCACATGGACCGCGCGAAGGATGCGCTGCGGCGGCAAGATTTCGCGATTCTGGTCGAAGGGTATATGGACGCGATCGCTGTGGCGCGCGCGGGAATCAGCAACGTGGTCGCCAGTTGCGGCACGAGCTTGGCGGAACCGCAGATCAAGTTGCTCGGGCGTTTCACGCGGCGCGTGGTCGTGAATTATGACCCGGACACGGCGGGGCAGACGGCCACGGAGCGCTCACTCTCGCTTTTACTTGAACAGGATTTCGAGGTGCGCGTGCTTGCCCTTCCTCCAGTCGGCGATAAAAAGGCCGATCCTGATTTGTTCATTCGCGAGCGTGGGAAAGACGAGTATCTCAAGCTGCTGAAGAAAGCGCCGCCTTACGTTGATTACTTGATCGCGCGCGCGCGGCAGATGGATTTGACGACCGGAGAAGGGAAGCTGCGCGCCGTTAATTTTCTCTTACCCTACGTACAGAGAATCCCCAACCGCATCCTGCGCTCCGAGTGGGCCACGAGAATTGCGCAGCAACTCCGTCTGGACGAGCCGGTGCTGCGCGCGGCATTAAGCAAAGCCGCGGCCGAACGGCGCAGCGAGGTGAAAACGCAGCCGGAACTGGTTGGCCGCGCCGCCAAGCCGGTCGAGCGGCGGCTGATTCGGATGCTGGCGGAGGCCGAAGGCTTCCGGCAGGAACTTGCCAAGCATTTGCAAAATGCCCATCTCTATCACGGCCTGGAGACGGAGAAGATTTTTGCGGCGCTGGTGATTGCCAGCCTGTCCGGCCAGCCTGTGCAAGCCACCGAAGTAGGCGCACTGTTGGAGGAGCGCGACCGGAGGCTGCTCTTCGAGATTCTGTTCGAGGAAGCCAACGAGCCGACCTGGGAAGAAGCCATGAGCTGCATCGAAGCGCTGCAACACCGACAGGCCGAGCGTGAACTGGCCGACGTGCAGCGCAGCATTGAGGCCAACCCGGCGGCCCCGGAACTCCGCGGTCTGCTTGAGAAGAAACAGAAACTGATGCGCCGTCTGGCGGCAGCGCGGTAAATGCGCTCGGTGCTCGCGCGTGTCGATGAATGGCTGGTTAACCATAACAGGGTACCCACCCCCGGTTTTTGCATAAGTTGATACTAAAGAGAGTTAAAGTTGTTTAGAATCAACGCTTGCACAAGTGTTGATTCTAAAGGAACTTAGGCGTGCGATTTAGGGGGCATTTTCGCATGTGTTGATTCTAAAAGAGTTAGGTTGCCTCGGTCAGGAAAGCGGCGGCAAGCCTCCGCAATCCAAGACGAGGCACACTCTTACTTGATTGGTACAGTAGCACAAGAAGTAAGGGCGGTCAAGAGGGATTTGGGCTGGAAATCCTAGCCCAGTCAATCTTCAACCCGAGCGGAGCGGTGACGGATGGCCCAGGTTGTGATTAAGAGAGTAAGAGCAGGCAGCCAAATCCAAAGGAGTTCGCTCTGTAGGACTTCGAGACCGCGCTGGCTGAAAAACGGCCCGAGACCAATCGGCGAAACGCGAATCGGAGTCCAACGAAGAAAATAGCGGTGAGTATCGAACGGGGAGAAGAAGGCCACTCCCAGACCGCCGTCCGTCATGGCGTCCAAGAAACCATGGCTGGCGGTGGCCAGAAAGAAATACACCCACAGCGGAAGCCGCCCGAGCGCGGGCAAGCCACGGCGGAATCCGATGAGCAAGACAGCGCTCGCCAAAAGAGCGACAAAAAGAAGGGAGTGCGTGAATCCGCGGTGGCCCCAGAAGTCGCCGTAACGGATTCCGAATCGAAAGCCGATTACGTCCAGATCCGGAATCACGGAGCATGCCGCACCCATGGCCCAAGCTCGTTTTGGAGTGCCCGGGCGGTAGAAACAGGCTCCGATGCCAAGCGCAGCTACCGCATGTGAGACCAGTGATGCCATTTCAAATTTGTAACCTCCAACTGGAAGCGAGCTTGAACTCCGGTAGCGAAGTTTTGCACAGAAATCCACGAATTAAAACATTGACGGGACGGGACTTAAACGTGTAGCGTAATAGGGTTTCGCGGGTAACGGATTTGCCGTTAAACGCATCTATATAGGTGTATTTAATGGCAGGGGCCGGGCTCCTAGAGTGCGGAATCGGGCAACGCACGGGGCCAGCGGCGGGCGAGCGGCGCGACGCAGAGGTTTTCAAATAAAAAAGCGAGCGATCTTCTGGGGAAATTTCCCCGTGGTTTGCGCCTGCGCGCCAGCCTGCGCGTGTCTCTGCGAACAAGGGTCCCCGATGCGCCCTAGTTCTTGCGGTTGCGGTTTAGAAGCGGGAGGAATTTGTGGCAGCAGTAGGCCTTGAAGAAAAATACGATGCAGTACGCCAGCTCATTGCCGTAGGCAAAGAGCGCGGCTACCTGCTCTACGACGAAGTAAACGATTCGCTTCCGGCAGAAGTGCATTCCTCGGAAGAGATCGACGATCTGCTCACCACCTTTGAGCGGAATGGCATCGAAATTTATGAGGATCAGGCTTCAGCGAAAGCCGCGCGCGCCGTGGAAGTTTCCACGGAGGGCGGCGACCGCGACGTCGTGGTCAAGGACGAAGCGCACTCCGACGAAGGCAGCAGCGACCTCGACCTGACACCGGGTTCACTGGAAAAAACGAACGATCCCGTGCGCATGTACCTGCGCGAGATGGGAACGGTGCCGTTGCTGACGCGCGAGGGCGAAGTCACCATCGCCAAGCGCATCGAGCGCGGTCAGTTGGTGGTCATGAAGTCGGTTACGCGGTCGCCGATTGTCATCAAGGAGTTGATCGCCGTCGGCGACGATCTCCGCAGGGGCGGGCGCTCGATCAAGGAAATCGTCCAGTTCGACGATGAAGAGCTGACCGAAGAAAAGATCGCCAACAAGACCAAACAGACCCTCAGGCACATCGACAAGATCGCCAAGCTGTACGACACCGCGTTGAAGCAGGCGATAAGACTGGATAAGACGCCGAAGGCCAAGAAGAAGCCGTACATCCACGCGAAGTGGGACGTAGCGCGGGTCCGCGTGGAGATTTCGCTGTCGGTTCGCGCGATCGACTTCAATCCGCTTGAGAAAAAGCGGCTGATCGACAAGATGCGCGGCACCGTCGAGCGCCTCCAGTCCCTGGAGCGCGAGGCCGGCCGCCTCGAGCGCCGCGTCGATGCAGCTAAAGGCGATGTCGCCGCCGAAGCGCGAAAGGAACTC
>DATDGB010000037.1:0-72183 GCA_036522305.1 Candidatus Acidiferrum sp. | reverse complement strand
TACCAGCCGGGGGTCCGCTGTGAGCACGCCGTCGACGTCAGTCCAGATGATCACTTCATCCGCTCCCATCGCCGCGCCCAGAATCGTCGCTGAATAATCGGAGCCGCCTCGCCCCAGCGTGGTCAGTTGTCCCTCAACGGTTGCGCCAATGAAACCCGTTACGACCGGCGCAATTCCTTTTTCCAACAGCGGCTGCAAACGCTCTTGCGATTTCGCGCGCGTCAATTCCATCTGCGGTTCCGCGCCGCCGTGAAAGGCATCCGTCACGATCAATTCCGCTGCTTCGATCGCCTCGCTTGGCAGCCCCAGCTCTCTAACCGCCGCCGCTACCAGTGGTGCCGAAAGCCTTTCTCCCAGGCTCGAAATGGCGTCCAGAGTGCGCGGCGTGAGTTCCCGCAGCAATGCAGTTCCTTCGCACAGCCGGCGGCCCTCGGCGAACACCTCTTCCATCCGCCGGCGAATCTGCGCGCGTTTCTCCTCTTGCGGGACCAAGATCATCAGCGCGGTTTCATGTTGCCGCCGCAGCGCATCGACGATGACCGCGGCCTCGTCCGCGTTTCCTGCTTGCGCCTTCCTCGCGGCTTCGATCAGCCGATTGGTCACTCCGCTCATCGCGGAAACCACCGTGATGCAGCCGCATTCCCTCGCTGCATTCGTGATAATCTGCGCGGTCCTAGCGATGCAAGCCGCGTCGCCGACCGACGTACCGCCGAATTTCATTACCTGTAGCCGCGCTTTCATCTCTTCCTGACTGCCTCCCTCAACACACCGGCAAATTATTTTTGTTCGCAGGGACTTGTTCTTTTCGTTTCCCGGCTTTTTCTATATTGAGTTTACCTTGTGAGCCATCGGATGGCGCACCGCTCCCTACCGTGGTTGTTCCTGCTTCTAACCTGCCACTCTCTTTGCCTTCTTCGCGTTGACTTGCTGCGCCGCGCCGCCTAGCATTCCGCCAGCAGGATTCACATGCGTCGTTTCATCTGGATTTGAATTGCTCTCTTTTTCCGCCAGAGCCGCTGGGGCTTCTGGCTGCTCGCGCTGTGGTTTGCACTCGGCACCATTATTTTCTACCGCTTCGAGCATCTGCCCCTGTCCGAAGCTTTCTTGAACGCCGTCTATCTCCGCGTCCAGCCGGGCTCGCTTTCGGTTATCTATTCCTTCTGGGGCCAGTGCGTTTTGTTCGGGATCGTCATTTCCATTTTTATTCTGCAAGCGCTGCAACGTTACAATCCGCAGGAGGGATGCCGCATGCTCGCCAGCGAAATGAAAGATCACGTCATCGTTGTTGGCCGCGGCCATCTTGGTACGCACCTCGTGGACCATCTCCGCCAGACCGCGCGGCCGTACGTGCTAGTCGAAAAGGATGCGATGGCCGTTGATGATCTGATTCGCGCCGGTGAACCTGTAATCGTGGATGACGCCAAACAGGAGAGCACACTGATCGACGCCGGCGTGGACCGCGCCCGCCTCATCGTCATCACTTCGAATGTAATTGAGACGGCTCTCCTCGTTACCAAGCGTGCCCGCGACCGCAACAAGAAAGCCACCATTATCGTTCGCTGCTACCTTGACGAATTCACCGAAATCCTCGAAAGCCTTGGCGCCAACGAGGTCATCTCCAGCTCCAAGAGCGCCTTCAACGAAATCGCCACGCACATCAGCGCCGTCGCCGCCCCACGTTGACTTCCCCGCTGCGCCGCTGCGGAGGGAAGTGCTCGGATGAGCGCCCGTGCGTTCGAAGCCCAGCGAGCTGATCGGCTGTTCCGGCGTACGGTCAAGGCACGGACTACTTGAAAGTACCGGGAAAAGGCTTAAGTTGCCTTGCCTCGCGCTCTCTTTCGTCGGGCTCCACCAGCCAGATTTGGCGATCCTTGAAATAAGTGAAGAGCTTTTCGTTTTGCCGCGGATCGATGTCCCGAGCCCACAAGATCTTGGCAGAGTCGATCTCCGCGCCGTTATAGACCCACTCGTAGTGAATGTTGTGGAATTTGTTATACCGCATCATAACAAGATGCTTGCCCGGTGTGTTTCCAAGTTGGTTGGCTATGTCGGCGCGTTCAGCGTTTCCACTGCACGCCTTCACAAATCGGTCGCACTCATGGTCCAGTGCCCGGCCGGCCATCTGAACCAGCAGGATTACCACGATCACGCGCACCATCATGGCTCCAAGCCGCCGGCCTTTTACCTCAATCGTGTTCATATGCCGCATCGTCTGCACTACAAGGACAGCCAGCACACCCACCAGCGGGGCTGCATAGTGTGGTTCTATCCACACCCCCGCAAAGACACTCAGCGTGCCCAGGAGAAGAGTAACGAGCGGCAGCCGCATTTTCCGGTCTCGAAAGAGAAAGGGCACGAACGGCAGGAGCAGCAACTCTGCCTGCCAGAAGAAGGCGCCGCCCAGCATATCTAGTTTCTCCAAGGTGACACGGCGCGCGTCCTCCCATGTCGTGCGGTAGTACGCGCGCTCCCAACCGTTGTAAAACTTCTCGAACAGAGCATTCCGGTATTGCAGCGGAGGCTTGGCATGCTGCCAAAGGAAGAGGGGTGCCGTGACATGAGCGTCGGTGTTGAGGACGTGCGGTAGCAACAGAGGGTTGGCCGTGAGTCGCCAGTTGTAATAAGCAATGAACATGCCCAGCAGCAGCATCGCTCCCAGCAGAGGAAGAAAAACTCTGCGGACCCGCGCTTGTAGCTTGATTCTTGTTTTGATCTTCCCACTCATCCACCACAGAAGATACACAGCGCTTGGAATGCAAAATATAAATCCTTCATAGGGCCGGCTGTTCGCCAGAATGGCGATGCCGAGTCCCAGCAGTAAAGCATCGCGCATTCGTGCCGTGCGCTGGATTCTTCTCAGCGCTCCGAGTACGAGCGCCCCACCTGCGGCCGCAACCGTACCCCCCCAATAGCTATTTATCCAGTAGGTTGCAAAACTCAACTGCAAAGCGACGATGACCCCGCCCAGAAACGCCCACTTGGGCGGAATCCACGCCTGCAGCATCCACACCATTAACGCGCACATCGCTGCATTGCTCAGCAGCACGCCAATCCACGGGTGCCCCAAGAGCTGTCCGATCGCCAGCACGGCGCCCTGGGCGGGCGGATGCATGGAGGAATAGGTCGGATTCCAATTGACGTTCATTGTCTCGAAGCTGACCCACATCGGATGTGTCGGGTTCGTCAGCCGTCCATGGGCAAATGTGTCGCTCATCAGCAAGTAGCTGTATTCGTCACCTATGCCGGGGATTGGAACTCGAAGTGCCGGCAGCAACAGGAGGCGAAATCCGATGACCGCAAAGAACAGCACCCAAACGGAAAGGGCTCGCTTCTCTGTAAAACGCACTAAACTTTTCTCGGCCCGGCGCAGGACCTGAAATCCGGAAAGTAGCGGCAAAATGGACAGGATGGAGAAGACAAAAAGCCCTATCAGTGTGTAAAGCTTGTCAGGGAGCAAAGAGACCAGTCCTCACTTTGGCAGATGAGCGAGAGCGGATCAGTCTCGCGAAACTCTTCTCCAGTGTAGCGAATTCCTCGGGATCGGCCCGGGACTTGTGCTTAGCATGGCAATACTCCGCATTTTTTTGCAGCCTCCCAGGTGGAACTGGACAAACAGCCATTCCAGGATGGTTGCCGCTTCTCCCCTGGCAATCAAGATGCGCGTTGACCTCCCTCGGAGAACACCCTAGCGTCCCGGCGACTAACTCTTTGTCTCGTTAGGAGCGTTACCAAAAGGCTACGAGCCCTGTTTCAAGGTCATGATCCAGCCCATGGCTTCTGAGAAAATGCTCGTTACTCTGACTGGTTACCGTCCCAGGACGCCCTGGATGAGATCAATCAACGAATGGCGGTTTATTTCCGGCAGAAGAATGATTTCGCGGCGCATCACGAGGTCGCTACATTGAGAGCTGTCTGCCCCGGAGAGGAATTAAATCGCCTGGCTACCTGTGATCCGGGAGCGGCCAGTGCCAATTCTTCAATGAAAACCTCGACGACACTTTCGATTCTTGTTCCCGTGTACAACGAGGAGTATTTGGTCCGTGCTAGTCTCGAACGGCTCAAAATTCTGGGTCAGTCGCCGCTCCTGGATCGTGTCCAAATTGTTGTGGTGGACGACGGTTCGACCGACCAGACAGGAGCAGTCTTGGGTGAGTTTCAGCTCACGGTGGCTGAAACACCTCCCGGCAGACTGGAGTGGCTCTTTCTTCGGCATGACACTAACCAGGGAAAAGCGGCGGCAATTCATACGGCTCTGTCCCACGCCAACGCGGAATTGACCGTCATTCATGATGCGGATCTCGAGTACCACCCGTCAGATATCCTCAAAATGGTCCAGATTTTCTCGGAGGAACAGGCAGATGCCGTTTTTGGTTCCCGCTTTCTCGCCAGCGAATACCGGCGTGTTCTCTTCTACCGTCATCAGCTAGGCAATCGATTCCTAACTCTCTTTTGTAACATCGTGTCGGATCTAAATCTTACAGACGTGGAAACCTGCTACAAAATGATCAGAACTGACTTGATGAAAAGCGTGCCCCTCGTCGGCAGAGGCTTTGAAATTGAGCCGGAAATCGCCATCAAGCTGGCCAAGCGCGGAGCGCGCATTTTCGAAGTCCCGATCCGCTATGCTGGCCGCACTTATCAGGAAGGAAAAAAGATCAACTGGAAGGACGGTATCCGGGCCATTGCGGCGATTTTCCGGTTCGGCTTTTCTGACCACATCTACGCCGAGGACGTTCACGGCAGTCAGATTCTCGGCCGTCTTAACCGCGCACCTCGCTTTACACAGTGGATGGCGGATGTCATTCGTCCGTACGTGGGCGAGAAAGTATTGGAAATTGGCGCAGGAACAGGGAATTTAACTTTGCAGTTGGTTCCACGCAGGCTCTACTGGGCCAGCGACATAAATCCGTTGTACCTGACATACCTCGAGAACGTCGCCCGGAATCGCCCGTACCTGCATGTTAGTTACACGGATGGGCAATCTGCGGAATCCTATCCCAAGAAACAATTTGACACTGTCATTTGCTTGAACGTGATCGAACATCTCGCGGACGACTTGGGCGCTTTGCACAATATTCGCGACGCCCTGGAGGACGGCGGGCGCGCCATTGTTCTTGTTCCCTGCGGCCCCTGGCTCTTGGGCACGCTGGATGATGTTCTGGGCCATCAGCGGCGCTATACCCGAGATCAATTAAAGGAGTTGGCTGATGGAGCGGGCTTTCGCTTGGACACTATGCTGGAGTTTAATCGAGTCGGCGTCATCGCATGGTGGATTAACGGGAAACTCTTGCGGCGGCGCAGTTTCGGCTTCGTGCAAATCAAACTATTGAATTTGCTGACCCCTCTGTTCCGCGTGCTGGACAAGTTTTTGCCCTTGCCGCCACTGTCTCTTATCGCGGTACTGAGCAAGCCCAGCCTTGAAGAGGTTGAGATGCCGGTTGACTCGACTCGCTCGAATCACCGCCACGGTCAATGAAAACAAACTTCATTCAGCGTCTATGGCGCTCGCGCTCGAACTATGAGAAGGCACTTTTCTTCGTGTTTCTCCTGAGCCTTCCCTTCCTGCACCCAGAAGTCAACGGCGACGGGATTGGATACTACGCCTACCTTCGCTCCCCGCTAATCGATGGTAACTTTAGTTTCACCTCAGACTTTCAGCATCCGGAGGAGGAACTTGAGAAGATTTTCTTGGTGGACCACTTTGTTGATAATCCCGTAACGAAAACAGGCCATCTCCCGAACTTCTACACGGTTGGTCCCGCTATCCTCTGGAGCCCATTTCTGATCGCGACGCATCTGGCGGTTCTCGGATTGGGGCGTCTGGGTTGGCATATTGCGCCTGACGGACACTCCTGGCCCTATGTGGCGGCGTTGACGGCGGCGACGGCCCTCTATGGTTTCGCGGGCCTTTGCCTCTCCTTTGCGATGGCCCGAAGGTTTGTAGAGGAGCGTTGGGCCTTTTGGGCCACGATCGGACTATGGTTTGGGAGCTCAGTCCCGGTCTATATATACCTGCTGCCAGCATGGTCTCACGCGCATTCCATATTCGCGACCTCACTCTTCCTCTGGTATTGGCTGCGGACACGCGGCACGCGTACGAGTGGGCAATGGTTGAAGCTGGGCCTGCTGTCGGGTTTGATGATCGATGTTTACCAGCTCAATGTCGTTTTTTTTATCGCGGTGGCCTATGAAGCTCTTTCCGCCTATGCAGAAATTTGGTCCACCGGCGCCGGTAGGTTGGAAATGCTTGCCAAAGCGCTTCGCCTTCACGGCCTTTATGGACTTGGCATTCTGCTCGCTCTCTTGCCGACGTTCGTCACGCGGCAAATCGTATTCGGAAACCCTTTCAGCGTGGGGCCGTACGCGCTTCGCACATGGAATTGGACCTCTCCGGCTTTTGCGCAAGTGCTGTTTTCCAAGGATCATGGGCTGTTCGTGTTCACTCCCATTCTGGTCGTGGCGATTGCGGGACTCTTTTACCTCCGGAGCCTGGATCGGACCGTCGGAACCATTTGCCTCTTGGTAACTCCGGTTTTCTACTGTCTTATCTCCTGCTTTCCGTGGTGGTACGGAGCGGTCGGGCTCGGCAATCGCTTCTTTGTCTCATTGACACCGATCTTTATCTTCGGACTTGCCTCATCGCTCGCCTGGGCCGCGCGGCTTTGGCCTGACTTGCGGGCAGCCTCGTTCCGGCTGATCCCAATCACACTTCTCTTTGTCCTCTGGAATCTCGGGCTGGTCTACCAGTGGCAAACACATCTGATGCCGAGATACGGTCAAGTCGATTGGCAGGATATCCGCTTCAACCAATTTCGAGTTGTCCCGCTACAAGCTTTTCACGATTTAGCCGAGAGATTTTACTTCCACAACAATCTTCACGATTAGTGGCCTCGGAGCTCTTGCTCGTGGTTCAGGGGAGAGCGAAATCACCACCCCCTCGTGCGTTGACTTTCGTTCCGCCGCGCACCTAACATGGCACACGGAAATTCCTTACCAATAGAGCTGGGGCTAGCGAATCTCGCATCGCTGCGGTGGAAATTCGGCGGCTCATTCGAAAGGTGGTCTGGTATGGACGCACGGCGCATTCTAGTCCTGGCTCTAGTCATCATTGCAATCGGAGTTGCGATTGCCTTTCAATCTCTCGCCGATAATCCGATGCCCAAGCCTGGCGACGTCAACGAAGCGCTCATCATGGTCGACGCCGGCACCGGCAACAATTGGCTGGTCAACGGCCGCACCCACGATTCGAAGCACTTCAGCCCGCTCAAGCAGATCAGCGATCAGAACGTCGGCAATTTGGGCCTCGCCTGGTATCTCGACTACGACGGCATGATGGGTATTGTTTCAGAGCCGATCGTGGTCGACGGCGTCATCTACATCAGCGCTCCGCTCTCCAAGGTTTATGCCGTGGAAGCATCGACGGGAAAACTTCTCTGGAAATACGATCCGCAAATCCGGCTCGATCAAGCGCTGAACGGCTCCTATTCCGCGCGCACCAATGGAGGCGTAGCCGTCTGGAACGGAAAAGTATATGTCGGCACGGGCGACTGTCGCCTGATTGCTATCGATGCCGCGACGGCGAAAAAAATCTGGGAAGCAACAGTGTGCGAGCCGCTGCAGACCGGCATCACCGGTGCGCCCCGAGTGGCCAAGGGAAAAATCCTCATGGGCTACAACGGCTCGGATGACGCCGTCCGCGGCGCGCTTGCCGCGTATGACGCAGAAACAGGCAAGGAACTCTGGCGCTTCTGGACTGTTCCGGGCGATCCGGCAAAAGGTTTCGAAACCAAAGAATTGGAAATGGCCGCGAAAACTTGGTCTGGCGAAGGCTCCTGGAAGATCGGCGGCGGCGACGTCTGGCACGCGATTACCTATGACGACACCACCGGCCTCGTGATTTTTGGCACCGCCGGCGCCGACGTCGGCTACGGCGAAATGGCCGGAGTGAAAATCACCGGCGAAAAACTCTTCTCCCAGTGCATCATCGCCGTGAAAGCAGACACCGGAGAATACGTCTGGCACTACCAGACGGGCACCGAAAACGTTCACAATGAAAACAATCAAATCATGATGGCCGATCTAATGATCAACGGCGAAAAACGTCACGTAGCGTTGACCGCCCCCAAGAACGGCTTTTTCTACATTCTCGACGCCAAAACCGGCAAGCTTCTCTCCGCCAAGCCGCTCGTCAAAACCACCTGGGCTACTTCCTACGATCTTCAGACCGCCAAACCCGTTTTGCTCCCCGCATCGCAGGGCGGAGGCAGGCAGTGGACGGTCCACAACTGGTGGCCGATGAGTTACAGTTCGCTCACGGGGCTTGTCTACATCCCAACAACCGACCGCCACCCAGACACAAAAGCCGCTGTGGAAGCAGGTGAAAGCGGCGAAGGCCTCTTCGGCAAACTGATCGCCTGGGATCCCATTGCCGAAACTGCGCGCTGGTCCGTTGACGAGCAAATCGCCGTCAACGGCGGTGTTGTCTCCACCGCCGGCAATCTCGTCTTTCAGGGCCAAGGCACCGGCGAATTCGCGGCCTACGCTGCCGACTCCGGCAAAAAACTCTGGTCCATCCAAACTAAATCCGCGATCGATTCCATCCCCGTCACGTTTACCGCCAATGGCGAACAGTATGTGATCACTTCCGTGGGCTGGGGTTCCGGATCGCGCCTCTTTGCTCCCGCGCGCACCATGGCTACGCCCGAATCGAAGCGCGGCCCCGAACGCCTCTACGCATTCAAACTCGGCGGCCAAGTTCCATTTCCGACTCCGCACATTGAAGTTCCGCCCGTGCCGAAACCTCCCGAGCAAAAAGTCAGCGAAGAAACCATCCACAGGGGAGAAAAACTTTACGTCTCCTTTTACTGCGAAGGCTGCCACTCTCCCGGCATCGACGGCAGCGGCGCTTGGGTCGAGGACGGCGCGATCCCCGATTTGCGTTACGCCCCGCCCCAAGTGCATAAGGATTGGTATGGCATCGTCCTGGGCGGCAGCCACTGGTCGAAAGGCATGCCGGGCCTTGCCGATCCCCCGAAGTTTGCTTTTCCCAAGGCTCATATGACAGTCGCGGAGGCGGACGCGGTCCACGCCTATGTAATCGATCAAGCGTGGAAGGCTTATAAGGGTGAGAAGGAAGTTGCCCACACCAAGCGCGAGAACTACTAGGTTGCCTTGGCGCTGGCAAAGCCAGCCGCGAGACTGAGCAGACCAACTCCCAGATGAATGAAATTGAAATGTGTATTTAGGTCCAGTTGGATAGGACCCAAGTCGCGCATACCGGCGAAGCCTGCGATAGCCACTACTGTATAGATCGCGCCAAAAATCGCTCCAAAACGCCGCGGTCCATCAACATTCTTCCCCAGCCCCGCCCAGAGGGCGATTAGGCCGCTGGCGAGGTGAAACACGTTGTGAGCGGCAGGAAACGTGAGATTGAACATTTCATGTCGAAAGAATCCCACGACACCAACTACGACCAGGATCGCTCCGCTCAAAACGACGTAGATTTTTGCCAATGCGCTTCCCATTTCGCGCCTACCCCTCCACTGATCCCACGATCGAACTCGGAAGTGCGTGGAGCTTATGGCTCCAGCGGATAAACCGTCAAGTCCAGTGTCTTGTCAGTTCGGAAAACCACGCTCTTTAAGGCTATAATTTGCGCCAATCGTGACTCTCTCTGCGGGAAACAAACTCGGTCCTTATGAAATTGTCTCGCCCCTCGGCGCGGGCGGCATGGGCGAAGTCTTTCGCGCGCGCGATACGCGCCTCGATCGCACCGTCGCGATCAAGATTCTTCCACCGCAGGTTTCGAATGATCCCATCCACAAGCAGCGCTTCGAGCGCGAAGCCAAAACCATTTCCAGCCTGAATCACCCGCATATCTGCGTGCTCTATGACGTGGGCCATCAAGACGGCACCGACTATCTCGTCATGGAGTGCCTCGAAGGCGAGACTCTCGCTAAGCGCCTCGAAAAAGGTCCGCTCCCCCTCGAGCAAGTTCTCAAGTTTGGCCGCCAGATCGCCGACGCCCTCGACAAAGCCCACCGCAGCGGCGTCGTGCACCGGGATCTGAAACCCGGCAACATCATGCTGACTCCCACCGGCGCGAAACTCCTCGACTTCGGCTTGGCCAAGCCTGCAATGCCGCTTACCAGCGGTCTCACTCTGACGGCAGCTGCAACACCAGCCGCACAGGTGACCCAGGAAGGCACCATTCTCGGCACCTTTCAATACATGTCGCCGGAACAGATCGAAGGCAAGGAACTCGATGGCCGCAGCGACATTTTTTCACTCGGGGCCGTGCTCTACGAAATGCTCACCGGCTGTCGCGCCTTTCAAGGCAAGAGCCAGCTGAGCGTGGCCTCGGCGATCCTCGAAAGCGAACCTGCCCCCATCGTTTCTGCAAAGCCCCTCACTCCCTCTTCGCTCGACCGTGCCATCCGCCGCTGCCTCGCCAAAGACGCCGATGACCGCTGGCAAACCGCTCGCGACATCGCTATCGAACTGAAATGGATCGCCGAATCCGGCTCGCAATCAGGTGCAGCAACTCCAGTCAGGGAACGCATCGGAAAAACTGAGCGACTTCTCTTGGCCGCCTTAGCCGTGACTGCTGCGATCGCGCTCGTCCTCGGATTTCTCTACATGAAGCGGCCCGCCGCTGACACGCGCGTCACGCGCACCTACGTGAAGTCAGAAGAAGGTTCTGGCTTCATCTTTTCTGGAGACCAGAAAGGTTTCGCCATCTCTCCCGATGGCCTCCATCTGGCTTACGTAGCATCGACCCCATCTCCCGATTCAAAATCCGCCCTTTGGCTTCGTCCTATGGATTCTCTTCGTGCTCGATTCCTCACGGGAACGGAAGCCGCCGGATTCCCTTTCTGGTCGCCCGACGGCAGGTACATTGGTTTTTTTGCGGGTGGCAAGCTGAAGAAAATTGATATCCAAGGTGGCCCGCCTTCGGTTATCTGCGACGCTCCGGATGGACGCGGCGGCTCTTGGAACCAGCAAGGCGATATTGTTTTTACCCCAACTGTCAATTCTCCCATCTACCGCGTATCCGCTTCCGGTGGCCCTATTTCTCAGCTCACCACGCAGAATCCTTCCAACAATGAAACCACTCACCGCTGGCCCTCGTTCCTACCCGATGGGCGCCACTTTATCTTTTTGGCTGGAAGCACCTTCACTCCCAGCGATAGCGCCACCAACTCCATCGTGATGGGTTCTCTCGATTCCAAGGAGACCAAGCTCCTTTTTCATACTCATTACCAGGCGGTCTATGCCTCAGGACACATGCTTTTCTTGCGCCAGTCCTCCCTGATGGCTCAGCCCTTCGACGCCAAACGTTTCGAGCTCACAGGAGAAGCCGTCCCCCTCGCCGAACAAGTGCTCGAGGATTCCAGCATCGCCCGCGCCTGGTTCTCTCCTTCCGCAAACGGCCTGCTTCTCTACGCCGAAGGTGCGGCCAAAAATCGCCAGTTGGTCTGGTTTGATCGGAGCGGGAAGCAAATCGGAGCGGTTCCGGGAGATGACGCGTACGCGGGCATTAGCCTTTCACGGGATGGCAAAAAACTCGCCTACTATCTCGATGGAACTGGCTTTGACGTTTGGGGTTTCGATATTGCGCGTGGCGTGAAGATACCTCTGACCTTTGGTGCATCTTCCGGACAGGGAAACCTTTACCCGGTGTTGTCTCCGGACGGAAAGTACGTTGCTTATACCTCCTACCGCAACGGTAAATACGGCCTTTACCAGAAGTCTGCCGACGGCTCAGGCGGCGAAACTCTTCTTCTGGAGGGGATCGACCACTTTCGAGTTCCAACCTCCTGGTCCACCGACGGAAAGTCTCTCGCCTATCACGAAGGCGTCTCCGGAGGGACGTACGCGAATGGCGTTCCAGGAGGCTGGTCGATATGGGTCCTGCCCCTCTTTGGCGACCACAAGGCTTACCCGTTCATCCAATCCACCTTCAGCGCCCGCGAAGCTAGCTTCTCTCCCGACGGAAAGTGGCTGGCCTACTGCTCCAATGAATCAGGCGAGTATCGCGTCTACGTCGTTCCCTTTCCAGGGCCGGGCGGAAAATGGCAGGTCTCCCTTGGCGACGGCCGTGGACCGCTCTGGCGCCGCGACGGCAAGGAAATCTTCTATCTTTCCGCGGACAATAAACTGATGGCCGTAACAGTGGAAACTTCGGGCGGCAGCTTTGCGTCCGCCGGAGCGCGTGTTCTCTTTGACTCCCACTCTTACGGCGTCTTCGGCCGTTACGACGCCAGCGCGGATGGCCAGCGCTTCATGGTTGTCTACGAAGGGAACCGGCCCTCCACTACGCTCACCACCGTTGTTAACTGGACCGCCGATCTCAAGGAGCACTAATGCATGCCTAGTCCCTCCACAAATCAGCCCGACGCCAGTCGCCTCGCCAGCATCCTCACTGACATCCATTTTTGGGTGCCCGTCGCCGTCCTGATGGGTGGACTGCTGCTGCTTCATTTCATTCGCTGAAATTTCAGACTGGAGAAAAATGCCGCCCGTCGTTTCCACCACAACTCCACCTGCAATCCCAGACGCCTCGCGGGCGAAAAAACTCCAATTGCTTGGTATCCTTTCCGGCTTTGCCGCCGGAGCTTGGCTCGGCGCCGCGGAAGCGCCTACCAAACTCGTCTCCATCGGCATTTCACCGATGGTCATTTCGCTCATCATGGTCATCGGCGTTTTTCTCGCGCGTTGGAGCCTCCCCGCTCTGATCCTCGGCACCTCCTCCGTCCGCGCCGATGTTCGCCGTGCTCCTCACCTGGTTATTTGGGCGCTGCTGGCCGGGTGTCTCTGGGCCGTCGCCAACACCCTCACCATTTACGCCATCCGCGACATCGGCTTGAGCATCGCCTTTCCCCTGTGGAATTCGAATAGCCTCCTCGGAATTCTTTGGGGTTTTCTTTTCTTCAATGAACTCCGTCAAGCCGGCTGGCGCCGTCTCGCGGGCGTCTTGGGCGGCGCGCTCGTCATGTGTTTCGGCGCAACGATGCTGGCCATTGCGTCCTCATCCGGACACGGCTACGCCGCGCATTCTCTCAACGGCGTCTGGGCCGCACTCGGCGCCGGAATCCTTTGGGGCACCATGTACATCCCCTACCGCAAAGCCTATCTCACCGGGATGAACCCGCTTTCCTTCGTCACTTTCTTTTCTTTCGGCGAACTGGGCATGATGTCCGTCCTCTCCGTCAGTTCCCTCGGCCTCGTTCCGTTGTGGCACGAATTGCTCAGCGCCCGAAGCGTCATCTTCTGGCTGATGCTCGGCGGCTTCGTCTGGGTCATCGGCGATATCTTCCAGCAGTACGCCGCCAAGTACGTCGGCATCAGCCGCGGCATCCCACTTTCCAATTCGAATCAACTCTGGGGCTTGCTGTGGGGCATTTTTGTTTTCGGTGAGTTGCACGACCGCAGTTCTTCCATCTACCTAGAAGTCATCGGCGGCTCCCTGCTCATGATGCTCGGCGTCGGCGTCATCGCGCTTTCTTCTGCTACCGGTCAGGAGCAGTCCCGCTGGAAAGAAGCCGCCACCCGCGAAAGCGACCGCTACAATGTCGCCGCCGATTTCGTCGAAGCTCGCATGGACGGTCGCCAACTCGCGGGCGAACTAAAACCATCCCGCAGCGCCCTGGACTGGATCTTAGTCATCGCCGCCACCAGCGTCTTCGTGTTCTTCGCCGCGATGGCTCGCGTCCCCCAAATGTCCCTGCACTGGGGCCCCGCCGCGCTCCTTACTACGGTCCTCTTCTTCCTCCTAATTATTTGTGGCCTCGCCCTCTGGCGCACTACTCGCTTCAACTAAAAATTCTTTCCCGACTTTGAAATCACCCGCGCTTCCTTTAGAGTGACCGGGACCATCATGACGCCCCCACCCATGCTCGACGTCGTCGGCGTCGGCCTCAACGCCACCGACACCTTCATTCCCGTCGCCCACTATCCCGCCCGCGGCTCCAAAGTCGAATTTCGCTCCGCGCAAGTCCTGCCCGGCGGCCAGGTCGCCACCGCCATGATCGCCTGCCAGCACTGGGGCCTGCGCACCCGCTACATCGGCAAAGTCGGTGACGACCACGCCGCCGAACTCCACCGCGCCGAATTTGCTCGCGCCGGTGTCGAAGCCCATCTCTTCAGCGCCCCCGGTTGCCCCAGCCAGCAAGCCTTCATCCTCGTCGACGACTCCGGCGAACGCACCGTCCTCTGGAAACGCGACGACCGCCTCACCCTGCGCCCCGAAGAACTCCAGCAAGATTGGATCGTGAACGCCCGCGCTCTTCACGTCGACGGCCACGATACCGCCGCGGCAGCTACCGCAGCGAGTTGGGCCCGCGCCGCCAACATTCCCGTCATCGCCGATGTGGATGAACTTTACCCCGGCGTAGAAACACTCTTGAAGACCGTCGACTACCTCATCACCAGCCGCGACATCCCGGGTCGCATCATGCAAGAACCCAACTTGAAAAACTCTCTGCCCGCCCTCCAAAAACGCTTCGGCTCTCGCCTCACCGCCGCAACCCTCGGTGAACAAGGCGTCCTCGCTTGGAACGGCTCGCAATTCCACTACGCCCCCGCCTTCCGGATCGAACCAGTTGACACTACCGGCGCCGGAGATATTTTCCACGCCGCCTTCATCTACGCCCTCCTGCAAGACTGGCCCTTGCCCCGCCAACTCGATTTCGCCTGCGCCGCCGCCGCCCTCAACTGCACCGCCCTCGGCGCCCGCGCCGGCATCCACTCCGGCGAAGCCATCGAACACCTAATCGCCACCGGCGCTCGCCACTCCCCCGCGTAAAACGCTTCTAAATCGGAATGAGCGAACGCTCTCTACAAGCGAAGTTTCGCCTTTCAACACGTTGAAATGGCTGTGCAAGACGTCGGGCCAAACCGACATGGGTAACCCGTTAACACCAATCTGGCGCAGAAAATATAAGAGCTGCTGACAGCGAATTCGTTGCGTTTGGATTACAATCGGGTGCCGCTGATCAAGACTGGTGGCGCGAGGAAACCATGAAATTTGTTTCTCTTTTCATGCTCATTCTTCTCCCTGCGACCACGTTTGGTCAGCGCGCCAGCGTCAGCAAAGCCCGGATCGCCATTCCTGGGGTCAAAGGCGTGTTGGAGCTTGACGTGGGGCCGACCAGATGGGAAGCGCATGTCCGGTCCGACGGCAAAGAAACCCAATTGCAGGCCAAACAACGCGCTGACAACCTCTTCATCACCGCTTTCTTGCAGAAGGTCAAATTTCCTGCTAGCGCCGAAAAATGCATGGCCGAGTGGTGGCCGATGACGGCGAAGAGCACTCCGATGAAGCGGGAAGAATTCCGGCAGTCCGAGAAGGAAGGGATTACCGTCGTCGAGTACATTATCCCGGAATTCCGGGGGAATCCGGTACATCAGAAGAGTCTTCATGCATATCTGGGGAGCGGTAATCTCTGCGCTGAAGTACACCTGTCGAAGATGCAATTCGTACCCGAGGACCAAGAGCTCTTTGATGACGTTCTTGCAACTGTGCGGCTGCTACCCGATGAATCGGCCGCGGAGAGCCCAGGTCACAACCAGAAGGACCAGTACCTCGCTGAAGGAAGCCAGTTCTACCTGCAGCACAATTACTCAGGGGCAGCAGAGCGTTACAAAAAAGCGCTTGACCTGGAAAAACAAGACCGCACCCTCAGCAAGAGCCTCTTCCGCGTGCTCGTGGACAACCTGGGCATGTCTTATGGATTAAGTGAAAAGCTCTCAGACGCCAGGGAGACTTTTGAGTATGGTATTACGCAGGACGCTGAATACCCCCTGTTTTACTACCTTTTGGCCTGCACCTTTGGCGAGATGGGCAAAATGGATGAAAGTCTCGAACAGTTGCGCCTAGCAAACAAGTACAAGGCCAACGTGGTTCCAGGAGAGTCGTTGCCCGATCCGCTCAAGGATGATTCATTTCGCAAATTTGTAAAGGACAAGAAATTCGTCGATGCAGTCCATGAAATACAGCGACAGTAATCGGTTCGGCGGTGAGGTTCTCATCGTGGTTCTTCTAATAGGCCTTTATCATCGGCGATATGGAAACGTCAAACCCGTGCCTCGCCGACAGATACCTATATACGGTGCATGCGCGCTCGCGCGCGGTTGAGCCCCCGCCAACCCAGATGTTATCCTGCCTTCTATGGCGGAACCCGTCATCTCCCCGCCGGAACTGGCGTTCACCTCCCCGCTTGAACATTCCCGGCGTCAGCTCGAAGCCTTGCTCGAAGTCAGCGAGGCCATCGCCCAGCAGCGCGATCTCCCCGCGCTTTTCCACGACCTCGCAGGCCGCCTCCATTCCGTCGTCGACTTCGACTTCCTCTCTCTCGTCCTTCACGACCCCGCGAAAAATGTCATGCGCCTCCACGTTCTGGAAACTCGCGTCCCCGGCGAAAAGGTTGCCGGCACCGAATCTCCCGTCGAGGGCAACCCCGCCGGCTGGGTCTGGCAAACGCAGCAAGCCTTTGTCGTCAGCGACACCGAAGAAGAAACGCGCTTCCCCGATTTCCTGACTCGCTACCGCGCCCACAATGTCCGCTCGCTTGCGATCCTTCCGCTCACCACCGCCCAGCACCGCCTCGGCGCCATGGGCTTCGGCCGCCTCGTCCCCCAACGCGTCACCGATACCGAACTCCAATTCATGGAGCGAGTCGCCAGCCAGGTAGCCGTCGCCGTCGACAATGCCCTCAATCTTGAGACCTCCCAGGCCTATCAAGCTCAACTCGCGCGCGAACGCGACCGTCTCCAGGTTCTCCTCGAAATCAACAACGTCCTCATCACCAGCCGCGAAGTCCCCGACCTTTTCCGCGGCATCGTCAAGACTCTCGAGCGCGTCATCCACCACGACTTCACCAGCCTCGCCCTCCTCGATTCCCAAACCGGCTTGCTGAAAATCTACGCCCTCGATTTTCCGGGCAACCAGAGCCTCATCAAACAGGAAATTACCGTTCCCCGCGACACTTCTCCTTCCAGTCAAGCCATTGCCAGCGGCCAGCCGTTTCTCGCGCGCGGCGCGGAAATCGACCGTTATCCTAACGAAATCATCAAGGCCCTCCGCACGTCAGGCGTGCAAACCATTTGTTGTGTTCCGCTCATCACCCGCGGCGAAACTTTTGGCACTCTCAACGTGGCCAGCCGCAGGATCGATGCCTTCTCCCCGCAAGACGTCGAGCTTCTCCAGCAGGTCGCTGCGCAAATCGCCATCGCCGTCGAAAACGCCCTGGCCTTCAAGGAAATCGAAGCGCTCAAAAATAAACTAGCCGAAGAAAAGCTCTACCTCGAAGAGGAAATTCGCAGTGAATTCAATTTCGAAGAAATCATCGGCGAAAGCCCCGCGCTCAAGCGCGCCCTTGCCCAAGTCGAACTCGCCGCACCAGCCGGCACTACCGTCCTCCTCCTCGGCGAAACCGGCACCGGAAAAGAACTCTTCGCCCGCGCAATCCACAATCTCAGTCCGCGTCGCGACCGCACTTTCGTCAAAGTCAATTGCGCCGCCATTCCCAGCGGTCTTCTCGAATCCGAACTCTTCGGCCACGAACGCGGCGCCTTCACCGGTGCCATCAACCAGAAAATCGGCCGCTTCGAGCTTGCCGACCGCGGCACTCTCTTCCTCGACGAAGTCGGCGACCTTCCCCTCGAGCTTCAGCCCAAACTTCTTCGCGTCCTTCAAGAGCAGGAATTCGAGCGCCTCGGCGGCAATCGCACCCATCGCGTGGACGTCCGCGTCGTCGCCGCCACCAATCAGGACCTCGCAAAATTAGTTTCTGAACGCGCCTTCCGCAGCGACCTCTTCTATCGCCTGAACGTTTTCCCAATCCAGATCCCCGCCCTCCGCGAACGCGCCGAAGATCTCCCCCTTCTCGTCCGCTATTTCGTCCAACGCTTCAGCCGCCAGCTCAACAAAGCCGTCGAGTACATCCCCGCCGAAGCCATGGATGCCCTCACCCACTATTCTTGGCCCGGCAACGTCCGTGAACTCGAAAACCTCATCGAGCGCGCCGTCCTCCTTTCCCCCGGCAAAGAATTGCGCATCCCCTTCGCCGAATTGAAATCCCCATCCGTCTCCGGCGCGGCCCCAGCCACCGAGCCGTCTTCCACCTTAACCTCCTCTACCTCCTTAACTTCCTCAATTTCCACCCTCGAAGAAGCCGAACGCCAGCACATCCTCCGCGCCCTGAAGCAAACCCAGTGGCGCATCGCCGGCCCCAAAGGCGCCGCCGTCCTCCTCGACATCAAGCGCACCACTCTCCAGGCCCGCATGCGCAAGCTCGGCATCCGCCGCCCCGTTTAACGCGGCAGCAAAAATAAGTTTCTCCTTCTACGGGCAATCGGTCTTGTCCAACTCATGCAGCCTTTTGATGGCTTCAGGGTTCCGCTTTTCCGATGCCACCAGCAATAGCACTCTCGCTTGGTTGCAATTCTGGGAAACTCCCTCTCCCTTGATGTAGAGCTCAGCCAATGCCACTGCTGCTTTGGAGTTGCCAGCCTGTACCAAGGCCCACAACTGCTGAGGTGTCATGGCAGGTTTTTGCCGGCTTGCGTTGCCGTTCAAGACTGGACCAAGCGGTGCTCTCGCCGATGGACTTGTCAACGGAGCTCCCAGTGCGTGCAGGCTGGAGTGCCCGCCTGTTTCGGTTGCGGGAGTGCTTGGTGCGTGTCCTTTTGCGATTCCATTATTCTGATTGCCGCTCCTGAAAATATCTATCGAGGCGCTTGGCGCAGTTGGCTGAATCGGTGTCGATGGCAATGCACTCGCGCTTGTCCGTGCCGCTAGTTCGGCTGATGTCTTTACAAAGCCCCGATTCTCGTGCCGATAGCTCCAATACTTCATCGCGGGCACTACAATGGCCACGGAAATCCCTATGCCGAGCAACAAGCCGCGGCGGAACTGACGCCGCCTCTCCGACAGATGCCTTTGCATGGGAACCAGCTCACCTGTCGCCTCTACTTCCCTAAGAGTGTCGGGCGGAGCGGTGGAATCACCCAAATCATCGCTGCCGGATAGAATGCTGTTGGCGAGTATCAGGGAGCGCCCCGAATGAGCCTTTGACACAAATCTTGCAACCGCGTCGGGTTTGCTTGCTGCAACTTGGGAGGGTCGGCCGGCCTCTTCTGGAGTCGCGGGTTTTCCGTCAGCAAGCTGCGGCGAAACGGGTTCGGAAATCCATTCGCGAATTTGGCGCCCAGCTCTCCCGGGAAGTCGGATAAACCTCAAACCTCCCACCTTTTTCGTTTTGTCCGTCCACGTTACTTCACCCCACGCGTCAATCCGTTCACTAAGATTGAGCGAAAACCAAAAGTGGATCGGTCCCTTTTGCTCTATGGGAGCGAACGTGCTAAAACTCAGTCCTCCTTCGGAGATATTTAATACTGCCCCGCCATCATCGCGTTCCAATTGGATGAAGGCAAATTTTTCCGGCACTTTCCTGAATTTCATGCGTCGATCAACGTTTGCTTTCGTGCGTCGATTAAAGTTCATGTTTGTTAGGAGGGTTTTCTTATTTTCGGCACAGTCTTCTCGGGTGGGGTGAGTAGATGCCGAATCGGCGGGCCCAGGGTGGGAGTGGGGCTCAGCCTGCAAGTCTCACACGATTTATTGTACGTCTACATTGGCAGGATAAAAAGAGTCTTTGTCCGTGCGACCATTGCCCGGCACAAATTCAGCTATACTCAGTTCAAGCTCTACGTCTTGGTGGACTTCTGCGTAAGCAGGTTTTTCACCGTATCCGAAGCGAAACCCACCCCAAAAATCGATCCAAGCGCGAGAAACAGATCCATCTTCAGGAATTCGTCCTTCACGCCTCCCACCATTCCAACGACCGCAGGGATCAACGCCAGCACTAGCCGCAGCGCTGCGTTGTAATCGATCCGCTTGCGCCATTTGGCCGTCGTCTGTTCGCTCGCCCCCCCGACCGTGAGCGTTCTTGTGGGAATCACGCTCGCATCGTCTATGTCCGTTCCCTCTTCATCACGGAATTTGACTGTAAGCGTATAGTCTCTGGGCCCGGGAAAGTAGTGGGCTACAGACCATCCTTCTTCTGTCAGGTTGCCCTGATTGCCCTTCGGCGTTGGGTCTGCCAGTGGCTTCGCTTCGCCTTTCCCGGTTTTGACATCCTGAACTCCCTCGAACGGCGCGTGCCCAAAATCCCACTCGCACAACCATTCGTCCCGCGCGCTGCACGTCTCGAACTTTGGAATCTTGAAATGGACGTTGAGCAGCGCCGGCTCGTAGGCCCGCACCACGTTTCGGTCTAGCCGGATCTCGACTCGCTTCTCTATAATTTCTTTCTTGATGTCCTCGCTGTAGATCCCGTCGGACATTTCTGAAAGCAGCCGCTGCGCTCTGCGCAGCGAGTGCCAGCCTTCCTGGCTGAGCAGTTGGAACAAAGTCTTCCGCTTGCTCACCAGGGGAACCCGTTCTTCAGGTCCCTTCTTGTCGCAGAGAATCGCATATTGGCGCAGAACTTCTCCACGGAAGGCCAGCATCGCCTTCCGCCAATATTCGACGCCCGCTAGTGTTGCCGCGTCCGGCGGCTGCATCTTCAAATCCGCCACGAGGCTCGCGACTGCCTTGTACTTCAGCTCGGAGTTTGGATCATCGGCTTTCTCGTGTTCCTCCAGCATTTTCTTCAGCGTTTCGGATCTATAGAGCGCCCCCCCTTCATCCTTCGGCGCCGTCGCATCGACGGGTACTGCCTTCCCGTCGCCACCAATCACTGGCGCGGCGGTCTTCGGCGCCTGCAGGTCGTTATAAAGACTCTTCAGGGAAGCGACGATTTCTGCGCTCGTCGCGGGATCCGCTTGCTTCCAGCCAGTTAACAGCTTGCACATTTCATTCAGCTTCGCCTCGGCGTCCATCAGGTCCGCATCGGAAACCTGGAAATCATCCAGCTTTCTTCCCATCTGCTCGAACCCATCTTCGAGCTTGCTCATGATCAGTGGCGGAACTTCAAACCCCTCCAGGTTCACGTATTCCTCTCTGGCTCGGCTCATTTTCTTAAGTAGGTCGACACGCCGCTTTAGCCGGGCGATGGAGTCCGCGATTTGCGACCTCTGCACCTCGAATTCCGGCGTATACCAGGTCAGTTTCTTCAGCCGATCTTCTAGCAGTCTCCACTCCATTCCCACCAGCACCCTCAGCCGCGACGCCAGTTTCATCGACAGGTCCCCGATGCCTTTTCCTGTCTCCTTCCACTGTTGCCTTAGTTCGCTGCGGATCTGCTCATCCGGCAATTTGTAATTGACATACAGAGACAGAACTGCGCCCGCGAAGAGCAGAAACAGAGTTACGACGTAACTCCAGAATGCCTTCTTATTTGGCCCGTAGTACGCCAGCGTCGTTTTCACATGAATCAGTTTGACCGGTGCTCCAGCGTCATCCGTACAATCGGGCGAAGCCAACCACACCTCCAGCAATCCGTCCGCTTCCTTATCCTTGAATATCGCCCGCCAGTTGCATGGTATGTAAACGTATTCCAGCCATGCCGTTCGCCACGAGCACGCCGCATCTGTCCCTTCTCCGAACCATTCCTCTTTTGGCCTGATTTTCAAAACTGTCGAGCTGCTGCCGGGAATCTTTCCTTCAGTCTTATCCGTCGCACCTCCCGAACCAAATCGGAAATCCCAGCGAATCGGATAGCCCGTCGTCTCGTCGTTTTTCAAGACCAGCGGTGTCTCCTCGCCTCGCGTCAAGGCAATTGCCGGTGCATTGGCGTCCACTCCATCCACTTTTACGTTCATCGTTGTCGCGGGTAACGTGAAAGTGACTTCACGGAGCTCCGTCTCTCCGTTAAGAATTTTTGTTTTCCAATTTCCCGGCGCCAGGACTCCTTTCACCTTCACTTGAAATGCTATGGCTTCGCCTGCTTTGATCTCTTTCGGAAACAGCTGGTTCTTGTCCGCTGGCTCGATGCTCACGCGCGCGTTTGCTGTCTTCGGCTCCTTGTCATCACTCATCAAGGGACTGGCCCGCAGCTCGAGAGGGATTCCCTTGCCCGTTGTTGACGCCTGCCCCGGCTCTCCGTTGTGCAGCGTCAACGTTATCGTCGCTCCTTCGCACGCATTGCATGCCGGGTCCAATACACGCGTCGTCACGCCAATTATCTTTAAAGGGGTATCGACCTTCTTAGCGTCTGGCTTCGCCGTGTCTGTGCTGTTTTTTTGCGAACCTGTATTGGGCGGAGGAGTCGTCTGCGCCGCGAGTCTTGGACCAAAGATGGGCGTAAGGATTGCAACTATCCCCAAAAGGCTGATTCTGCAACGGGCGGCATGCTTCATGGTGAATACTCCAGAAGAATTTTGTCGAACACTGACTACTTCTCGCCGTTCATTTACGGAGGTTCATCGCGTCAGGCGTTTCCCGTGGGAGTCGGGAACCTTTCGCGAAGTAGCGTCTGTGAATGCCCAGCACGCAGTGGCCGCATTCTATACGACAGGATTAATAGAGTGTCAAGTGTCTTTAGATTTTCCGTCTAACGGGCGGATTTTTTCTTCCCCAAACTGACCTTGTTCCCTTTGGTGTCCGCATCACCGGGACTCAGCTATACTGCGTCCCTCAAATCAGCGCCCTAAACAACCAGGTGAAGTCATGACGAAATTCGAACTGAATTTCATCCTCGTTCTGCTCTTTGCCTTTTTTTTCGCGGGCTCACTACAGGCTTCGCAGTCGTCGCCGCAAGCCCCTGCTTCCTCGGGACAGCCAAGTCTTACTTCTTCTGCCCAACCGCTCCCGTCCAGCCCGCAATCACTGCACGAACGCAAAATCACCTCCTACACCCTCCCTCCCGATCTCTATCGCAAAGCCCGCAACCGCGGCCGTATAGGCTTCGCCACCCGCATCATCGGCTTCTTCTATGGACTCTTCGTTCTTTGTTTCATTTTGCGCCGCAGGCTTTCCGCAAAGTATCGCGATTTGGCCGAAAACCTCGCTCGCTACCGCCTTCTTCAGGCACTCGCGTTCACCGCGCTCATCGTCCTGACCATCGGCGTTCTCCAACTCCCCATCGACATCTTTCAGGAATCAATCTCGAAGCTCTACAAGATCTCCGTCCAATCCTGGCCCTCTTGGGCCGCCGATTGGGCCAAGGCCCAACTGCTCACCATCATCATTGGCAGCTTGCTCGTCTGGATTCTCTACGCCGTCATTCGCAAGAGTCCCCCTCGCTGGTGGCTCTATTTCTGGATCATCTCGCTTCCGCTCTCCCTGTTCGGCATCTTCATCTCGCCTTACCTGATCGACCCGCTCTTCAATAAATACGAACCGCTCGCCGCCCATGCCCCTCAGCTCGTCCCTGAACTCCAGCGCATCACCCGCCGCGCCGGCCAGGAAGTCTCTCCCCAACGCATGTTCTGGATGAAAGCCAGCGACAAAACCATCGCCACCAACGCCTCCGTCAACGGTTTCGGCGCCTCTAAACGCATCATCATCTGGGACACTACCATCGCCCAGGAAACCACCGATGAAGTCCTCACCGATTTTGGCCACGAAATGGGCCACTACGTCCTCGGTCATATCTGGAAGGGGTTTCTATTCTTTAGCGCGATGCTTTTCGTTCTTTTCTATCTCGGCTACCGCTTCATCGGCTGGCTTCTCGCCCGTTCCAGCTCTTCTTGGGGCATCCGTTCGCTCGATGATTGGGCATCGCTCCCCGCGCTTCTCTTGCTCATTACTCTCTTCGGTTTTGCCTCCGAAGCCATCGGCAATACTTTCAGCCGCTATCAGGAACACCAGGCCGACGTATATAGCCTCGAAGTTACCCACGGCCTCGTCCCCGACGCCGGCCAAGCTTTCGCCCGCTCCTTCCAGATTTATGGCGAAACTGTTCTCGTCGACCCCGATCCCAATCCAGTTAACGTCTTTCTCTTCTTCGATCACCCACCAGTTGCCGACCGCATCCACCTGGGCGTCACCTATGACCCTTGGTCCAAAGGCGAATCTCCGCAGTTTGTTAAATGACCGGCTACGACACGACCGGCAACCAAACCGGGCAGGGTAAGTCGTCAGTGTTATTTGTCTATGAATCTGGCGTGAAATCGCGAAAAGTCTGGGGCCGCAGGTAGATTTTTACTTGGCTTTTTCAAGAGTTGGGCGTAAATTCCCTTCACCAGCTCCCTGAGGTACGAATGAAACTCCTCATCAGTATGTCCCTGCTGATGCTGTCAGTCTTTTTCTTTGCTCCTCCGCTTCCGGAAGCTCCATCCGGTTTTGACAATAAAACCAACGGCTTGGTGGACGACGCCACCCACGCGGCGGATCAAGTCAAGTTCGATGAAATCGAACAAATCTCCGATGGACTCGGCCCTCTTTACAATGCCCAATCCTGCCGCGAGTGCCACCAGAATCCCACTTCCGGTGGCTCCAGCCAGGTTTCTGAATTGCGTGTCGGTCATCGTGGCCCCGATGGTAAGTTCCAGAATCCCGAGATCCCCATCGCCCGCGGAACCGAGATTATCAAGGGCCGTACTCTGGTGAACGACCGCGCCATCTGCCCCAACGGTGCCTTCCCCAGCACGGAAATTCAGGAACGCGTTCCAGATTCGGATAAAATTCGTACCTTCCGCGTTTCTCTGAATGTTCTCGGCGATGGTTTCGTCGAAGCCGTTGCCGATCAGACTTTTGTCGATCTCGCCAAGGTGCAGTGCAAGAAAAACAACCGCAAAATCTGCGGTCAGGTACTCTACGTTCCCATCCTCGAGGCCCCCGGTCAGACCGGGGTCGGCCGCTTCGGCTGGAAGGACCAGCACGCCAGCCTCTTGTCGTTTTCCGGTGACGCCTATCTCAACGAAATGGGCATTACCAATCGTCTCCAGCCCGACGAAGTCACCAATCTCTGCAATACCGCCTCTGAACCGAATGACACCAACGGTCCGGACGGCCTCGCGGACATCGATCGTTTCGCACGTTTTATCCGCGCCACCGAAACTCCCGCCCGCGATTCCCAGCTTGCGCAAACCCCCAAAGCGAAGTTGGGCGCTGAATTATTCGATAAGGTCGGCTGCAATATTTGTCACGTTCAGACGCTCACCACAGCCTCCGTCGGCACGAAGATCAACGGCGGCACCTTCACCATCCCATCAGCGCTTGGCGATAAGCGGTTTTATCCCTACGGCGACTTCCTACTCCACGATGTCGGCACCGGCGACGGTTTCGTCATAGCCATGACGGAGCACTACGGCAAGAAGATGTACCAGACCACCTGGAGAAATCTCTCTATTTCCGAACACAACAACGCCGCAAACAAAATCCGCACCGCTCCACTCTGGGGAGTCCGCCTGCATTCGCGCCTCATGCATGATGGCGCTTCCGTCACGTTTCTCGACGCCATCCAGCGCCACCGTGGCGAAGCGGAGGATGTCACCGAAAAATTCGACAAGCTCAAACCTGCTGAAAAGGAAGCACTCCTCGAATTCCTGCGCTCCCTCTAAGCGATTTGGGCTACCTTCTTCGTCGATACAAGCCTCCTGTCCGCTCGTACAGTAATTGTTTACGCAAAACCTCTTTCCGAGCCGCCTGGCTACCTCTTTTTCTCTGCTAGCCTGTAAACACGAAACGGCCTGCCCCGCCCTTGGGACCCTCAGTCGCACATTTCTGCGGGGTGCGTCGCTCTTTTCTTACTCGAACTTTGGCCGGCGGCCGGCCAATGCAATTTCTCCGCCTTCTAGGCGATGGGGAGCATGTCGTGAAATTGGCAACTACTTGTCTGATGACCGCTGGATTTCTAGGGATGCTGGCGAACCCTGCGCTCGGTCAAGCGCCTGCGGCTGCCACTCCCGCCAAGAATGTTTCGCGCACGACGAAAGCCGTGAACTATCGCCGCGCCGGCGCCGCCAAGATCGATTTTCAAGGCACCGAATTGATGCAGCAAGCCAGCGGCGAAGCCAAAGTGCAAAACAAAGGCAACCGCACGGAAATTGAAGCAAAATTCACCGGCCTCGATGAAGCCACAAAATTCGGCCTCGAATATCTCACCTACGTTCTCTGGGCCGTCTCCCCCGGTGGTCGCGCCGTTAATCTTGGCGAAGTGGTGCTCAAGAATGGCAGCGGCGAAGTCAAAGCCATCTCTGACATGCAGACCTTTGGCATGATTGTCACCGCCGAACCCTATTTCGCCGTCACTCAACCCGGTAATACCGTCGTTCTCGAAAACGTTTTCGGTCCCGCCACTCTCGGCAAGGTCGAAAACATCGACGCCAGCTACGAACTTCTCGGCCGCGGCATCTACTCCTCTTCCAACACCAAAATCGAAAACGCCATCTTTGGCATCGACCGCAAAACTCCGCTCGAACTTTTTGAAGCGCGCAACTCCGTGCGCATCGCGCACATCGCGCTCGCCGATAAATACGCAGCTCCTGCTCTCGCCAAAGCCCAGCAGCAGCTCACCAGCGCCGAAGAATCTTACGCGCGCAAGAGCGACAAGAAAACCGTCATCGCCGCCGCCCGCGAAGTCGTGCAAACCGCCGAAGAAGCCCGCGTCATGGCCGTAAAACAAAAAGCCGAAGAAGACGCCAACGCTAAAATTGCCGCCGACAAAAAAGCCGCCGAGGATCGCGAAGCCAAGGCCCGCGCCGATGCCATCGCTGAAATTCAGCGCCGCAAGGACGCCGAGCTAGCTCGCCAGCAAGCCGAAGCCGCTAAGGCCGAAGCTCTTCGAATGCAGCAGGAAGCCCAGCAAGCTGCCGCTGAAGCCGCTCGCCAGAAAGCCGAAGCCGAAAAAGCCAGCGCCGCCGCCTTACTCCAGCAACAAGCCGCGCAAGCCGCCGCCGACCAAGCCGCAAAAGACAGAGCCGCAGCTCAAGCCCAGCAGCGCGCCGCCGAAGCCGAAACTCTAAAAGCGCGCCAGGCCGCCGCGCAAGCCGAAGCCGAAAAAGCCCAGCTCCGCGCCCAGTTGCTCAATCAGTTGAATTCCATTTTGCAGACCCGCGACTCCGCCCGCGGCCTCATCGTCAACATGTCGGACGTGCTCTTTGACACCGGCAGCTACACTCTCAAGCCCGGCGCCCGCGAAAAACTCGCCAAAATTTCCGGCATCGTCCTCGCGCATCTCGGCCTCTCTCTCCAGATCGAAGGCCACACCGACAGCGTCGGCGGCGACGATTTCAATCAGCAGCTCTCCGAACGCCGCGCCGATACCGTCCGCGATTTTCTTGCCGAGCAAGGCGTGCCCGCATCTTCCATCACCGCCCATGGCTTCGGCAAGACGCAACCCGTCGCTTCGAACGACACCCCCGAAGGCCGCCAACGCAACCGCCGCGTCGAGCTCGTCGTCAACGGCGACGCCATCGGCAACACCGCCGTGGCCTCCGCAGCACCAGGTTCGCCGCAGTAATTCTTCGCGCATATTCGCCCTTGTACTAGCGCGTCTTCAGACCCGTGCTTTTTTTGGCTTTTACCCGCGTTGCCAGTCTCTCGTTCCAAACTGAAACACTCGCCCCGCGAACAATTTCCACTAGTCACTAATCACCAGTCACCACTCACCTCCTCTAGGTACTTAATTGTCCCGCCCCCGCCCCTCCTCTGGCCCCTCGCTTGCCACCACAGGTTATGCGCAGCAGTGGACGCATCCCTAAGCAAATCCCCATCCTCCTCATCGGCTCCGATCTGGATGGCCGCGTCTTCTCCGAGCACACCTCCACCGTCCTCCTCAGCCCTCACGGCGCCGGCATCCTCTCCCGTCACAAGCTTTCTCCCGAGCAAGAGCTCGTCCTTCGCTGGACCGAAAAAAACCGCGAAGCCGAAATCCGCGTCGTCGGCCACCTTGGCGTGCAATCCGGCCAGCACACCTACGGCGTCGCCTTCTTCGACGAAAGTCTCAATTTCTGGGAAATCGAAAACTGCCGGGGTGTACACCCTTTCTTCCCAAAATGAAACTAGGGAACGAAGGAACGCCACAGACCTCGCAGCAAGCGCGAGCCTCTTACAATCGCCTCCGCCCTCTGGAAAAACTAAAGCTGGCCGCTACTGGCTCGACGAAAGAACACCTGACTTCTTTTTCTCTTCGATGTTTTTCAGCCACGCCTGATGTTCCGCATCGCTCCAGTGGTGGATGTCGATGATGTAGCCGTCCGGGTCGCGCAGCGACATCGATCCGCTAGGCATGTATCTGGGGCGCGTAATCGGCGGCGCAACAATCCCGTGGGCTAGCAAGTGCTCGCGGAGCGCGGGCAAGTCCGGTGTGTACATTGCCGTGAGCACGGCATGCTTGGTTGGATCGAAGGGCTCCTCCGCCAAGAGGAACATCACGGCGCCGCCCTCGCAATGCATACGCGCCCAGCCAGGACATTCGGGCGTGCCCTCCAGGTCAATGAGCTCGAATCCTAGTAATTCGTAGAAGCGAATCGAGCGCCGCACATCCATGACGTGCAGCAGCGGTGTGAAATATCCGGCTTTTGGAACCATAGCCCGCGATTGTACCCTCAGGCTGCTAACTTGCCAAAACTCCATCCCGCCTCCAACCCTCTTGCCTCCATCCCTACCCAGGAGTACCCTTCCCCCGCTATGCCAAACATCGAAAAACACGCCCCCGGCGCCTTCTGCTGGGCCGAACTCGCCACCACCAACCAAAACGCCGCCATCGACTTCTACTCTAAAATCTTCGGCTGGTCCGCCAACAACATGCCCATGGGCCCCAACGACTTCTATACGATTTTCCGCCTCGAGGGACGTGACGCCGCCGCAGGCTGCACGCTTCGTCCCGAAGAACTCTCCCACGGCGTTCCTCCCCACTGGAAGCTCTACGTCGCCGTCGAAAGCGCCGACGACACCGCCGCCCGCGCCGAGCAGCTCGGCGGCAAGCTCCTCGCCGCGCCCTTTGATGTTTTCGACGCCGGCCGCATAGCTGTTGTGCAGGATCCCACCGGAGCCGTCCTCTGTCTCTGGCAACCCAACAGGAACAAGGGCATAGGCATCTCCGCGCCGCAAGGAACGCTCTGCTGGGCGGACTTGAGCACGCCCGATCGCGAGCGCGCAGGCCAGTTCTACTCAGATCTCTTCGGTTGGCAGATGATGAAGGAAGACGAATCTTCCGCCCGCAATTACTGGCACATCAAAAACGGCGAGGAGTTCATCGGCGGCATCCCGCCCGCTTCCGACCGCCAGCCCGGCACTCCCGCTCACTGGATGGCGTACTTCACCGTTTCCGATTGCGATGCCACCGCCACAGACGCAAAAAATCTCGGCGCCACGCTCTATATGCCTCCAACCGATTTTGAAGACGTAGGCCGCATCTCCATCATGGCCGACCCGCAAGGCGCCGCCTTCGCCATCTTCAAAGCCGCCGTCCGCGGAGCCTCCGCCTCGTAAATCTTCCCGCAACCGTCGAGTGCCGCAGGGCATGCTTCTGACCCGCTCTCCTTGACCGTTCCCCCTCGCAGGTGTAAAGTCCGCCCACTAGGTCACTTCCCAGCATTTCCCGATCGAAGGAGGAATGTATGTCGTTCCGCAGAGCCCTTTGGGCCTTAGCTGTCGTAGTGTGTCTCGCAGCCCCCGTCGCCGTTCAGGCACAAGGAGACTATCTCGACGTCTACACCGTCAAAGTGAAGCCGGAAAAACTCGCCGACTTCCAAGCACTCACAAAAAAGTGGGCTGACGCCAATCGGCGCTTCAATGGCGATCGTTGGCTCGCTCTCGAAACCGTCTATGGCGAGGGCAATGTCTACGTATTCACCAGCACTCGCAAGGACTACGCCGAAGTCGGCACCATCGAAGAAGCCGCCATGCTCGCCGCCAACAAAGCCTTCGGCAAGGAAGCCGCTCAGAAAATGGGGCAGGACTTCAGTAACTGCCTGGTATGGTCCCGCAGTGAACTCCGCCGCCGGCGCTGGGACCTCAGCCGCAAATCTCCTGCCGATGCCGATGCCTACGCCAAGCTCATTGGCGAATCGCGCCTCTTGCGCACCACCGCCGTGCACATACGTTCGGGACACGTCCCAGACTTTGAGGCTCTTATGAAAGACACGAAGGAAGCGGGCGAAAAGAACCCCAATACCCAGACCGTTTTTGTTTCCCAAGTCGTCGAAGGCAGCAAGGGCGCTACCTTCTACATCTCCACACTGCGATCTTCCTTCGGCGGCTTCGACCACAACCCCACCACTCGCGAAATCCTGGGCGAGGAGGGCTTCAAGAAGTTCCAGCAGATCAGCGCCGACACCGTCGAGACTGCTGAATCCACTCTCTATCGCTTCGCGCCGGATATGAGCAATCCTCCCGACGAAGTCGCGAAAGTCGCCGCCGACTTTTGGCGCCCCAAAGCCACGATGGCTGCCACGACCAAACCCAAAGCCGCCACCATGGAACCCACTGCTGCGAAGGAACCTACAAAGAAGCCATAGACCTTAGAAGCAGTCCAAACGAAACAACGATCAAGAATCTGCCCGCACGCTTGCAGCCTTATCCACCAAGCGTGCGGGCACTCTCACCGCCGGGTGGCCTGGAGTCGATCCATGAGTCAGGTTTGACTAGACACCACCAAATCTAACCCGTCGCATAGTTCACTCAGACTTCCCTGCAAGAAAATGAGGGCGGGCGCCCTCGGCCAAACCTCGGCACGAATCACGCCCGCCGATTCCACGTTGTTGTGAACGGTCTGAAAAAAATCTCAGCCTTTCATTTTGATTGTCACAGGTTCGGAAAGCTCAAACTTGAGCGGCGTCTCCGCCCTCAGCTTGATGTCTTTCTTGCCCGTCATTAACGCAACCGTCGCTCCGGCTCCCGCCCCCACGGGCCCGCCGATCAGCGCGCCAGTTCCGCCGCCGGCCAGGGCGCCAATCACGGCTCCTCCGGCAGCGCTGCCGCCAATCCACTCCCAGTTGCGTTTCTTGTGGTCCCGGCCAATTCTCGGGTGTGAGATAGTTCGGACATCGTACGTCTGTCCGTTCACGGCCACGGTCTGCAGCGCTAGCTGCAATCGTGCCCGGCCCTTCAACCTCCCGGATTGCCGCGCGTCCACCACCAACCCTTCAGTGTGGGCACCCTGAGGGATGACCGTCTTGCCGTCGATAACGACGGGCTCGGAGACTGTGGCATCAAAATGGTCTCCCGCTCGACTCTGGTCGGTCGCCAGAGCTTCGTCCAGAGTCACATGAATCGCTGTGTGCTCTGGCAGCGTCACCGGATCGGACGTGTCCCGCAACGTCGCAGCAGACACCGTCAGTGCCGCCGCCAGCAGGATCGCCCCTCCGCTCATAAGGTAGTGCCGTTTGGTCAAATGCATGTGCACCTCCGAGTAAATTGGGGGCAGCTGGTTTTCCATCGAGCGCCTTATTAAATGATTTGAAATGAAGAAGATGCGATTTTTTTCCTTCGATGATCGCGGTAAGAATTACAACATTTGGGAATTTCTGGAGTACTGCGAGTAATAATTGCAGCAACAGCAAGGCGGGCAAGGCTGGCAAGGCTGGGTAATTTCTATGGCTGGGGTTTTCGTCTGGCTCATGCCTCTAGGTGGGCCAATCACAAAACGGTCGCCGCTCAACGTACAAGTTGCTGTCAGAGAAAGCGCCCGAATTATCTTCAGAATCGCATCCCTCAATTCTTGCCACCAGCTGACATCGCGGGCAGTTGTTCGCGTGATTCTGCAATACGGTGTAAGCTCGAGCATAATTCGCTTGCAATCGCAGGAGTTCGTCGCCGGCTTCCTTTTCGACCGAAGGAGAGCGGAGAACCTCGGCACGATGCTCATTCCAGACTTCCAGGGCGCTCTGACATTCTTCGAGTAGTCTCTGATACCCGCTACAGACTGTTGTGTTGGCGGAGAGTTGCTTGCTCATGGACTTCTCCCTTCGTTGACACTTATGCACTCTGCTCGCCAACAGAGGAAAGTGGCCTGTTCTAAGGAGGTTGAATCAGAAGGCTGCTTTTCTGGGCGTGGGTTCCAGTACGCACAAAAGAACCATTCCCAGTTTCGCGGCTGTAATATTTACAAGGGAAGCCCGACTAGAATCCCGGCACCGAGTGGCCAGGGCGAAAGACTTATTTGCGAAAGCCGGACGCTGCAGCCTTTGGCTTAAAGCGCGTTCTTTGCCCTGCGGATGGTTTTGTGAAGGCTGCGATTCTTGATTTTTCCCCCGCAGTGTCAGCCCCGATTTTTCCCCAACTTCAGTAACTCTCTTGCACCCCGTCATCCCCGCGATGCTACAATCCGCGAACTAGGTCACCCACTTCACTGTTTGCCGGAGGCTCCCAATGCGTCGCCGCTTCGTAACCCTGCTCGCCCTCATCTTGGCGCTGTCTGCTCCATCGTTCGCGCAAGAACACTCTGACCACGTCGCCCCCGCCAAAGCTAAATCCGCCACGCTCATGACCGGCTACGGCAATTGGCATCACCCCGTCTCCACCAAGAACGCGCAAGCCCAGGCTTTCTTCGATCAGGGCTTGCGGCTCATCTACGCTTTCAATCACGACGAAGCCGCGCGCTCCTTCCAGCGCGCCGCCGAGCTCGATCCCAAACTGGCTATGGCCTATTGGGGCGTCGCCGAAGCCGTAGGCCCCAACTATAACGACCCCGCCAGCCAAGACCGTTTTGTGCAGGCCCACGCCGCCATCGCGAAAGCGGAGACACTCGCCGCCGATGCCTCCGAGAGCGACAAAGCCTACATCGCCGCGCTGGCCAAGCGTTTCCCCGCCGATCCCAAATCCGATTTGCGCGCCGCCGCGCAACAATCTCGCGATGCCATGCGCGAAGTGGTCAAGCGCTTCCCCGATGACCTCGATGCCGCCACCCTGCTCGCCGAGGCCGGAATGAACCTGCACCCCTGGGGACTGTGGCGCGCGGACGGCACGCCGGAACAGGGTACGGAGGAAATTGTCGCCACGCTGGAGTCCGTGATTCGCCGCGAGCCCAATCATCTTGGCGCGATTCACTATTACATTCATACCGTGGAGGCTTCCAACTCCCCGGAACGTGCTTTGGCAGGAGCGAATCGCCTGGCGCAACTCGCCCCTGCCGCGGGACACATCGTGCACATGCCGGCCCACATCTACATCCGCACCGGTGATTACCAAGCCGCGTTACAAACCAACCAGAAAGCGGCGCTCGTCGATCAGGCTTACATCAAGACCGGCGCAGCCGAAGGCATCTACTCGATGATGTACTACAGCCATAACCTGCATTTCATCGCCATGGCCGCAGCCATGAACGGCAACTACCCGGAGTCCCGTCGCGGCGCGCAGTTGCTCGCTGCCAACGTAGGACCTCACGTGAAAGAGATGCCGCCCCTCGGGGGCTTCATGACCGTGCCGCTGGCGGTCGAAGTACGCTTTCACAAGTGGAACGAAATTCTGAAAACGACGCAGCCCGACCCGGCCATGCAGACGGCCACGGTGTTCTGGCATTTTGCTCGCGGCTTGGCCCTTGCCGGCACGGGAAAAGTGGACGAAGCGGAAGCCGAGCACAAGATTGTTTCCGAAGCGGAAGAGAAGACACCGCCGGATGCCATCTTCCAGATGCCCATCAACAACAAGACCAAGGACATCCTGAAAATCGCGGAAAATGTGCTGGGCGCGAAAATCTCGCTCGCAAAAAACGATATGGACGCCACCGTGAACCAGCTTCGCGCCGCCGTCGCCACTCAAGATTTGCTGAAGTACGACGAGCCGCAAGACTGGTTCTATCCCGTGCGCGAATCTCTCGGCGCGGTGCTCCTGAAAATCGGTGACAATGCCGGAGCCGAGGAAGTCTTTCGCGCCGACCTCGAGCGCAATCCCCGCAACCCGCGCTCGCTTTTCGGCCTCGAGCAAGCCCTAAAGGCCATGGACAAGGCTTACGACGCCGGTTTCGTCCGCAAACAGTTCGACGCCAGCTGGAAGGGCGCCACACGGCCCACTGTCGACGATCTCGTCTGACCTTTGATGAGCGTCCATGCTCAAGAAAAAAGAAGAGCGAGCCAACTACGCTCCCTCTTCTTAAGCCAATCGCCGCAATCAGCTATTTATGGCCCGTGTGCGTGATGCGCGCCATGATATCGCGCCTGCTATCAAGCACCGTCGCATTGGTGAACTCCTCGCGCTCCGCCGCGCTCATCTTGCCCAACGTCGCGTTGATGGCCGCAGCCCACTTGTCCATTCCTTCGGCATTGGGGTAGTTGATGACCAGGCAGCGCATCGACGGCGCCGCGTTGTTTACATACTGTTCGTCGAACCCGTAATAGGTAGCCGCGCCCTTCTTCACCATATCGTCGAACGTCGGCACCAGATACTTCTTGAGTACCGCGGCGTACTCGCCCGGTTTCTCGGGCTTGGCATTCGAGCAAACCACTCGCAGATACGCCGGTGTTCCGCTGCCCACCCGGTACATGGAAGATTGCATCAAGTAGTCTTCGTGCCTGGTAGCCGCGATTTGCCCTGGCCGAGGACCCGCCTTGCGCACTTCGTCGAGCACCTTCATCAGTCCCGCAATCGATGTCGAAGACCACGCCGCACCGTGCGTAAATCCGTCCGGTGTGTGCACGACCTGCTCAAAGGTGGACCAACCTAGGATGGTCCCGTCGGCTGTCAACTTTTGCAAGATGGGCATGACCGACTTCTCGCTATCCTCCGAATACGCCGCCCAATTCGCTCGGGGCACCTGGAACTGGCTTACAAACGTATACACGATCGGCGTCGGTTCCGTTTGGGGAAGAGCCGCCGGCACAAGCATCCCTGCCAACACAATCAAAAGCAGGCCCGCTATCCGTTTCTTCATTATTTAGTCCTCCTTGGACACACTGGCAGGCCGGGCAGCGCTCCACACCTGAAAGTCGCTCTTCGTCGCTCAAATCGCGGAGTTCGCGGTTAGGGCGGGATACGGCGTTCGTTCTTGTGGCTTACCTGGGAAAAGGGGGCTTGCGCCCGGGGTTCCGACCAGTGTGCACTGACGGTATGCCCCCACTCTCCCAATGTCAATCCAATTCCACCCTGCCCAGGTGGCGATTGTAAATTGAGAATTGGGGTGAAGTCTGTTGCCGCGAATCTGGCACTTGGCGTCCTCGCTCCCTTGTGCTCTCCTATAGAGGAAGCCATGAAGCTCCATTTCCAAAGCCGCGCCGCATTTCTTTTCATCATTACTTCCTTACTTCTTTGCGGCATTCCTTCATCCTCTCCCGCCCAGGACGAGCCGCCCGCCATCCGCTTCGTTCGCAATCCCGATCCCGCGCCAGACTTCAAGCTCACCACACTCGATGGCAAGCCGGTCACACTCGCGGACTCGCACGGAAAAGTCATCCTTCTGAATTTCTGGGCCACCTGGTGCGGGCCTTGCCGCGCCGAAATTCCCGATCTCATCGAGCTACAGAATAAATACAAAGACAAGCTGCAGATTTTGGGACTCGTTGTGGACGACGACGATCAGGATGCCATCAAGGAATTTGTTGAAAAATTCGCCATCAACTATCCTGTTGCCATCGCCAGCAACGACATTCGCTTCCAGTACGGTGGTATCGCTGCTCTTCCCACTTCTTTCGTGCTCGACTCCGAAGGCCGCATCGTTCAAAAACATGAAGGCCTGCGCGATCCACTTCTTTACGAAACAGAAATCCGTTCGCTGCTCGGACTCTCCATCGGAAACGTCAAAGTAGAAACGTTCGAGGATACCGGCCAGATTTTCCTGAAGAACGCGGAGCGCGCCAGCGAGCTTCCCGGAGTCGATCTCGCGAAACTTTCACCCGAACAAAAAACCGTCGCGCTCCATAAATTCAACGCCGAAACTTGCACCTGCGGCTGCACTTTCACGCTCGCGCAGTGCCGCATCTACGATCGCAACTGCCAAACCAGCAAAGCCGCGACTTCTAAAATCATCACCGCTCTGCTTCATCCCGCCGCGCCAAAATCCACACCCGCCGCTTCTCCTGTTGCTGCTCAACCGGCGGCTTCGCCATCTCCGGAAAACCCCAGGAAATAAAACCGTCTCCGCTGGCTCTCGACGCCTTTCGCCTGATACTCTTTTCGCAGTCGATGCCCACGCTTGCAAAAATTATTTTTGTTTTTGCTTTTGCGCTTTCGTTCACGGGATTGCTTTCTCCGCCGATTGCGCTCACCGTGGGAATTCTCTTTGGGCTTAGCTTCCCCCATCCGTACATCAACGAAAGCCGCGGCATCGCGCGCACTCTTTTGCAAAGTTCGGTGGTGGCGCTGGGCTTCGGCATGAATCTGCACGAAGTTTTGAAAGCGGGCCGCAGCGGATTTATTTATACGGCGCTGGGAATTTCCTTCGCGCTTCTTGCGGGTCTTGCGCTCGGGAAACTCTTACAAGTACGCGGAAATTCTTCCTTTCTGATTACCAGCGGCACGGCAATTTGCGGAGGCAGCGCCATCGCCGCGATCGGCCCGATTCTGCAGGCCAACGAAGAGGAAATGGCCGTATCCCTGGGGACTATTTTTATTTTGAATTCCTTCGCGCTGCTGATTTTTCCGCCGATTGGAAACGCGCTGCATCTTTCGCAGTCACAATTCGGATTGTGGGCCGCGCTAGCGATCCATGACACCAGTTCTGTCGTCGGCGCCGCCACGAAATTCGGACCGCAGGCTTTGGTCATCGGCACCACCGTAAAACTTGCGCGGGCTCTGTGGATCGTTCCGCTGGCACTTGGGACCGCGGCGATTGTGCGGAGGCGTTCGAAAGAGGCCGGCGGCGGCAAAACCAGCCTCCGCATCCAGTTTCCTTGGTTCATTGCCCTTTTCGTTTTTGCAGCGATTCTTTATACGTATTTTCCGGCGTTCGAACGGCCCGCAACATGGCTCTACACCCTTGGCAGACTTGGCTTGACGTCCACACTTTTCCTCATTGGCAGCGGCATTTCGCGCGCGACTCTGAAAGAGGTGGGCTGGCGGCCACTCCTTCTCGGAGTGCTGTTGTGGCTGGGGGTGGGACTCACTTCGCTGTACTTCATTCGAACGGGGTTGATTGCGTTCTAACCCGGACAAGATCCGAGATTTTGATGAACCTGCAGATGGGTAGAGGCACGCGAAGTTCATTGCGGGCGGCTTGCCGAAGGGGAATTTGGGTATTACACTCGCGCGCATCTCTGGCGGGACATTCGAATGGAGGCAACATATGAATCGGCGTATCAGTATCGTGGCGGTGGTCTTGATCGTGGCGGGAGTTTTCACGGTACGCGGAGTGTTTTCGCAAGCTCCGCCGCAAGCAGCACGCAAAGTGATCAAGCTCGCGGGTGGCCCCATCTCAGCGCCATTCAGCGACGCAATCCTTGCCGGCAACACACTCTACCTGGCGGGACGAATCGGCATTGATCCAAAGACCGGCAAAGTTCCAGAAAAAATAGAAGATGAAATCAAGTTGCTACTGGATGGCGAAAAAGAAGTCCTGGCCCAAGCGGGTATGACGATGGACGATCTGGTGTACGTGCAAATCGCGTGCACGGATTTGTCGTTGTTCCAGAAATTCAATCCTATTTACGCGAGCTACTTCTCGACGAAGGATTATCCCGCCCGCGAGTTCATCGGGGCGGGGTCGCTCCTGGCCGGGGGACACTTCGAACTGCAAGCCATCGCGGTGAGGAAGTAAGAAAAATCCTGGCAGTGCTTGGCGAGGTCGGAACCATTGATCCGCGGCCGCTAAAGCTGGGACAAGAAGAGACTTGCGCCCCATAGAATCCGTCGGGTGGCGAAGATAAGGCGCATTTCTGGCCACTGAACGCCCATATATAGTCACAACACTATTGACAGTATTTAGTATAATGTCTATATATGGGCATTTTGTAGATCCCCTGAATCCTGCGTCCACGTTGTAAGTCATTATTTTATAATTACTTACATATGAACGGATTTTAGCATCGGATGGTGATTGCTGTGCATCTAGTTGCTGCGGGTGTGACGGAATCAATGCTGAGAATTACAACAGAAAGAAAACGCCGAAAGACTTCATTGAGTGTCGAGGGCCGGCTGGCAGGGCCCTGGGTTGCAGCGCTGGAGCAGTGCTGGCGGGAGCTGCATGCGGCAGCGCCGCGCGAGAAGTTTCACATTGACCTTTGCGGCGTGAGCTTTATTGATGCCGCCGGAAAAGTGCTGTTGATGGAAATCCACCGGCAGGGTGGCCGACTGGTCGCGGAAGGCTGCCTAAACCAAGCGATCGTGCACGACATCGTGGTGGCAGAGAAGCAAGAAGGACGCCAAGCGGGAAAAGAGAGGCGCAAGTCGTCACACATCATTTTCTATACGGTTTTTTTCAGTTTGCTGATGGGGCCGGCAGCGACACATGCCCAGGCCACGAACAAGCAGAGTGCGCTGGCGGGAAATGCGCCCACAGAAGTTTTGCGGCTGACGCTGGACCAGGCGGTGGGGCTGGCGTTGAAACAGAATCCGACGGCGCAGATCGCCATTTTGCAAGCGGCGCAGAGCGAGCAGGACAAGAACATTTCGCGCGCGAATTTGCTGCCGCAAGCGAGTGCCAAGATTTCGGACGAAGCGCAGAAAGTAAATTTACTGGCACAGTTTGGAGGCAGGACGCCGTTTCCCAACTTTCCCAAGACGCTCGGGCCTTATCAAGTGTTTTCTGCGGGGCCGAGCTTCGGAGCGCCGGTCTTTGACCTGACGCTGTGGCGCAGATATCAAGCGGCGCGGGACACGGTCAATGCCAGCAAAGCGAACAGCCTTTCGACGAGGGAACAAGTGATTTTGCTGGTGGTTTCGCAGTACATCGGGACGCTGCGCGCTATGGCCAACGTGGAGGCCTCGCAATCGCGAGTGAGCCTGGCGCAAGCGCTGTATGACCAGGCGGCGGATTTGCAGAAGGAAGGTGTGGGCACGGGCATCGACACACTACGTGCCAATGTGGAGCTGCAAAACGAGAAACAGCGGCTGATTGAGGCGCAAACCGAGCGCGAGATATCGCTGTTTGGCTTGAGCCGGCTGCTGAACCTGGATCCGCGGCAGGCGATCGAAATCGCGGATTCACTGAGCTTTTACGACACGCCGCAGCCGGAAGTCGAACCGAGCATGCAACTGGCGATGGCGGAGCGGCAAGAATGGAAAGCGCTCGAATCGCAGATTAAGGCCGCGCAAAACCAAAAGAAAGCGTCCTCGGAGTCGCGGCTGCCATCGGTACGGTTCGACGGAGATTTCGCGTACGTGGGGACGTCGACGAACACCACGCTGCCGACGTACACCTATCAAGCGAGCGTGAATATGCCGCTGTTTACGGGCGGACGGATTCACGCGGAGATGGTGCGGGCGGACCTGGAGATCAAGAAGCTCGAGCAACAGCAAGATGATTTGAGGAACCAGATTGCGCTGGATGTGAAGACGGCGCTGCTGAATCTGCAATCGGCGCGCAATGAAGTGCAAGTGGCGAACCTGGGCGTGCAGCTTTCGAAGGAAGAAGTGGACCAGGCGCGGGACCGCTTCAGGGCGGGAGTGGCGAACAATATCGAAGTAATCCAGGCGCAGGATTCACTGGCTCGCGCCAACGACAACCAGATCGTGGCGCTGTACCGCTTCAACCAGGCACGCGCGGACCTGGCACGTTCGATTGGCCAAATGGAAAAAGTTTACGCAAAGTAGGCGAGGAGACTATGAGCATTGAGATCGAAGTTGGACTGGAAAATGCCACCAAGGCGCCGAGAATCACAGAAGAAGAGCTGGCGCTGGAGGAAGCGCCGAAAGGGTTGGCGAACCCGAACGTGAGGCGGTTGTTGTTTGCCGGCGGGGCGGTAGTGCTGGCGGCGATCGTTACTTTGTTCGTGTATTTCCACAATCGCGAGACGACAGATGACGCGCAGGTGGACGGGCACATCACGCCGATGGCTTCAAAGGTCTACGGGCGAGTGGCGCAAGTATTGGTGGACGACAACCAGCCGGTAAAGGCAGGGCAAGTGTTGGTGAAGATCGACCCGCGGGATTATCAGGCAGCGTTGGATCAAGCGAAGGCTTCGCTGATGTTGGCGGAAAGCGAAGCACGTTCCGCCGGAGTGGATGTGCCGAGGACGAGAGAAAACGTGGCGAGCGGAAATTCGAGCGCGGATGCGCAGTTGTTGGGCTCGCAGGCGGATCTGGCGCGGGCTCAAACGACATATGAGCAGGCGCAAACAGCGGATTTAGCGTGGGCACAGGCCAACGCGGATAAGAGCCGTGCAAATGCGGAGCTGGCGAAGGCAGACCTTGCGCGTTACTTGCCGCTGATGGAGAAAGGCGAGATTTCAAAGCAGCAGTACGACGCGGCGAAAGCCAGCGCGGATGCAAGCGCGAGCGCGCTGCAAGCGGACCTGCAAAAGCAGGCACAGGCGCAGCGCAATGTGGATGTGACCAAGGCGCAATTGGACGCGGCGAAAGCGCGAGTGGAGCAGGCACGTGCCGGAGTGGCTTCGGCGCTCGCGGACGTTAAACAAGTTGGCATGAAGACAGCTGATGCGCAGGCAAAGCTGGCCAAGGTGGAACAGGCGCGGGCGCTGCTGGAAGCGGCGGAGCTGAACTTGAGCTACACGGAAATTACCGCGCCGATCGATGGGGTGGCGACGCACAAACAAGTGGAAACGGGACAGATCGTGCAGGCGGGACAAGGGCTGCTGGTGGTAGTGCCGCTGCAAAACGTGTGGGTGACAGCGAATTTCAAAGAGACGCAACTGAAGAACATGAAGGCGGGCCAAAAGGTGGAAGTGAAAGTGGACACTTACGGGAGAACATTCAGCGGACACGTGGACTCGATTGCGGGGGCGACGGGATCGGTGCTGAGCCTGCTGCCGCCGGAAAACGCGACGGGGAATTACGTGAAAGTGGTGCAACGGATTCCCGTGAAGATCGTGCTGGACCCGATTCCTTCGGAGAAGGCGATTTTGCGGCCTGGAATGAATGTGGACGCGACGGTAATCACGAATTAGGGGAATAAGGATAGGGTTTCGGGTGGTTATACGTAGAAACAATAGGGCCAGAGATGAAACGGGATGCGAGACAGGATTTTAGCCAAGCTGAGGATGCCGGACGGGACGATCAACCCCTGGGTGATCGCCATTACGGTGACGCTGGCGACGTTCATGGAGGTGCTGGACACCTCGATTGCGAACGTGGCGCTGCCGCACATCGCGGGGAATTTGTCGGCGGGGCAGGACGAATCTACCTGGGTGCTGACGTCGTATCTAGTTTCGAACGCGATCGTTCTGCCGCTTTCGGGATGGTTTTCGGGACTGATCGGGCGGAAGAAGTTTTACATGACGTGCGTGGCGATTTTCACGGTGAGCTCATTTTTGTGTGGGCTGGCGCCGAGCCTGGGCGTGCTGGTGATTTTCCGAATTTTGCAGGGGGTAGGCGGTGGCGGATTGCAGCCAAGCGAGCAAGCGATCCTGAACGATACGTTTCCGCTGGAGAAGCGTGGCATGGCGTTTGCAGTGTACGGGCTAGCTGTGGTTGTAGCGCCCACCATCGGCCCGTGGTTAGGCGGCTGGATCACCGACAATTTTTCGTGGAGATGGATTTTCTACATCAACGTGCCGGTGGGAATCATCTCGCTGCTGCTAACGAACTTTTTGGTGAGCGATCCGCCGTATATGAAGAAAGCGAATCTCAAAGCGGGATTCCGAATCGACTACATCGGGATCGGGCTAATCAGCCTGGGCCTGGGAAGCATGCAGATCATTCTGGACAAGGGACAGCGGGAGGATTGGTTCGCGTCGAAGTTCATTGTGGTGTTCTTCCTGCTCATGCTGGTGGGGATTATCGCTGGGATTCTGTGGGAGTTGCGGGAAAAAGAGCCGGTGGTCGACCTGCGAATGTTAAAAGACCGCAATTTTGCAATCGCCACGCTGGCGATGTTTTTTCTGGGATTTGTGCTGTATTCGAGCACGGTGCTGATTCCACAGCTCTTGCAGCAATTATTGGGCTACACGGCGCAATTGGCGGGAATGGCGCTGTCGCCGGGCGGCGCGGTGATCATGTGCATGATGCCCGTTGTGGGAATCCTTGTGTCAAAAGTAGACACACGGATACTTATTGCGTTTGGATGCATCGTATCGGCGTCGGCGCTGTTTGTGATGGCGGGATGGGACCTCGGGCTGGACTACGGGCACGCGGTGCGGGCGCGCATGCTGCAAAGCTTCGGGCTGGCGTTTTTGTTTATTCCGATCAACGTATCGGCATTTGCCTACGTGCCGAAAGAGAAAAGCAACATGGGCACCGGAATCATCAACCTGGCGAGGAATATCGGAGCGAGCGTGGGGATTGCGACGGTCACGACGATGCTGGACCGGCGAGCGCAGTTTCACCAAGCGCGGCTGATGGAGCACGTCAACGGATACAGCGCGGCGTATCGAAACATGCTGAGTGGAACGCAGGCGCGATTGATCTCCGCGGGGTCGACGGCGGTGCACGCCAGCGCGCAAGCGCACGGGATGATTTACGGCACGATCCAACGGCAAGCGGCAATGCTGTCGTTTATCGACAATTTCAAAATGCTTGGGGTGGTTTTTTTCGCAGTGCTTCCGATTTTGGTGCTGATGAAAAAGCCAAGAGTGCGCGCGGGCAGCGTTCCGGTTCACTGAGAGAAAGAGTTTTGCGCTTTGGGGTCGCGCAGCGGGTTTGAATTAATTGGGGGGCTACGATGGCAACGCAAGCGGCAGTGGCAATACAACCGAATGAAGAGAAGCTGATTCGCGCCGGGCAGCGAGGCGACGAACGGGCGGTGGAAATGTTATTCCGCCGTTACCAGCGGCCGTTGTTTCAGACGGCTCTGCGGGTGCTGGGGAACACGGAGGATGCGGAAGACGCGCTGCAGGACGGTCTGCTCTCGGCGTATCGCAATCTGAAGCGATTCGAAGGGCGGTCACAGTTTTCAACGTGGCTGACGCGCATCGTGATCAACGCGGCGCTGATGCGGCGGCGGAGCGCGAAGTCGCGTCCAGCGGTATCGCTGGATGAAACACCGCGCGAGGACGAGCTGCCGGCCGCAGAGCGGTTCGCGGACGACGGACCGAATCCGGAGCAGGTTTTCGCGAGCACGGAAATTCGCGAAATGATCAGCGAAAATCTGGACGAACTCTCACCGCTCCTACGGACGGCGTTCGTGCTGCGCGAAGTACAGGGTTATTCGACGGGCGAAGCGGCCAAAAAGCTGGGCGTCACGGAGAATACCTTGAAGGCGCGGTTGTGGCGCGCGCGGCACCAACTGGCGGAGCGGCTGGGACGGCGTCTGCGCCGGATGAAGGACGACATGACCGGCGGAATGGGCGATCCGGAGTGCAGCTATTGCTGAGGAATGAGGTTCAGGACGTAAAGGAAGTTCAGGAAGTTAAGGAAAACAAGGCCGGCGAGATCGCCGGCTTTGTTATTTTGGTGCGACGCAGGAAAGATTCCTGCCCTTGCGACTAGCGGGAGGCGGCAACGTAGCGGCCGAGGACGCGGAGTTCGCTGGTTGCGGTACGGACGTTTGTGAGGGCTTGGTCTAGAAGGGCCACATCGCTTGCTTCGACATCAATGAAGAACTGATATTCCCAGGGGCGGCCGTGAATGGGGCGGCTTTCAATCTTGAGAAGATTGACTCCATGCTTCGCGAACGGCTCGAGAGAAGCAAGGAGAGCGCCCGGGCGGTGGGCGAGGCGCATGGCGAGGGAAACCTTGCGGGCTTCGGCCGAGAGCCAAGCGGAGGCCTCTTTTTCTGGAACCAGGAGGACGAAGCGCGTGAAATTCTCGGCATTGTCCTGGATGCTTTCGGCAAGGATCACGCCATTGTAGTGTTCGGCGGCGCGGCGCCCGGCGATCGCAGCACAGGATTTGTCTCCACGGGAGAGAACTTCGCGGACGCTGCCGGCGGTGTCTTCGGCGGGCACGCGCTTCCATTGGGGATGTGCGGCAAAAAAGCGTTCGCATTGTGCCAAAGCCATGGGATGCGAAGCAACGGAGCGAATATCGTTGATCGAGGTGCCAGGAGCGGCGATCAACTGCATCTCGATCGGCAGAATCGTTTCAGCCACAATCGCAAGCCGGCTCTCCATCAGCAGATCGAACACGCGGACCACAGAACCGGCCAATGAATTCTCAACGGGAGACAGAAGGGCATCAGCGGATCCTTCGGGGACTGCGGCGAAAGCACCCTCAAAGGTGGTGCGAGGCACGGTAGTAATGGCATCGCCAAGAAGCTGGATGGCGGCGGCTTCGCTGAAAGCGCCGGGTTCGCCTTGGAAAGCTACGCGCGCGGACTTGGGAACCGTGGTTGTCATAGGTAGGCGCTATCTTGCAATAAGCGGCACAAAACAAAAAGCGGAGTTTCTTGAGCGAACGGCAAGAGATCACGACAAATCCGGCAAGCTTCGCTTTGCGGCTGGACGGCAACTTCGGTTCTAACATTTTCGGTAAGCGACCATGGGCGCGCTATCCGCCGAGTTCGCCGTGCGCTGGAGTTCCTCTCAGCGGTATAATTCCAGCTTCAGATCTTGAGGAGTTCCCATGAAAAGACCCGAGGCAACGGAGTACGCGGAGTTTTACGCGGGCTATGTGTCCAAAGTTCCGGGGGCAGATGCTGTCAGTGTTCTCGAATCCCAGCGGCTGCAGATGGTGCAGTTGTTCGCGGGGAGGAGCGAGCGAGACGGAAGCTTTCGCTACGCGCCAGGAAAATGGACGGTGAAGGAAGTTCTCGGGCACATTACCGATACCGAAAGAATTTTTACCTACCGGGCGTTGCGCATCGCGCGCGGCGACCAGACGCCGCTTCCGTCATTCGAACAGGACGACTATGTTAAGAACGGGGGATGCAGCGAACGCACGCTTGCCAGCCTGGCCGAAGAGTTTGCGCTGGTGCGCGCCGCAAGTATCGCGCTGTTTCGCTCGTTTCCGGAGGAAGCCTGGACTCGGCGGGGAGTGGCGAACCAGAAAGAAGTGACCGTTCGCGCGCTGGCTTTCATCACCGCGGGCCATCAAATACACCACCGGCTCATTCTCGAAGAGCGCTACTTTCCGGCGATTCCGCGCGCCTGAATCGACGTGCACATTTACGGACGGATGCAAGAGTGATCGACGTAAATGCGTTGATAGGGCAAATTGTCGCGCGAATGGTCCTTGCGCGCGGTCCTGGGAGCCTGATGGAAAGCAGGCCGCACAGCACGAGCCATGGCTCTGGGGGAGTGCGGGGGGCTCGTTGTTCGGCGTCCTTCCATTTGATGTCCAGGTCGGCCATTGAGTACCCAACGAAGAAAACGGCGCTGGCCAGAGCTAGATCTTCCCGGAAAACGGTGGCCCAAGGAGACTCAGCCAAGGTCGCCGTGAGATAACTCGTATCTGTTAGCTTGACCTCTGAGGAGATATTTGCGAGAGTCAGCTTGCCGATAAATCCATTTAAGTGGACACACCAAGCGCAGTCTTTAGGTGTTTCGAAGATCTGCTCACTCAGCGTTACCGGTCGCAATCGTTGCTGGCTTTGCGCGAAGGAGTGCTCCAAAACGTTGTCGTAGTTTGTAGTGTAGATTCTCTTCCATGGAATTTGCGCGAATTGCAGATGAGCCTTTGACACTTTGCTTGCGGTAAATTCCATTTCCAATTCTTTGATCAGGCGTTCCCCGCCAAACCGGTCCAAGAATTCATCTGTTGCATCGTCCAATGGCGTGCCGGCCTCGAGACCGACGATCTTAGAGATGTGCGCCGCAAGTTGCCCACCCGTTTTGAACTGTTGGTTTCTCAGATTGACCGCGCCTCGCGAAAATCCGGCACCGGTAAAGAGTAGCGCCTTCCCGTCGAGGGTGTATTCCATTGCTCGGTCGAGATCCATGAGCCCCGCCTATTTGTTGTAACTCTGAAGTCCTGCTTGCGTTAACCAAGTATATACCGAACGCGCTCCTCAGCCGGGTGCCCCATACGCGGGGTTTGGCGGGTGGCAGGCCCTTAACGGGGACCGACCAGCGATACGCAGAGAACTCCTGGGTGGGCTGCTTTTCTGTCCCCCGTTTGCCAACCGTGCAGCTCCCGTGGTTGCAATGAAGGAGTGGAGGCCAGCAATCATCCGATTCCCCAAATAGATGGTATGTGCTAGAAATGTATGCCTGTGGACGCACAGTTCGATTCACGGGAGACCGGGGAGGTGAACGGCCCCGAAGTTCAGCCGGTGGTCTGGCTAGTTACCGCAACATTCACCGGCGCCATCATCATGTCCTTAGAACTCTCCGCGTTTCGCCTCTATGCCCCCTACTTTGGCAACTCGATCTACGTCTGGGGTAGCATGATTTCCGTAGTGCTGGCGGCTCTAGCGAGCGGGTATGCGCTGGGCGGATGGCTGGCGGATCAGAGCAAATCCGGAACGGTTTTGTATTTCATTATTCTGGGAAGTGGGTTCTACCAACTAGGTATTATTTTCGTGGTGCGCTCGATTCTCAGGTGGCTCTGGCAATCCGGAGAATTTTTCGGCACGGCGATTGCCAGTTTGATCATCTTTGTTCCGACCATGACCGCGCTGGCCGTCACCGGACCGTTTGTGATTCGACTACTGGCGCGAGCAGGGCACGTAGGAGCAACTGCAGGCAAGGTTTACGCATTATCGACGGCGGGAAGCATCGCCGGGGTTCTGACAACCAGTTTTTTCCTTGTCCCGCGATATGGCACGAGGATGACTTTGCAGGTCTTTTGTGCCACCACTTTGATTCTAGGAAGTTGGGGGCTTCTCAGTCGGAAGGCAGTTGCCACCGTTGGTCTTTTGGCGGCGATGGGAACTTTTCTTATCCCGAAGCAGTCCCCCGGGCCTATGGTTCTCTGGTATACAGAATCGGCATACAACTTGGTTGCCGTCCTACATCAGGGAGATCTGCGTTGGTTGGTTTTGAACAACCCCACTTATTCCCAGACGACGCGCAAGGAAGGGACTACTTGGTCCGGCTTTTACAGTGACGAATTTGCTCTTTGTGCCGCGCTTATTACACCCCGAAGAATGCTGGCTTTGGGTATGGGTGGCGGCGGCGGCATCTCGTCGACGCTCGCGGTTGCTCCGGAGATCGAGATTGACGCAGTGGAAATCGATCCGATAGTAGTGGAGACGGCCGTCAGGTTTTTCGGACTCCCGGTGGATCGAAAGAACCTCTCCATCCATGTCGCGGATGCGCGCCCCTGGCTGGCGTCTCATTCGCAGAAATACGACCTGGTTGAGGTCGATCTCTATCAGGGCGGCCCGTATATTCCGTTTTATTTGGCCACGGAGGAATTTTTTAACCTGGTGCATTCACGGATTGCGGACGATGGCTTGTTGATGATGAATGTTTATGATACGAGCAAATCGCACGAGCTGCTGCTGGCTATTGGAGCGACGCTCAAAAGCGTCTTCTCGACCGTGGAAGTGATTTCGAGGCCTGACGGAAACCACATTGTGTTTGCCTTTGTGCAAAAGAAAATAGTGAACCAGGTGCGGGCGCGATTGGAACACTTGAGTGGCGACGAATCCTTGCAAGCTCTTGCCCGGGCGGGCGCTATTGCAATTGGCGATCTTACCCCTCCGGAAGGAACACCCGTGTTCACCGACGATCGTTCGCCCGTAGAGGAAATGACGCGGCGGATGCTGCTCACCTCCCATTGATGGTCGCCTCAGCTTCGCGCTCCGAATGCTCGTAGCGCAGCCAATAGCAGGTCGTCAAATCAGGATTTGATGGTGCCGGACAACAGCTCCTCTTTCCGCCAATCTCGCGAAAGTAAACTGAACAGCCTTGTTTGCGTGTGGGGATTTTGACTTTTCCTCTCTACTCTTCCACCTATGGGCCCGTACCTCGCCCGTTTACCCCGTGCAACGCGAAGGGTCACTGCCCCCGCGAACTCGATCACTCTGCTTGTCTCTCTTAGCGAAGTTGGTCTTCAGGTTCCGGGGCGACACGAGGGGCGTTGCGAAGGAATTTCATGAGGCCGTCGCCCTTGGCTTTTCCCGCACGCTTCTTGAAAAAGTCAGCAGCCGTTTCAATGACACCAACTTTTTCGGCGACGGCGGCGGCGATCCACTGGTTCAGGGAGACGCCGTCCTCTTTGGCGAGGCGCTGGGCCGCCTTCTTGACGGAGTTCGGAAGCTTCAATGGATAAGTAGCTCTACTCATGATTGCACATGCCATAGAGCATCTCAATTGGCGCGCTGAGGTGCCTCTTTGCATCCGATGCTAGCAATGCTATCATTGCTGACATGGCCGCACTCACCATTCGGCAATTGGACCAGAAAACCAAGACCCGCTTGCGGGTTCGCGCCGCCCACCACGGACGCTCGATGGAAGAAGAGGCGCGTGAGATCTTGCGCTCCGCTTTGACTACCTCCTCTCGGACCAAAGGAAACCTGGCCGAGGCGATTCACCGCCGGTTTGCATCGTTTGGCGGAATCGAGATCTCCTTACCGCAGCGCGACGCCGTGCGCAAGGCCCCTGGATTCGAGGAGTGATCGTCCTCGATACGAATGTGCTCTCGGAACTCATGAGGCCGAAACCTTCCGCCCAAGTCGTGGCATGGATCGCCCAACAACCGCTTGCAGACCTCTATACGACCGCGATCACGGAGGCGGAAATCTTTTACGGAATCGAACTGCTCGCCAAAGGTAAGCGGCGCGACGGCCTGCTGGCTGCAGCGGAAGGGATGTTTACGGAAGACTTCGCGGGACGTGTACTCGCATTCGAGAGCGACGCTGCGCACCAATTTGCAACGATTGCAGTACACCGTCGGGCGCTTGGAAGACCCATCAGCCACGCGGACGCCCAGATCGCAGCCATTGCCCGGGCGCACGGGGCCAAGCTTGCAACAGGGAATGGCCCCGACTTTGCCGATTGCAGCATTACCGTCATCGATCCCTGGCGCGCGCCCTAGGGAAAGCCAGGTACGGAAGCCGGGAAGCCTGGGACAGACCGGACCCTACCAACACCCCACGTCTGATGACCTTGCGGCTTTTGGCCGATCACTGCGTTCCCAACTCCGCTGAGGTGCGGTCGGGTTGCGAGTGGCGCGCACCGCTGCTAAAATTCTATGTTTGCCGAGATGCAGCCGTCTGCGCCGTAAGGGTGGGCGGCTTTTTGTGCGTCTTGAAAAGGCTTCAGCAAAGCGGAAGGCTGGCCCCGTTTTATCGGCCTGACCCCCTCGAACTTTTTTTCGAGTGCGACTGCGGTGAGGAGTACTCTACTCACCGGTTCTGGCCCCTGCGGAAGGGAGACTACGAGTGGCAAAGTATGACGTGGCGATTATCGGGAGCGGTCCGGGCGGTTACGTGGCGGCGATCCGCGCGGGCGAACTGGGATTGAAAACGGTTGTGGTGGAGAAGGATCCGTTTCTCGGGGGGACGTGCCTGCATATCGGCTGTATTCCTACCAAAGTGCTGTTGCACCACGCCGAAGTTTACGACCACTTCAAGAACGCGGCGGAACTGGGATTTGAGGTGAGTGGGCTGAAAATTAATTGGGCCAACGTGCTGGCCCGTAAGGACAAAATCGTCAAGAAGCACGCGAAAGGCATCGAGTTTCTCTTTAAAAAGAACAAGGTGGAATGGGTGCAGGGATGGGGAAAGTACGAAGGCCCGGGGCGCGTGAGCGTTGAGAAAGACGGGAAGAAAACGGAGATCGAAGCGTCCAATATCCTGATGGTGAGCGGGTCCGAGGCGAAATCGCTTCCGGGAATTGAACCCGACCACAAGACGATTCTCACCAACCGGTCAATTCTCGAGCTGCCGGAAATTCCGAAAACATTGATCGTCGTTGGTGCGGGCGCCGTGGGCGTGGAGTTTGCGTCTATCTACAATTCCTTCGGGACGCAGGTGACGATTCTGGAAGCGCTGTCGCGGGTTGTTCCGGTCGAGGACGAAGAGATTTCCGCGGAGCTGACCAAGGCGTTTCAGAAAAAAGGCATCCAGGTGTTCACCAGTTGCGCAGTGGAATCGGTGAAAAAGGACGCCAAAGGCGTCACGGTGGCCTTCAAAGACAAGGACGGGAAAGCGCAGACACTTCAGGCGGAAAAACTGCTCTTGGCCGTGGGCCGCAAAGCCATGACGGATGGTTGCGGGCTGGAGAAATCGAAAGCCAAGGTGGAGCGCGGATTTGTCCACGTGGGCGATAACATGGAGACGGCCGAAAAGGGGCTTTATGCCATCGGCGATATCGTTGCCGGGCTGCCGCAACTGGCGCATGCGGCGATGATGGAAGGAATCATCGCGGTAACGCACATTGCCGGAAAGCCGACGCATCAGATTGTGAAAACGCGGATTCCGAACGCGACATACTGCGAGCCACAAATCGGGTCGATTGGATTGACGGAAAAGCAGGCGCGCGACGCGGGCTACAACGTGAAGACGGGGAAGTTTCCGTTTGTGGGAAATAGCAAGGCCACGATTCTGGGGAGTCACGGCGGATTCATCAAAGTCGTTTCCGACGAACAATACGGCGAGGTGTTGGGGATTCACATTATCGGGCCGCTGGCGACGGAGCTTCTCGCGGAAGCGGCGACGGTGCTGAAGCTTGAAGGCACCATCGATGACATGATGAACATGGTGCATGCCCATCCCACGGTGTGGGAAGCCATGGGGGATGCATTCGCGAGTGTGCGAGGGCTGCAAATAAACGTTTGAGATCTTGCCCGTAGGGGCGCAGCATGCTGCGCGATCTACATAGAAAATCGAACCATGCTGAAGAATTGCCTGACCACCGACTTGGGACTGATTGGCTACGCGGAAGCGGACGCCTTGCAGAAGCGTGTCGTAGCGGCGCGGAAGGCAGGGGCTATCGAGGATGTGCTGCTCAGTTGCGAGCATCCACATGTGATTACGCTAGGTAGAAGCGGCAAGAGGGAGAATTTGCTGGCGTCGGAACATGTTCTCCGGCAGAAAGGCGTGGAATTTCACGCCAGCGATCGCGGCGGAGATATTACCTATCATGGGCCGGGACAGATTGTGGGATATCCGATTCTGAATCTGGGCGAGATTCGTCGAGATGTCGTTTGGTACGTACGCACGCTCGAAGAAGCGATGATTCGCGCGACCGCGGAATTCGGGATTACCGCCGAGCGCGTCGCCGGAAAGACAGGAATTTGGGTGCGCGCGGGCAACACCGAGGAAAAACTGGCGGCCATCGGCGTACACATCAGCCGCTGGGTTACTTCGCACGGGTTTGCGTATAACGTTTCGACGGATTTGCGGAATTTCGATCTGATCGTGCCGTGCGGGATTGCGGATCGCAAAGCAACTTCGCTTGAGAAAGTACTGGGCCGCAATGTCGCGGAAGGGGAAGTCGCGCCGCGAATTGCGAAGCATTTGGGAGAATTGCTCGGTTTGGAAATGAAGGAAGCGTCGAAGAAAGAACTGCTGGAGAAACTGGAACACCCCGAGCAGGCGGTTGCGGTTTCCGCATAGGAATTGGAGCAGGGAATGAAGAAGGAATTGACGCGGCAGCAGTATTTGGACTTGTACTACTTTATGCGGCTGAACCGCGCCGTCGAAGACATGATGGTGAAGCTGTTCCGGCAGAACAAAATTGTCGGCGGGCTTTATTCCAGCCTGGGACAGGAAGCGATTTCTGTAGGCACGGCGTATGCGCTGGAGAAAAAAGATTGGCTCGCGCCGATGATTCGAAATATCGGGGCGCTGCTGGTGAAGGGTGCAAAGCCGCGCGACGTCTTCATGCAGCACATGGCGAAATACGATTCGCCGACCAAAGGCAAGGATGGCACCAGCCACTTCGGCGATTTGGACGATCTGCACATCGTTTCGCCAATCTCCATGCTGGGGGATTTAATTCCGGTGATGACCGGCATAGCGATGGCCGGCCGCTATCTGGGCCAAAAAATTGTGACCATGACCTGGATCGGGGACGGCGGAAGTTCGACCGGCGTGTTTCATGAAGGATTGAATTTTGCAGCGGTTCAGAAGGCGCCGTTTATTTTGATTCTGGAGAACAATTTGTGGGCGTATTCGACTCCGGTCCGCAAGCAGGTGCCGCTGGAGAATTTGGCGGACCGCGCGAAGGCTTACGGCATCGACAGTTACATTGTGGACGGCAACGATGTGGTGGCGGTTTATTCCACGGCAAAAGAAGCTGTGGAGCGCGCGCGTGCGGGCGAAGGCCCCATTTTGATTGAAGCCAAGACTTTTCGTCGCCAGGGCCATGCGCAGCACGACGCCGCTGAGTATGTGCCCAAGGAAATGCGCGCGCATTGGGAAGCGCGCGATCCCATCGAGCTATTCGAAAAATTCCTAGCCAGCGAAAAGCTGACCGACGCCAAGGGCAAAAAAGAGATCGAGGACAAGATCAACGCACTACTCGCCGCGGAACGCGACTTTGCCGAGAATTCGCCCATGCCTCCGGCGGAATTTGCGGAAACCGGCGTCTACTGCACCGGCGACGATTGCCACAAGATCCGCGCGAAGTGGGAACGGCCGATAGCGGAAGTGACCCCGCCGAGATCGAGTGTCAAAGCAGTTTGGACGGTTCCAGGATTTGGATCGGGCAAAGGCTCCGGGGGGGCGCACGCGCCGATTCATTTCGGGGACACGACGCCGGCCGCAGAGAACTCCGCCGGTGATGCGAAATCCGCAAATGGCTCTAAGCCAGGCGCCAAAGCAGCCGTTAAGAGTGGAGCGAAAAAAACCGTGAAAGCCGGGGCCGCGAGCGCTTCGAGAAAGGCGCGGAGATAACTATGGCCAAGGCAAACGGCTCAGGAACAAACGGCGGGGCCCCTGAAGGAACGCAAATCACGTTTCTCGAAGCCATCAAGCAGGCCATGTTCGAGGAGATGGAGCGCGACCCCGCCGTTGTACTGATCGGGGAAGACGTCGGCGTGTATGGCGGGGCGTTCAAAACCAGCGAAGGATTGCTGGAGCGCTTTGGCTGGGAGCGGGTGATCGACACGCCGATCAGCGAAAGCGCCATTATCGGAGCGGCTTGCGGGATGAGCTACTGCGGCTTGCGCCCCATTTGCGAAATGCAATTCATCGACTTCATTGTTTGCGCGTTCAATCAGATTACCAATTTCGTGGCCAAGGGGCACTACCTGTGGAATGCTCCGGCGCCGATGGTGATTCGCGGGCCGTCGGGCGGCGGCGTGCATGGCGGGCCATTTCACTCGGCAAATCCGGAGATGTATTTCGTGCACACGCCGGGGCTGAAGGTGATCTATCCCTCGACGCCTTACGACGCCAAGGGTTTGCTGAAGGCCGCAGTGCGCGACAATAATCCGGTACTTTTCTTCGAACACAAGTTTCTTTACCGCCGCATCAAGGGCGAGGTTCCCGAAGGCGATTACACCGTGCCCATCGGCAAAGCCGTGGTGCGTCGCGAAGGGAAACACCTGACTATCCTTTCCTACGCGGCGATGATGCACACTTCGCTCGAAGCAGCCGAGGCCCTCGCAAAGGAAGGCATCGAAGCGGAAGTAATCGATCTGCGTACCTTGTTGCCTCTGGATGAAGAAACGATCCTGCAATCGGTGAAGAAGACGAACAAATGTCTTGTGGTTCATGAAGACACCAAGACGGGTGGAATCGCTGGGGAAATAGCGGCGATTCTGTGCGAGAAGGCGTTTGGCGATCTAGACGGGCCGCTCATGCGCGTCACATCGCTGGATACGCCGGTGCCCTACGCACCCACGCTGGAAGAACATTTTCTGCCCAATGCAAAAAAAGTTTTTGCCGCCGCGAAGGAATTGGCGCGGTATTAGGATTTTAGAGAGAAGAGGAGAGCGATCATGGCCGTAGATATCGTAATGCCGCAGATGGGCGAAAGTATTTTCGAAGGCACCATCACCAAGTGGCTGAAGAAGCCGGGTGACAAGGTGGAGCGCGACGAGCCGCTCTTTGAGATTTCCACCGACAAAGTGGACGCGGAAATACCCTCGCCTTCCGCAGGCGTGCTGAAGGAGATCAAGGTCGGTGAAGGGCAGACTGTGCCGATTCAAACGATTGTCGGCGTAATCGATGCCGCGGGCTCTGCGTCAGCCGCGCCAGCGCCGGCTCCGGCGAAAACGGCGCCGCCCGCACCCGCTTCCACGAAGGCCCCTGTCGCCACGTCACCGGCCCCAGCAACGCCGAAGCCTGCGGCTCCTGCGCCGCCTGCCGCTCCAATGGCGGCTGCACCCGCTTCCTCGGGTTCAACGGGTGAGCGGATTCACAGCTCGCCATTGGTCCGTCGCATGGCCGCAGAGCATGGCATCGATCTTTCGACGCTGGCCGGCACCGGCGCGGGCGGAAGAATTAGCAAGCAGGACATCGAGGCGGCGATTGCGGCCGCCGACGCTCCAGTTACGGCCGCGCCAGCTCACTCCGCCCCGGCTTCGCGGCCTGCGCCTCCTCCGCCACCGGCATCCGCGCCGGGAGTATCCGGCGGCCTGGTGCACGTGGCGCTCGAAACAGCGGTACCGCGGGAGAAAATGTACTTCGGTAATTACGAAGTGCAGCCCATGAGCACCATGCGCCAGCGCATCGCCGAGCACATGGTCGCCTCGAAGCGCGTTTCCGCGCACGTCTACTCCGTCGATGAAATCGACATGACCAAAGTCGCGTCGCTGCGCGCCAAATCCAAGGACGAGTTTGAAAAGCGCTACGAGACCAAGCTCACGTTCATGCCCTTCTTCGTGAAGGCCGCAGTCGCGGGCCTGCGCGCATATCCGACGCTGAACGCTTCGCTCGACGGCACCAACGTGATCCTGCACAAAGAGATCAACGTCGGCATCGCCGTGGCACTCGATTGGGGCCTGCTCGTGCCGGTGGTGAAAAACGCCGACGAAAAAAACATCCTCGGCATCCAGCGCAACATGAACGACCTCGCGGAACGCGCACGCTCGAAGAAGCTGAAGCCCGAGGAAGTGCAGGAAAGTACTTTCTCCATCACCAACCCGGGCGTCTTTGGAGGTTTGTTCGGCCTGCCGGTGATCAGCCAGCCCAACGTCGGCATTCTTGGCCTAGGCGCCATAGAAAAGCGCCCCGTGGTGATCAACGATTCGATCGCCATCCGCTCGATGTGCTACGTGACGCTCAGCTACGACCACCGTGTGGTGGACGGGGCCATCGCCCACCAGTTCCTCCACAAGGTGAAGGAGACACTGGAAAACTGGAACGAGCCGGTGCTTTGAGAGGGTCGCGTCTGGCAGAAGGTAACCTGTGAACACAGCCACACCAGTTGCGACTCGGTAGCACGGCTTGCTAAACACTAGCCCACGGCAGGGAGAATTCAACAAGGGTGGTTTTCTATCCGGCGTTGCCAGGCTGGCAGAAGTCTGCGGACGAGTTTTGTCCGAAAGTGGGACGGGTCTTCCCATGAGTGGCCATGGGTGACTCTCCAAGTGCTGCCACCCGCCGATAAATAGCTAATTCTAAAAAGCTTACTGTCGTCGTTCGCTGGCATCCAGGCTGCGATAAAATGGCTCGCCTCGCAAACGGCAGCACATGCCAGTTCAAGGGAACGGCCCGATGCATCAAAGAATTCTCATTGCCGATGATCAGCAGGATGTCTTGGATGCCCTGCGGCTGTTGCTGAAAGGGCACGGCTACAATATCGAAACGGTGAATTCGCCGGCGGACTTACTGGCTGCAGTGACGCTCCGGGAGTTCGATATTCTCCTGATCGATCTGAACTATGCACGCGACACCACCTCGGGGCGCGAAGGATTGGATGTGCTCAGCCGTTTGAAGCAGATCGAGGATGCTCCGCCAGTGGTAGCGATGACCGGGTGGGCCACCGTGGGCCTAGCCGTGGAAGCGATGCAGTATGGCGTGAGCGACTTCGTGGAGAAGCCCTGGACAAATTCGCGTCTCCTCGAAATCCTTCAGAAACAGATCGGCTTGGGACGGGAACGCCGCGAACTGCGAGCCCGGGAAGCCCAGGAGAAGAAGGCCCAGCAGGAAGCTCTGCTCCACCAGCAGGAGCAGGAACGAGAGATCGCCGAGGCCAAAGCCATCCAGGAAAAACTCCTGCCGCGCGAGATTCCGCAGATGCCGGGGTACGAGATCGCCAGCGCGTGGCAATCGGCCCGGCTGGTAGGCGGCGATTATTTCGACATTCTTCCGCTCGACTCGAAAACACTGGGACTTTGTATCGCAGATGTCGCCGGAAAAGGGATGCCGGCGGCGCTTCTGATGTCCAACCTGCAAGCGGCGGTGCGCGGACTGTCTTCGCTCTCGGTGGCGCCAAACCTCCTTTGCAACCGGCTGAACTCCATCGTGTACCGGAACACGGAAAGCGACCGCTTTATTACCTTTTTTTACGCCCAATTGGAGGCCCTAACGCGCCGGTTGGCGTACGTCAACGCCGGGCACAACGCGCCCTTCGTGGTGCGCGCCGACGGCACGCACGAGCGATTGCGGGAAGGCGGCACCGTGCTGGGCGTGTTCGCCAGCCGGGAGTATGAGATGGGCGCGGTGCAATTATCCGAAGGCGACCGCGTCATTCTGTTTACCGACGGCGTCACGGAAGCGTGCGGCCCGGCGGGAGAAGAGTTCGGCGAGGCCCGCCTGCTGCGTCTGCTGCAAGATGGCCGCACTTCGTCGGCCGACGCGTTGCAGGCGAAAATCCTGCGGGAGGTCGCGGAGTTCAGCGGTGGACGCTGGCAGGACGATGCCACGCTGCTGGTGCTGGCCGTGGATAAATCAGGCCAGGATCGAGGCGAATTTCGCAAGCATTCCGGGTGATCCGAACGCGGAAGCCGCCGCGGCCGCCGGATTTTCATTCGCGCTCACTGTAGCAGGGGCTTCAGTTTGGCCACCCACACGGCAAATCCCTCCATCGCCACCGGCTCGATGCCCGCGTCGCGCAGCGTGTCGCGGACAAAGCGGTGGCGGTCGTTCTCCGGGTTCAAAATCACATCGGTGACGGCGGCAAATTCGGTTTTCAGCTTGGCCTTGGCGGTGATTCGCTCTGCGGTATACGCCAGCAGTTTGGCGTCGACCGGGGCGCGCGTGACGGAGAGATTTTGCACGAAACCGCGCGTGCCATTGCGGCGGTAGCTGTAGCCCAGACGCATGGGGTCGCCGGGAAAAGCAAATTCCGACACGCGCACCGATTTCTCGATGCGGTCCCACAGACGGGCTTGGCGGAGGACTTGCGAACAGTAGGAACGCATTTGAGCCCGGATGCCTGGCGCCCCCACGCGGCTCGGACCGCGCTGCATCGCGACGTGGTCGGCGTACAGGCGCTCCATCTCGGCGTCGAGATCCTCGGTGTGAATACCTTTTTGCGGGGCGAGTTGCAACGCATTGGAGAGCGTTTCGTCCCACTTGCCCTGGAGCTGCAACCAGCTGGCGCTGCCGCCATTCGAACTTCTGGCAGATGCGGATTGAAAGCGATCCTCTAGATCATCGCGGAGCGCGCGTAGCAGCGCTTCATCAGCGTGCGGGTGAAGCCGCCGGACGCGGTTGTCCTCGTCCTGTTCCTCGATCAGGCGCAGCCGGCGTTCGCCGGTCGAAGGGTCGAAGAGCAGAACGCCGATGTTCACCCATTCGTCGCGAACAAGATTCGGCGAATAGCGGAGCACGCGGTAAGCGCAGCTTATTTCACCCGGCGGCGTCCCCCGCTTTCGCGGTTTCGACGGAGTTTTCATTCATGATTCACGTCCAGTTCGGAAAAGGCTGGCGATTGCATCTCTTAGCCTCCAAGAATCAGGTCCGGCACGCGCTGTCGCCGGCGGTACAGTTGTTCGAGCAGCCGCAACAGCGCATCGTAATCGTCGGCATACCACTCCGGCGGAATGGGGCGGATGATTTCGTCCAGGGCGCGCTCGGTCAGGTGTTTTTCGAAGCGCTCCAGCCAGGGTGCGAAGGACTCCATTCCCACTACGCCCTGGTACACGCGGTTGCGCGCGTAAAGGCCGCGCAGCGGCGCGTCGGGAAGAAAATCAGGCAGCGCGAGCAGCCGTGGATCTCCCGGATAGCGCGAGCCAAACTGCAGCCCGGGCTGGCAGGGAATCCGCGCGCGGCAGTTCCATGGCCAGCTCCGGGGTCAGCCGGATCAGCTCCTGGGAGACGGCGACGATTTCCACCGGGACCGTGGGCAGGCCCAGACGAGCTGCCAGCCGTGTTCCAAGCAGTTCATTGACCAGGATTCGCCGGTGCTGCGGATTATTTTGGAATTTGACGACGTAGTAGAATCCGTCGTCGCAACGCATCAAGTGCGACTGTGCGCCGCCCCGCATGCGGCGTATCTGCTCCAGTGCCCGCAACATGGACGGTTATGCTAATGCTACGCGGTGCTCCAGGCAAGCCTGATGTTGGCGCTGCGAGCTTCATTCCTGAATCGAGAAGCGCGGCGTTCATTCTGGGAAGCAAAACGCGCGGGGACGATTCCAGTCCGGGAGGCGCGCTTCCGCAAAAAGAAAGAGCCGGAACGATGGTCCCGGCTTCTCCCTACAGCAGATTTCTGGGCTACGACGAAAATTTAGCGCTTCTTTTTCTTCTTCGCCGTTTTTTTGGTCTTCTTTTTGGCGGCCTTCTTCTTGGGTTTTGACTTTTTTGCCTTTTTCTTGGGCGCGGCTTTCTTTTTCGCCGCTTTCTTGGCCGCCTTTTTCGCCGCTGGCTTAGGCGCCGGTTTTGGGGCGGGCGCCTCTTCCTCGGGCTCCTCGCCGACGATTACCAGCTCCTCTTCCTCGGTTTCGACGATCTCTTCTGTTTCGCCCGCCAGCTCGTCGTCTTCCAGCCGTGACAGCTCGTTGTCGTCCTCGAAATTGTCTTTCTCGAAATCCATTCCATCCTCCCCTGGGAAATCTCTGGGCCCCGCTTCGAAAGGGATCCCGTGGGTCGCTGTTCTGGCCGGAGTACCTTAAAATTTCACCCCGCCCGTGAGCCGTTGTTACCGTACTCGCCGTTCGTTGTCAAGCATTCTGCGGTGCTCCCTGCAAGAGACGGCCAATCTTGCGAATGGGAGGATCGGGGGAAGCCGCGGCGGAGAACCGTCCAGGTTCACAGCCCGTCTGCAATCTGTTCATGGAAAAGGATTTAATTGTGATTTGCAGCGACCGGTCCACTGCCGGTGCCGCCCGTCGCTGGCTGGGCGGGTTTTCTCTTGGGTTTGGAGCGCGCGCGCGCCGGAGAAGTTTCCGGCGTCCCACCCAGGGTGTAAACGCGCAGCACCATCCCGCGGCTCACTCTGTTGGCCGGCAAGTGATTCCATTTGCGCAAGTCGTCGGCACTCACGCTGAAGCGGTCGGCAATTCCCAGAAACGTGTCGCCGCGGCGCACACGATAACTAACCAGGCGGCGTTTTGTTTCCGAAGGCGGCTGCGTCGCTGGAATAATCAGTTTCTCGCCCGCATCGAGAGCGGCGTTGCGCTCCAGGCTGTTCGCGTCGGCGATGGCCGCCGCGGTCACGTGATATTTTTTGCCGATGGACGTGAGCGTCTCTCCGCTCTCCACGCGATGGCGCCGCCAGCTGACCCATTTGTCGGGAGGAATATCCGCGATCTCCGAGGAAAATTTTTGGGCCGTGCCCAGCGGGAGATGCAGTTCGAACGAAGGATCATCGGGAGTCGCGAGTCGCAGCAGCGAAGGGTTCAGAGAGCGAAGGGTTTCCACGTCCACGTCGATGGTTTCCGCCACCAGCCGCAGATCGATGGCCCGGCCTGGCTTCACGACGTCGCTGGGGACCGGCGCGTCCGGGTCGACCTGGATGTTGTAATGCGCGGCATCCTTGGCGATGAGCGTCAGAGCGATGATGATGGGCACGTAGTTCTTCGTTTCTCGCGGGAGCACATTACGCTTGTAGAGCTCCCAGAAATCGGCGTAACCGGTGCGCTCGATGCCCTTCTGCACGTTCCCGGGGCCGCAATTGTAAGCGGCCATCGCGAGATACCAGTCGCCGTAAATCCTGTAGAGGTCTCGAAGATGCTGTGCAGCGGCATGCGTGGCCTTTTCGGGATCCTGGCGTTCGTCGATCCACCAGGTGTGCCGCAGTCCGTACTCCTGCCCGCGGTAGGCCACGAATTGCCAGATGCCCCGCGCACCGGCCCGCGAAAGCGCCAGCGGCTGAAACGCGCTCTCGGCTTGCGCCAGGTAAATCAGGTCCTGTGGCAGGCCCTCTTCGCGTAGCACGCGCGAAATCATCTCCCGATAGCGTCCCGCGCGCCGCAGCCCGGTTTCTACGATGGCACGCCCGCGCGGCGTCTGGAAAAAATTAACAAAGGAAAGCACCTGATCGTTTACGGTCAGCGGCATGTCGTGAGAAACATTCTTGGCCGCTTCCTCGGCGCGCTCTTTCAGCCGCGGATCGACCGGAAAGGTCATCTCCGCCACTTCGTCGATGGCCGCCGGAACAGCAGGCGCTTCACTGAAACCATCCCCGGCCCGGAACGCCTGCAGTTCGTAGGCGTATACCGTATCCACAACGCGGTGAAACAACTCGCTCAGTTTGGGATCGCCGTTCGGGTCGTAGCCGCTCTCCAGCATCCAGTCGACGGCATCGTCAAAGTCCTTGCGCGCCGTTTCCAGGTGTCCAGCTTTGAAATTCTGCTCGCCGGAGGAGAATCTCTCCTCGACCCTCTGGATCAGGTAGTCCCTTCCGGACGGAACCGGGGGCAACAGCCAGACGTAGTAGCGGTGCGGGGGATTCTGCACCGGCAAAAGCGCCAGCTCTACGGGAGCTTGCGGAGCAGTCGAGTTCGCTGGCGCCAGTGCAGGCACCCGTGCCTGCACGGGCTTCTTTCCCGCGTCCTCGCAGCCCAGAAGACCCGCCGCCAAGAACAGGATACCCGCCGCGAAGCTGAACCTTTGCCGCATCTCTCCATGGTAAGGAGCCACTCACCATCCGGTCAACGCATTCCCGCAGCCGGGGGGTGACGCTCTCAGTACACGCCGTGGCCTTCCGCGCCGCTGTCCGGGCGTCCCTAGTTTGCGATAGACTCGCGCGGGAGGTGCTCCGGTGATCACAAGAGCGCGACACGCCAGCACGAATCTTTTCCGATCCCACGTTCTTTGCCTGCTGGCCTTGTTGCTCGGCAGCGTTCCGGCCGCTTCCGCGCAGCAGAAAAGTCTTTCCGAGGAAAAGCGCGCGCAAATCGAAATGGCCGTGTCGAGTTTCATGTCTGCGAACAGCGCGCCGGGGATCGGCGCGGCGGTCGTGCTGGATGGGGAGCCTGCGTGGTCCGCGGGATTCGGGATGGCGGACCTGGAGGATTCCGCCCCGGCCACATCCTCAACGCTCTTCCGGCTGGGATCCATATCCAAACCGATTACAGCCACAGCCATCCTGCAACTTTGGGAGCGCGGTAAATTGGACCTGGACGCGCCGGTCCAGAAATATTGCCCGGCGTTTCCCCAGAAAGAATGGCCGATCACTTCGCGCGAGCTGCTCGGCCACTTGGGAGGCATCCGTCACTATGACCCCGATGGCAAAGGAGACATCCCCGAGGACAGCGCCCGGCATTTCTCGAGTATGGAAGAATCGCTGCATATTTTTGCGGCCGACCCTTTGGTCGACAAACCGGGAACTAAATTCCACTATTCGACCTACGGCTACACGCTTCTCGGGTGCGTGCTGGAAGGCGCCGCTTCACAAAAATACGTGGACTATGTACGCGAGAATATTTTCAAGCCCGCAGGGATGGGGCAAACCCAGGCCGATGATTTTTTCTCCGTCATCCCGCGCCGCACGCGCTGGTATCACAAGGACAAGTCCGGGATTGTCCGCAACGCCGGTGTCCTGGATTCCAGCTACAAAATCCCCGGTGGCGGCCTGATCTCTTCCGCCGACGATATGGTGCGATTCGAGGCCGCCATTCTTGCAGAAAAACTTGTGCAGCGCTCCACGCGCGATTTAATGTGGACCAGTTTGAAAACCGCCGATGGCAAGAACACGGGATATGCTCTGGGATGGGGCATCTCGGACAGAATCGGTGTGCACGTCGTAGCTCACACTGGAGGACAACAAGGCACGAGCACGGCGTTTGCCATCGTGCCAGAACGACGCGCCGGCGTCGTGGTGCTGGCGAATATGGACGGAGTGGACACGAATCAACTTGCCGAAGAAATCTTGAAAATCGTTCTAGACCTCAAAGACAAGACTCCGTGAATGAATCCGGCCACGCCTATACTTCGGCACGTTTGAGAAGATATTGCGCCGCTAGCGGAAACGCCGCTGCCAGGAATACGGCGCGCCATAACGATCCCCAAGGAAATGCGCTTGGCTGGTAGGGTAGCTGGTTGTTGTTCACCAGCCAGACCAGCGGTCCAGAAAACAGAGTTGGCGGATTGAGGTGCAGCGGGACAATGATGATTTGACGAAGGATCGCATACACGATGACCACCCCCGACGTATAGATCAAGCCGCCGCTGGCGCTTCGCCGCAACGCGGTCATAAGCATTGTCATCCCCAGCACCGGAAGGCCGACAATGACCATCATCCATGGAGCAATGAGCATCCCCGAAATAGACGGCCCCGAGGAATTCCAATGTCTCGTCAGTGTTCCCAGCATTGCCGCCGCAAGGTACATGGGAACAACTGCCACTATTATCATTTCCGCCACGCAGATGCCCCAGTGCGTCCACGTCACCGAAGCCCGCGTCCGCGGCCGCGTCCACAGGTATTCAATCGTTCCAGGCTCGATTTCGCTTCCGGAAGCCGTCGCTCCTAGGAACACCGCCGAAAGAAATCCGCTGCACCACAAAATGCCGAGAATCATGGAAAACACCATTTGCCCCGTCGGCCAGGGATTGCGTAGGTATTCACTCCGGTCGAAATACCACCATCCGTTTCGTTCCCCGAGTCCTGGCCCTAGCGTGGACAGCAGGGCAGTCACTGTAAACATGATCAAGAGAAAGATGAAACGGGCGCGGCTTTCGCGCCAGCATTTCCAGGCGTACATGAATCCTCCTTGCGTACCAAATGGAGAAACAGTTCCCGCAAACCGAGCGGACTAACTTCCAAGATCGTGGCGCCGTGCCCGCGCAATTCCGCCGCAAACCGCTCCGCCTCCCTCGCTACAACATAGCGGCGGAATCGGCCGTCGGTTGTTGCGGAAACGAGATCGGGCGATGCCGCAACTGGCAAGCCTTCACCTGAAGCAATCACCAGCCGGAATTCCTGGCGAATTTCTTCCAGACGCGACTCCAGCAGCAGGCGTCCTTCTTCCAAAATCCCCACCCAGTCGCAAATCTGTTCCACTTCACCCAGATGGTGGCTGGACACAAAAATCGTGCGCCCCTGGCTGATGTGATCTTCAATGAGCGTGCGCAAGATTTCGTCCACCATCACGGGATCCAGCCCGGCGGTGGGCTCATCGAGAATCAAGACTTCCGCTCCTTGCGCCAGCGCCAGGAGCAGCGCCACCTTGCTCTGATTGCCGATAGAGAGCTTCTTGAAGGCCATGTTCATCGGAATTTCCAGCCGCTTCGCCAGCCCCGCCGCCGCATCATCTGACCAGCGTGGGTAATACGCTTTGTTCATGCGCACCAGTTCCGCCGGGGTCGCCCAGCCGTAAAGCTGCTTGCGTTGCGGCACAAACCCCACGCGCTCGAGGATGCGCAGCAACTCCGGCTCCTTCGTCGGATCGAGTCCCAGCACGCGCGCGCTGCCCTTCGTCGGCCGCACCAGGCCGAGCAACATGCGCATGGTCGTCGTCTTCCCCGCGCCGTTGCGGCCGAGAAATCCGTACACCGCGCCCGACTGGATCTTCAGGCTTAGCTCCGACACAGCGGCTTGCGCCCCGAACGATTTGCTTAAGCCTTCCGTCAGAATGGCCGCTTCGCTCATGCTTGGCCTCCCAATTTATCGAGCTCCTCTTCCAGCAATTTCACCGTTTCTTCGCGCGTCAACCGCAGTTGCCGTCCTTCCACTGCCAACTGCCGCGCATGCGGCCGCAGCCGCTTCACTTTTTCGCTTTTTAGCAGCCCCGGCAGACCGTCTGCCACAAACGTTCCGCCGCCCGGCACGCTCCGCGTCACGCCATCGCGTTCCAGGTCCTGGTAAGCGCGCGCCACGGTGTTCGGATTGATGCGCAGCTCCGCCGCCAACTTCCGTGTGGAGGGCAGCGCTTCCCCGGTGCGCAAAGCCCCCGCCGCCACGGCCTGCTTTACCTGCGCCTCGAGTTGCAGGTAAACCGGCACACCGGAGGAGGGGTTGAGGTGCAAGAGCATATTGTACTAATACACTAGTACAGTTGAACTGTCAAGCCCTTTGCGGAATGTGCTCTTCACGTAGCCCCCACCCGCTAACCGATTGGCGCCAAAGGGATAAAATTTTCACTTGCGCAATACCACCTGCCGTGGTACTCTGTCTTTGCGTTTGTTGCTCTTGTATCGCCTTTGGGTAGTAAAGCGGTCGCAAGGTCACACTTGCGGCCTATTTTTTTGTTCGGTGGACCGCTTTGCAGTCATCCCGGACAAAGCTTGAAGACGGCCGCGGCTCTGTTGAGGGGCTCGGGACTTGGGGCATCAGATAGCTTAATGTTGTGCTCAGCCGGTTTCCGGTTGACAGAAAAGAGTAAAGCAGTGAGTAAAGAACAAGGTACAGTGAAGTGGTTCAATGCCAGCAAGGGCTTCGGCTTCATCCAGCGCCAGAGCGGCGAGGACGTTTTTGTCCATTTCTCCGCGATCGTGGCTGATGGCTATAAGACGTTGAACGATGGCCAGGCGGTTGAATTCGAAGTTTCCAAGGGCCCTAAGGGCCTGCAGGCCTCGAACGTACAGCCCCTCTAATGCATAGCTGCTTTCGACACTTTCGGGCTTAAACCCGATCCGGTCGAATCCAGCTTCACTTCACAAAAATGCAGAACGGGCGGCCCGCTTCAAACCGGGCCGCCCGTTTTGCTTTGTGTGCCGAGCATGTCCGACAGCTAGGAGGTGCAAGTCCTCTGAGCGATTGCAAAAATTCGGCAAAGCCATTCGGCGTTCAACTTTGGTTTTGCGCAAGCGCGGGGAGAAGTCATCGCATTGCTAGATGCCGATGATGTCTGGCTTCCAGAAAAATTAGGGCGCGCCTACGAAGCATTCCAACGGCATTCCGGCGCGGGAATGGTCTACCACCGAGTGCATTTGTGGGATGGCGCGCGCAACATTTCCGAGGACACCTATTTCATACCCGTTTCGGGTCGCGTGCTGGAAAACAAGCGGGCGCTCCTGCAATATCCGATGGTGGGTACTTCATGCCTGGCGTTCCGGCGGGAAGCTCTAGAGAAGCTACTGCCGGTACCGGAGTCGCTGCGATTCCAGGCCGACGCTTATCTCACGGCGTTAATCATTTTTGTGGCCGAGGTTGCTGCGGTGCCGGAGTCCCTCGGGAAATACCGGCTCCATGGAGCGAACCTGTTTCAGACCAACGCGGAACGAGTCTCGCGCAGCCAGATTGCGCGAAGAATGGCCATGCGCGAGGCACTTCTCGGGGAGATTCAGAATTGGTTGAAAAGGCATGGCGAGAGCGTGGACTCACAAGAAATTAGCGCGTACCTAAAACAATGGGTAAAAGCCCAGGAGAGCGACGGATTTGCAGTGCACGTGCCGGGGCGTTGGAAATATTTTCAGCACTTGGTTGATTTCCCGCAAACGTACGGCGAGATCATGACTTCGCGGCATCCGGCTTACTCCTATCTGCGTGCCTTCGCGGCACTGTTCTTGGGCTATCATCATCTGCATGTTCTGGATGATGCGCGGATGAAGAGCAAGCGGATGTTTGCTCCTTCCGACGACAAGAGAGTGAAAGCGGAAAAGGAAAGGCTTTAGCGACAAAGAGCTGAAACGATCGGATGGCATCGCAAAAAGCAATGGGCGCAGGAATGGTGGGAGCTGGGGAGCGTGAGGGTTTCTCACCAGCGGCGGCGTCCGTTTGCCCGGGGTGTGGTGCACCGTCGCGCGTCTCTGCCATCGAACAGTATGGGAAATACAAACTTTTCGGATGCGACGGATGCGGACTGCAGTTTTGGGAGCCGCGGGAGATGCCCGACGCGCGCTGGTACGAACAGATGTACGGCGGCCGGGATAAAAAACTTCTACCGCTGGAGCCGGGACACAAATATTTTCTGGCGGATACTCTTGCTCCCCGCGGCGGTAAGCTATTGGACATCGGTTGTGGCACTGGTAATTTCTTGGCCGGCGGAACTGCTTTCGAATGGCAAGATTCTTGGATGGTTCCAGGAGCGCATGGAATTTGGCCCACGCGCTCTGGGAAGCCGCTCGATTCTGGCCGATCCGCGCGACCCGGAAATGAATGCCAAGGTCAATAATGCGGTGAAATTCCGGGAGTGGTGGCGGCCGTTTGCGCCTTCGTTCAAGAAGGAAGCGGTGGGCGAATATCTGGAGAGTGCAACGGATTCGCCGTTTATGATTTTGACGGCCCAAGTGCGCGCGGAAAAACGAAGCGTGATTCCATCCGTCACGCACGTGGATGGCAGCGCCCGCCCACAGACTGTGGAGAAAGAGATCAATCCGCTGTACTGGCGGTTGATCGACGAATTTGGAAAACGCACGGGCGTGCCGGTGGTTATGAATACTTCTTTCAATCTGCGCGGCGAAGCCATCGTGCACACACCGACCGATGCGATTCGGACGTTTTTCAGCTCCGGCATGGACGCATTGGTCATCGGAAGCTTCCTCGTCGAAAAATGAGCCTTCTGCGATGAGCGGGCAGCGCATCATCGCGCTCCTCGGACGGCCTGACGCGCCAACGGACGCGGTTGAAGAGTATTGCCGGTACCTCGGCGAAGCTCTGGCTGCGGAAGACTTCGACTTGACTATCGAGCGCGTCGCATGGCGCGAAAGCGGGTGGAGGCGCGCAGCAAGTACGCTTCGGCAGCGGGCCCAAGGGTGGCGCGGAGCTTGGGTCCTGGTGCAATACACGGCCTTGGCGTGGTCCGCGCGGTTTCCCGCTGCGATTTCCTCAGGTTTTGAAAATCCTTAGAGCCGCCGGTGTCCGCCTGGCAGTGGCGTTTCACGACATTGAGCCCTACGCTGGAAAGCGAGGGATCGACGCATTACGCCGCCGGGCGCAATTGCGGGTCATGCTCGAGTCATTGCGTCTCTGTGACACGGCTGTTTTTACAGTCCCGCTGGAGAGAATCTCCTGGGTCAGGCACGAAACTGGGAAGGGATGCTTTATTCCCGTCGGCGCAAATCTCCCCACCTCCGGAGAAGCCAATTCAAGGCAGGGCATTTCGACGGGCGGAAAATTGAGCGTCGCGGTTTTCAGCATTACCGGAGGGGAAGCGGGACGGTGGGAAATCGATAACATTGTCGAAGCCGTGCGATTTGCCGCGTCGCGCGTCGGCAATTTGCGGCTGATCGTTTTCGGCCGCAATGCGCAGAACGCCGAGGCCGAGCTAACGAACCGTTTCCGCGAGAGTGGGGTTGAACTCCATGTGCTGGGAGTTTTACCTCCAGAGGATGTTGTGCGCAGCCTCTCCATTTTCGACGTTCTGCTTTTTGTGCGCGGGCCAATTTCCACACGGAGGGGAAGCGCGATCGCGGGGATCGCCTGCGGTTTGCCGGTGATTGCATTCGAGGGGCCGGAAACGGCGGCCCCGATTACCGAGGCGGGGTTGGCGATCTTTTCGCCTCAGAGGAAAGGCGACCTGGGGGACGTCTTGCTCCGGGTTCTGGAGGACGAACATTATCGCGCTTCGCTGGCACAACGCAGCTTGCTGGCCCAACGGCAATATTTTTCGTGGCACGTGATTGCCGCGCGCTACGCCGAATTCATGCGGAAAGATAAATAGCAAGCCAAGCCTTGCTCGCGTCGAGTGTGGCGATAGGAGTCACCGGCACAATGCTTCTATCAGGACTTCCTTTTTTTTCTCGGCGAGCTTGGTCAGGGCGTCGAGCGACGCGAAGTATCCAGCCACTGCCGCTGCGGCCAGAAAGATGAAAGCCTGGGCAGGGAGCCAGAGATTGCCGGTCCACTTTCCGGTGAAAAGTATTGCGGCGGAAATACTTCCCATCAAAATCTGAGCTCCAAACGCCACCAGCACAGCCATGCCGGATTGCCGCTGGCCTTGCATCCGGCCAAATTCCATTTTGCGCGGAAAAGTGATCGAGGACCAATTGGCGATGGTGAGCTGGCCCACGATGGTGAAAATGATGGCAGCGCAGGTAGCGACAAGCATGTGGGCCGAAGGAAGCCCGACGCGCCACAAGAGCATCACCATAGAGAGGACGATTTCCAACGAGAGCACGAAGAGGAGCATCAGATTCTTCCCGAGAAGTACATCGCGGAAGCGTAGTGGGGCGGTGAAGTAGGTCTGGATGCCGCGGCCTTCGTAAGCAAAGCTGTTGTAGGCCGGCGCCATCAGAATCAAGATGAGGTAAGCCATCATGCCGGGGAAAAAGATCTCTGCGGAGACGCCCCTGCCATTCCTAGTCAGATGCCATCCGGTAGAATTCATGCTGAAAATCAGAATCAGCAGCGGGGGCATTAGCAGGGAGAGGTAGGCAAAACCGTTGCGAGTTAGATAGCGGAACTCTTTGCGTACGATTTCCGCCACCTGAGGCGAAAGCAAACTCAATCGATCGGGACCATCGTCCTTCACTTGGATTGTACGGATGGCGGCACGAGCCGGCGCTGCGGTTTCGCTGAGTTCTTCGCCGCGATATTGCGCGGCAAAGCGTTGCCACAAAAGAGCGCTGAACAAAACCAAATAGAGCACCAGCACAGCAGAACTCACTAGAAACCCGGCCGGCTGAAGGCGAATGACTGCGGCCACGGCGCGTCCCGCAAGCGACGGCGGGAGCCAGGCAAAGTATGGCAGAAGGCGCAGGAACACCGGCCGCGCCGATGCACCGTAACGCTGCATCAGTGGCGTCAGAAAATTCAGCGAAATCATAGAAAGAACAAAAAGCCCGAAGAAAATTTCACGGGTCCGGCGGCGGGCGAGCAAGCGCTCCAGCCAGGAACCGATAAGGCGCTCAATCGTTACATTGAGCAGAACGAACGCGGCGACAATCAGAAGCATGGCCGGCAGCACGCCTGGTTTGGCGACAGTAGCTCCGGCGGTCATGGAAAGAAGCCAGCAAACTGATGCTAGCGCCGAAAAATCGGCTAATCCGTAAGCCAAACTGATAATGTAAAACGCGCGGAGGCTCAGCGGAAACCTAAGCAAAGTACGGAATTCAAAATTTGCCCCGAAGCCGGCCACGAAGACCGGGAAAATCTGCCAGAAAAGAAAAATTCCCCAGAAAAGCGAAGCAATCCACCCTGGCCGACCGTGAGATACGAAGGTGTAGGCGCCAGCATAGAACGCAAAACTCAGTCCGATCACCAAGATGCCGCCAAGGACGCCGGCAAAAATCAGGCCGATCAGGTCTAGACGATTATTCTTTTTGCGCAAGCTGTTCCGCAGAATCAGCCAACGCAGCCCGGCAACCAGGCGGATCTGCTCGAACACACTGACGGATTGAGTCACATCAGCCATGAAAGTTCCTCGAGCTGTGGGCGTTCCGTGCCGCTCTGTCCAACGATGGAGAGGAAGATCTGCTCAAGCGTAGTCTTGCTTCCAGCTTCACCTGCAATCCCCGCGCGCAATTCTTCCAGCGATCCCTGCGCGACAAGTCGGCCCTTGTGAATGATGGCCACGTGGCTACACAGCCGCTCGACGATTTCCAGGACGTGGGAGGTCAGAAAAATAGTCGTGCCACGTTCGGTCATACGCGCCAACAGCGCTTTCAGCGCCCCTGCCGCGAGAGCGTCAACACCTTCAAACGGCTCGTCGAGGAACAGAATGCGCGGTCCGTGAATCACTGCGGCAGCGAGAGCAAGCTTCTTCTGCATCCCATGGGAGTAATCCGCTATCATGGTCTTGGGGCGATCGGCGAGCTGCATGAATTCAAGCAGTTCCTCAGAGCGGCGTTGAGTGGTTGCGCGATCCAGGCCATACATCCGGCCGACGAACTTCAGATACTCAGCGCCCGTCAAGCGCTCGAAAAGCCCCATGCCTTCCGGAACAACGCCAATCTGGCGCTTTACCTCGACTGGGTTCGCTGCGAAGTCCACGCCGAGAAGCTGCATGCTGCCGGAGGTTGGCGCAAGCAAACCCGTCAAGATTTTGATGGTTGTCGATTTCCCGGCGCCGTTTGGCCCGAGAAAACCGAAGAATTGTCCAGCCGCCACCTGGAGATCGATGCCATCAACAGCAATGAGGTTCCCGAATCTCCGCGTCAGCTGTTGCGTCTGAATGGCAATGTCCGGCATTGTGACTCCCCGTCTGACGCATTGAGAATTGAATGCAAAACTCTAACATGAGTCGTGTTGTTCGTCGGTCACAAGTCGAATGGCGACCAGGGGCGCGGAGTTCTGTCAGGAAGGTTTTTGATGAGGCGTTGAGGCCGTGCTGAGCTGCAATTCTTTTGCCGGCAAGGCTGCCAAGACAGCAGGTAACTCCACACGAAATACCGCCCCGCCTTCCTGCCGGTTGTAAGAAAGAATTTTTCCGCCGTGCTCCTGCACGATGCCAAAGCAAATGCTAAGGCCCAGGCCCGTGCCCTTGCCGACTGGCTTCGTCGTATAGAAAGGATCGAAAACGCGCTGTGGGTCCTTGAGTCCGGGACCGGTGTCGGAGAACAAGACGACCACGTTGCCGCGGTCGCGAATCGTCTTGATGCTCAAAACACCGCCGCTGGCCGCTTCCATTGCTTCCAAGGCATTGCTGATGATGTTAAAGAAAACCTGCATCAACTGATTCCCGTCTCCGCGAACGCCCGGAAGTACGGACTCGAGCTGTAACTCGATGCGCGTGGTCCCCGATCGCAGGTCGAGTGCGCGAAGCTGTACCGCGTTGTTCACGACAGTGTTTATATCGAGAAGCGTGCGCTCGGCTGGTACCTGGCGCGCGAAACTTAAGAGATTGCCGACGAGCGTTTTCGTGCGACGAGCCTGGTCGCGGATTTTTGAGGCAGTGGCGCGGGCTTTCTCCGGCACCGTCGGATCGTCGGCTAGCAGATCAGAAAAACCGAGAATCGCCGCGAGTGGATTGTTGATTTCGTGCGCCGCGCCGGCTGCTAGCTGGCCCAGCGAGACAAGTTTTTCCGATTGCACAATCTGTGCCTGCAGCCGTTTTAGATTCTCGACGGACTGTTCGGACCGCGCGAGCAGCCGTGAGCGGTCCCGGTCGGCCAGATGAGTCCGCAGGAAAATCAAGAACGCGAGCGGGACGGAGGCAATTAAGGTGGCCATCAGGCGAAAATCGCGAACCGCGGGATCATCATGGCTAAACCGCAGCGTATAGATGGCAAACACCGGAAGCGAAATCACCGCGACCATCGCCATCCGCGCCGGCCAGACATTTTCTTCCGAAGGTGAATCGGGATCCGAGTCGTAGGCGTTTTCGGAAAGAGTATCCAACCGGTTTCGATTTTCATACGCGATAACCCCGGCCAAGGCAAACCAGAGGAAATGCGAAAGCAGAGGCAGGTCATACAAACTTCCCGTGTAATAAGTATGAGCTGGAATGGCAACGTTTATTACCAAAGAGGTGAGCATGTAAAGAGTTGCACCACCAAAGAGATTGGCATAAATGATCCGCCAGACTCCGCCGGACGTCAGCCACAAGGCCGCCAGTCCACCGACGATTACCATGCTCTGGATGTTAGCCAGCAAATTGTAGTTGTAGTTGTATTGCGCGGCCATTGGCGACGCATAAATCCATGGCAAGACAGCAAAGGCATAGAGGAAGGTCCACCAGGTAAATAAGAGCACTAAATCCAGATACCCAAATCGCAGTTGGATTTCGCCACGCCGGCGATGCGGGCGCAACGCAAGCGCCGCCATCATCGGAATACCGCGCAGAAAGAAAACGATATCCCAACCGTTCAGATCGGGAACGGTCTTGTGCAGGTACACCTCGTAGTAGGTCCACTGGAACTGTCCAACCATCCAAAGGGTGCAGCTCATGGCGATCAGCATCCAGAAGAGGTTTCGGCGCCACTGCGGCGTGCCTGCATTCAAGAGCAGGCCGGCATTGGCCACTAGCGGCACAATGCACTGCACTAGATTTCCGAAAGTGCTGAGCGGTTCCGAGCCTCTTTTTAGCGCCAGCGACACGGCGGTATAGACGACGAGGATGAAAATCCAAGTCCCAACTAACCAGGCGATTCTGCGGGATGAAGACATTCTATTGGGTATTTCCAGTGTAGGCGCGCAGGGAAGGGATGCGTACCGGCAATCACTCCGGCTTGGCCTAAGAATAAACGAAAGCCTCTTGGCAACTGCTTAAGGGCACGACTCGCAACCAAGAATTTCTGGCGGAGGAGGAGGGATTCGAACCCCCGAGACCCTTTCGAGCCTAACGGTTTTCAAGACCGCCGCATTTAACCACTCTGCCACTCCTCCGCAGTGATTCTATTGCACTTGTGGAAACAAGCGTTGCACATTCTGTTGCAC
>DATDGB010000036.1:0-42584 GCA_036522305.1 Candidatus Acidiferrum sp. | reverse complement strand
GCGTGGGTGTACCCGCTGAAGATCTTCCGCGACTTTCATTTGAAATTTCACACCGAGGGGCGAGTTCTTGCGGCTGAATCACTGGCGAGGACGGTGACAGTTCGGCCAGAGTCCGCCACGATACTCTACGCAGGGGATACGTTTACGGTGCGCGAAACATTTATTGTTCCCGTGCGGGAACAGGGCGCGCTCATCCTTCTCGACGTGGAAACGGAACAGCCTTTGGAGATTGAGGCAGCATTTCACAGAGATTTTCAGTTGGAATGGCCGGCGGCTCTCGGGGCTACCTATCTGGACTGGGCGACCGCGCAACATGCTTTTTATTTTGGCGAGGAGCAGAGAAAATTCTCGGCGCTGGTGGGTTCGCCGACAGCAACGGAGCCTCGCGCCGAATTCCAGACAAACTATTCCGAATCGCAGGAAAGTTCGTTCCGGCTGGGAGCAACGGCGAAAGGGAAAGAAAGAAAGCTGATCATCATTGCAGGTTCGCTGGAAGGGCGAGCGGGAGCGGAGAAAACTTACCAGCATCTGACGGGCGCCTACACGGACCTGCTCCGGGAATCGGCAGAGTATTATCGAGATTACCTGGGAAAGACGGTGAGCTTGGACCTTCCCGATGGGCAAATTCAACAGGCTTACGATTGGTCGCGTGTGAGCGTGCTCCAGGGTATGGTGAATAATCCTTATCTGGGCACGGGACTTGTCGCTGGGTATCGCACTTCGGGCGAGAGCCAGCGGCCCGGATTTGCGTGGTTTTTTGGGCGCGATTCTTTTTGGACTTCGTTTGCGCTCAATGCGGCTGGGGATTTTTCAAATGCTCGCACCGCGCTCGAGTTTGTGAGCAAGTACCAGCGGGAGGACGGCAAGATTCCTCACGAAATTTCGCAGGGCGCGAGTTTTGTGCAATGGTTCAAGGATTATCCCTATCCCTACGCTTCGGCGGACGCCACGCCGCTGTACATCATTGCGGTGAATGATTACGTCATGCAAAGCGGGGACAAGGTATTTGCCAAAGAAAAGTGGAAGAGCTTGTGGAAAGCCTACGAGTTTCTGCGCTCAACGTACGACGAGCAGGGCTTTCCCAAGAATCTAGGAATCGGGCACGGCTGGGTGGAAGGCGGCCCGCTCCTTCCCGTGAAAACAGAACTCTACCAAACGGGATTGGGGATTGAGGCGTTGCGCGCGCTTTCGAATCTGGCGTATCTGGCCGGGCAAGAAGATGCAAGCAAAACGCTTTCACAGACATTCGACAAGCAGAAGCCGTTGATGAACGCGGCGTTCTGGATTCCCGAGAAGAAACGGTTTGCGTTTGCACTCGACAAAGACAATCACGTTGTGGACGAACCGAGCGTTCTGGCCACTGTTCCGATGTGGTTTGGACTGCTCGACGAACCGAAAACAGACGCGATGATTACGGAGCTTGCGGATTTGGACCACCAAACGGACTGGGGGATGCGGATTATTTCGGAACACTCGCCCAAATTCAGCGGCGGGGGCTACCATTTCGGATCCGTCTGGCCGCTTTTCACGGGCTGGGCGGCGGTCGGTGAGTATCGCTACCACCGTGTTTTCCCTGCTTACGCGAATTTGCGAGCCAATGCCCTGCTGGCACTAGATAGCTCGCTAGGGCACGTCACGGAAGTGCTTTCAGGTTCCTACTATCAGTCGCTATCCACCAGTTCGCCGCATCAGATCTGGTCCGCAGCCATGGTGGTCAGCCCCTTGTTGCGCGGCATGTTCGGATTGCAGGCCGACGCAACAATGGGAACCCTCACGTTTGCACCGCACGTTCCCGCCGATTGGACCTCGTTCGGGATCGGAAACGTGCCGGTGGGAAAAGCCAAACTAGATTTGCACTATTCGAAGGACGTCGGAGGAATCACTCTGGAAGTGAAAGCCACTGGCGATGCTACCTGTCTCGTCGATTTTCAACCGGCAGTGAGCGTGCGCGCAAAAGTTCTCGGGGTGGAGTTCAATGGCCAGCGTGTGCCGTTTCTCGTCGAGTCCAACAGCATTGACCAGCACGTGATCGTCAAGATTAATGTTGCCGGAGGATCACACTCACTCAGAATCCGAATGCGGGATGATTTTGGGTTGAGCTACTCCTCGACATTGCCGGCAATCGGAGCGACTTCGCAAGGCTTGCGAATACTGTCCGAAACATGGACGCCCGCGCGAGACCGACTGACGCTTAACACTTCCGGGCTCTCGGGCAGCCGTTACATACTGACCGCCTGGAACGGGGAACAGATTGCTTCCGTCGAGGGCGCGAAGCTTTTCAAGACGGAGGACGCGAAAACCGAATTGATCCTCGACCTCCCTAAAATGAGCGGTACGGCTTATTCTACTGCGACGATTTCAATCCAATTCGCCAGCAGTGGCAAAAAGCGCGAACGCACGAAAAAATGAGTTGAAATGGAATGTATTCGGATTGAAGGGTCGACTGGAATTGAGCTAAGAGATGGAGCGGCCTATCGGAATCGAACCGACACCTGAACCTTGGCAAGGTTCGCGTAGTTAAATCTAACGCGCTGGAGCGGCGGCACTTAGCAGATTTGAAGGAGCCCCTAATTGGAAAAGGAATGGATCGTGATGATTGCGGAGGGCGGGGTCGACCAGCTGGAGGGCTTACACACAAGCGCTTATCTGTAAAATAGAACCTTCCCGGAAGGATCGAGTTGTTGCAAGAAATCAAAATCAAGAACATTGCGGGTCAGCACGGAGCAGCCATGCTTTCTAGCTGTGGCGAATAGCAAGGCATCGTTCAACACCCGGCGTCGCTGGTCGTTCTTGTATCCTTGCAGCCGGGCAAGTGTACCTGACAGAATTCCCGCTTCACGCCATATTTCGGAATCAGTTGCGAGGGTGCGATGGCTTGGCCGCCGTTCGATCACCGCAACAACCTGTTCCATGATCCCGCGTGTCTGGGCATGTGCGGGGTCAAGTAGCCCGCAGGTTGCCGCTAGTTCCGCTTCGGTTACTGGCGAATGCCACGCCTCGGCGCCCCGGAGCATGATGTCTCCCTTTCGCGGAAAACGGTTCTGGAGAATGTCGATATAAACCGTGGTGTCGTACAGCAGTTTGGTGGTCCAACTGCCGGCGGACTCGATGAAGTCGAGTTCCGATTCGGGACGCGGTTTGAGCGGTGTTTTGTGCTTTTCGGGCTTAAGGCGTCTAAGGGTGCCCTGAAATTCAGAATTCAAGGTCAGCCTCGCGGTCGATGGCGCCACGGCGAGCAAGCAGCCACTCAGGGTAGTCGTCAGCGACCGCAATGTTAGCCAACGCCAGCTCGATGAGATCGGTATCAGAGAGAACTCCGGTGCGCTTCTTTGCCTGTGCCACCAGGGCCTTAGGCATCCTACCCCGGACCACTTGGTTCCTTTCCCCGCGCAACAGGCCTTGCTCTTCGGCGATGACCATCGCCTCACGGAGCTTGCCAGGCCCGCTAATGCTGGTGCCTTTTCCTATTCTCGAACTTGCAGATTGAGTAGCACGTTTCATACTGTTCTCCCAGCATTGCCATTCTGTAGCACACACTAGTCTTCATTGTAGCACACATCTTGACATTCATTACAGGTGAACCTAGCCGTGACCATCGCGAGCCAATGCCGATACAGAACCCCAACTGGAAGAGCGGCGACCGACGTTTTGACGAAGGTACTTCTGCTAATTGGAGAGACGCGAGATTATGCTCCCCGAGTCCTTAGGCGCCGCTGACGACGTTCTGAAAAGCCTAGATTATTTTATATTTCACACCGTACTCATTGGCCTGAAAACGGAGTGCTACCTGACCGCAAAAAGGTTTCTTAACCCCCTGAGAAGTGTATGGCTCAAACTTCCACTGCCTGACAGAATCAATCGCAACCGCAATGATGAGCGGATGACCCGAAACCGTCCGCACGCATGCGACATTGCCCTGAGGGTCGACAGAAATCGCCAAGGCAACGGTTCCGCTGATGTGAAGCATATCCGCGCAGCATGGAGCGTGAATCGGTTCTGTCTGTTTCACCAGAGCCTTCACCCTTGATTGAGGGAGTTTTTCAGACTCAGGCTCGCAACAATTGGGAACCTGCTTCTGCTCTTTCGCGATGAGAATCACTGCTGGAAGCGCAAACAACAAAAGAAGTCGAGGGGGCATGCTTTGACCCCAAGTAATTAGACACCGCAGAGAAGTGAAATTGTCATTGTTTTGGAAGAGGCCTGAATGCGCGCTCGAACTAACATCTGAACCCCGCCGAGGTTCAGTAGCAATGCATAACGATGCTCGCTAGAAAACCTAAGATGATGGACTATCGGGATTTAGGCATTTCTCGTCATCCTGAGTGGGAAGAGCAATACAACCTGATCGGGTGCAAGAGCCATCATTTAACAGTGTATTGGAAAATAGGAAGAACCGGGCCCTTGGCGTAAACCCCTTGGAATCTGGAGCGGCCTATCGGAATCGAACCGACACCTGAACCTTGGCAAGGTTCCGTACTACCACTATACTAAGGCCGCTCAACGACCTTCTTTTTATAACACGACCGGTGGGCAGCCACAAGCCTTCCCAACTCCTGCCGGCCTTAAGCCAAACAGCCTACAACGAGGAATTTTCAGGAAACCTGGGTAATGCGGGCGGATTTTACCACCGGCGAGCGGCGCTGACGCTCCGCAAACCGGGTGGCCTTATCCTTGTCCGTGTAGACACGGCCGAACTTTTCTCCGTCGGCATAAAAGACACTGACAAGATAATGGTGATGTTTGCGGCGACGATCTTTGCCGAAAGTAGTCTTGCCCTGAATTCCCGTCTTACTGGTCTCGACTTTTGTCACGTTGGCCACCCCGTCGAAAAAGAATACGTACAGCACTATCGCAGAGAAGCAAGTGCCGCACAAGTACCAGAGAAGATAGTATCACGCACCCCATTACACCTGGAAAATGCGTACGCGGAAACGGAAAGTTCGCTTCGAGGCAAAAGGAAAACGTGGCTGAGAATCTCGATTGCCTTGTGCCCCGCGCTCAAAAGACGCGCAAAAACAGCCGTTTCCCGATGAAGGCAAGACGCAACTTTTAAGCCGAGCCGGACATCCAATGTAAATGGTTTTGTTCACAAAGCGTTGCGAGCCTTGGGGAGGGGTGGAACCTACCGACCAATTTGTCTGGAAATTTGTTGCGCACCACGAAACATTTTCCGAGTTTCAACGTCTTTACATGTGAGGAGAAGATAAGCTGAATGTGGCGGAGAAACATAATGACGATAACAGTCCCAAAGCTACCGCCCCTCGTGGAAGATCTGCGAAACCATTCGCAGGAACAGCTGGCTGAACTGCGCCAACTTCTCGTTGTGGGTGCGCCTTCGCGGCCAGATCCGCGCCGGCCTGGTTTCTATGAAATGGACGGATTTTCGGATACTTATTACGTGTTCAAGTATCCTACCGGCACAAAAGTGCTGTTGATCGGCGTCTGGGAACGCGAGAGCGATCCCGTGGCCGCCCTGGTGGCATGTTCCTGCCCGGCGGCGTAACTCCCTTTTCACTGCAACCCTGAAAAAAATGATAAGCAAAAGCGCCCCGGTGAAAACCGGGGCGCTTTTTAGTCTTCCTCCAACTCCAGCGCGACGGAGTTGATGCAATAGCGCATTCCCGTTGGCTGTGGTCCATCGTCAAATACGTGCCCGAGGTGCGCGTCGCACCGGCTGCATTTCACCTCCGTGCGCCGCATGCCGTGACTGGTGTCATTCTCGGCCTCAACCGCCTCTTCGGTGGCTGGGGCGTAGAAGCTGGGCCACCCGGAGCCGGAGTGGTATTTTGTTTCAGAACGAAACAGCGGCTGGCCGCAGCAAACGCACTTATAGGTGCCTGCTGTTTCCGTGTCTTCGTACCCCCCGGTGAAGGCCGGTTCCGTCCCCTTCCGCCGGGTCACAAAATATTGATTCTGCGTGAGTTGTTTCTTCCAGGCTTGTTCATCCTTGCGTATTTTCTCTTCCATAGCCTCTCCCTTGGGTGAGTTCCATTGTGGTGCATCTCGTGCAATATCAGATTCAGCGCACCGGCTTGACGTTTCAACCTCTGGCGCGAATAGTGGTTATAGCGAAAGCCTGTCAAGAAAACCAACATGCCGGAAGCCCCCGCAAAATTGTATGCAGATAAACGAGTTAGCCGAAGGGCGAAAATCGCCCGGCCGGTACGCGTGCGGCCGTCCGATCCCATGGACGAACACTTCGAGGACCTGCCGGTAAGCGTAAATGCATCCAAAGAAGGTATCTATTTCACTTCGCGGCGGAAATCGTACTACAAGGGCATGCGGGTATTCGTCACTTTCCCTTTCAGTTCGCCCCATGATCCGATGAATTCTGAGTACGTGGCCGAAGTCGTACGCGTGGAGGATTTGCCCAACGGGAAGTTCGGCGTAGCCGTGCACCTAAAGATGTCCATGAATTACAGCGGGTCAAAATCCGGCGGGTGACCCCGCGGAGATGCTTCTAACGCTTAAACGCGGAATCAGCTTTGTTCGACGCAGCCTTCACTTCCAATAGTGCTGTTTTGAAAGAAAGTACATGAATCTCGTTTTTGTCGGGGAACACCTGACATTTTACCAGAACCTGTTGGCCTTCGTGCCCCGCCAGAACATTCGGATTAATTACATTCCAGACATCGTTTTCTTCGCTCACCAGCTTCTTTCCATCCAAGCTGATTTGTCCTGAAATGGAAACAGCTTTCCTGGCGACGATCGGGGCTTGTGAGCTGGTCGGCTTGCCTTCGGCGGCCTTCGAGGAGTGTTGCGCCGCGGCAACGATGGGCATCAGCAGGGCAACTGCGAGCAAAACAAGAAACCACTTTTTCATCGGGCACCCCTTGGTTCCAAACAGATACCCCAATGCAGAGATTCTAGAACGCTGAAATCCGGGATCAAGCGGGAATTTCAGATGCAAGATATCTGAAATATTGCTCCATCTTTCCGCGTTTCCTCGTTTGCGTCCGCCTAAGCCGTGGAAACAGAGACCTTTCCCGCCTCGGGCCGTCTATGAGGAAAACGGAGGCTCTGCCCATGAGAGGGGTTTGCCTGCTCGCTATTCTTGCTTTGCCGTTGTCGCTTTTTGCTCAGGACGTCATGTTTCGCGGGAACCCGGAGCACACGGGTATATACAGTGCCGCCGGCGTCCCAAAGTTCAAAGGCATCAAATGGCAGTTTCATACTAAGGGGCAGATCCTGTCGTCCCCAGCGGTAGCCGGTGACAATCTCTATGTTGGCAGCAGCGATCATTGCCTCTATGCTTTGGATCTCGCTACCGGGACGCAGAAGTGGCGATTCAAATCCGAAGGCCGCATCACTTCGTCGCCCGCGATTTCCGCAGGGGTCGTTTATTTTGGCAGCTACGACGGGAATTTGTACGCCGTGGACGCCGCGAACGGCCAATTGAAATGGAAATTTCAGACGGGGGGCGAGCGCCGTTTCGCTGCGAAGCATCTGCACGGTGCTGCACCGGCTTTGGAAACCATGCCCGATCCATTCGATTTTTATCTCTCCTCTCCAGTTGTTTGGAATGGCGGAGTCTACTTTGGCAGTGGAGACACCAACGTCTACGCGCTGGATGCCGCGACCGGCGACTTAAGATGGAAGTTCAAGACGGGCGATGTCGTGCATGCTTCTCCGGCTATTTCTGGAGGCACTCTGTATGTTGGAAGCTGGGACAGCTACTTCTACGCTCTGGATGCTGGCAGTGGGAAAGAAGTTTGGCGATTCAAAACGGGCGAAGATCCGGACATTCACAATCAAGTTGGCATCCAATCCTCTGCTGCCGTGGCTGACGGCATCGTGTACTTTGGCTGTCGCGACTCCAAGTTTTACGCCGTGGATGCCGCCACCGGCAAGGAACGATGGACTTACTCAAACAAGGGCTCCTGGGTGATCTCCTCGCCTGCCGTGTTGGACGGCAAGGTCTATTTCGCGACGTCGGACACGGGTCTGCTTCATGCATTGAATGCTCAGTCGGGAGCGCTGCTCTTCTCCATGGAGTTCAATCATTGGCCGATGTTCTCGTCGCCGGCGATCGCAAACGGGATGCTGTATATCGGCTCTCATCAAGGTAAACTCAACGCCATTGATATGAAAGCACAGAAAGTAGCGTGGAGCTTCGATACGGAAGGTTTCAAGAAAAACGGTACTACATATACCAAACCGGACGGCACTCCGAACTATGAAGCAGTTTTTTTTGATTTTTTCTATGATGACATGGTCACCGGCGTTCAGAAGCTGATGTCCGTCGGGGCTGTTCTCTCCTCCCCTGTTGTGGCAGGGAACAGCGTGTATGTCGGCAGCACCGACGGCAATATTTATGCGCTGATGTAGTCGATGCGGCGGCGCTTCCAACTTGTTGTCGCGCCACTGAAATGCGCGGCGACGTAATCTCCATCTGAACCTGAAAATAGTTTCGTTGACATGCGGGCGAGTTTCCTTTACTTTCATATCTCGCGATGAACGGCACGCAAACAGCTCGGGCGCACCATCATCATCACGGCCATACGCCGCGCCCGCTGAGGTGTGCATAGCGATTCGCTAAAAAAAGCACTCTTTAGCCCGCTGGCGCGACAAGCCCAGCGGGATTTTTGTTTTCAGGGACTCTTTCAAGGAGATGGCACAGTGGAGATCGACTTTCAGAAAAGCGGCGGGCTGGTGCCTGCGATCATCCAGGACGAGAGAACCGGGGACGTGTTGATGCTCGGCTTCATGAACCCAGAATCGCTGGCGCAGACGCAACGCACCGGTGAGGTGGTGTTCTTCAGCCGCTCGCGAAACAAGCTCTGGAAGAAGGGCGAGTCCAGCGGCCACGTCTTGCGGGTTCGCGAGATGCGGGTGGATTGCGACGCAGATGCGCTGCTCGTGCGCGTCGAGGCGGTTGGGCCGGGAGTCTGTCACGAAGGGTACCGGAGTTGTTTTTTCAGGAGATTCGAGCCCGACGGAAGCGCTCCGGTCATCGCCGAGCGTACCTTCGCTCCAGAGAAAGTTTACGGATCGGAGACGCCTCGATGAGCCGGCTGAAATTAGGAATCCCCAAAGGCAGCCTGCAGGACGCTACGCTAGATCTTTTTTCACGTGCCGGTTGGAAGATCACTTTGGGTTCGCGGAGTTACGTTCCCACAATTGACGACGACGAAATTGAGTGCTTGCTAGTGCGCGCTCAGGAGATGGCGCGCTACGTCGAGTCCGGCGCGCTGGACGCAGGTATTACGGGTCATGACTGGGTGGTAGAAACAAGTGCGAATGTCGAGGAACTATCCGAACTGGTTTACGCAAAACAACGCCTGGCGCGCGTCCGCTGGGTCCTGGCTGTGCCGGAAGACTGTGCGATTCGGGAGCCGCGCCACTTGGAGGGAAAGGTGATCGCCACCGAGGTCGTGCACATCACGGAGAGCTATCTCGCGAAACACGGCGTAAAAGCCCGCGTGGAGTTTTCCTGGGGCGCCACGGAAGTCAAAGTGCCGCAACTGGCGGACGCTATAGTGGAAGTGACGGAGACGGGCTCATCACTGCGCGCGAACCGTCTCCGCATCGTCGATACCGTGCTTGAATCAGCGACGGTGTTCATCATGAACCGCGCGGCCGCCGCGGATGCTTGGAAGCGCGAAAAAGCGGAAAACCTGATATTGATGTTGCAAGGCGCGATTGCCGCGGCGAGCAAAGTGGGCCTGCTGCTCAACGTCCATCGCGATAACTTGCAAGCAGTGCTGGGCGTCCTGCCTGCGCTGAAAAAGCCCACGATTTCCGCGTTGAGCGATCCAGATTGGGTGGCAATCAACACCATCGTCGAAGAAGCGGTGGTCCGGCAGATTTTGCCAAAGCTGAAAGCCGCCAAGGCCCAAGGGATCGTCGAATATCCCTTGAACAAGATCGTGCTCTGATGCGCATCGTCAAACTCACGCCTCGAATCGAAAAGTGGCTGCGTGCCCGCCGTGCCCGGCAAGATGGAAAAGCCCAGTCCGTGGCCGCCGAGATTGTCGCCGACGTTCGCAAACGCGGCGATGCCGCGCTCTTTGCCTGGACAAAAAAACTCGACCATTTCGATCCGGCGCGCGAGGGCGTGTGGATTTCCAAGAAGGAGATTCGTTCAGCGGAACGGCACGTGAGCCCCACCTTCCTGAACGCGATCAGGAGAGCGGCGAGAAATGTGCGAGGCGTGGCCGAAAAACAGCTGCCCCGCTCATGGTCATTCGAATCCGAGCCGGGAGTCAGGATCAGGCAGCGCGTTTCTCCGATCGAATCGATCGGCTGCTACATCCCCGGTGGGCATTTTTCGCTGGTCTCAACTTTAATCATGACCGCCGTTCCCGCCCAAGTCGCCGGCGTTTCGCGCATCGTTGCCGTTTGTCCTGGACCGAATCTCGAATTGCTTGCAGCCGCAGAGTTGCTCGGCATTGCGGAAATTGCCCGTATCGGTGGCGCGCAAGCGATCGCCGCCCTTGCCTACGGCACGCGCTCGATTCCCCGGGTGGAAAAAATATTTGGGCCTGGCAATAAATATGTCACCGCCGCCAAACAACTGGTCAGCGGCGATTGCGCGATCGATCTGCCCGCTGGGCCAACCGAGGCGATTGTGCTGGCGGCCGAAGGCAACGCGCGCTGGATCGCCGCCGATTTGCTGGCACAGGCCGAACACGCCAAGGATGCCGCCAGTTTTTTTGTGACCACTTCGCGTTCCTTAGCCCGGGAAGTCCAGCGTGAAATCGGCTGGCAGCTCGGAGAATTGCCTTTCGGTATGGCGCGCGTCTCCATCGAACATGCCGGCGCCATTCTAGTTGCCGATTCCCTCGACCATGCTTGCGAATTTGTCGATCGCTTTGCACCCGAGCATCTCAGCCTGCCGGAAAATGCGGAGAAACTATTGAAAAAAATCAATTCTGCGGGGACGGTGTTTATCGGACCCTGGGGAGCGCAGCCGCTGGGGGACTATGCCACCGGCAGCAACCACGTCCTGCCGACGGGAGGCTGGGCGCGCAAGCGCGGAGGGCTTTCCGCCGCCGACTTTGTAAAATGCATCAGCGTGCAAACCATCTCGCGCAGGGGTTTTCTTCATCTGGCCGACACCGTGGAAACTCTGGCAGAATCCGAGGGCTTGATGGCCCACCGCAACGCCGTGAGGGTCCGGCGATGAAAACTAGATTGCCAGTGCGCAAGGCGATTCTGAATCGCCGCACTTATGAAGCCCCCGCAGAAGGCCGGTCCGATAAATTGCGCCTCGACTTCAACGAGAACACCTCGGGCTGCTCGCCGGCAGTGCGGCGAGCTCTCGCCAAGCTCACTACCAAACAACTGGCCATGTATCCCGAATATCAGGCGCCCACGCGCCGAATCGCGCGCTACTTCGGCGTCCGCACGGAAGAATTGCTGCTCACCAACGGCGGCGACGACGCCCTGCGTGTTTTCTTCGATACCTTCGTCGAGGCCGCAAGCAGCATCCTGATTTGCGAGCCCACGTTTCCGATGTATCGCTACTATGCGGAGATTTACGCCGCCCGGATTTCCGTCCTCCGCTATGGTGCCCAAATGGAATTCCCGCTCGAAGGCGTCATCGCCGCGTTGCGGAAGAAACCTCGCGTTCTCTTTATCGCCAATCCCAATAATCCGACAGGGACACTGATTCAGCATGAGGACCTGCAGAGAATCTTGAAAGCCGCTACGCACACGGCGGTGGTGATGGATGAAGCCTACGCGGAATTCTCCGGTTTCTCGGCCATGCCGTGGATCCGCAAAAATCCGCAGCTGTTTGTAGCGAAAACGTTTTCGAAAGTGGCCGGGCTTGCAGCCTTGCGGCTTGGCGCGGTGATCGCTTGTGAAGATTCACTTAGGCTCGTGCGCCGCGCCATGCCGCCCTTCCCCGTGAATCTCGCGGCATTGGTTGCAGCAGAAGCAGCCATAGCCGATCGAGCCGCGATGCGGGACTACGTGCGCGAGGTGAAGAGTCTGCGTGCTTCGTTCGCGAAAGAATTGGCGAAGCTCGGAGCGAAGACTTTCCCCAGCGCCGGAAATTTCATTCTGGCGAATTTTGGGCCAAGCGGCCCGGCACTGTTTAAGAAGCTGGAAAAGCAGGGGATTCTCCTACGGGAACGCAGCAAGGATATCGGCCCGGGATTTGTGCGCATCACCATTGGAACGCAATCCGAAATGCAGCGATTACTAAAGGCAATTAGCAAAGAGTGGAAGATTCCGGACTGAACACCAGCGCTAGAGAGAAACTAACCATGCCACGCACAGCAACAGTTCAGCGCAAGACAAACGAGACCGACATCCGCCTGAAGCTGAATCTGGACGGCCGCGGGAAGGCGCGCATCGCCACGGGGATCCGCTTCTTCGATCACATGCTCGATCTGGTCGCGCGTCACGGCGCTTTTGATCTTGACGTGAATGCCCGCGGCGATCTCGACGTAGACCAGCATCACACCGTTGAAGACGTGGGCATCGCCCTTGGCGAAGCAGTACAGAAAGCTCTCGGCTCCAAGCGCGGCATCTTGCGGGCGGGCTATTTCCTGGTGCCCATGGACGAAACGCTCGCCGCCGCCGCCGTGGATCTTGGCGGCAGGCCATACTGCGTCGTGAAGGCGAAGATCGTCGCCAAACGCGTCGGCGGTTTCCAAGTCGAGTTGATGGAAGATTTTTTCCAGGGCTTTGCACAAGCTGCCAAGGCCAACGTCCATCTGCGCTCCCTTTACGGCCGCTCCTCGCATCATCAAATCGAAGCCATTTTCAAAGCGTTCGCGCGCGCACTGCGTTTTGCAGTCTCCCGCGACAAGCGCCTCCGCCAGGTCTTGCCCAGCACCAAGGGGCTTCTATGAAAGTGACCATTCTCGACTACGGCGCCGGAAACGTGCCTTCGGTGGAACGCGCGCTCCAACGACTGGGAGCTGAATCGCAACGAACCGATTCGCCCGCAGGCATTGCCGAAGCGGAGGCCCTGCTTCTTCCAGGTGTCGGACACTACGCCGCTCTCGTTCGCGCCCTGGACGAAAAAAATCTCCGCCCGCCTTTGGTTGACGCCATTCACCGTGGCGTGCCATTTCTGGGAATCTGCCTCGGCTTGCAGGTCTTATTCAAGTCCAGCGAAGAAGCTTCGCAACTTCACGGCTTGAATCTTCTTCCTGGAATCGTTTCCGCTTTGCCGCGGACCGTAAAGCTCCCGCACATGGGCTGGAATCAGCTTGAAAAGAAGCGCGAGTCTTCCCTACTCGCAGGCATTGACGCTGGGGCGTATTTTTATTTCGCCCACTCTTACGCCGCAGTCGATTCGAAAGACTCAACTGCCGCGACTTGCTCCCATGGCTCGGAATTCAGCGCCGTCATCGAACAGCGAAATATCTTCGCCGTGCAGTTCCATCCGGAAAAAAGCGGCGACCCCGGCGCGCGCGTCCTTCAGAACTTTCTGGAGCTCGCGGCATGAGCCTCGCGCACCGCATCATTCCCTGCCTCGACACAGACGGAGTACGCGTCGTCAAGGGTGTGAATTTCGTCGGACTACGCGATGCGGGCGATCCCGTCGCTTTGGCGGCGCGTTATAATGCCGAAGGCGCCGACGAACTGGTAGTGCTCGATATCGCCGCTTCCCGCGATCGCCGTCCGACGTTCCTCGAAACCATCCGCCGCGTCGCCGCCGAGTTGGCCATCCCCCTCACGGCGGGCGGGGGCATTCGCACGTTGGAAGACGGCCGCGCCGTCGTGCGTGCCGGCGCGGACAAAGTCACCGTGAACACGGCGGCAGTAGAGCGCCACGAACTCATTTCTGAATTGTCGCGAGAGTTCGGGGCCCAAGCCGTCGTCCTGGCAATCGACGCCAAGCGTGCCGGCGATCATTGGGACGTAATGGTGCGTGGCGGACGCGAATCGGCTTCTCTGGACGCCCTCGAATGGGCACGGATGGGAGTCGCGGCGGGCGCCGGTGAGATTCTGCTCACCTCGGTCGATCGCGATGGCACCCAGAGCGGTTTCGACTTAGCACTCACCGCTACCATTTCGAAAGCCGTAACTGTCCCCGTGATCGCTTCCGGCGGCGCCAAATCGCCCGAGCATTTCGTCGAGATCTTTCAGGATGGCGCGGCGGATGCCGCACTGGCAGCGTCAATTTTCCACGATGCGGTGCAATCCATTCGAACACTGAAAAACTTTCTAGCCGCCCGCGGCGTCGAGGTGCGCCTGCCGTGTTGATTCCCTGCATTGACTTGCAAGCTGGGCAAGCGGTCCAGTTGATTCATGGCCGAAAACGCGAACTCGCCGTCAAAGACGTCTTCGGACTTCTGAAGAAATTCAAGGAATATCCCTGGTTGCATATCATCGACCTCGACGCCGCCATGGGAAAAGGCCAGAACGACGATCATGTTCGCGAACTCTGCAACAGTGCGCGAAAAGATTTCGGCATGAAGGTACGCGTCGGAGGCGGCATTCGAACCGTTTCTCGCGCCGAACAAATTAGCGCCTGGGGCGCGAGTCAGATCATAGTAGGCAGCGCTGCTTTCAGTGACGGCAAGGTGAATACCAAATTCTTGCATCAGCTCACAAAAAAAGTCCGCCGAAAACAAATCATCATCGCTCTAGACACTACCCATGGACACATCACAATCCACGGCTGGCGCACGCCCATCGCGCTTCAAGCCGAAAAAGTAGTGACGCAACTTGAACCGTTTTGTGCCGGGTTCTTATGCACGGATGTGGATCGCGAAGGCACCATGACCGGCGCGAACCTTGAATGGTTCGGAAAGCTGCGCACCGCCACTTCCCATCCGATCATCGCCGCCGGCGGCATCAAAACGCGCCGCGAAATTGTTGCCCTGGAGAAGTTGGGGATGGATGCCGCCGTCGGCATGGCCATGTACAAGAACCGGCTTCGCTAATTCAGCGAATCAGCGTCAGGCCTTCAGCGAATTGTCGATCCGGTAGAAATCAACGGAGATACGCGTCAGTGATGTACTGCTGCACCATCCTCTGGGTATTGAAGAACGAGCCGTTGATTGCAATCGCGTGCTGCATGACTTCCAGGAATTTCGCTCGATCGTTGTAATACATCGGAAGAATCACCCCTTCCAGCTTGTTATAAAGCGAATCGGCTTCGGCCGTGTTGTCGGCCGGAGTGTTGCCCGAAGCGGTGCGCCGAGACTCGCCGATACACCAGCCAGTGACGCCCTCGATGTGCCCTTCCACCCACCAGCCATCAAGAATGCTCAAGCTCGGCACGCCATTTAGCGCCGCCTTCATTCCGCTGGTGCCGGACGCCTCTAGAGGAAACTGCGGCGTATTCAGCCAAAGGTCCACCCCGGAAGTGACCTTTCCGCCGAGATCGAGATTGTAATCATCGAGAAAAACCACCGGCACCGTTTTCCGCAGCGCCTTCTTCGCATGAAAAATCCGCCGAATAATATCTTTCCCGCCGCCATCATTCGGATGGGCTTTGCCAGCATAAATAATCTGGAATTGGCCGGCGTTCTTAGCAATCTGCCGTAGGCGATCGAGATCAGCGAGAATCAGGTCGGCTCGCTTGTATCCCGTCGCGCGTCGCGCGAAGCCGATGGTGAAAACTTCGGAATCAAATTTGAGGCCGGTCTTCTCGCGAACTGTCTCAAGCAAGTCGTGCTTGGCGATCAGATGCGCCGCCCAGACTTCTTCCGCCGGCAAGCCCAACGCGCTCCGCAAACTGTAATTGTCCTCGCGCCAGGATGGAATGTAGCGGTCAAAGAGTTGCTGGAACGGAGGCGAGGTCCACGTCCCGGCATGCACACCATTGGTGATGGCCTCGATATCCGATCCCGGAAACATCTGCCGCGAAGTTTCCCCATGCTGCTTCGCAACGCCGTTCACATAGGTGCTCAGCCCTAACGCCAGCTGCGTCATGTTCAGCGAAGCGCCTTGCCGCGCCGCTTCCTGCAAACCTGGAAAATTCTGCTCCGCCTGCAGCGCTCGCTTCATCAAATTGGCGACTAAAGGATCTTTCAAATCCAGGAAATCCGTCCTCCCGGGAAATGCTCGTGTGAAGAATTCCATCGGAAAACGGTCGTGCCCCGCTGGAACTGGTGTATGCGTGGTGAACACACACTTGTTGCGGACTTTTTCGATGTCCTCGCCGCTGATGGAAGTTCGCCCGGCTTTCTGCGCTTCCGCGCCCAGCAATTCCAGCGTCAGCAGCGCGGCGTGCCCTTCATTCATGTGGTAGCGTGCGAGTTCGTTGTAGCGCAGCGCGCGGAGAATGCGCACGCCGCCGATCCCCAGCAACACTTCTTGCCGCAACCGATAGTACGAATCGCCGCCGTAGAGTGTGCCGGTAAGCGCGCGGTCCGCTTCCGCGTTCGAAGGCAAATCGGCGTCCAGGAAATACACGGGCACTTCAAAACCGCGCGCGCCCTTCACCGGGTAATGCCAGCAACGCAACTCCACATGGCGGTCTTCCAGCGGCACGGTGGCTCGCACCGGCTCTTCTGTCAGGAAGTCTTCGACGCGCCAATCGACCGGTTCTTCCGTCTGCGTCCCGTCTTCCGCGAGACGTTGCGTGAAGAATCCTCTGCGGTAAAGCAGGGAAACGGCCACCATGGGCAGTCGCAGATCCGCGGCGGCGCGAATCGTGTCACCTGCAAGAACGCCCAATCCGCCGCTGTAGCTCGGCATGGCGTTCTCCAGCGCAATCTCCATCGAAAAGTATGCTACTAGCCGTTTTATGGAATTCGCCTGACTTGCCATTTCACTCGCTTCTTTTTTCGGCGCCGCACACGCACCGTGCGGAAAATCACGCATCTATAAACTTTAGATTGTCCGGGATTCCCGCCGCGCAAGCAAGTGCCGAGAAATCAGCGTGTGTCTATCCCCTGTTTTGGTAATCCCTGTTCCTTCCGAAAACAAAGAGGGGCGCTTCGCGCCCCCCTTCTGACAAAACAAGATTTGCAGTTCTAATCCGTTTCGCTAGAACTCGAGGCGCACCGCCAACTGCGCCTGCCTTGGATCACCCACGCCAGCCCGCAGGAACCCGTCAAAGTTGAAGAGGGCTGGAGTGCTCAAGGGGTTGACGTTGTTCTTGTTGTTAAAAGTGTTGAACATTTCGATTCTCGGGATGAGCCGGAAGCGCTCGCCGAGGTGGATTGGGCGGTCGACGCCGAAGTCGAAAGTGAAGAAGGCATTGTCCTTCTGCAGCGTGTTACGGCCGAGATCCTTGCCACCTTGAAACCGCGGTGATGGGGTAATCGGCTCCGCGGAATGCGCCTGCATCCGGATGTTGCCGTTGAATCCACAAGGCAGATTAGCAACCGTGTAAGCGTTGAACTTGTGCGTTTCGTTGCGGTCGGACAATGAATACTCCGATGCCAGGTTGAAAAGATTTGCGTAACGGAAGGTGAACGGATCACGTTCGTTGGAGTCGTCGTCCCGATCGCTGGAGTACGTGTAGTTCGCGTCAAACAGGAATCTGTGACTCATGCGCTTGCGCATGCCGATGGTGAATCCACGGTAGAGCGACTTCGCCGAGCTGACGGTGTCGGTGATACTGCCGAGGTTAGTGAAGGGCGCTGCGACACCTGAACCGAATACGTCGCTGGGATAAGTAACCGTGGACCCGTTGGCCGGCAGGCAAACACCAGGATTAATATTGGTAAAACCGGCTCCGCAATTATAGGTGGTGCTGACACCCTTATTGGGATCGATAAACCGGGTGAGGTGCACGCCTTTCGACAACGTGAAGTCGAGATACACTGCATAGTCTCCGATAATTTGTTGCTCGTAGCCGACGTTGGTCGTGTAGATGCGCGGATTTGCGTAGTCCTTGCTGAAGACCGTTACGCTGGCACCGGGAGGCGGAGGTGTTCCCGCCGGAGGAAGACTCGTGTTGTTAAATACTGATGCGTTGGTTCCGTAAACCGGAGGCGCGCCGAACGCTGAACCGGCAGCAAAAGACTGCTGCTGAACGCCGTTCGTGGTGATGGCGCCGACCTGGGTGAGCATGTTTTGCCGTGCGAAGAAAATGCCGTAACTGGCTCGCAGCGCGGACTTGCCGTTGCCGAAAATATCCCACGCGACGCCAACGCGCGGCTGAAATTCCTTGTTCTGATTGGGGATGTAGCCGGTGGAAGGAAACTTGGGATTTGCCAGATCTGCCCCGTAGGAAGTCTTGGAGGGCGCCACTGTAGGGTTGGGAAAATGCTGCGCATCCCAACGCAGGCCGTAATTCAGAGTGACATTTCGGAGGACCTTCCAGGAATCCTGTGCAAACAAAGAGATGTCTTCATTCTTGATGTCGGAAGCACCGGATTGGTCAAACGATTCACCTTGCGTCGCGGGGCCGTGCTGCAGGTAGAGTAGAAGCGGGCCTCCGGTGGCCGTGGTTCCCGCCGGGCAGGCGCCCACGATGAAGGCGCCGTTCGAACACTCCTTGACTGTAGGACCCTGCGAGACGTAGTGCATGAAGCCGCTGACACTGTCGAAGATATAGCGTCCGGTGAAGAAGCCCCGAAAAATCTGGGCATTGTCGCTGTGAATCCACTCGCCGCCAACCTTCCAGGTATGCTTGCCTTTGACGATCGAGAAATTGTCACGAATGTCGGTGCGCCAAAAAGTTTCATCGACGCTGGGCTCAAGGAAGAAAGGCTGGCCGAAGCGAAAGGTGGTGCCAAATCCCATGGCCGTGTCAGGCACGCTGGAAGGATCGCTAGTGTTGCGCGGGCGCTTTTCTCTTGCGTATGTGAAGTGGGCCTCGTTCAGCATGGTGTTGGAGATCGTGCTGAACCAGTTGCCGTTGACAGCTTGGATTTTCGAAGGACCTTCGATGCCGTTGGCGCTCGTGCCGTATGTCGGAACGTCGAATGTCTGATTGGGATTCTTCGACCAATCATAACTGTAAGAGCCAAAAATCTGGTTCTTCGAGTTCAGGTTATAGTCCACGCGGCCAAATATGGAGGCATTGCGCTGCTGGTGGAGTACAGGGAGGCCTTCGTTCGTATTTTTGAACGGCGCCGGAAAGGCTGTCGACTTAAAGAAATTGATGAGGGCGACGCGCTGGCAATCGGCGCTGGAATTAATCACCGCATCTGTTGCGGCAGTACCATCGTAGACCGGGCTCGAACTGCAGGCGGCGCCGATGGGCGTACTGAGATTTGTCCTCGTCAGGTTCTCCCGAATTCCTTCCCCTGCGGCGAAGAAGAAGAGTTTGTCCTTGATGAGGGGGCCGCCGACGCTGCCGCCGAACTGATTACGGCGAAAATCCTGCAGCGGCTTGCCGTCCGAGGTCGCCGCCGTCAAAGCTTCCGTGCGGAAGTATTCAAATCCGGAACCGTGAATGGCATTGGTACCGGACTTAGTGATGACGTTGATGATGCCGCCGGCGCTGCGGCCGAACTCCGCGTTCGCGCCGCTCGCCGTGATTTGGAATTCCTTTACCGCTTCCAGCGTGATGTCAATCGCCGCGCGCTGGCCGCCCATCTGCTCGCCAAAAAATCCGTTGTTGTAGTCGCCACCATCCAGGCTGATGTTGTTGAAAATGCCTCGCTGCCCGTTGATGTTGATTTCGTTGCCGTCCGGGCCCTGCGAAATACTCACGCCGGGCGTCAAAGTAAGCAAGTCTTCAAACTTTCGACCGAGAACAGGGGTGGTAGCGACAGATATTTCGTCGAGCGTGGAAGAAGATTCCGTTTTTGTGACTTCCACGATCGGCACGTCAGTAACCACGATCTGCTGTGCCACCGAAGAAACCTTCATCGTCACAGGCAAAGTAATGGTTTGCCCAACGGTTAAATTCACATTTTCTTGAACGATGGTGGCAAACCCGCCCTTGCTGATGGTGAGGGTGTAGCGCCCTGGCGCTAGACTCAGGAAGGTGAAATGTCCGTCGGTGTTGGTGGTGTCCGTTTGTACGAAATTGGTCGCCAGATTCTTTGCTTCCACAGTCGCGCCCGCGACGCTCCCGCCCTTCTCATCAAGTACATTCCCCTCGACACTTCCCGCGGTAATCTGCGACTGTCCCCGCCCCGATGAGGCCAGCCCCAGCGCGAGCGTCAACACAAACAATGCACACAGCAATTTTCTCATTTTCTCTCCCCCAGACATCACTACCCCTATTCGAACGAGCCTGGAATTCCTCAAATGGTAGAGGCGGCCCGCGAAAACAATTGCTGCGAAGAAGTTTATGCTGAGACCCTCCCAAAGCACAAGACTCCAGCCTGTGGAAACCTTCCGCCATCCAAATCAAGTTTTGGATGTTATTAATCGATTTAGAGAAATGGCCCTATGGCGTCGAGGTGTGACCACTTGCGATGTCAGCTATAATCGCGGCCCGTGGAAACCGTTCTCGATTCGATTCGCGTTGTGGAGATGACCGAAGCACTCGCCGGTCCTTATTGCGCCATGCTGCTCGGCGATTTCGGTGCCGACGTCATCAAAGTGGAGCGGCCAGGGACCGGCGATCAGTCCCGCGGCTGGGGTCCGCCCTTCGTCGGCACTGAATCCGCTTATTATCTCGCCGCCAATCGCAATAAACGATCGATCACCCTCAATTACAATCATCCGCGTGGCGCGGAGGCCTTGCAGAAGTTGCTCGCCACCGCGGATATTTTCATCATCAACCAGCCCTCGCTGGCCTCGCTGCAAAAACGCGCCATCGATCCGGATTCGCTATGCGCAAAATATTCTCGTCTGATTTATTGCAGCATCACCGGATACGGCTTCGCCGGCCCCAAAGCAGGCATGCCCGGCTACGACATCCTCGCGCAAGCGGAAGCCGGCGTGATGAGCTTCACCGGTGAACCGGGCGGCGGGCCGATGCGCTATCCGATAGCCATCGCGGACATGACCTGTGGCATATACGCGGCTATGGGAATTCTTGCCGCCCTCTATGCGCGCGAAAGAACCGGCATGGGACAATTCATCGACATGGCTCTTTTCGATTCCCAACTGACGTGGCTGGCGAACGCTGGAAGCAGTTTTCTCAACGCCGGCGTTTCCCCCAAGCGCTGGGGTAATGCTCATCCGAACATCGTCCCGTACGAAGCGTTCCGTGGAATCGATGACAAATATTTTGTGATAGGAGTGGGAACGGAACCTTTGTGGAAGCGCTTCGTGCAGGTGATGAACCTGGAAGACGAAATTGGCCGTGACGAAAGATTCTCCACCAACGCACTCAGAATCAAGAATCGGCAAATCCTAGTGCCGCAGCTGCAAACTATTTTCCAGCAAAAGCCGACCGCAAGCTGGCTGGAAAAATTTGCTGCCGACGAAATTCCCGCCGCTCCCATCAACACTGTCGCTGAGGCCCTCGACGACGCGCAGACCCGCGCTCGCGGCTTAATCGTTCAACTCGAACATCCCACCATCGGCACCGCAAGGAGCCTCGCCAATCCCATCCGCTTTTCAAGCACGCCCGTCAGCTATCGCTTGCCCCCGCCCCTGCTCGGCGAACATACCGCCGAAATCCTGCAAAGCTTGGGCTATGCCGCGACCGAAGTCATAACGATGGACGCCGACTCCGCAACATAGTGCAACCTGCCGCGCACTGAGCCACCAGGATCAAAAGAGCGACGGCCGCCCGCTACCACCCAGCAACGAAGTGTTCACGTTCGCAATTGTATGCGTACCCTCTTTGCCCCCCCAGGCAAACATCAGAAACACCTGCGGAAAGCCGCCAGCGCGCAACGTCAAGCCCGCAGAGAAGCTGTGGATCCAGGGATTTGAGCCGAGATCACCACGAGTTAACCCAACCTTGCCTTCATCCGCAATGAATGCCACTCCCAATGGCAAGTTCCAGACGGAATGCTCGAAGCTCTGACGGAAAAACATGATATTGGGTGCCCGGAACCGGAAATCCTGATAGCTGGCGAGCGAGGGATTGCCGTTGAGATCGACGCCACCAATGGTTGGCTGAAAATAGAAAGGAACGAGGTTGCCACCGGGCGTCATGGAAGCGGCCAGGAAAAAACGCAAGCCGATGGTGCCTTCGAAGTTCCGGGTAACACGAGGGCAAGGATGCTCTTTCGCCTTGGCCTTTTCCTCCTGGGTCATTTGAGATTCATCTTTGGTGGGGTCGTCGCACTGGTCGGGGCCGTTTGGATTAGTGTCCCTGGGGATTAAGTAAGGGCGAACGGTCTTGCTGTGGAGCACGTAGTCATGAGAAAGATCAGCGGTCAATCGTTGAAAAGAGAAATTCGAATTTCCGGGCGTGAAGTATTGCTGATAGGCAAGCCTGTAGTTCAACCGGAATACATCGTTGAAGTAGGCCGGCCGAATTTGAATCCCCTCCCCGAGCTGGAGCGTTCCTGGCTGGCTCGTTAAGCCCGGCGCTGTGGCCTCTATATAAAGCGTTCCAATGGAGGGGCTTGGCTGGCCAGTGCTGGGACGAATGTTTACGAAGCGGCCGTTGACTTCAGCGTAGAAGCTGGCATTCAGTGGCTGGTAAAACGGCCTCACCGCGCTTCCCCCAACGATCGTCTGAGTCAATCCATAGAAAGTGCGCCCCGCCTGGGTCGTCGCGGGGCCCAAGCCGAAATACGTGAGCTTGTTCAGGGATATGGCTTGAACATACAGGTTATATACGGGGTGTTCCGGAAGCTCGCTCAGGATGCGGGGCTTCTTTTTTCCTTGCGTCCCCATGTGGCCGCCGATGCTCTTGTGGCGAGAATCGACAAACTTGAAGTACAGTCCGGCACGCCACGCGCCGTTGCTGGAAGCGACAGCGTCGGAGTTCCAGGTAATGCGCCAGTTGTCCGTAGTTTTGTGATCGAGGTAGGCGAGGCCGGCACCAAATCCGTTCTGGGGAGCGATGCTCCCCACGGCAATGTGAAAGGGCTTGCCGGTAAAGAGTTCCTCGGCGCAGGGCAGGATTTTAAATGCCCCGCAGCTCTGTGACAGCTTGTCGAGTTCGCCGGAAGGGTCAACCCTAGGGGGAGCAGTGGACGGCTGAGTGGGATTGGTCTGGGCTCGAACCGATCCGGCCACGATCAAGAGCACGGCTAAGACAAGACTTCGCACAGAGCCTCCTTCACCGACTTTTCCTCTTACCCTTCTTGGCCTTCACAGCATTGGTGACATTGCCGGTTTGCGCGGGCGCAGCAGGTGCCGCCTTCGCGCGACCGCCTCGCTCGTGAGTCAGCGCCGTCATGTGTTTCAAGTATTTGCTCGCCTGCAACTCGGTTTTGATCTTGGTAATGTCGGTGAGGGTTTCTCCCGGCTTCAAAAGAGATCTTTCGAGCTCGCTGAAGTGCTTGATTTGATGTTCAATCAGGCTGGAGATGAAGCGGCTGTGATCATAAGCGCTTTTGGGTGTCTTAGGGACCTTCATGACCAATTTGTACTTTTTTTCCATGTTTTCCCTCACACGTCAAAAACCCAGCAGTCATCATCTGGGCGCAATGTATCGGTCAGCGGAGTGAGAAAATCTTGCGAGTTTTTCTCGCGGGAGGTGCGCTTGTCGTAGTTCTTCAGGAAAAAGCTCGTTACCGTGCCGGGAATGCAGGCGTGTTCGAAGATGCGGCCGTTCGGATCTTCGGTTCCGGGCACAACGGTTCCTCTGGGAATATAGGGCGAGACCAGAATGGCAGGTACGCGGACGCCGAGACGGTCAAAGTTGAAGGCTTCACCTGTTCCGGTCTTGTCGGCGGGAGCACTCTTGCCGTCCGGTTCGCAAGCCGGAGGCACGACATGGTCGTAGATTCCACCGTGCTCGTCATACACGATGAGAAGAGCGGTAGTTTCCCAAAGCTCTGGCTTCGTGCGAATGGCATTGTAGGTATTGGCGATGAGTAATTCGCCTTCCTGGATATTGTGATCGGGGTGCTGATCGGAGGCCAGAATTTGACCACCACCCGGTCCCGGATGGTCGTTATAGCAAGGCTCGATAAAGCTGTACTCGGGAAGAGTGTTGCCGTTGCAATCGCCAATGAATTGGCTGTAGCTGCTGAAGATCTGTGGCTGATTCTTGAAGAGATTGACAATCTCCATTGTGGAGCTCTGCTGGTCGTAATAATAAATCTTGGCGGTGTGGCCTGCTGTGATCATGCGCTCGTAGATGCTGGCGATGGGGTCCTGAACGTAAAAGAAGGTCATATCCACGTTGCCGTAGGACGTTCCGTAATGCGCGAACGCGCGATTGCAGATGGTCGGACCGGGAATGGAGGAAAACCACCCATTGAAGACTGCGTATTCCGTTGCCAGTTTGGTCAGAACGGGCAATCTTTCAGGAGGAAAGTACGACATGATGGCGTGGGAAGCGTTGACGCTGGTGCCCTGGGTGGCGTAGCTCTTGATGAATCCCTGCATGTTAGCGACGCGGCCGGGCCCCGGAGGGGTCCCGCCAAAGATTTGAAGGTCAACGCCGGGGTAATGGTGATCCGGGTCATGATCGAGCTGGCCCTGAAACTTGGCGTTCGGCTGTACCTTGACCATGGCGCCGTTCATGTCGGGATTGGATTCGTTTCCAGTCAAGCCGTTAATCTTCGGGTACTGCTTCATCAAAGCGCCCAGCATGTGATCGAACGAGCGGTTTTCCATCATCAGCACCACGATGTGTTTCAGCTTATCGAGTCCAGCCGGCGGCATACACACCCCCAATGAAATCGCGGAAACGCGTTAGCTCTGCGTTACGTTAGTAGTGGGCTAGGAGCGCAAATCGTATCACCGCCCGTGGACCAATCTCAAGACGGCGTTGACGGCGTTACCGTCCCGCTTTGTGCACGGATACTGAGAATTTCCATCGCACGCTGGAGTAACAGTTCAAACTCACAGGCTTCGATTCTCGTGGAGTCACGTCTTTGGTCGGATTGTGCGAGTGAGAGTCCATTGACTCGATTCATCGTTGTTTCTACTACTTGGTTGACGGTCATGACAGTCGGTTCTCCGGGGACAGCAGTCCACTCAGACATGGTGATGCCCACAAGGAATTCGTTTCATCAGGTATGACCGCCCCATCTGTCCTGATATTCCACTGTGTTCGTGACCGAGCCGATTTTCGACTACGACCCGGCGTAGAGCTGGAACGGCGCCCAGTAGAAGGGCTTGCGGAAGACGTTCGTGGGACTTGCGGAGTGGAGAAGCGAGAGCTTGGCGTTGCGGAGGGCCGTGGCGGGATCCTTGCCCTGGCTCAACTCGCCGTAGAGCGCATCCATCAACTGCGGCGTGGAGGCGTCGCTGACCTCCCAGAGGGCTCCGATCACGTTGTGCGCACCGGCAGCCAGAAAAGCCCAGGAGAGGCCGACCAAACCTTCGCCCGAATAGGCGCGGGTGCCGGAGCCGTTGCAGGCCGAGATGGTCACGAGATTGGCGTTCAAGCGATGCTGGACGATGTCTCGCGCATACAGCTTGTACGTGTCGCCAGCGGATTCCTTGCTGAGGACGACCGCGGATTCCATGGGGCGAGCGCGACTGGCGGTGCCGTGTGTTACGAAATGGAGGTAGGAGAAGCGGCCCGGCTCGCTGCCAAGGTAAGCGCTCGGCGTAGCCTGAGAACCCTGCAGAATCGCACGGCGCGGGTTCGGAAAATACTGCTGAACCTTCTGCATTTCAGACGGGGCCTGGGGCAGAGGGCCGAATTCCGGCACGGGGACCGCGTCGCCAACAAGAAGCAGATTTTTCTCTTTGGGAGGCGCACGATTGGCAGCAGATGCCAGCAGCGACAAGGAGCTTGCCGTAGTCACGGTAACGTCTTCGATCCAAAAGTGGGGTTGCGAGCCGGGCACAATCAGCGTTTCAAAATTAAGACCATAGAGACTGACGTCAGGCAGCAAGATCACGCGCGAACCCGGGGGAATCAACTTCCCTGCCGGTTCCACAAGAGACGTGTACAGTTTCTCACCCGCGGACCTAGCGCTCTTCAAGAGGTCCCCGGACTTGAGCGTGAGTTCGCGGTAAGACTTGATTAAAGGATCGATCTCCGCAGCCGGTGGCAGGGTGAAGCACTCTGTCTTGGAAGGCGTGACGGCCCAAAGATACGAGTGCTTCTCGCCCAGCCAGTAAACAAGAAGCGTGGCGTGAAGGCGCTGGGCGATTTGCTGGGGCCGTTCAATCGGCTTTATACGGGAACTCGCTTTTACATCCGAAGATAACCCTTCCGCAAGTGTCCGTGCGCGGCTGAGTTCCGCCTGCTTCAGGGCATCGGCGGGCCTGCCGCGGCGGATCAAGAAATCGATGTATTCGCCATACACTTCAATCCCGCTGGACAGGAAACTCAATCGCAATTCGTCGTGATTGACCGATCGTCTTGCTTGCTCAATGGTGTTAATCGCTTTGAGGTACTGCCCTTCCGCTGCGGCAAATCGTCCCTGGTCGTCCCACACCTGCGCAAGGCCGGCCTCGGCTTCCCACTTTACTGCCGCCTGGACGTTGGGTTCCGAGAGAACTTGGTGGAAGAGCTTTTCGGCGTCGGTGAAACGCTTGCTGCCACCGGCAATGTGGCCAGCAAACAGCAAAGCATAGATCGTTCCAGACTTGTCTTCCACCTTCAGCGCTTCCTGGTTGTATCGCTCCGCCTCACTGAGCCGGCCAGTTTTCAACATGATTTTTGTTAGCATGTTAAGACAAACAGCTGTGTTCCAGGCATTCTTCAACCCGCGCGCCTGGACTAGCGTGTTTTGTGCAAGATCTTCAGCGAGAGCGTATTCGTGAAGCCCCAAATAGGACTCTGCGGCGCCTGTGAAGTAGTATGCGGAAATACTATTGAGACCGCTCTTGCCTAACGCTTCAGCTCCCTGCTTGTAGAAATCGAGCGCATTGTCAAAATCACCCAACTCGAGGTAGCTCCAGCCGAGGTTGCCTAAAACCGTGTCGGCCAATGGTTCCAGGCCCAGGGAACGCGAAAACTCGAGAGCTGCATTTGCCCGGCCCACAGCTTCATCAAAATGCCCTTGGCCCATAGCAGCGCGGCTAAGATTATTCAGCACACTCGCTTCTAAGTCGCGATCCCGTTCCTGGCGGGCAAGCTTCAGTGCTTGCTCGAAAGTCACTTGGCCTTCACGAAATTTCTTTTCGTCGGCCTCAAGCGCGCCGCGAGCGTTTAACACCTCTCCCAAGAGCCGCGGGTGCGACGCTCTGGCAAGTTGTTCGGCTTCGTTCAGATCTTTTTGGGATTCAAGGAATTGTTGACTTTGTCTGTGGGCAGCGCCCTCCATCATTGCTTTGCGCACAGGGATATCTGTGGCGGCAAGAGAGGGGGGAAGAGGTTCTCCCAAGAGCGCAAGGGCTTCCTGATAATTCGACTTGTAAAGGAGTATTTGCGCTTTCAGTACCGTGAAGCGCCAAGTCCATTCCAGGTTCCTGCCTGCGAATTGCGCCAAGGCGCCGTTTACGTCCTTAAGCGCCTTGTCCGCACTCTCGTGACGCAGCGTCCAGAGAATCTGATTATGCGTTGCTTGCAGATGTGCGACTGAATAAGTTCCGCGCGAACACGACTCTGCAAGTAGGGAAAATAACAGGGTTAGCGATACAACCAGTCTCAGGGAGGCGACGGTGCGCCGTTGGTGACCGACTGGGCCACGGTGAGGTCGGCGACATGGGGTGAGCCGAGTTCGAGGCGGAGCATCGTCAGGGTCCTGGTTCCAGGATAGGAAAAGATTTCGGCCAAGAAGATTTTTCCAAAATTTTTGACCACGATGACGTGGTCCTTTAGATCGACGCCCTTCAGATTGGTCTCGATTTTTTCCACCAGAGAGCAAATGGCCACCTGCCGCTTTCCGTCGTGCGCCACCATTTTCCCGGATTTCACCAGATCGCCAAACGTCTTGCAGTCGACTAACAGGTTGTTGCGAAGAGTTACCTTAACGTCTTCGCCAGCAATCTTCAGACCCTCGAACCGGCTGTCCTCGGCAATGATATGCCCTTCGGGTTCGTCCGGCTTGTGAATTGACGTTAGCCTCGAGACGATGCGCTCGGCCGTGACCATCCCCAGTATATTAAGACCCTTAACGACCGTGCTGGTGTGGGTCACGAAAGTTTCGCCAGCATCGCCGCGCCGCCGCTTCCCCGAGATATGCGTGTGGGCAGACTTGAAGCACACGAAATCTTGAAAATGGAAATTCTCGGCCTTCGCCATCGCGATTCCACCAATGCTGGATAGCGAGGCTGAGGCTTGGGCAGGGATTATAGACCACAATGGATGACGAAACTCACCGCTGAGGGCATGGCCGTGTCCGTGAAAGTTGAAAGCGATCCTGTGCAAGTTTGCCATGGGGGACTCCTCGACTGGTGAAGCGAGTTAACAGCCTGCCAATCTTATTCATCTAAGGGCGAAATGCAATGTTAAATGTGAAGTATTGCACCCTGCTGCCATTGACGGCTCTTCCGCTTGCAGGATCGGCGCCGAAGAAGACTACGCTGTACTGCCCCGAACGCGAGATCAATCCTGCTGGGACGGGTAGATGCAATTCCTGCTTAGCCTTCTCTGCGGGGACAGCAAATTGTTGGAGGACGCGACCGGAGGAGTCCTGCAACTGACCGAGATAAGCAGGGAAACTGGAAGATGGAGTGAAATCAAGCTGCAGGAGAAATCCTTGTGCGGGCCGGACCTCAAGCGGAGCCTCGTTGACAATTGCCTCGTTCCCCCGGCGAGTATCCGAGGGCTGTAGCAAGAAAGACTGGCCATAAATTTCTGTAACCGCCCGGGACGGGGCATCCTTGGCATGAGGAATCGTCACCGTATTCTGATACGCGATAATCAACAGCAGCGCTGCCATGGCCGGTATCGCCACCACGGGTTGCAGCCAGCTCAGCCAACCGCCACGCGCCGGCACCAGATCCTTCGCCAGTTGGGCTTCCCTCTCGCGCCGCAAGACTTCGCGCGTGGTGTCCGCAAACGTCGCCAGCGCCTTGATGTCGACCGCGCACTCCACGCAATCGAAATAATGCTCTTCGTACTCCTCCCGTTGGGCCGGGGAGAGTTCGCCGAGCACATACTTTACTGCCGCTTGCAGCTGTATTGTCTCGTTATGGTCCATTTGTGCCATCCGAAGAGTAGTGCAGGGGGGAGCTAAAACGTTTCACTGATTCCCCAAACCAGTAGCCTTCCTCGCCACCCCTATCTGCCCTTTCTCATAGAGCGCCTTGAACTTATCCTTCGCCCGATGCACTAGTACCCTAAGGTACTCCCGGTCAACCCCCAGCTCTTTGCAGACCGTGTCTTTTTCCTTTTCCTCCAAGAAAATGGCCCGCAGCAGTTCCCGATCTCGCTTAGGCATGGCGTCAAGGATACGGCGCACCTGCTGAGCCGACTCCTTGGTTACAAGCATGCCCTCCAAGTCCAATACTTTGTCCGGTATCTCCATGTGATCGTCCTCCATGGGCTGGTTCTTGGCGTTAACCCGGTAAAACTCCTGCAATACATGGTTGCAAATCGAATTAACGTAGGCTCCAAAGCGCTCTGGCTGGCGTATTCCCCCATCCTTCCGCAGGTTGGCAATCACTCGAATAAAGGTTTCCTGCCGCAAATCCTCCACTTGGTCGGAAGTGAGCCTTCGGGAGCGCAGCTTGATCCGCAGAAGTTGCTCAAAATAGGCGACAAAGTGCTGCTCGGTCACGGGATCCCCCGCCCGCAGCCGCTTGATGTACTCCTCGTCGAAATTGAAGAACTCCACGCGAGCCCTCGGCTTCTTGGCGCAGGAGTATAGCCTCGCCCCCCTTCTACGCGCAATGGAGCAACCGCTTCAATTCGATTGTGTTGAAACGGAACGCACCGTTGCCGCACTACTCTTTCGTAGAGACCCCCAGTTCGCTTCGGGAGTCCTTATCCGTGGGGAACCTTCCCCGGTCCCCATGTGCCCCAGTGGGCGCATCCTGGCCTGCCCTGAACGGGCCCGGATGCGCCTCCCTCTCCCAAGGGTGGGCCAATTCAATGGAGGAACTTTGGCAAGTCCAGCGCGTTACTCAGATATGACAAATAGTGTCACTTATCCGTTCTTAAATACCGCCCAGCCCAAATCGCATTTCATTGGGAGCGGAGCGACTGGCCTTCCCCCGGTGACGGCCCTCAGCGTTGAATTTGTAGCCAAGCCCCAGGAAGCTCACCGCGTACAAGCCTCCATTCCTGCCGCCCTCGCCGGTGCCCTGAAGGATGTAAATGGTTTCGCCGGCTGCCTGGTCATGATTTCCGACCAAGAAGCGCGCCTCGTTACCGTGGTTACCCTCTGGGCCGGAAGCGATCGCGCAAAATGCTGCAGCCAAAACATCCGATGGGTCAAAGCGCTGCTGAAGCCTTATCTCGACCGCTGCCTGCGCGTGCAAACCATGGTCGCGCATTTGCCGGTGCTGCCATTGCTGGATTTCCTGCCGGCGGCTCCGACGGAAACAAATGCCGCTGAAGAGTGTTCTATATTGCACAATCGCATTTCGGAAGATGAAACCGTTTGCATGGCTTAGCGCATCTTATATACAGAGGAAAGTTCGGAGTAGAATGAGACTGGCAGTCGGGTTAAATCAATGGGCCTGGGTGGAATGGATACATTACGTGGGAAGCGAAACTGCTCGGTGGGTTCTTGTGGCAGCGCCGCGGTTACATCACTGGATCGCAAAGCTCTCTGCCTGAACCACTTCTTGCAGCGCTGTTATGAACGACTCGAGGGTCTCGATCCCCGCGGCCGCAAATTCTCCGCTGAACCCGTCGACCTCGCCTCCATGCGCGCCTTCATCGAGGAATGCTCCCGAAAGGCCCTCGATGTCAGTCTGCAATCTCAGAACTTGAGCAATCTTCAGCGCGGCCGCTTGCTCGACATTTTGCTTTGGGCCGGCGAGCTCTTCCTATTGTTACGCATCCCGCGCCTCACTCTCGCCCAATCCATAGCCTCCTCCGAAGATCACCTCGCCGCCCGCGTCGCTTCCTAGTCAGCCGGGTGGAGTACCAAGCCTCGCAAACGCGAATACACCTGTCCCTAATCTGAGCCTCAGTACAGATGGCAGCGCATCCCCCGGAGAGTAGCCTCCCGGGCAGGGGGCTGTACCAAATCGGTACAGCGAACAAACTATGCGTACCATGAAAATTTTGCCGCTTGCGCTGGCCTTCAGTGCGTGGCCGTTGCCTGCCACCGCCCAGCAACAAACCACCATGAGCCAGGTGGTGGACAAAGTTGTCGCCCAAGAGCAGGTCGAAATGCAGATGCTTCGCCAGTACTCGCCGCTGGTAGAAACCTATATCCAGAATCTTCGCCCGGATAAGCAGCTAGGAGCTGTGCCCGAAGGCGACAAGTACTTCCTGGGCCGCGCCGAACTGGCCAAGGGCGTCGAGCTCGAGCCGCTAACCAGCGGCACGGGCAGCGCCAAGCGCAACAGGTTCTTCGGCGGCCTGGGGAATTTCTTCTCCACCGAATTTCTCCCCCAAGGCTTCTTGCAAATGATCTACGTGGACATGTACGGCTTCGACCGCCAGCACTATACCTTTGACTACGTTCGCCGCGAATTCCTCGGCGAAGTCCGTTGCTTGGTCTTCGATGTCAATCCAGTAAGGAAGAACGACAAGGGCCGCTTCGTCGGCCGCATCTGGGTCGAAGAGCAGGATTACCACATCGTGCGTTTCAACGGCGCCTATGGCGGCTCTTCCCTGATCAGCAACTATTTCAATTTTGACAGTTGGCGCACCAACGCCGGAAAGAACCAATGGCTCCCGGCCTTCATCTACAGCGAAGAAGGCGACGTTCTGGACAAGCAGACCAAGCGCCTGGGATTCAAACCCTTCCGGGCCCAAACGCGCCTCTGGGGCTACGATCTTGGCCACGCTTGGGAAGAGCAAGAGCTGAACAAGGTTTTGGTCGAGGCGCCCACGCCGGTAAGGGATGAGTCAGAAGCGGTCAACGACTACTCGCCGCTTCAGGCACAGCGCACCTGGGCTCGCCAGGCCGAAAACAACGTCGTGGACAGCATGGAACGGCTGGGCTTGATGGCGCCGTCCGGCGACGTCGACAAGGTCCTTGAAACGGTCGTCAACAATCTCGAGGTCTCCAATGACCTGGACATCCAGCCAGAAGTCCGCTGCCGCGTGCTGATGATCTCCACGCTGGAGTCCTTCACCATCGGCCACACCATCGTTCTGAGCCGCGGCTTGGTCGACGTGCTTCCCGATGAGGCCAGCCTCGCCACCATCCTCGCCCACGAACTCGGTCACGTCGTGCTGGGGCATCGCATGGACTCCCAATACGCGTTCCTCAATCGCGTGCGCTTCGACGAAAAGGAAACCTTCCGCCACTTTGGATTTGCTCGCTCTCCAGAAGAGGAACAAGCCGCCAACCAGAAAGGCATCGAACTGCTGAAGCTATCGCCCTACAAGGACCAGTCCGGAACGCCCCGGCTCTTTTTGCAAGCACTTAGGGACCGCTCGAAGGAAATTCCCAACCTCATCAGTCCGCACCTGGGCAATCGCGTCCCGACTGGCTGGTCCGTGGTCGCCGCGGTATTTTCCGCGCAGCCTGCTGATGAAAAACCAGCGGCCAACGTGATTGCCGCCCTTCCTCTCGGGGGCCGCATCAAGATCGAGCCGTGGAACGATCACCTCCAGATGCTCAAGTCCAAGCCCGTCGGCCTGGTGGCGGAAGCGGAGAAAATGCCCTTTGAGGTCACACCGTTCATGCTTTATCTCACTCGCCAAAAAACTCCGCCACCCCCAGAAGCTCCCAGCGCCGTAGCCACCATCGCCGATTCAGAAACTAAACCGTAGTCGATTAAAGACCGTGCGCGCTTGAGTGCTTGGCGTTCATCAGGGAAGTGCCGTTCGATGAGTGTGGACGTGCTCGTTTTAAAATCGAAAGTTCGTGAATTACAGTTTTAGCAATCGCTTGAGAGGCAACCAGATACCGCCAGGTAGATCAGGCCCGGAACTGCCGAATGCCCCGCGCTCAACGCAAGCCAGCAGGGAAGGCAAGGGGAGCGTGGAAATCCCTGCTTCTTCCTCACTTGTCTTCTCCTCATCTCGCAGCTCGCACCGGATCAGAGCCAGCCCCGCGAACTGCCGTAGCACTATGGCTTCGGCAGAATCTGCCGGAGCGGCCGCGCCATTGCCCTCCGGCTGCACGACAACAATAATGCCGTCGGGCCGCTCTCCTCGGGAGAGATAGACTGGGGCAACGCTCACGAGAAACGACTTTTGCTGCCCACGCAGTTTCATCCTACGTCGCAACAATTTAGGCGCGCTCGAATACAGCGCCAGCGTGTCCACAGCTTCCGCCCAACACGCCGAAGCGGGGTCAACCAAATCGCCGGAGGTTAGCCCCACCAGCTCTTCCGGTTTCTTATTCCAAAGACGGGAAGCCGCCGCATTGGCCAGCGCAATGCGTCCTTCGGTGTCTTTCAAAATGGCAGGCTGCGGTATGGCATCGAGGAGGGCTCGAAACCTGCGAAACTGCGCCAGGGGACAGGAGTCGCTCTGGGCCATCAGGAACCGCCTTGTAAGCTTGAACCTCGGACTTGATTTTTATCTTCCCCCTGTCCGACACGAGCGTCCATAGTGCATCCGTACCAGAGCACAGGTAATGCCCGGGCCAAGGTCGGTCCCACCTAACCCGTTTTCCGGGTTGTGTAGCGGTGGCCTTCCTCGGTCGGCCTTTGCAGTCCCTTCTTTGTCTAGTTGGTAGGCCACGGCAACGAAGATTCCGGGCAGCAGACGGAACAACTTGTCCCGACCGGGTCGGGATTGTGCCTTTCCTCCGATGTCTAACTCCCCTACCCCCGATTCTAGTTTCTGCCTTCTAGTTTCTAGTTTTCCCCTTCCGGCCCCCCCCCGGACACCTGACCATTTTCTGGCCTTCCCACCAGTTCCGTCCCTAGGAGCAGAGTTGTAAATTAAATCTGCCCCAGTCCAAAGGTGAGGCCATGAACGAATTCACCGCTTGGATGCAAAGCAATTGGTACGCACTGGGTAATCTCTTCAGTCAGTTTGCCTTCCTCGGTGCAGGTGTGTGGTTCGCGCGGAAAATCCTGAAAACAATGCGGGCGTCCCAGGAGCAGGTTGGAGCGCTATTGAAACTGTCAGTCACCGGCGCGATCACCGACCGTCACTCCTCAAGTGCCGCAGCCGAGCGCTCGTTCGCGAGCGCGAGCCCCTATTGGCTCACGCCAACAGAAATCCCTCCAGTTGCTCCCCTAGAGCCGCCAGAAACCGGTCCGAGCCGATGGGCCGTCGCCCGCCAGAGCCTATTGGTGTGGTTGCAGACACCCATGAGCAGCGGCGACGCCGCTCCCTGGCGCAAAGCCCTCCGCTGGCTCCAGTCCCCAGCTCGCAGCTGATCGCGCCAGGGCGGACAACTTAATCCCTTAATCTCACCACCTTGCTCCTCCCGCAGGAGCGGGGTTTGCCCCGCCCTTTCTTCCCATTGATTTTGTGGAAACTTCCTCAGGTTCTAGTTTCTGCTTTCTAGTTTCTAGTTTTTCCCCATCCCCGTATCCTGCGGCCACACAAGTGGTATCCTCACCGCGTACCTCCGCAAAACTTCCCATTTCGCACTCGAGGTTTGGTCTATGCGCCGATTTGAGTTCAAGGAAGGAAGCTCCAGCAAATTCTGGGAAGTGTCCGTGTCCGGCAATACCCTCACCGTGCGCTTCGGCCGTATTGGCACTGCGGGACAGGAAAAATCGAAGACTTTTTGCTTCGGCAGCCCTGGCGGAAAAGGAGCAGGACAAGCTGGTCGCCGAAAAGCAAGGCAAAGGATACTCTGATCAATCGTGTCCCTTAATCTTTGCCCCAGTCCTCCCAGACAAGTCCCTTCACTCTCGCAAACTCCTTGGTGTTCGCTGTGACCAGCGTCAGTTTGCGGCTTAGAGCCTGTCCTGCTATCAACAAGTCATACGTTCCGATGGGCTTCCCTATCCGCTCTAGGCTGTTTCGGATTTCACCCGCGCATCGCGCGTCTTCCTCCCCAAATTCCAGCACTCCCACCGCGCCCGCGAGGAACATCTTTAAGCGCCGCGTATTCGCTTCCGTCTGGACGCTCTTTGCCACGCCGTACCAAAGTTCGTACAGCGACACCGACGCTACCAACACCTGCTCGCCCGATTCCACTGCCTTCGAGAATCGCTTGCGAACCGGCTCCGATGTGCGGTTGATCAGAGCGATACACGCATTGGTGTCCAGCAAGTAGCCCATCGCGGATTATTCAGTCAAAAATCTTCCGGCGCGGCGCAGGCGGTTGTTTCCGGCCCTTCTTCAGCAGCGGGTCCCCGCCAATCTTGTCCATTGCCGCGAACCACTCTTTAGGATCCGGAATCATTGGCTCGAGCAGAATGCCCTCAGGCACCCGCCGCACGCGCACAGCATCTCCCTCGAAGCGAAATTCCCGCGGCAGCCGCACCGCCTGGCTGCGCCCGTTGCGAAACAATTTCGCCACCCCGCTTTTGGCCACAGGTGTTCTCCCTCCACGGTATATACCATAAATCTATACTCGTGGGCAAGAGGCCACGCGGGCGGCGCCGCTGCAAAGTGCGAGGAAACCTGACAAAATAAACAAACGTGAGACCCCTCGCTAGATTCCTGCGGTTCCTGCTCGTGCTCTTCGCTTTTGTGAACGCGCTCGAGGCTCTTCGTTACCTGTTGCCACACGTGCCCTTTCCCGCGCAACTGGACAACTTCACCCAGCGGCGCATCGCCCTTTCGTTGCACGCCATGGGCGGCGCGATCGCCTTGCTGGCGGGTCCGCTACAGTTTGTCCCGCGCTTCCGGGAAAGCAACTGGAATCGCCATCGACTCCTGGGCTGGATCTACTGCGGCGCCGTCTTGCTGGGCTGGTGCGCTTCCCTCTGGATCGCGCCGCATTCCCAAACCGGTTGGATCGCCTCGGTGGGATTTCTAGCGCTCGGCGCAGCCTGGATTGTAGCCACCGGGCTCGCCGTGCGGTTCATATTGCGAGGTGATGCCCTCACCCACCGCCGCTGGATGATTCGCAGCTTCGCCCTCACCGCCGCCGGCATCACTCTGCGCATGTACCTGCCTCTTATTTTTGTCTTCCACTGGCCTTTTTCGACCGCCTACCCCGCCGTCGCCTGGCTCTGCTGGATCCCCAACGCCCTCGCCGCCGAGGTCTACCTCCACTTCGTGCCCACTCCTTCTCACATAACTCTGCCAGGCACAAGAGTTCAACGAGGCAGCGCGGGGCAAACCATGTGGCGCGATCAATGTCCGTGATGGCCGTAGCGGTCGTCGAATTCCTCGGAAGTGTACTCGCTCTGCTTGTGTCGCTACTGTTTTTGCAATCCGATATTGAACTGTATCGTATGTCGGAAAAATTCGTACACATTTATGGGCCCGCTTCAGCTTTTCATTTCTTGGACCCGGCGTTCTACATCGTTTATATGATCCTTCCGATGTTGTTTGGCCTGCTGGGCATCGTTTGCGCGTGTGGACTGCTTGGTTTGCGCGAGTGGGCTCGTAAAGGGACGCTTTTTCTCGCCACGGTTCCAGTCCTGGTTTGTATGTTGTTGGTGCTTTTCCATCCAGGCGCGGTTTTTCCCCCGGACCCAGGCCAGGGAGCAATACTTGCTCTTGGAGGAGGCGTCTATCTTGTGCTTTTTGTGTGTTTGCTCGTTGTCCTTATCCCCGTAAGCATCTGGTGGCAAATTTTGCTCACTCGCGAAAGCGTTCGTTCTCAATTTCGATAGGCCGGGCGGGTGGCTACCTTCCCTTGCAGGTTGCCTGCCTACATCCACTTGGCTTGTCATCTCGATAGTAGTCACGCATTATCCACATTTCATTTAGGCAATCTGCTCAACTATTTCTGGTTGAGGGTCGGGAGTTCGAATCTCCCGGGCGCGCCACTCTTATTGGGAAATCACTGCTCTTCAAGAGCCCGCTACCCTTGGTTAACCGTTGGGTTCTCCTTGTAAGTTGATCTGAACGTGTTGGTAGCGCCCATCTGGGGCCTCAACGAACTGCCGTAGATTCGCCTCCACGGTGCAATCCGGACGGATGATGATCTCGCGTACGCTCGCCGGGTCAAAAGGCGATAGAAAAACATCACCTGTACGTTTTTCGAGTCGCTTAAGCATACGGACACTTCGCCACTCCCGCTCGAACGCATATTTCATTCGTTTGCGAAACAGTGCACCAACGGCATCGTCATTCCAAAGAGAACCGAGAGCGCTCCCAATCGGCTCATCGCTGTAAATGACCCTGCCAAGATGCCCCCGTCCTTTCAATTGGTCAAACCCAATGTGACCGGTATCAAATCCGATGGCGAAGCCCCTTGCCTTATCGGCGTACTCCGTCCACATTCGATCAGAGTCAGCCGCTTCCGTCAGGCAAAAAATTCCCAACTCATCACGGACCGGGATATTTTTCTGCAAACTCTCAATGGCCATTTTTTGCATCTTAGGATTTGCTGCCAGGTCTGCCACCACGACGGAAGCGGGTAGGCCACCACGCCTTAGCGGGAACCCGGTTGCGATTGCATATTGCCAAATTTCGCTCGCCGTTCCAAAGATGGCGTAGTCCGGCTGAAGTTCGTGGTCGTCTTCAAAGACAGTTCGCTGACTGAAGCGGACACGGCAGTCGTTGAGCCCATGAAGCCGTTCGGGCGGCAAATACTTGTACAGAACGGGCGGAACCGCATGCCCCCACGGCTTCATCCTCATTTAACTTTCTGTACCGGTGATCTGGTCGCACACGAAGGTCAGCACGTAACCAACGATTAGGCCCAGAAGAAAGGTGAAAGTCGAGCCGTCAATTTTTCCGTGATAGGTTAGGACACTCGTCTCTCACATAAACCATTTAGAATCCACACTTCTACAAGTGTTCCTTCTAAAGAACTTAAAACCATTTGGAATCAACACTTTTGGAAAACAGGGGGAGGGGTGGTCGTTATGGTTAACCAATTGTTATAAGAGAGTATCCCGTCTTGCGGCCTGGTCGCACCAATATACCGGTACGTTGATTCGACTTATCTCCTTTATTTGCCACTCTTACGAAAACACCCGGTGTAGGGCTATTCTTCCCATTTCGGAACTCGTCACTCGCCACTCGCCACTTAATCATTGTCGGAGGGACGCACGGAGCTGCGAGCTCGGCCTGTGAGCCGCGCGGCCCATTCGGCCCAGGGAACAGCCTCAAACTCTGCCAGATACGAATACGCCACCGGTACGACCAGCAAAGTCAGCAGCAGGCAAAGCGTTTGCCCGCCAATGATGGTTACCGCGATGGAGGCGCGCTGCTCCGAACCGGCGCCAATGCCGATGGCCACCGGGATCAGCCCGGCGATGATGGAAAGCGTGGTCATCAGGATGGGCCGCAAGCGCACGCGATTCGCTTCCAGAATCGCGTCACGCACCGGCATGCCTTCGGCGCGCAAGCGATTGGTGTAATCCACCTGCAAGATGCCGTTCTTTTTCACGATGCCGAGCAGCAGGAACATTCCCAGGGCGCTCCACAAGCTGAGCGCGCGCCCGGTGATCCACAAAGAGAAGAGCGCAAAGGGAATGCTCAGCGGAAGCGTCAGCATAATAATAAAAGGATAAGAAAAACTCTCAAACTGCGCCGCCAGCACCATGTACATAAAAATCGAGGCCAGCAGCATTGCCAGTACGAGATTCCAGGTGGTCTCCTCCAGAACTTTCACTTGTCCAGAGAAAACGTACGAGTAACCGGCAGGCAGCCCCACTTCTTTGATGGACTGAACGGTGTGAGCGGCGGCGAGGTCCAGCGGATAACCCGAGGCAACGTTGCCAAAAACGCTGACCTGAAATTCACGGTTGTAGCGCTGGAGGCTCGCAGGTCCCGCGCCGCGCCCGATGCTGGCGACGTTTTCCAGGCGCACCTGTCCGAGTTTTGTAGACGGAACCATCATGCGCGCCAAGACATCGGGATTGTCTCGCTGCTCCGGCAGCAATTGCATCGTGACGGGATACTGTTCCGAGCCTTCTTTGAATCGCGTGATCTCGTCCTCGCCGGAATAAAAAAGCCGCACGGCATCGCTGACATCGGTCATACGCACACCAATGTCCGCAGCGCGCTGGCGGTCGAGCTTCACCTGCAGCTCCGGCGTATTCAGGTTGAGGCTGGGATTAACGTCCACGAGTTCGGGATACTTCGCCATGCGGCCGGCGATTTGCTTGCTCAGTTCCGCCAATTGATTCAGATCCGGACCGCGAATAACCGCCGCGATCGGGAAATAAGTTTCGCCGCCGAGCACAGATGGCAGCCGGACGTTAGAAGTCATGTTGCGATAGTCGGCAAGAATCGCGCGCACCGCCGTGGCCATCTGCGTGTGGCTGCGCTTGCGCTCGCTTCGCGGCACCAGCCCGATGAACAAATGGGCGTGATTCGTCGGGCCATGCGTGAACGATTGCACGAAAGCAACTTCCGGAAACGCCGCCACGCGCTCGGAGATGGATTGCGCAGTCTGCGTGGTTTTTGTCAGCGCTGTGCCTTCGGGCAACGTGAAGGAGCTAATCAATTCAGACTGATCGTCTGCAGGGATCCAGTCGCGGCCCACGAGGTGATAAAAACCAAACGTTGAAAGAAACGTTACCAGGCAAATCAAAATGATGGCGCCGCGATGCGCGAGCGACCATCGCAGCATCAGCATATAAAATTCTTCGACCTTGTGGAGAACTCCTCCGGAATGCGTTTTCTTTTCGCTGCCGTCCAATTTTAGGAAGCGCGAACTCATCATCGGCGTGAGGGTAAAGGCAACCAGCAGCGAAACGAGAATGGCCATCGCCATGGTCCAGCCGAAAGAATTCACATATTTGCGCGCGTATCCGGTCATGAACGCGATAGGCAGAAAAATAATCACCAGCGAAAGAGTTGTAGCCATCACCGCGAGTCCAATTTCTTTAGTGGCCTCGATCGAGGCGCGAACGCGGTCTCTGCCCTTCTCTTCCATAAATCGAAAAATATTCTCGAGAACGATGATGGCGTCGTCGATGACGATGCCGACAGCCAGCGTCAATGCGAGGAGCGTGATGTTGTTGAGAGAAAAATCCATGCCGCGCATCAAGGTGAACGTAGAAATGATGGACGCTGGAATGGCCACGGCGGCAATCAAGACGGCGCGCCAGTTGCGAATGAAAAGCCAAACGACGAGGCTGGCGAGAATGCTGCCAAAAATCAGATGTTCGATGAGCGAGTGGACAGAAGCTTTGATGAAATCGGAAATGTCGTGGACTACCTGGAGCTGAACGCCTGGCGGCATTTGAGCGCGCAATTCATCGAGTTTGCTGCGCACATCGTCCGCGACACGCACCGTGTTGACGCCGGATTGGCGGAGCACTTGAATGGACACGACGTCCTGGCCCGGAAGTCCCTTGCGAAAGAGCGCCGACCAAGTGCGCAACTCCTGCGCGCCATCTTCGACTTGCGCGACATCGCGGACGCGCACGGGAGTGCCTCCGCGCGTACCGATGACGATCTCGCCGAATTGCTCCGCCGAGGTGACGCGGCCAAGCGTGCGAAGGCCCAGTTCCTGAGGGCCGGTGATCATACGCCCGCCCGGCGCTTCGATATTCTCGCGCTGCAAAGCGGAACGCACATCGAGAACGGTGAAATTGTGAGCGGTGAGCTTCTGCGCATCGAGCAAAACGCGGATTTGCCGGCCCTGCCCTCCATTGAGATCGACGCTGCCGACTCCATCCACAGTTTGAATGGCGCGACGAACCTGCTTGTCGGCGATTTCGGTCAACTCGCGGCGGCTCATGGGGCCGCTGACGAGGAGGGTCATGATCGGATCAGACTGCGGATCCTGCTTGGTGATGATGGGTGGAAGAGTGTCGCGCGGCAGGCGGTCGATGGCGCCGGCAACTTTTTCACGGATGTCCTGAGCTGCGCCCTCGATGTCGCGCTCCAGCACAAACGTGCAGGTGATTTCGGCGAAGCCTTCGAAGGACCAGACATTGATTTCATCAATGCCGCTGACGGAAGAGATGGCATCCTCGAGCGGCAAAACCACTCCGGTGACAACTTCTTCGGGAGTTGCGCCGGGCAAGCGGACTTCCACGTTGACGGTGGCGGGATCAGCCTTGGGAAAAAGATCCACAGCCAAGCCGCGGTAGGAAAACACGCCGAGCGTCACAAGAAATGCAATCAGCATCACCGTGAAGACGGGATACTTTACGCAGGTTTCGGCAAGCTTCATCGTTTTATCAGTTCATCTTTGCAACGAATGACGCGCTGGATCTCAATGCCCGGATTGCTTCGCAGCCGGGGTGGTCGCCTCAGCTTGCTCACGAACGACGGAGCCTTCGTGCAATTCACCGGAAATGGGCACGGCTACGCGGTCGCCCAGATTCAATCCTTCGGCCACTTCAAAGCGGCGGCCGTGTTCGTCTTCGGTCTGGCCAGCGGGACGGATTTGGCGTTCCGTGACGTGATTTCCATTGAGCAGAAACACTTTGTAAACGCCGTAGCGGTAGTTCACGGCGCGCTCGGGAAGAAAGATGGCTTTGTCCTGTTTCTCGCTGGGAATGGAGGCCTGCAAAAAAAAGCCCGGTTTCAGACGCCCATCCGGATTGGCGAGGAGCGCTTCCGCTTCGAAGGTGCGGGAATCCTGTGCAACTGAGGGATTGATGCGTGAGATTTTTCCCTGAAAGGTTTCGCCGGGAAAGGCTTCGACGTGCAAATCAACGGTGGCGCCGTCTTTGACCCATCCGGCCCAGCGCTCCGGAACGGCAAGGCGGGCGCGCAAGCAGTCGGTTCGAACGAGCACCATGACTGGACTCTGGACGCGCAGGTATTCACCGGGATGCACACTGCGCGTTCGAATCGAGCCAGGAAACGGCGCGCGAATGGCGGCGTCGGCAAGTTTTTTTTCGGACAGCTTCTCGGTAGCTTCGCTGGAGACCAGGAGGGCTTTCAGCCGATCGACTTCCTGGAGCGCAACGGTGTAGGTCGCTCTGGTGCTTTGGAAACGGCTAGCCGCTTCGTCCAGCTGCTGTTGCGAGATCAGCTTGTCCTTATACATTTGCTGCGCGCGGCTGTATTTGTGATCGGCGTCAAAGAGATCGGCTTCCGCGCGCTGCACGGAGGCAATTTTTTTTGGATCAGTCGGAGGCGGATCATTGGGGCCGATCCCAAGTTGCGCGCGCACCTGGGTCACTAGTCCGCGCTGGCGGTCGACCTCAAATTGCAGTTCCTGGGGATCGATGGTGATGAGCGCTTGGCCTTCCCTGACATTGTCACCGACGTCGGCAAGCACTTCGGCCACGCGGCCTTCCACCTGGGAACTCAAGATGCTTTCTTCAAAAGGAAAGAGCGAGCCCACGGCCTGTATGCGGCGGCGGGTGGATTCTTGGGCTACGGTATAAAAATGAACGGGCGTGGGGTGAGCTGCGTCGCCCAGGACACTTGCCGATTGGGTTTTCGAACACCCCGCGGCTAGGAACGGGAGCAAGGCGAGGGATGGGGCCAGGAATTTCAAGCCATGCCGAAGACCACAGTTATGTTCGAAGTTTTGACGCACGTTGACTGACAGTCCCCCGTCTTTCCTGTTTTGACGCACGACGATAGCCAAGCGTTTCGACCTGCACCGAAACCTATGGATTGTACCAGCGCTGGGGCAGGAATCCACATCCGCAAGTGGACCGGGCGCACGTCATGAAAATCCACTCCGAAGTCTGATAGGGTTTGGGCGGGCTTTTCTTTCCTTGTCTGACAGTTCATAATACCTGTCAGATAGGAGGCTGCTATGACCATTTCCTTGCAGGCACTGCTAGATAAACGCCAT
>DATDGB010000035.1:0-79008 GCA_036522305.1 Candidatus Acidiferrum sp. | reverse complement strand
CACCGGCGGCCCGCTGACCCGTTTCACCTGGAGGGCTAAAGTTACTTCGACGCGGTCCGCGATCTTAATGAAGGGAATGCCGCTGTCCATCCCGTAGTCCTTACGGTCGAACGCCATTGTCCCTTTGATCTCGCCTGAGGCGTTCCCTTCGCGATCGACCGTCAGGACCAGGGTATCGGGCTTGGTCACTCCTCGTATCGTAAAGTTGCCCTGCACCTCTGACGTCAATGCCCTCATCGGCAAACGTGAAAAAGCAGCACTCGCAAAATGAGGATCTTAACCAGCGCAAGAATCATAAAAGATTTTGTAATACTCCCGCAATCAGCGGCGAAGCCTAACTCCTTGTGTTTACAGGCGCTAACACAAGGTGCTTTTTGCACATTGCGGGCAGCTATATTCGCGCAATTGCATTCTTATGCGAACCATTGACACGCCGCGAGCCGCACCGTAGCATCGCTTCCATCGGCCGCTATTCTTCCTCACAAGCGGGCCGGAAAAGAGGCCTCTCATGAGCCTTCGCGAGTTCATCGCCAAGCAGTGGATCGACGTCATCGAATGGGTTGAGCCGGAGGAGGGCATCCTGGCCTACCGCTACCCTATGCAGGATCGCGAGATCCAGAACGGCGGCAAGCTGACCGTTCGCGATTCGCAAGCGGCCCTTTTCGTGAATGAGGGGAAAGTGGCGGACATCTTTACGCCCGGCCTCTACACCTTGACGACGCAAACCCTCCCCATCCTGACTTATTTGAAAAACTGGGACAAAGCGTTCAAGTCACCTTTCAAGTCCGATGTCTATTTCTTCTCCGCGCGCATTCAGACCGACCAGCACTGGGGCACGCAAAACCCCATCACCATTCGCGACAAGGAATTCGGCGCTGTCCGTCTTCGCGGTTTCGGCATTTATTCGTACCACGTGAGCGATGCCAAATCGTTTTACAGCAAGATCAGCGGCACTCGCGACATTTATCGCGTCGCCGATCTCGAAGGCCAGTTGCGCAACACCATCATCGCCAAAATGACCGACGCCTTTGCCGCCAGCCAGGTGCCCTTCCTCGATATGGCCGCGAATCAGGGCGCTCTTGCCGAAAAAATCAGCGAAGCCCTAAGACCGTCCTTCACAGATTACGGACTCACGCTGGATAGTTTTGTGGTTGAAAACCTTTCGCTGCCGGAAGAGTTGCAAAAAGTGCTCGATCAACGCATCAGCATGAACGTGCTCGGCGACATGGGCAAGTTCACGCAGTATCAGGTGGCTCAAGCCATTCCGATTGCGGCCGGTAACGAAGGCGGAGGCGCTGTAGGAATCGGCGCGGGCCTAGGCGCCGGCGTGGCCATGGGCCAAGCCATGATGGATGCCGTGAAGCAATCGACCTCCGCACCAGTGGCTGGAGCGGCCCCGGCCCCTGCGGTCGGAGTTCCCGCTGCCGAAACCAAATTCTGCAGCGAATGCGGCAAACCTATTCCGCGCAGCGCCAAGTTCTGCCCGGAATGCGGAAAGCCCCAGGTGTAATGCCACCGCCTGCCATGAGCGGAATCGAATGGGTTATCGAAGCCTTTGGATGCTCGTCGCAGCCTTTGCGTGAAGTTGCTGTCCTGCAGGATCTGTTCGGTAGCATCATTCGGGAAATGAAGCTCCGTCCCGTCGGCGAAACCCAGTGGCATCAATTTCCCGGCACCGGAGGGATCACTGGTCTTTGCCTTCTCGCGGAGTCTCATCTCGCCTGCCACACGTTTCCGGAGCACGGCTCGCTCTGCCTCAATCTCTTCTGCTGTGTTCCGCGGGCAGAGTGGGATTTCGAGACTGTTTTCCGTCAACTATTTAGTGCACATTCCGTTTCGATCCGCCGGCTGCAACGGCCCTACGAATCCAAATGGACGCAGGTCGCCAGTGACTGAGGCAAATCTCCTTGCCGCAATCAGGGTGGGCCACCCGCGATGAGTCAACCCGTCGCCAACTGTCCGAACTGCGGCGCTAAGATTGTTTTTCGCTGGTCCAGCAGCGTCCAGACCGTTTGCGAATATTGCAAAAGCATCCTGGTCCGCACGGATGTGGACTTGAAAAAAGTCGGCCAGGTCGCCGATCTCCCTCCGGACAGCTCGCCCATTCAAATCAACACCGAAGGCAAGTACGGCAACAAATCATTCGTTGTAGTCGGCCGCATCCTTTATGAGTACGATCAAGGCGGCTGGAACGAGTGGCACGTCATGATGAACGACGGCACAAGTGCTTGGCTCTCCGACGCGCAAAGTGAATACGCTCTCTCTTCGTCTTCTGAGGCCCCCAATCTTCCCGGAGCTTCGCAAGTCCAAGTGGGCCAGCAATTCACTTGGAATAATCAACGCTACTCCGTGAGTGTAATCACGCCAGCACATTACCGCGGTGTCGAAGGTGAACTGCCCTTTCAGTATTGGGATAAGACGGACGTAACCTTCGTCGATCTGCGCAGCGAGTCAAGAAAATTTGCCACCCTCGATTACAGCGATCCCGAACCAGCGTTGTACCTTGGTGAATTCGTGGAATTCGACGATCTGAAATTGAAAAATCTCCGCAGTTTCGAGGGCTGGTGATGAGCACAGGCGCTCCCCCTCTCCCGCCAAAGCCGCAGGCGAAGGGACTGAATTGTCCCAAGTGCGGTGCCGCCATTACCCTGCGTTCCTTCGGGCAGGCCGTAACCGTCGTATGCGGAGGTTGCCATTCCATCCTCGACGCTAAGGATCCCAACCTCGCGATTCTTCAGCAGTTCGAAGCCATCACCAGCGTTGCAAAGCCTCTTATTCCGTTAGGCACCCGCGGCAAGCTGCGCGGTACGGACTATGAAGTCACCGGTTTCCAGCGCCGCAGCGCCCAAGTCGACGGGGTCACGTACTACTGGCAGGAATATGTTTTGTTCAATCCTTACAAGGGCATTCGCTATCTCAGCGAGTACAACGGACACTGGAACGACATTAGCATCTGTAAGACGCTGCCCACCGCGGATTTTGGTGGAGCGACTTATCTCGGGGAGTCTTACAAGCACTTCCAATCCACGTCCGCCAATACGGATTTCGTCCTTGGCGAATTTCCCTGGCAGGTTCGTGTCGGCGAACAGGCCGCCGTCACGGACTACGTGCATCCCCCACGCGTCCTCTCCAGCGAAAAGCTCGACAAGGAAGTCACCTGGTCCATCGGCGAATATATGTACGGCCGGGAAATCTGGGATTCTTTCAAGCTGCCCGGCGATCCGCCCGCACCGATGGGCGTCTACGAGAATGAGCCTTCGCCCGTAAGCCTCAATGTCACCGGCATGTGGGTCGCTTTCGCCGCGTTTACCGTTTTCCTCCTTGTGCTTATGGCCGTTTTTGATATGCGCGCGAAAAAAGTGCCAGTTCTCGAGGAGACCTATCAGTACAACCGCGCCGACGCAAAAAGCGAACCTTCGTTTGTCAGTGACGAATTCGCGCTCGGCGGCGGAATTTCGAACGTCCAAGTGAAAACTTCCGCTCCCGTGGATAACCACTGGATCTATCTGAACTATGCGCTCATCAATCAGGACACCGGTCAAGCCTGGGACTTCGGACGGGAAGTAAGCTATTACCACGGGTACGACAGCGATGGTTCGTGGAGCGAAGGGAAGCGAACCGATTCGGTGGTTATCCCGAGTGTCCCCGCGGGTCACTACTATCTTCGCATCGAGCCGGAGGTTGATCCAACGCTTCCTGCGACTCCTTACTCGGTCAGCGTGATCCGCGATGTGCCCGTCTTCGGAATCTACGGCTTTGCTTTTCTCGCTTTGCTCGTGCCTGTAGTCATCATTTCTTTCCGCGCCTACACCTTTGAGCGGTCCCGCTGGTCCGAGAGCGACCACCCGCCCATGGAACTGTCCAGTATCTCCAGCAGCTCAGGAGACGACGAATAATGTTCAGGAAATTCTATTTTCTCTATGGCGCTCTAGTTCTCAGCACCGCCGCTTTCGGCCAATACCGCGGCTGGAGCCTCGACACCGTGAATCAGCTCAAAAACGTTCCGAAATCCGTCCGCGATAATCCCGGCTCGTACCGCTCGGTTTACGCCGGCTATCACCACTACACAGGAGGCAAATAAGATGAACCTTGTTCCGCTCGGCAACATCGTCGCTGCACTGGTCTTCGCGTTTATCGGAATATTCATCTTCATCATCGCGTTCATGGTGATGGACAAGCTCACCCCGTATCATCTTTGGAAGGAAATCGTGCAGGAGCATAACATGGCGCTCGCCATTCTCGTCGGTGCCATGTCTCTCGGCATCTGCATCATTATCGCTGCCGCGATCCACTAGGCCATGAGCATCCTGGTGTTCATTTCCGTGCTGCTGGTGGCGGCTTGCGGCCTCATCTACGAACTTGTCGCCGGCACCCTTGCCAGCTATCTCGTCGGTGACAGCGTTTTTCAATTCTCCACCATCATCGGCACATATCTTTTCGCCATGGGCATCGGCAGCGCCCTCTCTCGCTACATCAATCGCGGCCTCGCCAATCGCTTTGTTTGGATCGAGCTTCTTCTCGGCGTCATCGGCGGCTTTTCCTCCGCCTTGTTAATGCTGGCATTTGCCTTCACTCAGGGATTCGAATTGATTCTATACGCGCTGGTCATCGTGATGGGCGTTCTCGTAGGGCTGGAGATTCCGCTGCTGATGCGCATCATCCGCGACCGCTACCAGTTTCGCGACGTGATTGCGCATGTCCTAACGTTCGACTATCTCGGTGCGCTCGGAGCTTCGCTGCTCTTCCCGATTTTGCTGGTGCCGCGTCTAGGTCTGGTCCGCTCCGCAATGTTATTCGGCCTAATCAACGCTGGAGTCGCGCTCTGGAGCACCTTCCTGTTCGCGAATCAGCTTGGCGCCACGCGAGGCTTGCGGACTGCCTCCCTTGTCGTCATTTGTGCATTGGGCGCGGGAATCGCGCAGGCGAAGCAGATCACCGCCAGTGCGGAAGATAATATCTACGCCGACGAAATTATTTTTGCCCGCGACACGCGCTACCAGCATCTCGTCCTCACGCGCTTCAAGGACGACTTGCGCCTTTTCCTCAACAGCCACCTCCAATTCAGCTCCCGCGACGAATACCGCTACCATGAAGCGCTCGTTCATCCGGGCCTTGCCGCCGTCCCAACCCCGCGCCGCATCCTGATTCTTGGCGGTGGCGATGGCCTCGCCGTTCGCGAAATCCTGAAGTATCCCCAAGTCGAAAGCATCACACTCGTCGACCTCGATCCCGAGATGACCAGGATTTTTTCCTCCAACCCCATGCTCACCAAGCTCAATGACAAATCACTCCTCTCCCCTCACGTGCATGTCATCAATGCGGACGCCTTTCCCTGGGTCGATTCGAATACAGAAAGCTTCGATTTCATCGTTATCGATTTTCCCGACCCCACGAATTATTCCCTCGGAAAGCTCTACACCACCGCCTTCTACCGCGCCGTTTCGCGCCACCTCAGCGCGCAAGGATTAATGGCGGTGCAAAGCACTTCTCCGATGTTCGCTCGCGATTCCTTCTGGTGCATCGCGCAGACCTTGAAGCAATCCGGCCTGCAAACTTATCCCTATCACGTCTACGTCCCGTCGTTCGGCGAATGGGGTTTTGTCCTGGCCGGAACGCACGATTACATTTTTCCAAAATTGCTTCCCGCCGGTTTGCGTTTCGTCAATGTGGAAGGCCTCCCCGCGCTCTTTCAGTTTCCGCCGGACATGTCGCCCCTCCCCATGCCCGCCAATCAGCTCAACAGCCAGATTCTCGTCCGCACTTACGAGAACGATTGGAAGGACATCAGTCATTGAAGCTGGGCCGCCGCAAGTTTCTCGGTCTCGGAAGCGCGGCGCTCGTAGGTCTTTCCCTCAAAAGTGAAAAAAAGATCGAAGGCTCGTTCGTCAACGACTCTTTCCAAATGGGCCATCTCTTGCGCGATCGCTCCGGCTTTCCCGCGGCGAAGCGCATCGAAAAAGTTCCCGTCGTCATCGTCGGGGGAGGAATCGCCGGGCTCAGCGCCGCTTGGCGACTTCGCAAACGCGGCTTCACTGACTTTGTTCTTCTCGAAATGAATCAACAGCCCGGTGGCAACGCCCGCTGGGGTGAGAATGAAATCACCGCCTTTCCCTGGGCCGCCCACTACGTCCCCGTTCCCGGCCCGAAAGCCGAATATGTCCGCGAACTATTCGAAGATCTCGGCGTTTTGAAGAGCGGCCAATGGGAAGAACGCTATCTAGCGTTCGCACCGCAGGAGAAGCTGTTTCTCTACGGTCGCTGGCAGGAAGGCATCGAGCCAGCCATCGGCCTCAAGCAAAAAGATCGCGATCAGTTTCAGCGTCTCGAAAATCTTTTCGCCGAATTTCGAAAGAGCGGCGCTTTCACTGTTCCTCTCGAACTCGGTCTCTCTGCCAAATTTCAGGATCTCGATCGCTTGTCCTTTTCCGATTGGCTTCGCCAGCAGGGCTTCGATTCGCGCCTGCTGCATTGGTACATGAACTACGCCTGCCGCGATGATTACGGCGCACTCTCGAGCGACACCTCCGCCTGGGCTGGCATCCACTATTTTTCTTCCCGCGAGTCCGAGGAAAAAGGCCCGCTCACTTGGCCCGAAGGCAACGGCTGGATCACTCGCCGCCTCCTCGAACGCGTAGGTGGCAACATTCGCACCAGCCAAATGGTCCACCGCGTCGAGCAGACGAGCCGCGGCGCCAGCGTTTTCGCGGGCGACGTCGAGTTTCAGTCCGAATTTGTCATCTTCGCCGCGCCCACGTTTCTCGCTCCCTATCTGATGGAAGGCCTTCCGCGCCTCCACGACTTTGTCTATTCCCCCTGGCTTACCGCCAATCTCACGCTCGACCGCTATCCCGACTCCCGGGGCGCCGAGCCCTCCTGGGACACTGTCTTTCTCGATTCACCGACGCTTGGCTACGTCGACGCCATGCACCAGAGCCTCCGCACTCACGTGGACCGCACTGTCTGGACATTTTACTGGGCTCTCGCCGAAGGCGCCCCTGCCCAAAACCGCCAACTTCTCCTCGAAAAGGATTGGTCTTACTGGAAAGAAGCCATCCTTCGCGATCTCGAACGCGTCCACTCTGACATCCGCCAGTGCGCCTCCCGCATCGACATCATGCGCATGGGCCACGCCATGATTCGCCCCGCCGCCGGTTCTATATTCTCTGAAGAGCGGCACCGCCTGAAACGTCTGAATGACCGAATCCTCTTCGCCAATTCCGACCTAAGCGGCATCTCCATTTTCGAGGAAGCCCAATATCACGGCGTCGGAGCCGCCCAAAAAGTGCTCAAGAAACTCCACGGTTAGTTCCCAGTACCCACTAATTGCAAAATTCTCACGTGTAACTTTTTTCGGGAGGAAGACTCTCACTAACCAAGGGCAGGAAGCAATCTGCGCTGCCTCAAAAAGCACGGGCGGCTGGCTGAGTTTCCGCATCCAAAAGAGGTGAAAGTACGTAAACTGTTAATGAAGCGGAAACACCCTGAAGATCGGGAGGAATGAGATGTTGATCCGCAAGTCCCCAGAACTGACCTACGCCGATGTCACTCCCGAGTCGGTGTATTTGGACCGCCGCAGATTCCTCCAGGCCATGGGGATAGTTGGCGCCACCGCCGTAACCGGAAAAGGACTCTTCGATCTGGCTTTGCCTCCGCAAGCAGCGCTCGCGGCCACCCAGTTCAGCGGACTCATCAAAAGCCCGTTCAGCACTACGGAAAAGCCAAATACTTTAAGCGATGTCTCCCACTACAATAACTATTATGAGTTCGGCACGGACAAGGCAGACCCCGCGAAATACGCGCAGAATTTCAAGACCTCTCCCTGGACCGTCACCGTCGAAGGCGATGTCGCCAAGCCTCGCAAATTCAGCATGGACGAAATCCTGAAGCTCGCGCCTCTCGAGGAGCGCATCTACCGCCATCGTTGCGTCGAGCGCTGGTCGATCGTCGTGCCCTGGATCGGTTTTTCCTTCAACGTTCTCGCCAAGCTGGTCGAGCCCACAACGAAAACTCGCTATGTTGCCTTCGAAACTTTCTATGATCCCCGCCAAATGCCCCAGGCCAAATATGGCGGCATCGATTTCCCCTATGTCGAAGGCCTCCGCCTCGACGAAGCCATGAACCCGCTCGCTCTCCTCTGCGTCGGCATGTACGGCGATTCGCTTCCACCCCAGGATGGCGCGCCAGTTCGAATGGTCATCCCCTGGAAATACGGTTATAAGAGCATCAAGTCCCTGGTGAAAATCCGCTTCCAAGAAAAAGAGCCTCCGACCACCTGGAATCGCTATTCATCCCAAGAATACGGTTTCTATTCCAACGTCAATCCCAACGTCGACCATCCGCGCTGGAGCCAGGCCAAAGAGCGCCGCCTCGGCGAAATCTTCACGCGGCCCACCGTCATCTTCAACGGTTACGGCGACCAAGTCGCCAACATGTACAACGGAATGGACCTCAAGAAATTCCACTAAAGGCAGGCATTCCGCGTGCGCGCACTCCTCATCAGCAAATGGACCAAAGTCGCCGTCTTTCTGATCTGTCTGATCCCCTTCGCCGATTTGCTCTGGCGATTCATCAGGGGTGACCTCGGCATCAATCCCGTCGAAACTCTTCAGCATGGCACCGGTGACTGGACCATCCGTTTCATCGTCTTCACTCTTTGCATCACGCCTTTTCGCAAGCTCTTCAAGCTTCCCGACCTCATCCGCTTCCGGCGCATGCTCGGCCTCTTCGCTTTTTTCTACGTCTCCCTGCACTTTCTCACCTATCTCGGCCCCGATCAGTCCTTCGATCTCTCCGGGATGTGGAAAGACGTCGCCAAGCGCCCCTTCATCACCGTGGGCTTCGCGGCTTTCGTATCACTGATTCCTTTGGCGATTACTTCCACGGCGGGCTGGATTCGCCGCATCGGCGGCAAGCGCTGGCAAATGCTCCATCGCTTAATTTATTTCGCGGCTGTCTGCGGGGTAGTTCACTACTATTGGTTGGTGAAGTCCGATGTGCGCAAGCCACTTTTCTACGGTACGCTTGTCGGTATTCTTCTTCTGTGGAGATTAGGCGACTGGTTTTTCAAACGGAGGAGCCAGGCACCCGTGCGCATGCGCGCTTCAGGTGTCTCAGTGAACGGCTGAAGAATCTTCTGACGGTGGAGTGTCAACGAATTCCACGCCCCAGAATCGCGGCGCCGGCGTAAGAAATTCCACGCCCACCCGCTGCTTGTCTCCGGGCTCGCCCAGATAAACGACGCGGCATTCCTGTTCCTCTAGCGTCTCCGGGTTGGTGATCACCAGCATCTCGCCGTTATCAATTTCGTGCTTCAGCAGCAGGAGGCCGCCGTGCCCGTTGACCACCAGGGTTTCGCAAGTCTCACGGAACTTCTTCCCGTTGTGCCCGCGTCCCTGCGCCTGCACTCGCATCTTGTGAAAAACTCGCGAGCTTCGCCGGGGTGAGGCTGCAGTGACTTCGCTCATAGCCCCAATCTTCGACCGCCCCCGCTATGCCGTCAATCTGTCCCGCCGTACAGGTGTTCCCCAGCCGCAACCCTGCCAAATTCTTTCCCCTTGCTTACCGAGGGGAGCTTGAGTATTATACCCTCGGTAACCGAGGAGAGCATGTGAGCAAACCATCTGACCTGGTCCAAGGCACTCTCGACCTTCTTCTCCTGAAGATTCTCGCCCTCCAACCCATGAACGGCTGGGCCATCAGCCTCCGTCTGAAGTCCATCTCCGGAGATGTCCTACAGGTCAGCGAAGGATCCCTCTATCCCGCTCTACACAAGCTCGAACAGGAAGGCTGGATCACCGCCGAGTGGAAACAAACGGAGAACAATCGCCGGGCAAAGTTTTATTCACTCACCAGACTTGGGCGCCAGCATCTTGAAAAAGAGGCCGCCAACTGGAGTCGCCTCTCCGCCGCCATCTCCCATGTCGTCAGACTCGAGGAGGCTTGAGCGCAACGCGCGCCTAAGCCTAAGGAGGTCCTATGGGCCCGCAACATTGGCTATACACCATCCCGCTTCGCTTGCGCTCCGTCTTTCGCAGCCGCCGCGTCGAGCAGGAGCTGAACGAAGAGCTCCAGTTCCACCTGGAACAAAAAATCGAGGAAGGTATCGCCAATGGCCTCTCCCCAAAAGAAGCGCGTTACGCCGCAATGCGCTCAATGAACGGACTTGAACAGCAGAAAGAGGAGATAAGAGATACGCGTCGCATTCATTGGTTGACGGATTTCTTCGACGACGCGCGCTTCGCGATCCGCAGCCTGAGCCGCACGCCCGGACTCACCGCTTTCGTGGTCATCACGCTTGCGCTGGGTATCGGGATGACCTCGGGAACTTTCAGTATGGTCGATGCCTTGATCTTCAGGCCTTACCCAGTGCCGCATGCGAGCGGCGTGATGACGCTGGCAAGCACCACCCACGATAGTAGCTTCGACAATTTCTCCTATCGCGAATACTTGGACATCCGCGGCAAAACGAAGAGCTACGATGGCGTTATCGCCAACGCAGATATGGAAGCTGTCGGCTTCAGTGACGAACCTACGGCCACACCGCGGATCAAGGGCGGCATGTTGGTTTCCGCCAATTACTTCCGCGTGCTCGGCGTCGAGCCGCGCCTGGGGCGTGGGTTTCGCGAGGACGAAGATCAGGTGCCCGGTCGCGACGCCGTGATGGTACTCGGGCCCGATTTCTGGAAGCAGGAATTCGCGAGCGACCCGTCCGTACTCGGCAGGCATATTCGCTTGAATGGCACCGACTTCACCGTGATTGGCGTCGCTCCGGAGACCTTCCCGGGGATGCTGATCTTCGGGCATCCCGACTTCTACATGCCGCTGGCGATGGCGCGGGTCTTTTCGACCGACCGCCAAAAGAATTTTTTCGAGGACCGCGACGATCGCGAGTTGGCCGTCAGGGCGCGCTTGAAACCGGGCACGACGCTCGAACAGGCGCAGAATGAACTCGCCGTGCTGGCGAAAAACTTCGAAACCGACTATCCAAAGTTCAATCGCAACCGCGGCGCGGCGGTCCATACCCAGTTCGAATTACGGACTCGAACCGACGACGGCAATTGGAAATTCGGTGTCATCTTTATGATCCTTGCGCTGGCGGTCCTGCTGGTGGCTTGCACCAACGTTGCGGGACTTCTTCTGAGCCGTGCCCGCTCGCGAACGCGTGAAATTGCCGTACGCTTGGCGATTGGCGCCGGGCGCTTCCGGCTCATCCGGCTGCTCTTGACGGAAAGCCTGATTCTCGCGTCCTTGGGTGGATTGGTCGGGATCGGCATCGGGTACAGCATCGTGCTGTGGTTTCAGAGTTTTCAAAATGTAATATTCATGACCGACTTGCCGTTCTCAATCCCTTTCCGTATGGACACGCGCGTGCTGCTCGCAAGCCTTGCGTTGTCCGCCTTCAGTGCGCTCCTCTGCGGCCTGGTGCCCGCGCTGCAGAGCACGCGCGTGGACCTGGTGAACGGACTCAAGTCGGCCGACGTAGATGTGCCCGGACGCAAACGCTTGTGGGGACGGAATGTGCTGGTGGTGGCGCAGGTTTCCGCGTCCCTGATGCTGCTGACGGCATCTTTCCTGATGGTCCGCGGCTTCCAACATGACTTGAGGGAGGGCACCGGCTTCGCGAAAGATCATCTGCTGATGGTCAGCTTCGATCCGCGTCTGGTTCAGTACAACGCAGCTCAAACGCAACAGTTCTACAAGTTGCTGGCCGAACGTGTGCGGGAAGCGCCCGAAGTTCAAAGCGAGGCTCTCACCCAGAATATTCCCCTTGGAACAGACGACTTTGACGGGATCGCCTTCGTGCCGGACGGTTTCCAAATGCCCCGCGATCGCGAGAATTTCAATTCGACGATGGACACCGTGGATGAAGGATACTTCGGGACCATGGGCATTCCGATTCTGCGTGGCCGGGGATTCCTGGCCTCCGATACCGCGGAAGCGCCGCGTGTGGCCATCGTGAATGAGCAGTTCGCGAAACACTATTGGCCGGGAGAGGATGCGGTGGGCAAACACATCCGCCTCGATAGCCGCGCTGGTACGCCTGCGGAGATCGTAGGCGTCGCCCAGAGCATCAAATATCAAAACACCAGCGAAAAGCCGATGGATTTTGTGTATATGCCGCTGGCCCAGCATCCTATCGCGCGAATGACCCTGATGTTGCGGTCGAGCGGTGATCCGTTGCAATTAGTTCAGCGCGTGAAGGACGTTCTCCGGACCCTCGATCCGAATCTGCCGATGTTGCACACCATGGCTTACGAGGATTACTACCAAAACCAGGCCGTGGAGGGACCACGAATTGCCATGAAGCTTGTGGGTAGCATGGGTACGGTGGGCCTCCTGCTGGCCATCGCTGGTTTGTATGGACTGGTGGCGTACAACGTGAGCCGCAGAACGCGCGAGATCGGCATCCGCATGGCTCTTGGCGCGGCAAGCTCCGACGTGCTGCGGCTGGTCATGGGCAAGGGCCTCGTGCTGGTCGGGATCGGCGCGGCGATCGGGGTGGTGATGGGCTTCGGCGTCGAGCAGCTCATGAATTCCATGCTCTTCAATGCCGGCGGCGTCGACGTTCTGGCTTATGTCATCGTTGTGCCGTCCCTGTTTCTGGTGACTATGCTGGCTGCCTACGTGCCCGCGCGACGTGCATCCCGGATTGCTCCGACACAAGCGCTGCGCTACGAGTAGGGCGCTTAGTTCGTAAACGCCAGACTCGCTGCCCACGCTTGCCGAAAGCCCGTCGGCAACTAGCCGCCTTTTCTCACCAGGGGCAAGTTGAGTGAGCGATTCAGACTTTGTGATGGCCTGTTTTGCTCACTGTGTTGCTTTTTGCTTTGTTTTGAAGCTATCAGTCGTTCCGGGGTCCTCTTGGAAACGTTTTTCAGGCAGAACTCGGCTGCTTCTGGGAGTGCGAGACAATGGTTTTGTTCTTTGCTCTTTCTTCAGCAGCGTAGTGACGTCCAGGCCGCGGCGAAAATCTTCTGCCAGGGATAGGCGCAACTGTAGCGAACCCAGATGCGGCGCGCGGTGATACGCACCTGCGCGGCGATTTTCAGCAGCTTCAGCCGGATGGTGTCGGCTTGGGCTTCCGCCCACTCCGTGCCCGCCAACCCCAACCGCCGCAAGGCCTCGACAAGCACATAGGCCAGCGAGGAGAAGTACAGCCGCAACTGATTGGCTCGTAAGGTCTCCGTGCTCAGCCGGTCCGCGAATAGGCTCAACTGCTCCTTGATGCGGTTCTCCATTTCGCCGCGCGCGCAGTAGAGCTGTTCATAGAGTTTCTGCGCAGGCCAGGCTTCTTTGCTGAGCGAAGTGACCAGGTAGCGGGGATTTTCCTTGCCCTCGATCTGTTCCGCTTTGGCGATCACGCGCCGCGCCCGCGACCAGCTTTTCTTCGTGCGATAAGCGAACTCACAGAACACCCGCGCCGGTTTTCCCGTGCGCCGGTGCTCTTGTTTGGCTTGGTGCATGGCCCGGCCGATGATCTTCCGCAAGCGCTTGTTCCGCGCAAAGCCGAATACATAGTCCACCTCGTTGTTTTCGCACCAAGCCAGCAACTCCTCGCGGCAGAAGCCCGAGTCTGCCCGCAGAATGATGCTGGTCTTAGGCCACCGCGCGCGGATCTGCCGCACGATGCGTTGCACTTCTTGGAGACTTCCTGCGCTGGCGTCGATGTTCGAGGGCCGCAGCCGCGCACACAGCAGATGATCTCCGCAGAACACATACAGCGGCAGATAGCAGTAGTGCCCGTAGTAGCCGTGAAAAAAACGTGCTTCCTGCCGTCCGTGCAGCGGCGTGTCGGTGGCGTCCAGGTCCAGCACGATCTCGCGCGGTGCGCGCGGGTGTGCTTCCAGAAAAAGGTCCACCAGCAGTTCATCGAGAGCTTCGGCGGAATAGCTGATCTTGTTGTAGCGTTCCGCGGCAGGGGAACCTGCCGGGGTCAGCTCCAGCCGGTTAAGCGTGCTCTTGCCGGCCAGCGGTTCTCCCAGATCTCTCTTCCCAGCCAACACTCCCAAGAGCGGATCCTGCCGCAGTTGCTCGTGATCGTTCAGGTCTTCATAGCCCAGCGCCAGCCCGTAAATGCGTTGCGCCAACATTTCTTCCAGGCGGTGTTCGATCCGTTCCGGCTGCCGGTAGTCGCTGAAGCAACCCGCTACGCGCCGCAGCAAGCCAATCTTGCGATCGGCCTGGCGCAGCAGCAGTGAACCACCCTCGGTGGTGAGCCAATCCCCCGTAAACTCCGCCACGACTCGCCGTGAAAAATGTGCTTCAAACGGAAAGAGAGTCTCGCTACACTCTGTCATTGAAAAGGCCGCCTTTCCTGGGACTTTAACTACGCTTAGACAACGCAGTTATGCCCGAGAAAGCGGCCTCTTTCTACTTCTATTTAACGTTTTGTTCTTATCCCTGGTGAGATTTCCGGGCTAGCCATTCACCTAAGCGCCGATAAACGCCGGCACCAGAAAAATGCAGGCCCGCCAATTGCACATGTCCGGTTCCGCGACGGGCGCCGCCAGTAATTGACCGGCGGTGTTATGCAACTCGCGGCACTCAAGGCAGCGGCGGCTTTTCCGGTGGAGAAGCATTGTTTACAATCACGTTAGAGAAATGGCCAAACTCATCAATCTCGCCTTACTCTTCGCGCTGATCGCACTGGCCGCCGGTTCCGTGCTTGCACAGACACGAGCAACCGGCCAGGAAAAGGAAACAGCTTTTCAGATTAGCGATCAACTCAAGTTTAAGGGACGCGTTGTCGCGGGCTCCCTGCGCAAGTCGGAGATCGCAGGGCTCCTCGAGTTGCCAGTTCGCAATGGCAACTCGGACCTGGATAACGGCTACGGCGTGGAAATGACCGGACCCAACAGTGAAAAAGTTATGGTTTACACGTGCCGGCAATGGAAGAAGGCCCTGGACGAAAAAGCCTATTCCGCCTCCACGTTCGACATGGCCATGGAAAGCTCTCTAATTCGCACCTGTGGTCTTTTGTTTGCGCTACAAAATGCAAAACTGCCGCTTAAGAGCTTTGTTGCGAATCCGAGAGTAAGCCTTGCCAACCTCAAACTACTGCCCGCGGAAATTCTCAGTGCTAACACGGACGACCAGGAGAAAGAAAAGGAGCATACCCGCGGGCTGACCGTATCGAAGGCCGTGGCTCTGAAGGACATTGCAAAGGCTAGCGACAAAGCCCTTACGTTATCCTATGGTGGATTTCGTCAATCCTTCTGGGAAGGCGCGCGAGCTGATTTCAATGGCGATGGTATTGAAGACATCTTTGTTTTCACCGCCGGCCGGGCAGAAGGCGGCACGCTGGGCTACTCGGATTATTTTGTCCTGACTCGCACGGGCCCCTCCGAGCCCCTGAAGTTGATTGAAATCAAGAAGCCCTGGCACTGACGAACGAACGACCGAGCAGCGGTCGGACTTCAGCGTCACAACCAAGACAGTCCCCGGCCTTGTCTGCTTGTGCCTAAAGCAGCTGCGGCCCTAAAATAGGACAGCGGCCACGGCAGGTCATCCGCAGTTCCGCATTCATTCCGCTGCCGCAAACATTCGTATCATGTTGTGCGTATTCATATAGGAAAGGACTCACCTCCCCTGAGGGCCTCATATGAATCTTGCTGACCTGATTGATTCTTCTCGCGACCAGCATCTGGCAGAGCTCTGCGAATTTCTGCGCATTCCCAGCGTCAGCGCCAAAAGCGAGCACAAGCCCGATATCGAGCGCGGCGCGCGCTGGGTTGCCGACCATCTCCGCGCCGCCGGATTTAATCACGTGGAGATTGTCCCCACTGCCCTTCACCCGCTCGTTTATGCGGAATCCTTGGAAGCCCCCGGCAAGCCCACCATCCTCTTCTACGGCCATTACGACGTACAGCCCGCCGAGCCGCTTGATCTCTGGACCTCTCCTGCCTTCGAACCCACCGTTCGCAACGGAAATCTTTTTGGCCGCGGCACCGCCGACGACAAAGGCCAGGTCCACATCCACATGAAAGCCCTGGCCGCCCTGCAACAGGTGAACGGCAAGTTTCCCATCAACATGAAGGTCCTCATCGAAGGGGAAGAAGAAGTCGGCAGCGTCAGCTTGTGGGATTTTGTCCAGAAGAACAAAGAAAAACTGAAAGCCGATGCCCTCCTCGTCTCCGATACTTCCATGCTTGGCAAAGGCGTTCCCTCCATCACCTACGGCCTGCGCGGCCTGAATTACTACCAGATTGAATTGACCGGCCCAGAGCGCGACCTGCATTCCGGCGTTTATGGCGGCGCCGTCCCCAATCCCCTCACCATCCTCACCGAACTTTTCGCCAAGCTACATGACAAGAATTTCCGCGTCACGGTTCCCGGTTTCTATGACCAGGTAGCGAAAGCATCCAAAGCCGAGCGCAAAGCACTGAATGCACTTCCCTGGAAGAAGAAAGACTTTGAGAAAGCCGTCGGCGCACCTGGCTATTTCGGCGAGACAGGGTTCACGACCGTCGAACGGCTTTGGATCCGCCCAACATTCGAATTGAACGGCATCTGGGGCGGCTATCAGGGCGAAGGTGCCAAGACTGTCATTCCCTCGAAAGCGTTCGCTAAGTTCTCTACACGGCTCGTCCCGAATCAGGATCCGCACAAGATTGCCAAACTCGTCGAGAAGCACATTCGAAAGCTTCTCCCGAAAACTGTCCATTGCAAGTTTGAAGTCCTGAGCATGGGGAAACCCTGGGTCGCTCCCTACCACAATCCGATTTTCAAGAAAGCGCAAAACGCCCTGGAGAAGGGCTTCGGCAAGAAAGCCGTTTTCATCCGCGAAGGAGGTTCCATTCCTTTCGTTACGCAAATGCACGACACCTTTAAACTCCCCTGCGTTCTAATCGGCTTCGGCCTCCCCGACGAAAACGCCCACGCCCCCGACGAGCACATCGCCCTCGAAAACTATTTCGGTGGCATCAAAGCCATCGCGCATTTCTACGCCGATCTGGCAACCTTGTAGCCGCGAAGGTCGGGGTTTTGCCGCAATTGTTTCACCTCAGCACTTTGCCAAGGGGAAATTGCGCGCCAATTCATCACATAGTGTCACCGCATCCAGGTTCGAATGGCTTGCAACCCACTGTTTTAGCGGTGATTTCCACACGCCTCAAAAAAATTCGCATTTTTCCAGCCTTTTTTGCGATTTTTGCCTTGCCTTCTACTATTCCCTTGGCTATAGTCCTTTGCGGCCCGAGTTTTTCAAACAGGGGTAGTCCACTCGCGGCCTGCTTCGATTCGAATCGGAGTGGAAAGAAAAAATCAGGAGGATAAGCATACTAGATGGCAGCCAAGCCACTGAGCAAGACCAAGGTTGTGGGACACATCGCCGAGAAAGTCGGCACAGCGAAGAAAACCGCCGCTCTCTTTTTCGAAGAGCTGTTCAAGCTCGCCGTGAAAGAAGCCAAGGGCGGCGCGGGCAAGTTCGTGATCCCGGGGATCGGCCGCGTTGTCAAGGCGCACCGCAAGGCGCGCATGGGCCGCAACCCGCAAACCGGCGAAGCGATTAAGATCAAGGCGAAGACCGTAGTTCGCCTGCGTCCGTCGAAGGCGTTTAAAGACGCCGTCCTGAAGTAGGCGCAATTCGAATTGAGTTTGGGCCCCTGGCAGCTTGAGCGATCAGGCTTCTGGGGGCTTTTCTCTTTTGCGGCGATTAAAGTGTTTTCACGTATGCGACGACGTCTTTAATCTGCGCGGGCTCCAGCGTTTCCTTCATCCCGGGCATCATGGTGTCGCCGTTTTCGATCCACGTCGTCAAGGATTCCGTGGTGACTTTGTTTCCGTTGACGGTGAAAGTTCCGCGCTTGGAAAGTCCTTTCAGTCCCGGCCCGATTTTTTTCGCGTCGCTGTCCGCGAAATGACACATCGCGCATTTCTTTTCGAACACTTCCTTGCCCCGCGTCGCGGAACCCGCGGCCGCGTGACTCGCCGCTTTTTTCGGCGGTGCCGGTTTTGCCGGCTCATCCTGCGCCAGCACTGCTCCGGCCACTGCCAGTGTTGCGATCCCAAGTACCAGATAATTCCGCTTCACGATGCCCCCTCGTCTATTTTGTCGTTACCGCCTGATGATGAACCCACGCTGGAACCCAGCTATTCTCTCTATTTGCGGCCGCAATTTCCACTTCTTCTCCCGGCACCCCGCCCACCCCGTCACAAAGTACAGGTTCCGCCCCGGCACTTTCGGGACTTTCGTACTTTTGACCCCGGCAAAACCGTGTGCTAACTATGTCTGTATGAGCATGGAGACCCTCACGCGGGCGTGGGAAGTCCTACAGGACGCTTATCAGGCGCAGATGGAAGGCGACTACGATCGCGCCGTCGAGCTGTATCAATCTTCGCTCGACCTCCACCCCACCGCCGAAGCCCATACCTTTTTGGGCTGGACGTATCATTTCCAGGGTCGCGTGGAAGATGCCATTGCGGAGTGCAAGCGCGCCATCGAACTCGATCCCGAATTTGGCAATCCTTACAACGACATCGGCGCCTACCTGATCGAACTGGGCCGCTTCGAGGAAGCCATTCCTTGGCTGGAGCGCGCCACGGAAGCGCGCCGTTACGAGCCGCGCCACTTTCCGCATTACAATCTGGGCCGCGCCTATCTCGGCAAGGAAATGTACAGCCACGCGATGCGCTGTTTCCAGGAAGCCCTGGAAATCGAGCCTCGCTATTCGCTCGCGCGCCAGGCGCTCGCTTCCCTCCGCCGCATGGTGAACTGAAAACGCATTCTGTTTTCGTTTCGCAGTTAAAATAAAAACTCTTCCGGTTTTCAAGATCTATTCTCTTCCTCCAGCCGCTTCCTGCCCTGACGGTTTGACCACGCGGTCGTAAATCCACAGCAGCAGCGCGGTCAGGACGCCCACGCCGGAAATCACCCACCACACGCGCTGCGGCTGGTGCGCCACTTCGCCAAACTGGTGCATCACGCGCCCGCCGAACCATCCTCCGACGATCGAGCCAATACCGATGGGCAGAAATGCAAAGCCCATATAAGTGCCCTGCTGTCCGGGAGGCGCTAGCTTGGCGATGTATTCGTAGTAGCGCGGGGCCTGGATGATTTCGCCGAGCGCGAGGAAGCCGAGGGAGAACACTGCTCCGTATACCGTAGGCCAGAAAGCAACGATCAACCACGAGAGCGAAGAGATGACCGTGCCGAGAATGACGGCTTGGAAAGCGGGGAGCTTGCGCATCAGAAAGTTGACGGCGAGGGTGAGGCAGATGACCACCGTACCGTCGGTGACGAGAATTTTCTCAGCGGAGACATCTGCGTTGATGTAGGCCTTAATGTAGCCGGGCAAGATGATGTATTGCTGCCAGAAAACAATCCAGTAGCCCGTAAAGACCACCAAGAACCACATAAACTTGCTGATTCCGGCGAGAACCAAGAGCGCGAGCCCTACCCAGACCCAGGAGGCGACAGAGAACCTGTAGACATACGAGCCGACAGCCAAGATTAGGGCGACAAGAAGCGTTGGCAGGACTAGCCAATACTTGCCCAACACCACGCAAAAATTACGGATCACCTGAGGGATCGAAGGCGGCGGAGCGTCGCCATCTTTGCGCGGCTCGCGGAAGAAAATCAGCACAAAGAAGAACATGATAAAGACGCCGACCGCGGCGAGGCGAAACACATATTCCACGCCGAAGTGATCGTGTACCCATCCGGCGGCATAGGGCCCTGCGGCGCCGCCGATGTTCACCATGGTGTAGTAGATCGAGTAGCCGATGGAGCGGACATTTTCTTTGGAGGCACGGGCAGTTGTTCCCACCACGCACGGCTTTACCAGCGAGACGCCCAGAGCGGGGAGAATCAGGATGCATCCCACAAAGAGGCCAAGGGGAACGGCGTTGCGAACCGGCGCGAGCCACGAAGCGCCGATCGAACCGATCAGGAAGTATGCCGCGGCAAGTATTAGGTAGGCAATCGAGAGCGCTCGGCGAAATCCAAGCTTGTCGGCTACAGCACCGCCAAAGATCGCCATAAACCAGACCATTCCGCCGAAGAGGCCGGTCAGCGTGCCGGTCTGCTCGGTAGAGAAGTTGAGTTTTCCCTGAATGTAGAGGGCGAGGGAAGCGAATACGCCGTAGTAGGAGAGGCGCTCGAAGATCTCGCTGATGTTGGCGACCCAGAAGGGACGGTCGAAGCCGGTTCGTATATCCTCGAATCGCTGGCTGAAGCTCATTTCTCCCCCGGATGCAAGCGCAGCGATTGTACTGGAGGCAGGAAAGGAAGCAAGGGCCCAAGAGATATCGTTAAGCAAGCTTCGCCCAAGACATTTCTTAGGTGGCTGACGGGAGATTTAAGAGAGGAATGTCGGGACCCCGGCGGCGGCTCAGTCACTCGTCCTTATCGCGGTACTCGCCGGGAACGTCATCCTCCGGCACCTCGTGGGTGTGAACTTCGCCCTCGTCCGCGTCGCCGGCGTCCTGCACGCCCTTCACAACTTCGGCCTCGAACGCGTTTCCTTCCTCGAGCAGTTCATCCACGCTCTCCGAATTCGCACCTGCGAGATTGGACAATCCCTGCAAATCTCCCGATTGCCCGCCGGAGCGTGCCGCCAGTCCCTCGGGTGAATATGCCACGGTATCCACGGTTTGGTTTTTTCCGCGAACGCGTTTCTTCGCGGCGCGGGCGGTCTTTCCAATGGCTTTCTTACTAGGAGAGCCCTTCTTCGCCAGCTTGGCCTTAACGCCCTTCTTGATCCGCTTCACCTTCTTGCTTGCAACTCTCCGTGACTTCGCCCGCTTCTTTTTGGTTTTCTTTTTGGTAGCCATACGCGCAGTGTATCACTGCTCGGCTATTCCGAGCGCTGGGGGGTTGAGCGCAGCGGTGGAGGAGCTTGATCGTGGGCGCCACATGCGGTCGGTGAAGATGACGATGATGGCGAAGAGTATGACGATGGCGTACGCCGGCGGGTAGTACGGGAGGACAAAGGGAAAAGTATTCATGGCGGCGTGAAAGATGACCACGGTGAGGAGGTTGGCGCCGGAACGGTTGTAAAACCATGTGAGGATGATGGTGATGGGAATGAGGAAAACCACGCGGATGAGCAGGTAGTTCACCAGCGTAAAGCGAAATGGGCGATGGAAATCCAACGGAGCGTGCCAAAGTGCCCATGGAAACCACACTAGGAGACTGGCGAGGAGCGGGGAGAAACGCTGTTGGAGGCGGGGGAGAAGCAATCCGCGCCAGCCGGGTTCTTCGAGAGCGGCGGTGAAAAGGAAATTGCTTAGGAAAGAGATTCCTGCATAGGCGGCAGAGAGCCAAATGGTATCGCGATGTTGCGGCCAGGTCAGTGGGCGTTGAAAAAGATGCGCGATGGCGGCGGGAATAAGCAGCATCACAGGCCAGAAGAAAAACGAAACGGCTTGCCAGCGCCAATTGCCGGGATGAACGAGCGCGTGGAGGAGTTCGCGGACGCCGGAGTCGCGCGTGAAGGCGCCGGAGAGAATCCACGCGGGAATCATCGCGAGAAGTCCGGCAAGCAGATAGTAAGTGACGGAAGTAGGAGCGTGGAGGCCGCGGAGTCTGTCGTTGGCAATGTAGATAGCCCAGGCGAAAAGCCAGAGCAGCGCGAAGGAGAGAAGACGCGTGGGAAGCGGGTCGCCCACGGCGTCCTCGCCGCGGCGCGAAAGAAATACGGCGGCGAGCGCGGGGCCGGCGACTCCGAAGGCGGCGATGTATTCTCCGCGATCGGGGCCGACGCCAAATTGTTGCGCGGTGATCCAGACCAGCCATGCGAACGAGTAGGCGAGGATGAGGTAGAACCAAACTTGTCGCTTCATGTACGGCGAGAAATATCATCAAACGGGATGGACGGCAATTGGAATCGGAGCGGGTGAAGGGAACCGGAAGATGCAGGAGAAAAGCTCAGGCCTGAAGGCCTGAGCTACAGCCGGTGGGCTTTATCGCGTTAGAATGCGCGCGACATCACTGAGGTGATCAACATGCGTTACAAATTGACCATTTGCGCTTCGTTCCTTGTGTTTACCGCGGTTGCGGAAGGGCAGAAGCCGCCGCTGCTGCCGGAAAAGGATGTAGCGGCGCTGGCCAATGAATTAAGCGGGGAGACGGCGAAGCGCAATTTAGAGGGGATTGCGCGGTTCCACCGTCAGCGCGGGTCGCGGGGATTTCATGAAGCGGCCGAGTTGGTGGCGGAGCGGCTGCGGACTTACGGGTTGAGCGATGTGGTGATTCTGCAATTTCCGGCGGACGGGAAGATTTTTTACGGGACGCAGAAGTCGCGGTCGGCTTGGGATGCGGAGAAGAGTGAGATGTGGTGGCGCTGGACAACTCCTATGACCTGCGCGAAATCGTCAGCGCAGGGGGTAGGCGAAGAGTGCAACTTGGCAATGGGAAATGAAGAGCTTCTGGCGAGTTACGAGGCGGAGCCAATTGTGCTAGCGGAGGACAGTGAGAGCGCGGACGTCACGGCGGACTTGGTGAATGTGGACTCTGGCACGAAGGAGAGCGATTACGCGGGGAAGGATGTAAAGGGAAAGATTGTGTTGGTGAGTGCGCAGCCAGGGGCGGTGCAGGACGTGGCAGTGGGGAAATTTGGCGCAGTCGGGATTGTGAGCTATGCGCAGAACCAGAAGACGGCATGGTGGGGCGAAGATGAGAATTTGATTCGGTGGGGGCATCTGGATACGTTTTCACCGAACAAGACGTTTGCGTTCATGGTGTCGTTGAAGACGGCGAGGGGATTGCGGGAACGGCTGACGAAGGGAGAAGAGATCCTGCTGCACGCAACGGTGAAGGCGGGACAGCATGCGGGGAATTATGAGGTGGTGACGGCGACGATTCCGGGGGTGGATGCGAAGTTGAGGGAGGAAGAGATTGCGTTTTCGTGCCACCTGGATCACCAGCGGCCGGGGGCGAATGACAATGCCAGCGGGTGCGTGACGATTCTGGAGGTGGCGCGGACGCTGCAGAAATTGATCAATGAAGGAAAGCTGGCGCGGCCGGCCCGGACCATTCGGTTTATCTTTCCGCCGGAAATTGAAGGGACGATGGCACTGTTGACCGGGAGGGCGCAAGTGGTTGCGGAGCTGGACCCGATTGATAGCGAGGGTAAGGTTATTCCAAGCGCAGCCAAGGTTCACACCCCAATTCTTCTGACTCTTGAATTTCCAAAGAAAATCAAGGCGGCGGTACACATGGACATGGTGGGCGGAGGGCCGGAGACGAAGGCGGTGTTCCACGTGACACGCGGGCCGATGAGCTTGCCGAGTTTTGTGCATGACGTGGCGTGGGCGTTTGCGGAATTTGTGAACGAGGAGTCGTATAAATTTGCGGCCACGGGCGAGGCGAAGTATCCAATGGTTGCGCCGGAGGGAGGGAAGGAGCCGCTGCGGGCGGAGTATTCGGCGTACACGATGGGGAGCGATCATGATGTTTACCAGGATTCGTCGTTCGGGATACCAGCGATTTATTTGAATGACTGGCCGGACCGTTACATTCACACCAATTTCGATACGGCAGCGAATATCGATCCGACCAAGCTGAAGAGGGCGGCGTTTATTGGCGCGGCCAGCGGGTATTTTTTGGCACAGCTCACCAGCCTTGGTGGCGTCGATCTGTTCTCCGCTGTAACCCAAGGCCGTGACGCGAGACTTCCGACTTCCAGTCGTCACGTTCAACAGCTATCGAATGACGAAAGAACAGTCGTGCACCGAAGCCTCGCGCGCTATGACGGCGAACTGGCTCTTTCATTGCATCGATTCTCGGTGCGGCCGAGCGGAACTTTTCAGACTCCCAACGAAACTCTGCCGGGCGCTTCTAATGAGCAAAGAGCAAGCGGCGAAGGTAGTCTGGTTTATTTGCGCAAGCCAGTGCCCAAGGGGCCGCTGGCGGTGTTTGGGTATGACTATTTTGCGGAGCACGCGAAGGCGGCGGGAGTCGCGACACCGAAGCTGCTGAGTTATGAGGGATTGTGGGGCGGCGGCGAGGAGTATGCGTATGAGGTGCTGAATTTTGCGGATGGGAAGCGGAATGCGCAGGAGATTCGCGATGCGGTTTCGGCGGAGTATGGGCCGGTGCCGTTGGAGTTGGTGGTGGAGTATTTGAGGGCGCTGGAGAGGATCGGGGTCATCGAGCAAGTGAAATAGGCGCGTGAATTGCGGCGAGCAGTGGCCGCAATGGGTACTGGTGCAAAAGCGTGTGCTAGCATTGCATGGTTGCGCGGAGCTTCCCTGAATGGCGACGACGATGAAAGCGTTGCGGAAGATGCAGGCGGCGAAGGGCCTGCAGATGGATACAGTGGCGGTGCCGGCGATCGGGCCGGCGGACGTGCTGGTGCGCGTGAAGACGGCTTCGATTTGCGGGACGGATTTGCACATTTATGGGTGGGACCGCTGGTCGCAGGGGCGCATCAAGCCGCCACTCACGCTGGGACATGAATTTTGCGGCACCGTCGAGCGCGTCGGCGACGAGGTACGCGCGGTCAAGGCGGGGGATTTTGTCAGCGCGGAAATGCATCTCAACTGCAGACATTGCCGCCAGTGCCGGCTGGGGCAGGCGCACATTTGCCAAAACCTGCGAATTATCGGGATCGATCAGGACGGTGCGTTCGCGGAATTCGTGAAGATTCCAGCGTCGAATATCTGGAAGCTGGATGCCGCGATTCCGGAACACTACGGGGCGATACTCGATCCGCTGGGAAATGCGGTGCATACGGTGCTGGCGGGGCCGATCGCGGGCCAGACGGTCTTAGTTACAGGATGCGGGCCGATTGGTTTGATGTCCATCGCGGTGGCCAAGGCTTGTGGGAGTTCCACGGTATTCGCGACGGAGACGAACGAAAAGCGGCGCGCCATGGCAAGGAAGATGGGCGCGGATGTGGTGCTGAATCCCGCAGCGGAAGATGCCGTGGCGAAGATTCTGGCCGAGACGAATGGAACGGGCGTCGACGCGCTGCTGGAAATGTCCGGCAATCCCACGGCGATTCAACAGGGATTTAAGGCGCTGCGTGCTGGCGGGCGTGCGTCGTTGCTCGGGATTCCGACGGAAAATGTGCCGCTGGATCTTGTGAATGATGTGATTTTCAAGGGCGCGACCGTGCAGGGGATTTACGGGCGGCGGATGTATGAAACCTGGGTGCAGATGACGGCGCTGCTGAAGGCGGGGCGTCTGAATCTCGAGCCATTGTTCGGGGAGCGCGCCTCGCTGGATAAGTTCGAGAATGCGTTTACGTTGTTGCAAGGCGGGTTAGCTGGAAAAGTTTTGTTGTATCCGAACGGGATGCCGCACTGAGTAAATTGTTTTTCTTACCGTGTGTTCGAATTGTTTGCGCGGAGCCCCAAGCTGAAGCAGAATAGTTCTTCCCCCAGCGAGTCCAAGTCAGGAGTGCCACCATGTCCGATACCGCGACAATAGCAACGAAGCAGAATCCGCTGCAGTATGTGAGCGACCAGTTGAATGAACTGCGCGCGAAAGGTGTGGCGCCGAAGCTGCGCGTGCTGGAAGGCGAGCAGAAGCCGGTTTGTATTTTCGACGGGCGGGAAGTGATCAACCTGGCTTCGAATAATTATCTCGGCCTGACAACACACAAGGTGCTGCGCAAAGCCGCGTTGGATGCCGTGAAACGATATGGCGCGGGCGCGGGGGCGGTTCGAACGATTGCCGGCACGATGAAATTGCATATAGAGCTGGAAGAGCAAATCGCGGCATTCAAGAACGTGGAAGCTTGCGTGGTGTTTCAGTCGGGCTTTACGGCCAACGCGGGAACGGTATCGGCGGTGCTGGGCAAGGAAGACTTGATCATCTCGGACGAACTGAATCACGCGTCGATTATTGACGGCGCGCGGCTTTCGCGAGCGACGATCAAAGTTTTCAAGCACAAGGATGTGAAGGACTGCGAACGCATCCTGCAGGAGCACAGCAGTTTTCTGGGGAAGAAGCTGATCATTACGGACGGCGTTTTTTCAATGGACGGCGATATTGCGCCGCTGCCGGAGCTTTGCGACCTTGCAGAAAAGTACAACTGCATCATGATGGTGGACGATGCGCACGCTTCGGGCGTGCTGGGCCGCGGCGGCCGCGGGACCGTGGATCATCACCAGTGCCACGGGCGCGTTCACATCCAGGTGGGGACACTCAGCAAAGCGATTGGCGCAATGGGTGGATACGTCTGCGGGTCACGCGACCTGATTGATTTTCTGTACTTGCGAGCGAGGCCCTTTCTATTTTCGACTTCACATCCGCCGGCGACGGCGGCGGCGTGCCAGGCGGCGTTCGCATTGCTGGATTCACCGGAAGGCGAGAAATTGGTGAAGAAACTCTGGGCCAATACGAAAATGTTCAAACGCGAACTGAAGAAGCGCGGTTTCCAATTCAAGGTGAGCGAGACACCGATTATTCCTATTCATGTAGGCGATGCGGCGAAGGCCTTCGAATTCTCGAAAAAACTCTTTGAAGCGGGAGTCTTTGCGCCCGCCGTCGGCTACCCGACGGTGGCGGAAGGCAAAGCGCGGCTTCGCGCCATCGTCAGCGCGACACACAAACGCGAACAACTCCTACGCGCAGCAGACATTCTGGCAGAAGTGGCGAAGCCGCTCGGCATCGTCTAGGCTGATTCTTGGGCCCGAGAGCGGCGCGGTCACCTTGTAAATCCTGCGCAGTACTTGTCATTTTTCCCATTGGGCGGGCACCCTTCATCAACGTAACTGTTAGAAAACAAAACCGTTACACCTCGGCACGGCCCTTGCGACTGTCAAATTGGTCCGTGGATGCCCTTATGTCTATGCACAAGACCCAGCTCTTTTTCCAAATGTAATGTGGAGGAGGAATCACGACCATGAATCACACAGGTTATGCAATTGCCGTGGGGGCCCTTTTCAGCTTTAGTGCTGTGGCACAGGCGCAAACGGGAGCCCAGGCGGGAGTGCAGAGCAGCAGCCAAGCTTCGGTTGAAGCAGGCAAGACCCAAGCACAAACGTCTGCTAACACGACGGCTTCAACCTCAGCCTCGGCGCAGAACGGGCAAGCAAATGGGTCGCTGGCGAGTGGCACGGCGTTCAACGCCGCTCTGACTTCGCCAATCGATTCGAAAAAGTGCAAGCCGGGTGATCCGGTAAACGCGCACAGCACGGAAGCAGCGAAGTCCGAAGGAAAAACCGTGATTCCGAAAGGTGCAAAGTTAGTGGGTCACGTGACGCAGGCCTCGGCACGTGCCAAAGGCGAATCGGAATCTTCGCTAGGCATCGTGTTCGACAAAGCGATCCTGAAGAACGGCCAGGAGATTCCTTTGAACGCAAGAATCCAGGCGATTGCTTCGGCACAGAGCGGCGTCTCGGCTGCGGGATCGGAGATGGATTCGATGGGCGGCATGGGCGCTTCAGCGGCGGGCTCCGGCGCAGCTGGCGGACGCGGAGCGCTAGGCGGCGTGACTTCTAACGCAGGCGGAGCCGTGGGCACGGTGACAAACACGGCGGCTAACGTCGGTGGAGTTGCCGGCGGAACCGTGAACTCCGCGGCAAACGCAGGCGGCAGTATCGCCGGTGCGTCGAAGGGAGCGGTAGGCGGTTTGAACACCGCGGGGCAGCTCACTTCAAACAGCCAAGGCGTGTTTGGGCTTAACGGTCTGAACCTGAGCACCGCAGCTTCGAACGCCACGCAAGGTTCGGTGATCACTTCCGCGGGCAAGAACGTTCACTTGGAAAGCGGCACGCGAATGCTGCTCGTTTCGCAGGCGCAAACCGGCGAACAGGGCGCATCCAAGGGGCAATCAGCGGGCAAGCCTGAACCAAAATCCGAGTCGAAGCCTGAACCTAACAAACCGAACAAGCAATAAAGTCTGACTGTTGTTTTGTAAGGCCGCACGGGAAGAAACTCCAGTGCGGCCTTTTTTCTTGGCGAGTGCCCCGGCAGGGCGGTCGAAGAAGCGGGAGTAGACTCCCGCCGTCGCCATTTGGCTTTGCTATACTCGCCTTCATGTCTTCCCCTCCGAAAAAACTTTTTCTCGTCGATGCCATGGCGCATGTTTATCGCGCGTTTTTTGCGCCCATGCCTCAGCGGCTCACAGGTCCCGGCGGCGTCCCTACAAACGTTCCCTTTCTATTCGGAAATATCTTGCGACGGTTGATCAAGGACTACCAGCCGGAGTACATCGGAATTGTTTTTGATCCACCCGGAGCGACTTTCCGCGACAAGCTTTTCGAGAAATACAAAGCGCAGCGCCAACCCATGCCGGACGAAATGCGCGTGCAACTGCCACTTGTTCGCCGGTTGTGCGAAGCGATGCGCCTGCCGATTCTCGAAGTCAAAGGTTACGAAGCGGACGACGTGATCGGGACAATGGCCGTCAAAGCAGGAAAGCACAATCTGGAAGTTTTGATTGTGTCCAACGACAAAGACATGATGCAGCTGGTTGGCAAAAGCGTGCGGACGCTGCGCACCGGCTCCGGCGGCGCCAAGGGCGACATCATCGTGGATGAAAAGAGGGTCGAAGAGATATTGGGGGTGCCGCCGGAAAAAGTCGTGGACTACATGGCTCTGTTGGGCGACACGATCGATAACATTCCCGGCGCAAAGGGAATCGGCGAAAAGGGCGCAGCGGAGTTGATCAAGAAGTACGGGAGTGTCGAGAACGCGCTCGATCATGCGGACGAAGTGCCTAACAAACGATACCGGGAAGCATTGCAGCAACAGCGTGAACAGGTGCTGATGTCCAAGCAACTGGCGGAGATTGCGAAGGACGCGCCGATCGAGGTCAACCTGCAGGAACTGGAACTACGTCCGCCAGACGGCGCGGCTCTCGCGGAACTCTATCGCGAGCTGGGCTTCAGCTCGCTGTTGAAGGAATTGGGCTCGGAAGCGGTGGCGTCCGCCGCGCCCGCGAGTTCCGAGCCGGCAGTGAAGGCGGATTACGCGCAGTTCGCCAGCGTCTCGGAGTTCCGCGAATACTTGGGGAAACTCCCAGCGAAACAGCCGTTGGCGGTCTGGCTGAATCTCGAGGTAGGTGAACGCGAGACGGAAGGATTTGGGACGCGGATTGCTTCGATCGAGGTTTCTTCGAAAGCCGGTGAGGGACGCTCCGTGTGGTTCGACGAAAAAGGCGAGGCATTGAAAGCGCTCCTGCCGATGCTTGCCGATGCGAAACGGCCGAAGATCGTCCACGACCCGAAACTATTCCAACTTCTTGCCGGCCGGGCCGCGAATATTCGCCACGCTACGCAGATTTATTCTTATCTGCTGCGGCCCACGACCGCGAACCACAATTTCTCCGACGTGGTGATGCGGCAATTTAACGCGATGATGGGCGGCGGTCCCGGCGAGCGTGCCGACTATCTGCAGCGGCTCGCGCCCGCACTGCACTCGCAAATCCAGGAGCAGAAGCTCGAAGATGCTTACGAAAAAATGGACCTGCCGCTCGCGCCAGTGATTGCGGAACTCGAACGGAACGGCATCCGCGTTGATCCCAAAGAACTCGGCAAAATGTCGCAGACGATGGAGAAAGAAATCCGCCGCCTGGAAAAAGAGATCTGGAAACTTGCGGGCTCGGAATTCAACGTCAACTCGCCAACGCAGCTCGCGGAAATCCTATTTGACAAATTGAATTTGCAGCCGAACGTGCGGCGCGGAAAGGCGAAAGCGCGATCTACCGCTGCGGACATTCTCGAGGAACTGTCGGCGCAACACCCGCTCCCCGCCAAGATTATTGAATACCGCGAAATCGCCAAGCTCAAATCGACGTACGTGGATGCGTTGCCGAAATTGATCCATCCCGAGACTGGGCGTTTGCACACCAGTTTTTCGCAAACCGGCACGGCCACCGGGCGGCTTAGCTCAAGCGATCCCAATCTGCAGAATATTCCGATCCGCACTGAACTGGGCCGCGAGATTCGCGCCGCTTTCGTTGCCGAAAAAGGACAGATCTTGCTGTCTGCGGACTACTCGCAGATTGAGCTGCGCATCATGGCGCATTTTTCGAAAGACCCTGTGCTCATCGCGGCGTTCCGCAACGGGGAAGATATTCACGCGCGCACAGCCCAAGAAGTTTTCGGCGTGGGACCGATGGCGCAAAACGCGGAGCATCGCCGCGCCGCCAAAGCCATCAACTTCGGCATTATTTACGGACTTTCGCCATTCGGGCTGGCGCAGCAATTGGGCATCGAGCAGAAAGAGGCCGCGAAATTCATCAACGCTTATTTCATGCGCTATCGCGGCGTCAAGGAGTACTTGGACAATATTCTTGCCGAGACGCGCAAGACCGGCATGGCGAAAACCTTGTTCGGAAGGATTCGCCCTATTCCGGAAATCAATTCGCCGCAAATGCAGCTTCGCAATTTTGCGGAGCGCACCGCACTGAATTCGCCCTTGCAAGGCACGGCTGCCGATTTGATCAAGTTGGCGATGATCCGCATCGACGAGCGCCTGGCGGAGGAAAAGTTCGATGCCAAAATGATTTTGCAGGTGCACGACGAGTTGCTGTTCGAGGTTCCGGCAAAGGAACGCACCAAGCTGGCAAAATTGGTTAAAGAAGAAATGGAAGGCGTCCACAAACTGGCCGTGCCCATCGTCGTGGGAATCGGTTCCGGACCGAACTGGCGCGATCTGGAATAGCCCATCTTTCCAGCCACCCGGGCCCTATCATTCATTTTTTTAATCCTTTCCATCCGCAGTCCCTGGGCGTAGAATTCGTTCAAAATCAAGCCGACCTCGCTCACTCGGCCGGTCCATCCTGTCAGGAGGAAAATATGCGCAGGACAATTTTAGTCCTGGGTGTGATTCTGCTCGTGAGCTTCGGGATTGCGAATTCTGAGCCGAACTCCACTCAGGAAAAGCCGGGCGCCGCGGAAGCAAAAATGACTCCGGAAGACGCCGCAAAAAAGAATCCCGTCGCGCCAACGGCGGAAGGAGTGGCACAAGCCCGCAAAACGTTTGGCTACACGTGCGCCATGTGTCATGGCAAAAGCGGTGACGGTAAGGGTGACCTCGCCGTTGAGATGAAACTTGAACTTCACGACTGGCGCGACGCTTCTTCCATCGAAAAGATGACCGATGGCGAGCTCTTTTGGATTATCAGCAACGGCAGGGGAAAGATGCCCGGCGAAGGCGATCGGACTCCGGAAAAAGCGCGTTGGAACTTCGTGAATCTGGTTCGCTCTTTTGCCAAGAAAGGCGAGGTGAATAAGCCAAGGGCGGAGACGCCGCCAAGTTAGCCGCTGCTTATTGCCCTTCGCGTTTTTTCGGCTAAAGCCTTCCTATCCAAATCAGCCACAGTCTAAGACGAGACATTATTCCCATTGTGTTATGCTCGCCGCGAGTCATTCCCAGAAGGAGTCCTCCGATGGCCCACGCTCCGCAATTCCTGAAACTAGTGAATGAAGCAAAGAAGAAAATCAAGGAAACAAACGTCGCCGAGGTGAAGCGCCGCATCGACGCGGGCGAAAAATTTCTACTGGTCGACACGCGCGAGGACACCGAATGGGCCAACGGTCATCTTCCCGCCGCCATTCACATGGGCAGGGGAATCATCGAGCGGGATATTGAAGCGCGAGTACCGGACACCAGCGCGAAGCTCGTTCTGTATTGCGGCGGCGGATTCCGTTCCGCACTCGTAGCTGAAAACCTACAGAAAATGGGCTACACCAACGTCGAATCGATGGGCGGCGGCTGGAAGGGCTGGCTGGAAGCGGGTCTGCCCACCGCGAAGGGTTAGCTTTGTAACGCGTTCGTACGCCAAAGAATTGGCTGGGGCGGAAGGATTCGAACCTTCACCGTCCTCATTAACAGTGAGGTGTCCTACCAGTTGGACCACGCCCCAGCAGGCTTTCTTCGCCCCCTTTTGCCCGGGCGAATCACAGTTCCCCTTCGGGGAAGGCTCCGCCATAAAATGAGCGGCGAAGGGTAGATCTAAGATACCACGACCTTGCCCCAAGCCGATGCCCCGGCCAAAAAGTAGTGAAAAAAGTTTGCATCTCTCGATTCGCTACAGCATCACATCCCGTAACAGGGAAGCGTGCACATCCGGAAGAGGTTGCAGGTGGATGGCGGGCTATTCGTCTTCGCCTCGTTCAACGTTTGGGGTGAAATGAAGAAATCAGAGAAGTTATTCGAAGGGTTTAAAGGATTCAAAAGGTACGGAAAAAAGTTGCCAGAAAATGTTTGAAGATAAATTGGCGCGAAGGTTGCATTCCAGAATGTTTTGGTGGACACTATCGCGTCAAGCACGACCCGGGTTTGCACTGTCCGGTTCACTCGTGGGACGCCCTGACCGCAGCTCCCTTCCGGAGCGTTCCCCCGCATAGTGCTGAAAAGACATGGCCCAGATTTTTCATCGAAGTACGAATTTTATCGCGCGCTTCAGTGTCTTTTCGACCCTCTTTCTGGTCGGGCTGGCGCTCGTAGCCGTACTTGCGGTGGCGCGCTCGCCCTATCTGACGCGGCAGAACATTACGCGTGAGCAGCCGGTGCAATTCAGCCACAAGCATCACGTCGGCGATGACGGCATCGACTGCCGCTACTGCCATACCGGCGTGGAAACTTCCGCGGTGGCCGGCATTCCGCCCACGAAAACCTGCATGAACTGCCATTCCGTGCTTTACAACACTTCTGCCTACCTCGAGCCGGTTCGCGAGAGCTATCGCAGCGATAAATCCATCGAGTGGGTCAAAGTTCACCGCTTGGCTGATTTCGCCTATTTCAATCACAGCATTCATATCAATAAGGGCGTGGGTTGCTCGACCTGCCACGGGGAGATCAACCAGATGCCCTTGGTGTTCCAGGCCAATACGCTGCTGATGCAGTGGTGCGTGGAGTGCCACCGCAATCCGGAGCCAGTGCTTCGCTCGAAAGATCAGGTTTTCAATATGGACTGGAAAGCTCCGGACAATCAGGCGCAAGTGGGTGCGGAGCTGAGAAAGTCTTACAACATTCGGACAACGGCCGAGCTGACCAGCTGCTCGACCTGTCATCGCTAATGGACGGTATGCGCGAGCACGAACAACACGAACACCTTCAAGGCCAGCACGATCACCACGATCCGGCTGAAGAGGCGAAGCTTCACAAAAACCCCATGGACTTGGCCACCGTACGCGCCAAGCTCCAATCGAAAACCGGCAAGCAGTATTGGCGCACGCTCGAGGAACTTGCCGGCGATCCGGAATTTACAGAGTTGCTGCACCGCGAATTCCCGCGTCAGGCGCCTTCGGAATGGGACGACGGCGTCGACCGGCGCGATTTCCTGAAATTGATGACAGCTTCGCTGGCGTTTGCCGGTCTCGGCGGTTGCGGCCGCACGCCCGAACAGGTTGTCGTGCCGTACGTCAAGCAGCCCGAAGGATTGACCCTCGGCAGGCCACAGTTTTATGCCACCGCGATGCCGTTTGGCGCGGATGCCGTCGGCTTGTTGGTGGAAAGCCACGAAGGGCGGCCAACCAAAATCGAAGGCAACCCCGACCATCCATCGAGCCTTGGCGCGACCAACGTGTTCGCGCAGGCTTCGGTCCTGAATCTTTACGACCCGGATCGCGCGCAGACGGTCACGAAATACGGCGAAATTCAGACGTGGTCGTTGTTTGTGGAAAGCGCGCAGGCGATCGCGGCTGGGATGAAAGCCACGAACGGTGCGGGTTTCCGAATTTTGAGTGGTCTGATCACTTCACCGACACTCGCCGCGCAGATTCAGTCGCTTCTGACGCTTTTTCCAAAGGCCAAGTGGCACCAGTGGGAGCCGGCGGTCGGCGATGGCGCGCGCGAGGGCGCGAAGCTCGCCTTCGGCAGGTACCTCAACACGGTTTACCGGCCGGAAAAGGCTGATGTCATCCTCTCGCTCGATTCCGATTTCCTGGGCAGCGGCCCGGGGCACATTCGCTACGCGAGAGAATTCTCGCGACGCCGCAAATTGAATGGTCCGAGCGACACGATGAATCGGCTCTACGTGGTTGAGCCGACTCCGAGCGTCACTGGCGCAACCGCGGATCATCGTTTGCCCTTGCGGGCCTCGGAAGTGGAGCTTTTCGCGCGTGCGCTGGCGGCGAAACTCGGGATCGGCGGAACTCCGTCTGGCGCGGAAAAGTGGCTCGACGCCGTCGCGAAAGATCTCCAGCAACATAAGGGGACATCGCTGGTCGTTGCGGGGGAACAGCAACCCGCGGAAGTCCACGCGCTGGCGCATGCCGTCAACGCGGCCCTCGGTAACGTGGGGACAACGCTCTATTACACGGAACCGGTCGAACCGCAGCCCGTGAACAATCTCGACTCGCTGCGCGAATTGTGCGCCGATATCGAGGCCGATAAAGTCGAAACCCTGCTGATTTTGGGCGTCAACCCGGTTTACACCGCACCGCATGATTTCGACTTCGCGTCGAAGCTCAAGTTCGATCAAGAAAAGAAGCAGAAGAAAGTCAAGAACGTCATTCACGTCAGCTCGCATTTCGACGAAACGTCGGAACTGTGCGATTGGCACGTTGCCGAATCGCACTACCTCGAAACCTGGGGCGATGCGCGCGCTTTTGACGGCACGCTCAGCGTCATTCAGCCGCTGATCGCGCCGCTCTATCACACCCATTCCGCGCGTGAAGTGCTTGCGGCTTTCAGTGACAAGCCTGGCGTTAACGACTACGATGCGTTGCGCACCAGGCTGAGTGCACCTTCGTTCTTCACTCACTTTGGCTTAACGGACGCTGAGAAAGCTGATTTCGAAAAGTTCTGGCGGAAAACATTGAACGACGGACTTGTGGCCGGCTCGGCTTTCGCACCCGTCAATGCTTCTCTGAAATTTAGCGCGGCCAGCCTGCCTGCTGCGAAAACCACGCCCGCCGATGAAATCGAATTCCTCTTCCGCCCGGATCCGTGCGTTTACGACGGGCGCTTCGCCAATAACGGCTGGTTGCAGGAATTGCCGAAGCCCGTCACCAAGCTCACCTGGGACAACGCCGCTCTGGTCAGCCCGAAAACCGGTGAAAAACTCAGCCTGACCCACGATATCGCTGCGCGCGGCGGCGAACACGGCAAAGTTTATTCGAACGTCATCGACATTTCGCTCTCGAACAGCAAAGTCACCGCTGCCGCGTGGAGAGTCCCCGGTCAGGCCGACGGCACCATCGTCCTTCCGCTGGGTTACGGGCGTAAGCGCGCGGGCTACACCGGCACAAACAAAGGCTTCAACGCCTACGCCGTGCGCACTTCCGATGCACTCTGGGTGACCTCCGCTTCCGCCAGCGCCATCAAGAAAACAGGCGAAGACTATCCGCTCGCCTGCACCCAGTATCACTTCAGCATGGAAGGCCGCCAGATTTTGGCAACCGGCACGCTCGAGGAATACCGCAAGAATCCAAATTTTGCCAATGAGCACGCGGAACTGCCGCCGAAGGAACTCTCTCTCTACAAGGGTGAAGCCGAATTTCCCTACGACCGCGACAAGTGGGCGATGGCCATCGACTTGAACAAATGCAATGGCTGCAACGCTTGCGTGGTCGCTTGCCAGTCGGAGAACAACATTCCTGTGGTCGGCAAGGATCAGGTCATGCGCGGCCGTGAAATGCATTGGATTCGCGTTGACCGCTATTACGAAACGCCGCCCAAGTCCACGGCGCACGATCCGTCCAGTTACGACGAGTCGCTTTTCAATCCGCCCACATTTTTCCAGCCGGTCCCCTGCCAGCAGTGCGAGAACGCGCCTTGCGAGCAGGTTTGCCCTGTCGGCGCAACGGTGCACAGCGCCGAAGGCCTGAACGACATGGTCTACAACCGCTGCGTCGGCACGCGCTATTGTTCGAACAACTGCCCGTACAAAGTGCGCCGCTTCAATTTCCTGCGCTTCCAGGATTGGGAAACGCCGCAGCTCAAGCTTTTGCGCAACCCGGAAGTTACGGTGCGCAGCCGCGGCGTCATGGAAAAGTGCACCTACTGCGTGCAGCGCATTAACAACGCACGCATTGACGCGGAAAAGTCTAACGCCCCCATCCACGATGGCGCGATCGTTACCGCGTGCGAACAAGCTTGCCCCACCGAGGCCATCGTCTTCGGCAACGCCAATGACAAGAACAGTCGCGTCGCCAAGCTGAAAGCCCAGCAGCGCAACTACACGCTCCTCGGCGAACTAAACGCGCGCCCGCGCACCACCTACCTAGCCGCTGTGCGCAATCCGAATCCCGAATTGGAGTCGGCATGAGCGCTGGCCAACCACCACTCGATTCTCCCGAAATTCGCCGGCTGACTCCGGTGATCGGACCTGGTTATACGTACGGTTCCGTCACGGACAAGATCAGCGCCATTGTTCTGACGCGTCCGACTTCCATCGGCTGGTATATCGGATTTTTGATCGCCTTCAGCGTCATGGGCATGATGACCGTAGCCATCGGCTGGCTGATCATCAAAGGCACCGGCATTTGGGGCATCAATATCCCCATCGGCTGGGGTTTTGCCATCGTCAATTTCGTCTGGTGGATTGGTATCGGCCATGCAGGAACGCTGATCTCCGCGATTTTGTTCCTCTTGAATCAGAAGTGGCGCACCTCCATCAACCGTTTCGCGGAAGCCATGACGCTTTTCGCCGTGGCCTGCGCCGGCATGTTCCCGCTGATCCACACGGGTAGGCCGTGGATGGCGTTTTACATGTTCCCGTACCCCAGCACGATGGGGATTTGGCCGCAGTTCCGCAGCCCGTTGATCTGGGACGTGTTTGCGGTTTCGACCTACGGCACGGTCTCGCTCATGTTCTGGTTCGTGGGCCTCATTCCGGACTTGGCGACGCTCCGAGATCGTTCCGTCCAGAAGCCCATGAAGATCATCTACGGGATGTTGGCGCTGGGCTGGCGCGGCTCGGCACGTCACTGGCATCGCTATCAGTCGGCGTACCTCTTGCTCGCGGGGCTGGCAACGCCGCTCGTTCTCAGCGTGCATTCGGTGATCAGCTTCGACTTTTCCGTCGCCATCGTGCCCGGCTGGCATACCACGATCTTTCCGCCGTATTTCGTGGCTGGCGCGATTTATTCGGGCTTTGCCATGGTTTTGACCATCGCGATTCCGCTGCGCAAGGTTTATGGCCTCGAAGACTTCATCACCATGCGCCACCTGGACAACATGGCCAAGGTCATGCTCGCCACCGGCCTCATCGTCGCCTATGGCTATTTCATCGAATTCTTCATGGCCTCTTACAGCGGCAACAAATTTGACGTTTTTCTGGTCCAGCAGCGCCTGCACGGTCCGTATGCCCCGTATTACTACGCGCTGATACTTTGCAACATCTTGATTCCGCAGTTGCTCTGGTCCTTCAAGATGCGCCACAACGTCGCGGTGCTTTTCATCATGTCCATCGTTGTGAATATCGGCATGTGGCTGGAGCGTTTCGTCATTGTGGTTATCAGCCTGACCCGCGACTTCGTGCCCTCCGCCTGGGGCCGCTACAGCCCGACGTTCTGGGATTGGGCCACCTTTATCGGCACCATGGGTATGTTCGTCACTTTGATCTTCCTGTTCGTGCGCGTGCTCCCGGCGATTTCCATCGCGGAAATGCGCGAACTGGTGTCGGAAACTTCCGAGGACGAGAAATAATGCAGCACCTTCATCGCTCTCATATTTATGGCGTGATGGGTGAGTTTGGCGACCCTGCGGAGCTGATTCATGCCGTGGAAAAAATTCGCGCCGCCGGCTACCGCCGCGTCAACGCGTATTCGCCATTTCCCGTGGAAGGTCTTTCCGAGGCGCTGGGCCTCAAGCGCGACATGGTTTCGACGATTTGCCTCCTCGGCGGCTTGGCCGGCGGGGTTGGCGGTTTTTTCTTCCAGTACTGGGTGGCGACAACCGCCTATCCGTTGAACATCGGCGGCCGCCCCCTCAATAGCTGGCCGGCCTTTATTCCCGTCACTTTTGAATTGACGATTCTCGGTGCGTCGCTCGCAGCGGTTTTCGGTATGCTGGCCCTGAACAAACTGCCTCAGCCCCACCATCCGGTTTTCAACGTCCCTCGTTTTACCCATGCATCGGCGGACCGTTTTTTTGTTTGCATTGAGGCCAAGGACCCGAAGTTCCATTTGGCGGAATGCGCGCGCATCCTTCAGGAAGTTCACGCGCACCATATCACCGAGGTGTCGGATGATTAACACCTCGCGCTTTTTCCTCACCGCTTGCGCCGCCACTTGCCTGGTCTTCGGAGCCAGCTGCGACTATCTCAAACAGGACATGGCCAACCAGCCGAAGAATCGGCCACTTTCGCCTTCGCCATCGTTTGAAGACGGCCGTTCGGAGCGCCCGCTCGTAGAAAATACTGTGGCGCGCGGTTCGCTGGCCAACGACGAACTCTTTGTGCCGAAAGATTCGAACAATTTCCCGTTGCCCGTGAATCTCGAACTGCTTGAGCGCGGCGAAGAACGCTATAAGATTTTCTGCACTCCCTGCCACGGATTACAGGGTGACGGCAACGGCATGGTGGCCATGCGCGGCATGAAGCAGCCTCCCAGCTATCATCAGGACCGCTTGCGCCAGGCGCACAATGGCTATTACTACGACAACATCACCAACGGTTTCGGACAGATGCTCGGCTATGCCGCGCAGATTCCTCCGCGCGATCGCTGGGCCATAATCGCTTACATTCGAGCACTGCAACTCAGCCGGAACGCCAAGGTCGCCGATCTGCCCGCGGAGCTTCGCGAGAAATTGAATCAAAGCGGTGCATCTAGCGCAAAACCGGGCGGCGAACCGAAGACGGAAACAGGCAGCGTCAAGGAATCCACAGGGGAGAAAAAGGAATGAGCGCGCCAGAATACACGGCGCCAGAGAGCGTCAGCCGCCTTCAACAGCGAGCGTTCATCGTGGGCGGCGTAGCTTTGCTGGTTTCCATTTTCGGCGCCATGCGCACGCCCGAGCTATTTTATCCGTCCTACTTGATGAGTTTCCTGCTGGTTCTCGGCTTGACCGTCGGCTCTCTGGGCCTCTTGATGTTGCAGCACTTGGTCAGCGGCCACTGGGGCATCATCATCCGCCGGTCGCTGGAATCGGCCACGCGCACTCTTCCCCTCATGGTTATTGCCTTCTTGCCCATCGTGTTATTCGGAATGCACCATCTCTATGCGGGCCACGGAGATGAAAAGGGCTGGCTCAACGCGCCGCCCTCGGGCGAAGGTGCTCTCTCGGACTTTCAAAAAACTTACCTCACGGCAAATGGTTTTTACACTCGCGCCGTCATTTATTTCGCTGTCTGGCTGGCGTTGATGTTCATTTTCAATATTTTGTCCAAGCGGCAGGACGCCAACCCCGAAGACCGCGCCTTGCGCCTGCGCTTCAAAATGCTTGCTGGCCCCGGTCTCATCCTTTACGTTTTCATGATGACCTTCGCGTCCTTCGACTGGGTGATGTCTCTCTCGCCCCACTGGGCTTCTACCATCTACGGTTTCCTGTTCGTGGCCGGACAGTTGATCTCCTCGATGGCTTTCATGATCGCTGTCGTTGTGCTTCTCTCCCGCACCGAACCCTTCGCCAGCGTACTGCAAAAGCGCCACCTGCACGATCTGGGAAAATTGCTGCTCGCCTTTGTCATGCTCTGGGCGTACTTCGATTTTTCGCAGCTCTTGATCATCTGGTCCGGCAACCAGCCGGAAGAAATCAGTTTTTATCGCACGAGGTTGTACGGCGGGTGGGGCGTTGTCGCCGTAATCGTTCTGGTGTTCCATTTCTTCGTGCCCTTTTTTCTCCTTTTGTCCCAGGATGTGAAGCGCAACGCGAAAGTGCTCCCGAAGATAGCCATGTGGCTCATCTTCATGCGACTCGTGGATCTATTCTGGATGACGCGTCCGGAATTCACTTCGCGCGCCTTGCCTACCTGGCTGGACATTGTTTTGCCCATTGGGCTCGGCGGAATCTGGCTCGGCTTCTTTGCTTTCAATTTGAAGCAGTGCCCGATTCTCCCGCTGGGCGATCCGAAATTGGGGGAGGCCATTGAGCATCATGAGTACTGAGTCCCCCAACACGGGCCAGGAGCCGCGCCACACCGACGTGTCGTTCGAAGAACGCGACGTCCAGTCCGGCACGATTTATGGCTATCTGCTCGCCCTTGCCCTCGCGGTCGTGGCCTCAGCGCTGATTTGCGTTTACATCCTGCGGCTCACACGGAATTACGCGGCCTCGATCGATGCGCCTCCTCCTCCGTCCCGCGATGCACTTGGCAAGGATTATCGAATGATGCCTCCCGAGCCCCGGCTACAGGGTGTTCCCGGCCATCAAACGGATCCACAAGCCGACCTGCGAAAGAAGATTCAAGAAGACTCCGAGGCCAATGAAAGGCTCGAATGGATCGACAGGGGCAGCGGCATCGCGCAGATTCCCATCAAGGATGCGATGAAGATGATTGCTGAAAAAGGTTTGCCTGCGGGACCTGCTCCAGCGGTGGAGAAGAAGAAATAACCCAATGAATAAAGTTCGCCATTTCGCCGGCCTTGCAGCTTGCTTGCTTGCAGCTTGCACTTTGCACGCGCAAGCGGTACCCAGCAACACCGCCCCATCGGCTTCCACCATGCCGCGAGCTCTGCAAAACGTGGGCTTCGAGCCGCCACTCAACGGCCCCGTGCCTCTGGACCTCCCGTTCCGCGACGAAACCGGTCGCAGCGTCCAGCTTCGCGATTACTTCGGCCATCAGAAGCCCGTGGTCCTCGCCTTCGTATACTACGGCTGCCCCATGCTGTGCGATCAGGTCGAACAGGGTGTCGTTGGCGCACTGCGCATGCTTTCATTCAATCCCGGCCGCGATTACGATGTTGTTTTCGTCAGCTTCGATCCCCGCGAGACCCCCGAGATGGCCGCCGAAAAGAAAAAGAAGGCCTTGGTCCATTTCCGCCGCCCTGAAACGGATTCCGGTTGGCATTTCCTTACCGGTTCGAAAGAATCCATTGAAGCCCTGACCAAAGCCGCGAATTTCCGCTACACCTTCGATGCCAAGTCCAATCTCTTCGCGCACGCCAGCGGTGTCATGCTTCTCACCCCGGGCGGCCACATCTCGCGCTACTTCTACGGCGTCGAATTCCCGGGCCACGACATGCGCTTCGGCCTCGTGGATGCCTCTGCCGGGAAGATCGGCACCCCCATCGATCACGTTTTGCTCTTTTGCTATCACTACGACCCCACCGCCGCCGCCTACAGCGCTTCGATTCTCAAGCTTATTCGTCTCGGCGGAGTCCTGACGATTCTCTGCATTGTTGGAGGAATTTTGCTTTCCCGCCGCCGCGAAACTCTGGCGGCACGGAATCTGCGCCAGCCGCTTCCGAGCGGCCTGGAACGAGGAGCTCACTAAGCCGTGCAGTCGCAATTGCCAATCTATCCGGAGCAAGCGTCCAACTTCGCGCCGCAAGTGGACTCCCTGATGCTCTTCATCACCGCGATTTGTGTCTTCTTCGCCACCGCCGTTACCGTGGCGATCGTCGTTTTCTTCTTCAAATTTCACCGCAAAGCGCCGAATGACGTCGGCGTACCCATCCACGGGGATTCCCGGCTCGAAGCCGCCTGGATGATCATTCCCCTGATTCTGGCAATGGCTATGTTTGGCTGGGGCGCGGTCGTCTATGTCGATTATCGCAACGCTCCGCGGGACACACTCGACGTTTACGTCATCGGCAAACAGTGGATGTGGAAGGCGCAGCAGCCCAACGGGCTGAAAGAAATAAACGAGTTGCACGTTCCCGTGAACCGCAACGTTCGCCTGGTCTTGGCCAGCGAGGACGTCATCCACGACTTTTTCGTTCCCGCCTTCCGCGTGAAAATGGACGTCGTTCCCGGCCATTACAACACCATGTGGTTCCGTCCCACCAAGCCCGGCCGTTACCATTTCTTTTGTTCGCAGTACTGTGGCACGAACCACGCCCTCATGGGTGGCTGGGTTACCGTCATGGAGCCGTCCGACTATGCCGCGTGGCTTTCCGGTTCCTCCGGCGGAAGCACCAATCCGGTCGTCGCCGGCGAAAAACTCTTTGCCGAAAAAGCCTGCATCACTTGCCATGTGCCTGACGGCAGCGGCCGCTCCCCCTCCCTCAACGGCCTCTACGGCGCGAAAGTTCTTTTGGCCGACGGCTCCATCGTCACCGCGGACGAATCCTACATCCGCGAATCAATTTTGCAGCCCAACGCGAAAATCGTAGCCGGGTATCAGCCGCTGATGCCCACGTTCCAGGGACAGCTCACGGAGGAGCAGATTCTTGCACTCACTGCCTATATCAAGTCTTTGCAGTCGCTGCCGGTTCCCGCCAAGGGCTCCGGCATTGCACCGCCCACGGGGAAGAACTAAGTTATGAGTGAAACGCTGACAGCTCCTTTGCCGGGCCACAAACTGCCGCATGAGGACTACCTCAATGCCACCTACGGCATCCGTTCGTGGCTGCTCACCACCGACCACAAGCGCATCGCCTTGCTGTATCTCGGATCGGTGACCGTTTTCTTTTTCATCGGCGGCCTTTTCGCCACCATGATTCGAATCCATCTTCTAACCCCCACCGGCGCCCTGGTTACGCCCGAAACCTACAACAAGCTCTTCACCATGCACGGCGTGGCGATGATTTTCTTTTTCCTGATTCCGTCGATTCCCGCTGTCCTCGGCAATTTCCTGATTCCCCTGATGATCGGCGCGAAGGATCTGGCCTTTCCAAAGATCAATCTTCTCAGCTGGTACATCTACCTAGTCGGTGGCTGTTTTGTGCTGTATTCCTTCGGCACCGGCGGCCTGGACACCGGCTGGACCTTTTACACCCCGCTCAGCAGCGTATATTCGAATTCCGCCGTCACCCCCGCGGTCATCGGCATCTTTATCAACGGCTTCTCTTCCATCCTCACCGGCCTCAACTTCATCGTTACCATCCACACCATGCGCGCCCCCGGCATGACCTGGTTCCGGCTTCCTTTGTTCGTTTGGGCGCACTACGCCACCAGCCTGGTCATGATTTTAGGCACTCCGGTCATCGCCATCACCCTGCTGCTTGCTGGCCTCGAGCGCATGTTTCATCTCGGTTTCTTCAATCCCGCTCTCGGTGGCGATCCCATCCTCTTCCAGCATCTTTTCTGGTTCTATTCGCATCCCGCCGTTTACATCATGATTCTTCCCGCCATGGGCGTGATCAGTGAGATTATTCCGACTTTTGCGCGCAAGCCTATCTTCGGCTACTCCTTCATCGCCGGCTCCAGCATCGCCATCGCCGTCATCGGTTTCTTGGTCTGGGCTCACCACATGTTCGTTACCGGTGAATCCACTTATGCCGCGCTCACCTTTTCCTTTCTCAGCTACCTGGTCGCGATTCCTTCGGCAGTCAAGGTCTTCAACTGGGCCTCCACCCTTTACAAGGGCTCCATTTCCTGGGACACGCCGATGCTCTACGCCTTTGGCTTCATCGGCCTCTTTTTGATTGGCGGCCTCACTGGACTCTTTCTCGCCTGCCTCGGCCTGGACATTCATATCCACGACACCTACTTCGTCGTCGCCCATTTCCATTACATCATGGTTGGCGGCGCGGTCATGGGTTACGTCGGTGGCATCCACTTTTGGTGGCCGAAGATTACCGGCCGGCTCTATCCTGAAGTCTTGTCGCGCATCGCCGCCGTCACTCTGTTCGTCGGCTTCAACCTGACCTTCTTTCCGCAATTCATTCTTGGCTATCTCGGCATGCCGCGCCGCTACCACACGTATCCGCCGGAATTTCAGGTGCTTAATGTGTTGTCCACCGCGGGCGCTTCGATTCTCGCGCTCGGCTATCTGCTGCCGATGCTCTACCTGACCTGGTCCATGCGCTACGGCAAAGTCGCCGGGCAAAATCCCTGGCCCGCCACCGGTCTCGAGTGGAAGACGGATTCGCCGCCGCCCACGGAAAATTTCCACGTCACGCCGGAAGTAACCTGGGAGCCCTACGACTTTTTGAACCGGCCGGACCTCGGCTTGGCCGCAGGATCGCCATTGCCGGCCCCGGCCCACGGCGATGATTAGCTCGTTGTGTTGTTTTCTGTTGTGTTGATTTGTAGGGGTGGGGCTTGCCCCACCCGCGCAGCGCGCAATTAGAAGCCATCCGCTGGATGGCAAAGAGGAGTACCGAGTGCACCGCACCGGCGATCTGTACGGACATTTTCAAACGCTCGAGCAGCAAAAAGAATCCGCCACGCTCGGCATGTGGATTTTCCTGGTCACCGAAGTCCTGTTCTTCGGCGGCCTGTTCCTCGCCTATACCATCAATCGCACCGCCTTCAGCACTGCCTTCGGCATTGGCAGCAACACGCTGGACATCACACTCGGCGCCGGTAATACCGTTGTGCTGATCATGAGCAGTTTGACCATGGCCATGGCCGTCTGGTCCGCGCAAGTCGGCAAAAAGAAATTGGTCAGCACTTTCCTGATCGCCACGCTCGTTCTCGGCACCGTCTTCCTTGGCGTCAAGGCCATCGAATACAAGCAAAAGTACGATCACCACCTCATCCCCGGCAGCGGCTTCGACATGCGTTACCGCTCCGCGCATCCCACCCCCGCCGACGACCCCAAGGAAATGGCCCTGGAAAAAGAAGAAGTGGAAAAGGCCTTTGCCTCGGACCCGGACATCAATTCGCACAGCCAGCTGTATTTCTCTCTCTATTTCGGCATGACCGGGCTGCACGCCCTGCACATGATCATCGGCGCCGGCCTCCTCCTCTGGCTCATCAAGGGCTCTTTTGCCGGCCGCTTCACGCCGCAGTACAACACGCCCGTCGAAGTCGTGGGCTTGTACTGGCACTTCGTCGATATTGTATGGATCTATTTGTTCCCGCTGCTATATCTGATTGACAGGCACCGGTAGGAGAATCGCGCGTGTCCGAACACATCGTTTCGCCAAAAGTTTACGCCGCCATCTTCGCGGCGCTGCTGCTTTTCACTGGCATCACCGTCTGGGCCGCGTTCCAGAACTTCGGCAAATTCAATATCGTCATCGCTCTCGCGATTGCCACCGTCAAGGCCACGCTCGTGGTGCTCTACTTCATGCACGCCCGCTACAGTCCCAAGCGCACCCAGCTGGTCATCGTCTGCTCGGTTTTCTGGCTGGCCATCATGCTGGCTCTCACGCTCACCGATTACACTACGCGCTCTCACGAAACCCAGCCTGGCGTAAGCCATCTCGTCCAGCCAACTGCTTCCCATTTCTATTTCGCCTGATTCGCTGTTCATCCCAGACGAGTCGCGAACAGATGCTCATGAGTGTGCTCGGCCTACTTGGTGAGTGAGGGCAAGTGGGGGGACGTCTCGGGGGAGAATCTCGACCAGACAGATGGCGCAAATAAAAAGGGGGGAGTAGCGGGCCGGCCCAGCCCTCAATCCCCTAAAGGGATCCTCGGCTCGCCTCCCCCACCGACTTAGGAAGTGCAAGCTCCAGGCCAATTCTAACCTCTTTATTTTCAATAGACTGCCGCATAAACCTGAGTAAAAAAGCTCCACCCCTGCCGCAATTTTACCTGCCCTCCGGCCGAATCTCCGGAGCCAGATTTTCGGTGTCCGCGGCATCGCCGTCAGTTTGAGCCCTATCTGTCTGATTTGTTTTGCTGGATATACCCGCCGCTCGTTCCGCTTCCGCTGCCCCTTTGAGGGCGTTTCGCCTCCCTGGTGCCACCGTTAGCACCTGTCGGTAAGCCCTCAGCGCCTCTTTCGGTTCGTGCATTTCCATCAGCAGGTCGCCGAGCAATTCCCGAGCGGGGCGGACTGCGCCGGGCGTCACAGAATGCTTTTCCGCCGCATCTTCATGGTCCGCCGCCTTTTGCAGCAGGCGCAGCGCATCTCGGGTTCGATTTTCCGCGAAGGCCACCCATGCCCCGGCTTCCTCGCCCTGGATCGCCACCTGTTGCGCCCAATAGTCCTCGCCTTTTTCCTTCAACTCGGCCGAAAGTCTGCGCACCTGTTCCGCATGCTGCCTCGCAGCCGGCAGGTTTCCGGTATGCGCGGCCCCCAGCGCCGCGGCCCAGTGTGAAATCGCCGCTACTTGCGGCTGCACTCCGGGTTCGGCAACCAGATTTTCGGCTTCCGTCCAATGCTGCTGTTCTAGAGCGCAGCGGGCGCGGATCGCCGCTTTCGCAAAATTGATTTTGAAAGCAGAGGACCCCTTCGCATCTCCGGCTGCGGGTAGCTGATCGCGGATTTTCTCCGCCTCGTCATTTCGCCCAAGTTGCAGGTAAGCGTATACCAGATAATCCAGAGCGTGTGACTCTTCGCCCGGGTCGCCATGCTTGCGCGCCGCTGCCGCGGCGGCAACATTCGACGATACCGAATCTTCCCAAAGTCCCAGCCGCGTAAAAATGTGCGACGGCATGTGCAGCGCGTGCGGCAAATCAGGCGCTATCTTGGAATACGACCGGGCCGCCGCGACTCCTTGTGGCGCAAGCACTGGATTGTCATAGGCATGAATCAGATAGTGCGCCACGCCCGGATGATCGGGGTGCGCCGCAAAAATGGGCTCCAAAATTGCCGCCGCTGTTCGCTGATTCTCATACGCTTTGTCTTCCAGCGAGGCCGTCGCTATCAGCGCCAGCGCATAAAAAATCGCCGCTTCTTGATCCTTGGGATTCCGCTCCTGCACTCCGTGCATCGCCTCTTGGTAAGCCTTGGCGCGGGCTGCGTGGCCACGCTGTTCCCAGCCGTCATAGAAAGCGCCTAGTGCCTCGATGTAATCTTTTTCGCGCGGAGTCTCTGCCTTCAGTTCCCGGGCCTTCTGAATCTCGGCGGCGCCCCGCTGCAATTCCGCCGGCCCGGCGTGGGGCTCCCAGAGTTGGTGGTATTCCGTCATCGCCAGGCCCCAATGTGCCATCGCGCAACGCGGATCCGTTGCCGCCGCCTTCCGGAACGCCTCCGCCGATTCCTCGTAAGTGAACGAATGCAGCAGCGCCACGCCGCGCGTGAACGATTCCTGTGCTTCAGCGGTGCACGATACTCGAAACTCCACCGTTCCCAGCGGGCTCTTCGTACTGTGGGTCCCATGCTCGTGCTGGCTCGCGGCTCTGCCGGAGAGCATCAACAACAAGCAGAAACCCCACAGAATTGTGACCCTTCTTCTGGCTGCTCTTCCCACCTTGGGGCTCCTTAGGGGAAATCGTTTGTGCTCGATGGTAGTGCGCTCAGCCCAGAGCGTCAATCCAGCAGCGGTTTCCCGCATTCATCCCATTGATTTGTTGACGCGGTGGAATGGTACATTTCGCTCCCGAACCTTGTCGCACAAACGCACACAGAGTAGACTTTTCGCCTGTCTTTGCTCGGGAGGTGTGGCATGCCCCGTATCGCCCGCTGTGGCCTGATTCAGGCCCATTGTGAATGGTCGCCGGAAAAATATTCCCTCGCTGACATTAAGAAAAAAATGATCGCCAAGCACGAGCGCCTCATCGCCGACGCCGCTAAGCAAAAAGTGCAGATCCTCGGCCTTCAGGAACTTTTCTACGGCCCCTACTTCTGCGCCGAGCAGCAAACCCGCTGGTATGAGCTGACTGAAAAGGTTCCCAATGGCCCCAGCATCACGGCCATGCAGAAGCTCGCCAAGAAACACCAAATGGTCCTCGTCGTCCCCATCTACGAAGTCGAAATGACCGGCGTCTATTTCAACACCGCTGCGGTCATCGACGCCGACGGTCGCTACCTCGGCAAATACCGCAAGCACCACATTCCGCATTGCCACCCGGGCTTCTGGGAAAAGTTTTATTTCACGCCGGGAAACGCCGGCTATCCCGTCTTTCAGACGCGCTATGCCCGCGTCGGCGTCTATATCTGCTACGACCGCCACTTTCCTGAAGGCGCGCGTTGTCTTGGCTTGAATGGCGCCGAAATCGTTTACAATCCCTCCGCCACCGTCGCCGGCCTCTCCGAATATCTTTGGGAACTCGAGCAGCCCGCGCACGCCGTCGCCAATCAATATTTCGTAGCCGCCATCAACCGCGTTGGCACCGAAGCTCCCTGGAAGATCGGCGAATTCTATGGCAAGAGTTATTTCTGCGACCCGCGCGGCAAAATCGTCAAGCAGGCCAGCCGCGACAAGGACGAGTTGCTCGTCGCCGAACTCAATCTCGATGAAATCCAGAAAGTCCGCGACACCTGGCAGTTCTTCCGCGACCGCCGCCCGGAATCCTACGGTGAAATCACCCGCACCCGTGCCGGAGAAAGCTCCGAGGCGGCCGACTAAATTGCTTCGCGCGGAAACCATCGAGAGCAGTTCGCTCTACAACAAGGACCTTGCCCCCGTCCCGAGCGAACGCCGCACTTGGCGCACGTACAACTATGCCGCGTTGTGGATCTCCATGAGCGTGAACATCCCCACCTACATGCTCGCCAGTGGCATGATCGCCGGTGGGATGAACTGGAAGCAGGCCCTGTTCACAGTTTTTCTCGGCAACGTCCTCGTGCTAATTCCCATGCTGCTCAACGCCCATGCCGGCGCGCAATACGGCATCCCATTCCCCGTTTTTGCGCGCGCTTCCTTCGGTGTTCTCGGCGCCAACGTTCCCGCCATTCTGCGCGCCCTCGTCGCCTGCGGCTGGTTCGGCATTCAGACTTGGATCGGCGGCGAAGCCATCAACGCCATGATCGTGGCCCTCGCGCCATCCTGGGCAAACTTTCACTATGGCTCGGCGGTCTGCTTTTTCTTTTTCTGGCTCCTAAATGTTCTGGTGATTCTCCGCGGCATCGAAACCATTCGCTTCTTGCAGGGAATTTCCGCTCCGTTCCTTCTCCTTATCGGACTTGCTCTTTTGCTCTGGGCGCGTAGCAGAGCCGGCGGTTTCGGCCCCATGCTCGCCACACCTTCGAAATTTCAAACTTTCGGCGAATTCTTCCGCTTCTTCATCCCTTCGCTCACCGGCGTCGTCGGTTTCTGGGCCACTGTCTCGCTGAACATCCCCGATTTCACGCGTTACGCTCGCAGCCAGCGCGATCAAATCGTTGGCCAAGCCCTCGGCCTTCCCGCCACCATGACCTTCTATTCTTTCATCGGTATCGCCGTAACTTCCGCCACCCTGATCATTTTCGGCGAAGCGCTTTGGAATCCCGTCGCCGTCCTTGCGCGTCTCGGCCATCCCTTCGCGGTCGTCCTGGCGATGATCGCTTTGCTCATGGCCACGCTGAACGTCAATGTCGCTGCCAATGTCGTCTCCCCCGCCAACGATTTCTCCAATATTTCCCCGCGGCACATCAGTTTTCGCACTGGCGGCCTCATCACCTGCGCCATGGGCATCGTCATGCAGCCGTGGAAACTCATGGCCGACTACGGCAGCTACATTTTCGGATGGCTCGTCGGCTACTCTGGTTTTCTGGGACCTATCGCCGGCGTGCTCATCTGCGATTATTTCGTCGTGCGCAAGAAATTCCTCATTGTCGAAGATCTTTACCAGCGCAATGGCCAGTACGAATACTCGCGCGGATTCAACTGGACCGCGGTAGCTGCTCTTGCCGCTGGCGCCGCCGTCGCTTTCGTCGGCTTGGTGTATTCGCCCCTGCGCGTCCTTTACAACTACGCCTGGTTCGTAGGTTTCCTGGTCAGCTTCTTTGCTTACTTCGCTTTAATGAGCCGTGTCGCTCCGGTGACCCAGCCGGCCGATTGAGGAGGAGCACTTTCCATGGACTTCGGCATCACCATCAAACCCGACATTTCGATCGACAGAATCCTCAGCCTCACCCATCAGGCCGAATCCTCCGGCTTCACCTTCGGCTGGATTTTCGATTCCCACGTCATTTGGAAAGAGCCGTTTCCGCTTCTGACCCTCATGGCCGCCAACACAAAGAAAATGCGCTTGGGGACCTGCGTTACAAACCCCGCCGTTCGCGATGTCACCGTTTCCGCCAGCCTTTTCGCCACTCTCAACCTCGCTTCTCACGGCCGCATGGAACTCGGCATCGGCCGAGGCGACAGCTCCCGCCGCGTCCTCGGCAAGAAACCCACCACTCTCGAAAATCTCGAGGAATTTGTCCGCGTCTTTCGCAGCCTGAACGCCGGGAAAACCGTCGATCTCGACGGCGTTCCCACAAAATTTCCTTGGTCCAATGGCGAAATTCCCCGCGTCTGGGTCGCCGGCTACGGCCCCAAAGCCCTGCGCACCGCCGGCCGCATCGGCGACGGCGTCATCCTCCAGTTCGCCGATCCCGACCTGATCGACTGGTGCCTCGGCTTCGTCCGCGAAGGCGCAAAAGAAGCTGGCCGCGACTTCAGCAAAATTGAAGTCATGGCCGCCGCCCCTGTCTGGGCTTCCGACGACCTAAAAATCGCCCGCGAACACGTCCGCTGGTTTCCCGCTCTGGTCTCCAATCACGTGATGGACCTCATTTCCAAGTACAAGCCCGAGGAATTGCCCCCCGCGCTCACCTCTTTCGTCAAAGACCGCGGCAAGTACGACTACCTCCACCACTGCGAAGTCGGGAGCGACAACGCCGAATTTGTTACCGACGAAGTCGTCGACCGCTTCTGCGTCATCGGCCCCATAGAAGAGCATCGCAAAAAGCTCGACCGCCTCCGCAAAGTCGGCGTAACCCAGTTCAATATCTACCTGATGTGCGGCGAAGAAGAGAAAACACTCGATGACTACCAGCACAAGATTTTGCCGCATTACGCAAAATAGCTGTAGCTCACCCCTTGAGGGGTGAGGTTTTTTCGGAGCCCTGCAGCGTATGCATCCGTCAAAGGAACAATCAACCAGCCGCTCACTGGACGCCGTGGCCCCGTCCAGAGCCTCTCCGTGCCCACACTCCCCTGCCACGAAAATTGCACCATTTTTGGGCAGTCTAAACCCTCTAGAATCAACACTTCTACAAGTGTTGATTCCAAATAACTTAAACTCCTTTAGAATCACCACTTTTAAAAAACAGGGGGAGGGGTGGGAAGGTCCCCAAGTTGTAAACTTTTCTCCGGACCGCCCCAAACCAACCCAGAGGAACCCACATGCGCTTTGACACCGTAATCCGCAACGGCACCGTAGTCACCGCCACCGACACTTGCCTCGCCGACGTCGGCATCAACGGCGGCAAAGTTACCGCCATCGCCGCCCAGCTCCCCACAGAGAACGTCACGCGCATCGTGGATGCTACCGGTATGCTGGTCATCCCCGGCGGCATCGACGTCCACACGCACCTCGACATGCCCTTCGGCGGCACCACCAGCGCCGACGATTTCCAGACTGGGACGATCGCCGCCGCGTTTGGCGGCACCACCACGCTCATCGACTTTGCCATCCAGTACAAAGGCCAAACCCTCCGCCAGGCCTTCGACACCTGGATGAAGAAAGCCCACGACAAAGCCGTCACCGACTACGCCTTCCATTGCATCATCACCGATCTCGGCTCCGCGCAGCTCGAAGAAATGGGCCAGCTTATCCGCGAAGGCGTCACCAGCTTCAAGCTCTTTATGGCCTATCCGGGCGTCTTCATGCTCGATGACGCCACTATCTTTAAGGCCATGCGCCAGGCCGCCAAGCACAGTGGCCTCATCTGCATGCACGCCGAAAACGGCGGCGCCATCGACGTCATCGTCCAGCAAGCTCTCGCCGAAGGGAAACGCGCCCCGAAGTATCACGCGCTCACGCGTCCCACCACGGCCGAAGCGGAAGCAACGTCTCGCGCCATCGCCCTCGCTGAAATGGCGGGGGCCCCCGTCTACATCGTTCATCTCTCTTGCAACGACGCGCTCGAAAAAGTTCGTGAAGCGCGCGACCGCGGCCTGCCCGCCTACGCCGAGACCTGTCCTCAATATTTGTATCTCTCGCTGGAAAATATGGACGTGCCCGGTTTTGAAGGCGCTAAATATGTCTTCACTCCGCCGCTAAGAGAAAAGTGGAATCAGGAAAAACTCTGGCAGGGCCTCGCGAAAGACACTCTGCAAGTCGTCTCCACCGATCACTGCCCGTTTTGTATGAAGGAGCAAAAAGAACTCGGCAAGGACGACTTCACCAAAATTCCCAACGGTGGCCCCGGCATCGAGCACCGCTTAAGCCTTGTCTACACCGGCGGAGTCCACGGCAAACATTTTTCGCCGAATCGTTTCGTTCAGCTTGTTGCCACCGCACCCGCAAAACTCTTCGGCCTCTATCCGCGCAAAGGCACCATCGCCGTCGGCTCCGACGCCGATCTCGTTATCTTCGATCCCAACCACGAAGAAGTCATCAGCGCCAAAACCCACCACATGCGCGTGGACTATTCCATGTTCGAAGGCATCAAGATCAAGGGCGCCCCCAAAACCGTCTTCTCCCGCGGACGCGCCGTCATCGAAGCCGGAAAATTCGTCGGCCGCCCCGGCGCCGGCCAATTCCTCCGCCGCCAAACCTACGCCGGGATCTGACAGTTGATGAAACACTTCGGCCAATCGTCATTCCGGGCATAGCTCAGGCTTTTAGGCCTGAGGAACCCGCTTTCATGGCTGCTGTGTCACGCGCGGTTCTGGGCGCCGTGGAAGATGTGCAAAACCTCGACTGCTTCTTTCCTTGATGCGGTACACCGCGATATAAGGCAGGCGCGATAACACCAGTTCGCGCGTTCCTTCCTCGCGGCCTAGTCGCCCACGGCGAGGCGATGTTTTCAAGGAGCGAATGGTTCCGTAAAGCTCAAGCACTGTGGATTGTGCAAACTGGGGAGAATGCTCGGTGAGATATTCCTTAATGTGTTGCAGGTCCTCTGCGGCGGCGTGCGTCCACCGGATTCGCATCACCGCTGGAACATACGCTTTACTCGGGCGTCCATTTCCTCTTCTTCGATAAGTTCGCCCCGGTCAGCTTGTTCGAGGCCCTTTCGGACGCCGGCTCGAAAGCGCACGTCGTCTTCCAAAAGCCGCAGCGCTGCATCCTTCACGAGCTCTGCTGGGTCAACGCCTTCCTGCGTGGCGATTCTGGCAAGGCGCGCTTCCTCTTCGGGGGTGAATCGCACTTCCATGATTCTTCAGACTAGGCGGCTAAAATGCGAGTGTCAAGCAGGAGAAGCGTTCTCGGCCTCTCCCTCGGACCTGTTATCCTCGACTCTAGCCAATTGCTTACCGTGGCCTCGTCTTGACCCTATTCTTTCCCTCCTGCTATTGTGAGAAGTTATCTTGGGCTCAGTGTTCCTACTGAGCGCCAGGGCTCCTGTGGAGGGAGCGAATTCGCCTCATGGGCCTGACCAAACTGGTAATCCGGGGCGCGCGCCAGCATAACCTCAAGAATATCAGCGTCGAAATCCCCCGGAACTCCCTCACGGTAATCACTGGCCTCTCCGGTTCGGGCAAATCTTCGCTCGCTTTTGACACCATCTATGCTGAAGGCCAGCGGCGCTACGTGGAATCGCTCTCGGCCTATGCGCGGCAGTTTCTTGACCAGATGGAGCGGCCCGAAGTCGATGTGATTGAAGGGCTTTCGCCTTCGATTGCCATCGAGCAGAAAACCACCACGCGCTCGCCGCGCTCCACCGTCGGCACCATCACGGAAATTTACGATTACCTGCGCGTGATCTACGCCACCGTCGGCGTGCCGCATTGCCCTAATTGCGGATTGCCCATCACGCGCCAGTCCAGCGAGCAGATCGTGCAGTCAATTCTACACGGCGAAATCTGCCAGCCGGACGACCGCATCATGATCCTCGCGCCCATCGTCCGCGGCCGAAAGGGTGCCTACCGCAAGGAACTCGAAAAATTCGCGCAAGACGGCTATGTCCGGGCCCGTATCAATGGAGAATTGGTTCCGCTCGACGATCTCCCAGTCATCGACAAGCGCAAGAATCACACCATCGAAATCGTTATCGACCGGCTGCTCGTCAAGCAGGGAATTGCCGCGCGACTGGAACAATCCATCGCCACCGCGTTGAAACTGGCAAGCGGCCTGGTCACCGTCGCTATCGTCGGCGGCAAGGAACACACGTTTTCCGAAAAACTGGCCTGCCCCGATTGCGGCATCTCCGTTCCGCAGCTCGAGCCGCGTTCCTTCAGTTTCAATTCGCCCTACGGTGCATGTTCTGCGTGCAACGGCCTTGGCTCCAAGTACGATTTCGATCCGTCGAAAATTATCACCGATTGGACGCGTCCGCTCTTCGACGGCGGCCTAGGACCGGGCTCCGGATCCGCGATTCTCAAGCGCACGCTGGAACTCGGCGCCTACGCGCACGGCTTCGATCTCGGAACGCCTTTTGAAAAATATCCATCGCTTGTCCAGAACATGCTGTTGTATGGCTACCCGCCGACCAACGGGCGCGGCGCAGATGAAAATGGATCAGCTGGGAAAAGGTTAAAAGGCGACAAGGGATTCCGGTTCCCTGGCATTCTGAAATTCCTTGAACGAAATTTTGAAGAATCCAATTCTGATTCCTACCGCGAGTGGATCACGCAGTACATGTCGGCAACGCTCTGCGCGACATGCCACGGCAAGCGCCTGCGCCCTGAATCTCTGGCCGTGAAGCTCGCCAGTTGGTCGATAGCTGATTTCACGGCGCTTTCGCTCAGCTCGGCGCGCCCTGCCGTTGACAAGATTCTTTCGCATCTCACCGAGCGCCAAAAAGAGATCGCCGCGCGCCCGCTCGAAGAAGTTTCCGAACGCATTGATTTTTTGCTCGCCGTCGGTCTCGGCTATCTAAGTCTGGACCGTTCCGCTGCTACGCTTTCCGGCGGCGAAGCCCAGCGCATTCGACTTGCCACGCAAATCGGTTCGCGGCTGCGCGGCGTCCTTTATGTGCTTGACGAGCCGAGCATCGGACTCCACTCGCGTGATAATGCTCGCCTGCTTGGCTCGCTCGAACATCTCCGCAATCTCGGCAACACCGTTCTAGTTGTCGAGCATGACGAAGATACGATCCGCCGCGCCGATTTCGTCGTCGACCTCGGACCCGGCGCGGGCAACGCCGGCGGCTACCTCGTCGCTCATGGCAAGCCAGCAGACATCGAAGCCACCGCCGCATCCCTCACCGGCCAATATTTAAGCGGGGCGGCGAAAATCGCCATCCCAGAAAAGCGCCGCAGCCCTGACGGGAAAGCGATTCAGATTCTCGGAGCCAGCGCGAACAATCTGAAGGACGTAGACATCACGCTGCCGCTGGGCTTGCTGACCGTCGTTACGGGCGTTTCCGGCTCCGGCAAATCCACGCTCGTCAATGACATTCTCTATCGCGCGCTTGCGCAGAAGCTTTATCGTTCTTCCGAAGCGCCCGCCGCACATCGCGAAATTCTCGGCGCCGAGCACATCGACAAAGTCATCGAAATCGACCAAGCGCCCATCGGGCGCACGCCACGCTCGAATCCTGCCACCTACACCGGAGTGTTTGCGCCGATCCGCGATCTCTTTGCGATGCTTCCGGAGTCTCGCGAGCGCGGCTATCGGCCAGGCCGCTTCAGCTTCAACGTCAAAGGCGGCCGCTGCGAAGCCTGCCAGGGCGACGGACTGCGCCGCATTGAAATGAATTTTCTGCCGGATGTTTACGTGATGTGCGAAGTGTGCCGCGGCCGCCGCTACAATTCGGAAACGCTCGCCGTTCGTTACAAGGGCCAATCCATCAGCGACGTTTTGAATTTGCCTTCTGCTGACGCACTGAAACTGCTGGAAAATATTCCTCAGATTCAGCAAAAGCTCGCGACTCTCGTCGAAGTCGGCCTCGGTTACGTGACGCTCGGCCAGTCCGCCACGACGCTTTCCGGCGGAGAAGCCCAGCGCATCAAACTCGCGCGCGAACTTTCCAAACGACAGACTGGCCGCACGCTCTACATCCTCGACGAGCCCACCACCGGACTGCATTTCGATGACGTGCGAAAACTACTGGATGTGTTGCAACGTCTCGTCGATCTCGGCAACACCGTGCTGATCATCGAGCACCATCTCGACGTCATCAAGCAAGCCGACTGGATCATCGACCTGGGCCCGGAAGGCGGTGAAGGCGGCGGCCGCATCGTTGCCCAAGGCCCGCCTGAACTCATCGCGGGTACGAAAAAGTCTTACACCGGCCAGGCACTTTCGCGTGTACTCTCTGTCGCTGGCGTAAAGTCCAACGGTTCCAGTAAGTAAGTCCATTGCGAAAGGGTTATCTTCATGATGGACAATCCTCTTTATTATTTCGTGGGGAAGTTCGTCGCATATTGCGTGTGGTGCTATGTCGGCTTGCGTTTGTTTCGGTCCAGCGGAAAACTCGCCATTCCGCGTGCGCTTGGCTATGGGACACTGCGCCTCGTAATGGGCTTTCTTTTTGGCATCGCCATATTCTTCGTTGGCAGCATCTGCGTTCAATTGCTCGGAACGGGGTTGCCGCAGAGTTTCGTCACTTATCTCGCGGCATATGTTCCAGTGCGGTGGATCGAATGGACCATTATGTCCGTTCTTATTCTCCCCCGGTCGCGGGTACCTTTCAGAATGGCTTATAGGAGCCGGGCAGACGGATCGCTTGTGGCGATTGGGCGGAATTGCCATCTCCTGTCTGGCCGACATCCCGCTTATCACTTCTCTAGGTGGAGTCATTCCGACAGGCAGATTCCTATGCTGAGCAACTTCCTCTTTCCTTGCTCCCATTCACTCTTTCCCGTTAGAGTGTTGTTCCCAAGATGAGCATCTACTCTATCCAACCGATTACGTTTGGCGCAGTGCACACGTACCCGCTGGCGTCACGGAAGAGCAAAGTCAGTGTGCGCGACTTTGCAAGTCCGCCGGCCGCAAATTCATCGTTCACAAAATTCCTGGATTCACTTCCCAATATTCTCGCCGCGGAAGATCTTCGAGAGCTTCTCGGCGCCATCCACACTGCGCGCAAGCAACGCAAACCCGTTCTCTGGGGCATCGGCGGGCACGTCATCAAAGTCGGGCTCGGTCCCATCCTGATCGATCTGATGAAGCGCGGCTTTGTTTCCGGAATCGCCATGAATGGCGCGGCGCTCATCCACGATTTCGAAATCGCGCTTGTAGGCAACACTTCAGAGGATATCGAGGCGGGCATCGGCGAAGGCCAATTCGGCATGGCTGCCGAAACTGGCGAGTACATCAACGAGATCGCGAAACTGTCCCACCGTATTCGCATCGGCTATGGCGAGGCAGCCGGGCAATATCTTTCGAGCGGGATCCTGGACGTCAAGCACGCGGATTCCAGCGTCCTCGTTGCTGCTTACAAACATCGTATTCCTGTGACAATTCATCTCGCCATTGGCACGGACATTCCACACATGCATCCCGCCGCCAACGGAGCAGCGCTCGGCGATGCCACGCATCATGACTTTCGTTTGTTCTGCGCACTTGTGAAGCAGATGCATCCCGGCGGGGTTTACCTCAATTGGGGCTCAGCCGTTCTTCTGCCTGAAATATTTCTCAAAGCCGTTTCCGTAGTCCGCAATCTGGGAGTTCCGCTTCGGCCTATTACCACGGCGAATTTCGACTTTATTCAACACTATCGTCCGTTGCAAAATGTTGTAAAGCGTCCTATCGCCTCGCCCCGCGGCAGCAGCGGACCTGAATCCCACGGCTACGCCATCACCGGCCACCATGAACTGCTCTTACCGCTCGTTGCCGCCGCGCTGGCCGCCGGTTGGCCCAAGAAACGCCACACTGGAAAACGATGACCGCATTCGACGACAATCCGCCGAACTCCCCGGAAGATAATTTTCGCCAGGAACGTTTGACCGTTTCGCCTGCGGAAGCGGCATCTTCCGAACCGGTCGCCCAGCAAATTGCCGGCGACCCACTTTCCTATCACCCCGTCCCACCCGCAGGTTCAGCCCCGCCGCCCGATTTCCCGGAAGACCTGCGCATTTCCTGGTCGTGGCCGCATCTTTTGGTCTTCGGCCTCTTTGTTGTATCCAGCTTGTTGACTCTCCAACTCGCGGTTGTTCTTTACTTTTCTGCGGACAAGCACCTATCGCAGACTCAGCTCAAGCAACTTTTCGAGTCCGATCCGAGGCTGATCATCGGCGTGAACGTTCTGTGGTTCGCGCTGATCCTGTTTTTTCTCTACATCACGCTCGCAGTGCTGCGGGACTCGCCTTTCTGGCAATCTCTGGGCTGGAAGAAGCTCAAATCCGATGCAGGTGAAGGCAAAGGGCGTCCGTGGATGTATTTTCTTTCCGGCTGCGGCTTGTCCATCTTCGTTGCCCTTGCGAGCTCACGCGTGAAAGACGCGGACCATGTACCCATTCAGGAGTTCCTGAAAAATCGAACCGGCGCCATGCTGCTGATGGCCATGGCAGTACTCATCGCGCCACTCGTGGAAGAAACCGTCTTTCGCGGCTATTTGTATCCAGTGCTGGCGCGAATCACGGCGGCGGTTCTCCAGTTCTTCGGCATGGAATCCTCTGCCGCTACGCGCACGGGCGTAGCGACCAGTATTCTTATGACGGGCGCGCTTTTTGGACTAATGCACGCGCCGCAGCTTGGCTGGACTTGGGGCCTGGTCTGCCTGCTCACCCTCGTCGGAGTGATTTTCACATTTGCGCGGGCGTGGACCGGGACGGTTCTTGCGAGTTTTCTTCTTCACCTTGGGTACAATTCGATGATTGCTTTCACTTCGATCATTGTCACCAAGGGATTTACGCAGATGCCTCCGCATCCCTGAGGGCGCATTGCCACTTAAAGGACTGGTTCCCATTCTCTACGTAGCGAACATGGACGAATCCATCCGATTTTATTCGGAAGTCCTTGGATTTTGCTGCGGCGATCGCTCCGAAGGCTGGGCGGCGCTCCAGTGCAGGACTGCGGAAATCATGCTTCGCTCCCCAATGAGCATCTTCCTTTTGACCAGCCGGGATTCACCGGCACTTTTTATTTTCAGACCGAGGATGTGAATTCTATTTGGGAGAAACTTCGCGACAAAGTTGCCGTCGTCTATCCCATTGAGGATTTCGAATATGGCATGCGCGAATTCGCCGTTCGCGACAACAATGGGTACATTCTTCAATTCGGCCAGGAAATCGCCTCTCCGTAGGCAAGCGGTTGCCATTTCTTTCTGCGGGTGTATTTCACTAGAATGTAAGACTGCGAGGACAACGGAAGAATGTACGTAGCACAACCCATCGAGTGGACCGGCCAGGGCGTGGTCATGCTCGACCAGCGCCGACTTCCCGGCGAAGAGATTTCGTACACCTACACCGACTATCGCGAGGTTGCCAAAGCAATCCGTGAAATGGTGATTCGAGGCGCGCCCGCTATCGGCGTCGCTGCGGCCATGGGAGCCGCACTTGGCGTTCTGCATTCTTCCGCGAAATCGGTCGAAGCACTTAAGGTTGAATTCTCCGAGATTTGCGACACGCTCGCGAAAACCCGTCCAACCGCGGTGGATCTTTTCTGGGCGCTCGAGCGCATGAAGGGACGCTTCGCGGAGTTGACCGCCGAGAATTCCGACTTGAGCAAAATTAAACAGAAGATGGTCGAGGAAGCCCAGCAAGTCCATTCCGAAAAGAAGGCGACAGACGAGGCCATGGGCCGATTCGGAGCGGAGTTCATGCCGCACGAAGGCCAGGTGATGACGCAATGCAATGCCGGCGCGCTGGCGACGGGTGGAATCGGGTCCGCACTCGGCGTGATTCGAGTGGCGTTCGAACAAGGGAAAAAGATCCACGTGCTGGTGCCTGAAACGCGGCCGTATCTGCAAGGGGCGCGGCTGACCGCATGGGAGCTTCACAAAGCCGGGATCCCGCTTACGCTGATCACCGACAATATGGTGGGGCATTTCTTGAAGACGGGAAAAGTGGGAGCCATCGTTACAGGGGCGGACCGCATCGCCGCGAACGGAGACACGGCCAACAAAATCGGCACATACCAAATGGCAGTTCTCGCGAAGGAAAACAACGTTCCGTTCTACATCGCGGCGCCGGTTTCCACTTTCGATTTATCGATTCCGAATGGTGAGCACATTCCTATTGAGGAGCGTTCCGCCGCCGAGGTTACACACATCCAGGGCGTTCGAATTGCCCCCGACGTCCACGCCGCGCATCCCGCTTTCGACGTTACTCCTGCGCGGTACATTGCCGCGATCTTTACCGAACGCGGGGTTGCCCTCGCTCCTTATACGGACTCTCTGCGCGCGCTAGCTTCGGCGTCTGCGCTTATCGCGCGGTAATCCGTTGCAGGATGCTGTTGCCGCGCCGCCATCAGTTCTGAATTCCCATTTGAGTGAGGAAGTAGGCGTAATCGTAAGCTGTTTCGTGCAAGCGGTCATAACGCCCGGAGGCGCCGCCGTGTCCGGCGGGGCTCATGTTCGTTTTCAGAATTACAGTATTGTGGTCGGTTCGGAGCGCGCGCATTTTGGCGACATACTTGGCGGGCTCCCAGTACATCACCTGGCTGTCGTTGAAGGAAGTTCTCACCAGCATGTTGGGGTAGGTCTTGGCCTCGACGTTGTCGTACGGCGAATAAGTGATCATGTAATCGAAGGCCGGCTTTTCCTTGGGATTGCCCCACTCCTCGAACTCGCTGACGGTAAGAGGAAGAGATTCATCGAGCATGGTGTTCATGACGTCCACGAACGGAACGCCAACCAGGGCGGCGTGAAACAAATCCGGACGCATATTCAGAACCGCACCCATCAGCAGGCCGCCAGCGCTTCGACCTTCGATCGTCAACCGGTCTTTTGAGCCGTATCCTTGCGCCACCAGATATTCGGCCGATGCGATAAAATCCGTGAAGGTGTTTTTCTTGTGCATCATGCGGCCGCCATCGTGCCAAGCCTTGCCCATTTCGCCGCCACCGCGAATGTGGGCCACGGCGCACACCACGCCGCGATCGACCACGCTGAAGAGGTTGGAGTTGAAGCTGATGTCGTAAGGATATCCGTAGGAACCATAGCCCGTAAGATACATCGGACCTTTTCCATCCAGTTTGGCGCCCTTCAGATGGACGACGGTGATCGGAACCTTCACGCCATCGGAAGCCGCGGCGAAAATTCGCTCCACCTGGTAGCGCGTGCGGTCATAGCCGCCGGGCACTTCTTTCTGCTTGAGCAAGGTGGAAGCGCCGCTGGCCAGGTCGTATTCAAAGACCGATTGCGGAGTGATGAAGGACTGATAGCCGTAGCGGAACTTCGTCGTGTCGTATTCGCGATTGACATATGGATAGTCGACGTAGGCCGGCTCCGGAAACTCGATGTGCCGCGACTCTCCGCTTTGCAGGTTGGTGGCGCGAATTTGCGGCAAACCTTTCTCGCGTTCGTAGGAGATGTAGTAGTTCTTGAAGAAATCCGTATCGTCGAGCATGACGTCAGCGCGATGCGGCACCACTTCCTGCCAGTTCTTGCTGGCGGGATCGGAGACCGGCGCTTTGACGAGGCGGAAATTGCGGCCTTTGTCGTTCACGCGAATATAAAAGAAATTGCCATTGTGATCGGGGTAGTACTCGACATCCTGCTTGCGGGGTTCCATGAGTTTCCATTCCGCCATGGGCTGGTCGGCGGGAATGTAGCGCGCTTCGCTGGTCGTGTGGCTGCCGGAGATGAGCAAGAGGTAGGTTTTGCTGCGCGTCTTGCCGGTGCCGATATCGAACCTTTCGTCCTTTTCTTCATAGACGAGTGGGTCGGGGCCGGCCGTGCCGACGTTGTGGCGATAGAACTGATTGGAGCGTTTTGAAACCGCGTCCTCAGTGGTGTAGAAGATGGTCTTGTTGTCGTTGGCCCAGGCAATGGAGTCGACGCGCTCGGCGTGGTCCACCTGCAACTTGCCGGTGCGCAAATCCTTGACGGCCAGCGTGAATTGCCGGAAGCCGGTGTTGTCGGTGGTGTACGCGAGAAGATTGCCGTCGTCGCTGACGTCGAAAGCTCCGAGGGACATGAACTTCTGCCCTTTGGCGAGTTCATTCACGTCAAGCACGATTTCTTCTGGAGCGTCCATGCTGCCTTTCTTCCGGCAGCGAATGCCGTACTGTTTTCCGGCCTCGGTTCGAACGTAGTAAGAGTAGTTGCCTTCTTTGTACGGCACTTCGATATCGGTTTCCTTGATGCGGCCCAGCATTTCGTCGTACAGCTTTTTTTGTAATGCTTCCGTCGGCTTCATCACTGCATCGGTGTAAGCGTTCTCCGCTTCGAGATAAGCCGCCACTTCGGGATTTTTTTTGTCCCGCAGCCAGTAGTAGTTATCCACCAGTGTGTGGCCATTGATTTCAGTGGTCTTCGGAACTTTCTTCGCCACGGGAGGCGCTGGGAGTGGAGAAGGGGTGTCATCTGTTGCCCGGCCGAACGCGACAGCGAGGACCAGCAAAGCGAGGATCAGCGAGGTGATTCGAAGATGCCGCAAAGCGAGTTTATTCATTGGGATTTCCTTCAAGTGTCTCGAGAACGGGCTAATTCTATACCAACCCTTGTTTACAAGCGATGTCGGGCCTGCCGGCAGATGCCATGCGGTGGATGTGAGCACTATCGTTGTGAAAATCAATCTGCGTATAATGTTTGTCGATGATCTTCAGGTCCCGCGTGTTGGCTCGTGTCTTTTGTTTGGTGCTGCTTTCTAGTTTGATTCCACTTCTTCAAGCCTTTCCGACGGGTTCGTGGAGCGGAGTGGTGCGCGACGCGGAGGGAAATGCTGTCGGGATGGCCACTGTGAAGCTCGTCTCGGCGGATAGGAGTGGAGAGTATATCGCGAGCACGTCCGGTAATGGCCAGTTTGCGTTCATCGCGGTCGCGGCGGGGAGCTACACGCTTTCGGTGAGCGCGGCGGGCAAGATTTGGAAGGCCGCGGAGCCGCTGGTCATCAAGGATGGCTTCGCGCTTACATATGGCCTTCAGCTCGCGGCGAAAGGACAAGACGTTCACGTCGTGGTCGCGCAGGATGCGGCATCTCCGCAGGCCAGCGGGGGCGAGCATCTCTCCACCGGAGAAGTGTCCAGCTTGCCGCTGAATGAGCGCGACTTCAGCAAGCTGCTTCTGCTTGCCGCCGGCACGATGACGGACACGAATGGAGCTGCAAATTTTACGCAGCAATTTGCGGTGAACGGCCAGCGCGGGTCCGCGGCGGTATTTGCGATTGATGGAGCGGACACGACCGACCCGGAACTGGGCGGCGCTACATTTTCCAATTTCAATGTGGATGCCATCCAGGAAGTCCAAGCGAACTCCGGTGTGATGCCCGCGGACACGGGACACGGCGCGGCGGGTTTCACGAACGTGATCAGCAAGTCCGGAAGCAACTTTGTTCACGGGAGCCTGTTCGAATTTGTACGCAATGCAGCATTCGACGCGCGGAACTTTTTCGACCACAAAAGTGATTTGGACACACGGCGGCTTCCGCCCTTTGTGCGCAATGAGTTTGGCGTGACCAACGGTGGCCCGGTCTTCCTCCCGAAAGTTTACGATGGGCGGGGGAAAACGTATTACTTCGCCGAATATCAGGGATTCCGGCAAGTGCTGGGGACTACTCAGGTTTTTCCTGTGCCTACTCAGGCGGAGAGGCAGGGAATCGACACCACGACTTTTCCGGGCGATACGCTGACGGTTCCGGTCAACAGCAGCGTCGTTGCGCTGCTCGCGCGCTATCCTTTGCCGAACGACCCCAGGGGTGCGTACGGCGCACGGACCTACGCGACTTCTTCCAAAGTTGTCACCAATACGAATCAGGCTTCTTTCCGCATTGATCACCGCATTTCCGACAAAGCGAATTTGTTCCTGCGCGTGAGCCGCAACCAGGTCAGCGGCCCGACCACGAACCCTGATCAGACCGTGATCGATCCTAGTTTTGGAGTGAACTTCCTCGATCACCAGCGCAGTGCGGCCGCGAGATATTCGCGCACGGTCACACCGAGTTTTAGCTTTCAAACAACTGTCGCCTTCATTCGAAGCACTCCGCTATTTCTCACCAGTAACCAAACGCAGCCGGCGATCGCCTTTGGTGATGGACTGTTTGCGGGCTTCAATTCCGCTGACGGATCTATTTTCGGTTCCTATGGGAATGTCTACCAGTTCAAACACGACATGACTTACACGCACGGCGTCCACTCGTTCAAGTGGGGCGTGGAATTGAGATTCAACCGCGATTCCACGATTTTTGGATTGAATCCCAACGGGCTCTACACCTTTGGCGGCGGCACGGCTTATTCTCCCGTTCTGATTCATTCCGCTAGCGGGCAGCATGATATCCAACCTGGAGATCCGCTGCCGGATTCCCTCACTGGACTTCTGACGGCGACGCCTTTCTCCTACACGGTGACGGCTGCCGCGAGCTTGACGCCAAAGGGAGATAAGTTTGATGAAGCCGCGGTTCGGCGCGAGGCCTACAATTTCTATTTTCAGGACACCTGGAAAGCCACCGCGCGATTGAGCGTGAACTATGGTTTCCGCTATGAAGTGAACAGTCAGATTAAGGAAGCGAAACATCGCACTTCGCTGGCGATTCCGATTGGACCGGATGGCAAGCCCGCGGATTTTCTTGCGCCGGGCACAAAACAGATTTACGTCTACAATCCGCAACCGCCCTATGCGATGGACTGGAACGGATGGGGCCCGCGCGTGTCGGTGGACTACGGCCTGACCAAGCACACTACGCTTCACGCGGGCGGCGCCATTACGACGATTCTTCCTAATCTCTGGCTTGAAAATTATGTCACCGGGGCATTCCCGTTCATTTTTCAGCCGTTGGTGACGGCTCAGCCCGGGTTTCCGCTGAACTTTCAGGGTTCTGTAGTGCCGATCACTCTCCCACCGGTGTACACCACGCAGGGCAACCTTCTTTTCCCCTCAGGAAGCAGCAGCAACGTGCCCGCCAACACGCCGATGGACGTGCAGCGGTTCCAGAACGATTTGGCAGCGCTCACGCCCGACCATCAAGTGCAACTGTTCTCGGCCATCAGCGTAGATCCGCGTCTCCGCAACGGTTACATCGGCACGGACACACTGGGCATCGACCAGGAAATGGGAAGCGTCAAGTTGAGTGCTTCGTACGTGGGCACAGTGGGAGTGCATCTTGCGAACGTGCTTTCTCCGAACGGTTACGGAGGAGCGGAGCCGGCTTTTGCACGATTCACGCAATTCGATTCTACTGGCCATGCCATCGGCGGATTCGGCCCGGAATCGGTAATGAGCACGGGCGCGCATTCCAGCTATCACGCATTGCAGACATCGGTCAGCCAGAACACGCCCCACAAAGGTCTCAGCTTTCAAGCGAGTTATACGTATTCCAAAAGCATTGATGACACCAGCGCGGTGCCTGGCGGGATTTCCGGAAGTCCCGGAGTGATTTTGCAGACACCGCCGCAGGATCCGTTCAATCCGAAAGCGGACAAGGGCCCTTCCACTTTCGATGTGACTCATGTTTTCACGCTGAGCCTGATTCAGCGCTTGCCCTTAGAGCGCGTGGGCTTTCTCCAGCCCCTGGGAAAAACGCTTACTAAAGGCTGGCAGGTGCTGGACATTACGACGTTGACGACTGGGCCGTCGTTCACGGTTTATTCCGGCGTTCAGCAAACCGGCGTTGGCGCGGGCGGGACCGATCGGCCAGACCTAGTTGCCATGCCGGATTTTTCCACCAGTCGCACAGTGCGCGAGGACTATTTCGGCAAGGGGGCGGCGAACAGTTCCTTCTTCGTGGTACCTATCAATGTCCCCGGCGGGACCGGCCCGAAGCAAGGCCGCTTCGGCACACTTGGGCGCAATACATTCCGCGGGCCGGGATTCCGCGATTTTGATCTGGCGCTGATCAAGGACACGGCATTCGGCCATCGCGGAAACGGCGAACTCGCGAACCTGCAATTCCGCGCTGAGTTTTTTAATATATTCAACGAAGTGAACTTCGGCTTGCCTTCCAACATTGTCAGCGGCAGCGGCTTCGGCATCATCAGCCGGACCGCCGGACCGTCGCGGCAGATTCAATTCTCGCTCAAATTGAATTATTGAGACTGCTTCCCTGCTTCGATTCACGCCGGACGAATTACAAAGCATACGCGCGGGCGGCGGCGAAACGAGGCGAAAAAATTCAGCAACTGCTTCCAGGGTAGATATTTTTTGTTCAAGAGGCGGTCGCCATAGGCAGCTTCGTCGCCGGTGACGATTTCCGCGCGTGCTTCGACCCACTCGCCCAACAACTTGCCGGCCATGTCGCAGGGGGCGATGCGGACGCGTGGGTTATTGCGAATGCGCTTCACCTTGCCGGAGTCTCCAGTGGTGTAGGCATAGATTCGCGCAACATCGCTTGCCAGATCGTAAGCTGGGTCGGCGGCGAACCACACGGGCGTCTTGACGCCTTCGCCGTTTTTCTTGAATGTTTCGAGGTTTAGATACTTGTGCCCGGCAAACGAGGCAAATCCCATCGCATCGCTCCTGCCACTTGGATGCAGCCATTTTACATGCGAGCAAAGAAAAAAGGGCGCCCCTGTAGTATCGGGGCACCCTTTGCACCACTTCGGGAAACGCTTTTATTTGGTTCGGACGTAGATAACGTCTTCCGTAAACGCGTCTTTTTGCTCTTTGCGGAAGGTCCAGGTGGTTTTGAAATGATCGTTGTCGATGAAGGTGTAGACCGCGTGGTGCATGTGGCCGTCGTCGGCGCTCTTCAAATTGGAGATGCTCACCAAATCGAACGTAATCGTCTTTGTGTCCGGCGCATACGATCCTTTCATCGTCGGCTGGTTGCCGGTCATGCAATAGTGCGTCAGCTTAATCTGATCGCCATCCAGGAAATACAGCGTAGTCATCTCCACTGGTTTGCCGTTGTCCACCATGCGGAACTTTTCCAGCACTGCCGTGCCTCCAGAGGTCAACTCCAGATCCAACGTTGCCTTATTCATGTTGGTCTTGTCAGTCTCCCAATGGCCCACCAGCGACTTCAGCTTCTCGAACGCCTCCGCGCCACCGCCGGCGGCGGGATTCGGTGACGGCATGATTCCCACTGTCAGAACCAGGACACTCAGAATTTTCACTAAGCTTCTCATCGATCATTCTCCTTTCAAGTTTCGTTCGAACCGTTTTAGAAATTTAACCAATCGAAACAGAAATTCATTGCGCCGCGACTGTCGAGGCCTTTGCACGCCCGAACCTTTGCGTTGCGAATCCCACAATCGCCCCGAGCAGCATTCCCGGCAGGAGAATGTCCCAGAACAAAGCCATTCCCGCACGCAGAATCACCAACAGGCTCAGTGCCGCAGCGATCCCCGTTCCCGCCAGAATGCCTAGCAGCATGGAGTGGACCTGCTGCGAGACATATCCGGTTGCGATTCCCGCTAGCAATCCTTTCAGCAGAGAAAACGTGATCACGCTTCCCATGACCGGGGCGAGGGACGGCTCGAAAAATCCGCTCAAGCCGTCAAGAAGCCCGAGGGCTCCTCCCACGGCGAGTCCCAGCATCGGTTTTGTGAGGCTCATCGCTTCCTCCTGCGAAAGCGTCGGTGCATCCGTCAGGCACCTACTTTGCATTCTTATCGGACTGCATCACGCCGAAAAGGTTTCCCTCGGTGTCTGTGAGGTAGGCGAAGTATCCGACGGTTGGAATCGGCGTCTTTGGCATGACCAGATTACCGCCGGCCTTGGTCACCGCTTCCACGGAGGCGTCGACAGAATCGACGCCGATCGTGTTGGTGGTTGTCTTGACTTGGGTATTCTTCATGAGGCCGCCATTGATCCCCGGCGTTCCCTCTGCCCCCGTGGACACCATCCAATACTCCATAGGGCCTGGCCATTTCTCAATTTTCCAGCCGAACACTTTCTTGTAGAAAACCGAGGCGCGTTCGGGATCACTTGCGGGTATTTCAAAATGGATGACTCGAGACATGGTTCTCCTCCTGATTTAAATGAACGAAGTTTTTCTCTTCCTTAAGAAAATCGCCTAGCGTGTTGCCGGGGTTGGCGCCGCACCGTAGCGCTGCGTGGCGTAGCCCACGATCATGCCTACAATGCTGCCTGGCAGGATGATCTCAAGGTAGTACCCGTGCTGCAGGTATGCGACGAGAAACGCGAGAACGAATCCCACGGCCAGACCGAACAGAATGCCCAAAGGCACGGAGTTCACCTTGCGGGCAAAAATTCCGGCTGCTACTCCGGCGATCAATCCCTTGAACGTCGAACCAAAGATGATTCCCACTATTTGCGCTCGAACAGCGGGCGTAAACCAAGCCGATCCGCCATCGATTGCGCCCAGCACGGCCCCAAGCAGAAGCCCCAGCAACACCTTATTCATCGCATTCCTCCGTCGCGCTCTCTTCCACTACTGTTCCTTACAACAGATCCGCAAAATCCTTTAGGCTTATCTGTGCATGAAAAGCAAAATCAGGGCACGCATCGCCAAGTAGGCTGCAATCAACAAGATAAAGAAGCGATAGCGCCGGTAGATCCGTCCGGCCTTTTCAAAAATGCTCTCTCGATGGGCGCCGACGGCGAGGCCGTCGAGGTAGCGCGAAACATCGAGGGACACTTCCTGAACGGTGGGATAGCGCTCGGCCGGGGAGGCCGCGGTGGACTTGGCGCAAATGGCAGCAAGTGACTTATCCAGGCGGGGTCCATTTGAATGGGAAGCTGCTCCCGCGTGGCCGGTAAGCAAAAATCTCAGCAGCGCGCCGAGCGAATAGATATCGCTGCGCGCGTCCAAGAGTTCCACGTCGCCGCGCGCCTGTTCCGGGGACATGTAGCCCGGCGTGCCCATGACGGTGCCGTGCCCGGTGACGACAGAGCTTTCGGTGGCATCGCTGGCAGAGACAGATTGCTTTGGCTTCTCGAAAACGGTCGCTTCCGGGTCGCCTGCGCGGGCGCCGTCTGAAACATTTCCGCGCAGAATTTTGGCGAGGCCCCAATCCATCACCAGTACTTCGCCGAACGGCCCGACCATGATGTTCGCGGGCTTCAAGTCGCGATGCAGCACGCCACGCGCGTGCGCGAACGCCACCGCATCGCAAATGCGAAGGAAAATTCGCAAGCGATCGGGGACGGAGGTAACCGACTCAATGTGTTTGTCGAGCCGTCTCCCCTCCACAAATTTCATGGTGTAGAAAATGCGCCCGTCCACGAGTGTTCCCACATCATGAACGGGCACGATGCCGGGATGCTCGAGAGCGGCCAGCACGCGCGCTTCACGAATCAGGCGGTTTGCGAAATCACCGTTTGCTGCGGGGACGTCGAGAACTTTCAGGGCCACGCGGCGCTGGAGGTTTTCGTCTTCCGCGGTGAACACCACTCCCATCCCGCCGCGCGCGATACGCTCGAGTAATCGATAGCGCGTGCCGGAAAGATCAGGGACCTCCGCGGCGTCGCGCAATCTTTCGAGAGCGCTATCGGAGAGAAATTTCATTTCGAATCCCATCCGAAGGCGGCACGGGTTTCGCGGTGAAATTCCTCTTCGCTGCCGCAGAGTTCGCGAAGGCGGTCGAGCGCCAGCTTTCGAAACTCGCGGCGGGCCCAGGCCAGCGCATTGGTCACATCGGTCACGGAAATTCCATAGTCTTTTGAAAGCTGCTCGTAAGAACTTTTCTCATTGCCTTCGAGGTCGTACGCTTCGAATAGGCGAAACGTGCGAGTCCTCTCGCGCTGGGCGCACAGGTTGCGCAGATCCTCTACTGCCAGGGCGAAGAGGCTCCGAATCCATTCTTTTTCGAAGAACTCTTCGAGAGATTCCGGCGAAGCGATTTTTGCGGGGTCGACCGCGGTGGCGCCCAATTCCTCTTCCGCGGCGGCAAAATCCAGAGCAACATGCCGAATACTTCCGCCGCGCTTCTGGCGCTTTCCGGCTTTGTCTTCATTCATCACAAAACTATCCACGCAAAGGCGCAGGTAAGTACGCAGCCGGCTCTTGCTCGCGTCGAATTTTTCGAGCAGCTCCCTCTCCAATAGTTCGGCGAAGAATCCCTGGGTGAGATCCTGGGCATCGCTGGCGGGTCGGTTCCATCGCCAGCGCACGTATTTATAAACAGGCTTCCAGTAGGCCGCGCACAGGGCTTCCAGCGCGCGCTCGCGTTCCTCGGCATCGATGCTGCGGACGGCCTCGATCACCGACCGGCGTGTCGGAGGAAAGCGATCTCCGCCGGGTTGAAGGTCTTCTTCGCTCATCGTACTTGTACACCCTCGTCGATTTGCGCGCTTCGGGAGGAGTTTATGCAGGATGGCGCACGCTGACAAGCAGGGTTTGCAGAGAGCGCCGTCGGCCGCCGTGGAGTTGGAGCGGGCTCGCGGCAAGCAGAGAGGCCGGAACGGGACAGTGACTGGAAACAGATTACTTCTCCTTGACAGCCTAGGAGAGCAGGGTTTATATTCCTAGGCCATCTAGGAGAATGCGTTCCGTGGACAAACAACTGGACCTTTTGCAAGGCACTTTGGACATGTTGATTCTCAAAGCCGTTTCCCTCGGCCCGTTGCACGGATACGGCGTGCTGCTCCGCATTCAGCAGATTTCGAAAGACCGCCTGGAAATTCAGCAAGGCTCGCTGTACCCGGCGCTCTACCGTTTGGAACATCAGGGCTGGATCGCCAGCGAATGGGGCGAGTCAGAGAACAAACGCAAGGCCAAGTATTACCGTCTGACAGCGGCTGGCAAACGCAGGTTGCAAACAGAATCAGAAAAGTGGAATCGCATGGCGGACCTGATCGCAGGAATTCTGGACACGAAACCGGAGGAAATATGACGTTCTGGAACAGTCTTGGTTCGTGGTTCAACGCCACCCTGCGGCGCTCGCGGATGGAGAGCGAGATGGACGAAGAACTGCGTTTTCACATAGAAGCGTACGCGGCGGATTTGGTGCGCAGCGGCGTGACGCCCGACGAGGCGAGGAGGCGGGCGCGGCTTGAGTTTGGAGGAGTCGAGCGCGTCAAAGAGGAGGGCCGTGAGGCGCGCGGCGTGAATCTCGTTGAATCATTGGTGCGCGATTTGTGCTACGGCGCAAGCAACATGCTCCGGACGCCTGGTTTCACGGCGATCACCGTACTCACTTTGGCGCTTGGCATCGGCGCCACGACAGCAATCTTCAGCGCGGTGAATCCGATCCTGTTCGAATCGCTGCCTTACCCCCAGGCCGGGCGGATCATGACGATTTCGGAATTCGGCCCGGAGGGCTCGCGCAGCCGCGTGGCATTCCATACCTATCGTGAACTGGCCGAGCGAAGCCGTTCCTTCGAGACCCTTGCCGTGACGAAGACATGGCAGCCGACTCTAGTTACCGCGAGGGAGCCAGAACGGTTCGATGGCCAATTCGTGAGCGCCGGCTATTTTCGTGCGTTGGGCGTGCCGCCATTCCTGGGAAGGGACTTCGAGCCGTCCGACGATCGGTTCCACGGACCGCACGTCGTGATTCTCAGCGATGCACTGTGGCGCCACCGCTTCGGAGGCGATGCGGCGATCATCGGGCGCCAAATCACGCTCGACGACAACAGCTATACCGTGATTGGTGTCATGCCGAGTACGTTTGAAAACGTACTTGGCCCGTCCGCGGAACTCTGGACACCCTTGCAGTACGACCCCGGAAACATCTCAGATTCGCAGACGAGAGAGTGGGGCAATCACCTGCGCATGGCCGGACGTCTGCAGCCCGGCGCCACTATCGATCAAGCCAGGCGAGAACTCAAAACCATCGCGGGCAACCTGGTGCCGGAGTTCCCGAGGCCGCCTTGGGCATCGCACGAACAGGGGTTTATTGTGAACTCGCTGCAGGACGATATAACGCTTGGCGTGAAGCCCGCACTGCTTGCCGTGCTGGGGGCCGTCCTGCTCGTTTTGGTGATCGCCTGCGTAAACGTGACCAACCTGCTGCTGGCCCGATCTGTGCGGCGTCGCGGCGAGTTTGCGCTGCGTACTGCACTCGGCGCCGGGCGCAGCCGGCTGATCCGGCAGTTGCTGACGGAGAGCCTGCTCCTTTCGGCGCTGGGCGGCGTGGCTGGCATGGTTGTAGCGCAGCTCGGTGTTCGCGCGCTGGTGGCCCTCAGCCCGGCGGAGCTTCCGCGCGTCGGCTCGATCACGGTTGATGGTCCTGTCTTCGCATTCGGAGTCGGCGTGACCACGCTGATCGGTTTGCTAGTCGGACTGATTCCGGCACTGCGCGCCTCCCGCAATGAACCGCAAATCGCACTTCAGGAAAGCTCGCAACGTACCGTCGGCGGACACCGTCGCACGCGCAACGCGCTGGTCGTCGTGGAAGTCGCGCTCGCCCTCGTATTGCTTGTGAGTTCTGGATTGCTATTGCGGAGTCTGCACCATTTGTTTGCGGTCGCTCCAGGATTCGATGCCTCACACCTGCTCACCATGCAGGTGCAAACCTACGGCCGCCGATATGACGACGATGCCACCTGCAACCGTTTCTTCGCGCAAGCCCTGGAAGCGGTTCGCAATGTACCGGGTGTGTCTGCGGCGGCATTCACCAGCCAATTGCCGCTGAGCGGTGATGCGGACATTTACGGCGTGCAATTCGAGAATGCGAGCAACACTGAAGATGTCGCCCCCGCATTTCGTTACGGAGTGGCGCCTGGATATTTTGAAACCATGGGGATTCCGCTCCGCCGTGGGCGCTTGTTCAACGCGCAAGATGCGCTTGGACTGCCGATGCGGCCGGTTCTGATCAACGAATCACTCGCGAAGCGCAGGTATCCCGGCCAGAATCCCATTGGCCAGCGCATTCGCTTTGGCGGCTCTCCCAACAGGCCGTGGGACATCATCGTCGGCGTGGTCGGCGACGTAAAACAAACGTCTTTGGCGGTAAGCCAATCCGATGCGGTGTACGTGACGACAGCTCAATGGCTCTGGGCGGATGGGACGCAGTGGTTGGTGGTGCGCACTCGCGGTGACGCAGCCGCCCTCGCGCCCGCAGTTCGCCAAGCGATCTGGTCGATCGACAAGGACCAGCCGGTCGTCCACGCCGCAACGATGGAAGGTTTGCTCGCTGCTTCGGCTGCGCAGCGCCGCTTCGCTTTGACCCTGTTCGAAACATTTGCTCTTGTCGCGCTGATGCTCGCGGGCGCGGGCATCTATGGTGTGCTTTCCGGAAGCGTAGCCGAGCGCACGCGGGAAATCGGAGTGCGTCTGGCGCTCGGCGCAACGCACGAGAGCATTCTCGCCTTGGTAGTTCGTCAGGGGATGACGCTCACTGGAATCGGGGTTGCGATTGGAGTGGCCGGAGCTGCAGTAGCGAGTCAAGCCATCGCCGCTATGCTGTTCGGCGTCTCACCACTCGACCCGGTGACCTACCTCGGAGTGATTGTTCTACTGGCCGGTGTGTCGGTGATTGCGTGCGGTGTGCCGGCGTGGCGTGCCATGCGAGTGGATCCGATCGTGGCGCTGCGGTACGAGTGATTGCGGGCTACAACACGGAATCTCTTAGAGAAATAAACTTTCAAGGAACTTCCTGGCGGCGGGTTCTGCAACGAATTGATTCAAGAAGCAAAAGGGAAGCCGGAGCTGGGGGCTCCGGCTTCCGGTCCGCTGATTGGCCATTGGGGTTGGAGCGGTGTCAGGGCCTGGCGGGGGACAGGCGGGCTACCAGCGTAATCTCGCCGTTTTTCTCGAGGCGCGCCGACCGGCCGACTTCTTTTTCTCTCGGCGACTTCAGGAGCTGCCTTCCACGGATAGATCCTTCTGTCCAGACTTGCGAAAGGAAGTATTGATTGTCGTATCGGTTGAAAACCAGCTTCGATTCAGTTTGTGGTTCGTTCGCCTGGGCTGCATGCGTGACTACAATGGCAGTCGCGCTTGGGTCCGAGCACTTGATCAGGAGCACGCCGGAATTCGGATCAAGTTTCTGGACGCGATACTCACCAGCCGGCAGCGTCACGTTGCCTGCCATGAATGCAAATGGAATGTTCACCAACATGGTCTCGTCTGCCTGCGCAACTTGAGCTGCCACAATCAGAGAGAGCACGAATAGAGTTGCCGTTACAAAAGCTCGCTTTTTCATGGGGACCTCTTCTTTCTTTTTTCGTCAGGGCGGTGGGAGCCGGCCCGTTTTTTTTTGCTCCTGGCGCCCCTGAAGCGTCATTGCATGCTACGCACTTTCGCGCGCTTCTCGCCGGAGCGCAATGCACTGGAGATGTACTGAAAGGAGTCGTTCAATGAACAGCGAAGTCCGCGAGAACAGCGGACTTAATACGGCGGACGCGGCCAGGCGTGAATTTCCAGAGGCGTGTTATATTCATGCGACCAGCAGAGGTTCGTATGTCAACGCCAGGCTGTTCCCCTCTTGTCGCACGCTTTGACGTTTTTGAGGCGGATCTTCGAGCCGGTGAACTCTACAAAGCTGGCCGCAAAATAAAACTGCAAGTGCTGCCCTTTCAGGTTCTTGCCGCGCTGCTGGAACGTCCGGGCGAAGTGGTCACCCGCGAGGAGTTCGTGAAAAGCCTTTGGCCCGGCGACACTTTTGTGGATTTCGATCACAGCCTAAACACCGCGATCAAGAAGCTGCGCCAGGCGCTGGGTGACGATAAGAAGAAGCCGCGCTTTGTCGAGACACTTCCCAAACGCGGCTACCGGTTCATCGGCACCCTTGAACAGGACAAGAGGGTTTCGACGCCCGCGAAGGCCACCGCTGCGACTTCAAGGGTGGGCCAAGTCGCAAAGCTCTGCAGCGATAGCGCGCTTTCGTTTACGTTGGTGTCCGTTGATGACGAAACCGCTGCGGAAAGAGAGAAGCTCGATGCGGCGAATGACGATGTCGGATTGTCACTTTTGATTGCTTCGCAAAAGCTGTTGATGGTGCCGAAGGGAACCCCGGTGAGAATCCTGGAGATCCAGCCAGCGCAGTCGCGCTGTCAGGTCCGAATCTTGGAAGGCGAGCACTACGGAAAGGCGGCCGTGGTGCCGCTCAAGCAGCTTGTGGAATTGTCCTAGTGCAAGATGAATTCCAGGCGAGCATCCAAAGTCTATTCGTACCGGAGGGCTTCAACGGGGTCGAGTCGCGCGGCCTTCCACGCAGGATAAACGCCGAAGACGATGCCGATCAGTCCGCAAAGAATGAGCGCGGTGGCGATCCAGAAAAAGGAGAGGACCGCGGACATTTTCAGGCCATAGCGCAGCAGCAGGGAGATGCCGGAGCCGAAAAGAACGCCGATGACCCCGCCGACGGCGCTGAGTGTGACGGCTTCGATCAGGAATTGCGCAAGGATATTGGAGCGTCGTGCGCCGATGGCTTTGCGCACGCCAATCTCACGAGTGCGTTCGGTGACGCTCACGAGCATGATGTTCATTACCCCGATTCCGCCGACAATCAGGCCCACAGAAGCGACCGCAAACATCAAAATGAAGATCATCCCGCTGATCTTGTTCCACAATTCCAGAAAATAATCCGAAGTAAACAGCGCAAAGTCATCGGGCTTGTTGTTCGCAAGGCGGCGCTTGCGGCGAAGAAGATCGCGAATTTCCTCGACCGCTTCCCCTACCTTATCGGGATAGCGGGCCTTGGCGAAAATCACATAGTCCTTCCGATTGGGATAGAGCTTGCGAAGCGTGGTGACCGGCATGTACGCGGAGTTGTCCTCTGGGTTGGAGCCGCCGGAGATGCCTTGTCTTTGCTTTTGCAGCGTGCCGATCACCGTGAAGAGCTGGCCGTCGATGACGACCTCATGGCCCAGACTATGCTCCGGCGACTCGGGAAAAAGAATTCGTGTCGTGTCGTAGCCCAGCAGCACGACGGGCGCGCGATGCTCTGAATCGGTTTCGTTGAAGAAGCGGCCGCGCTCAATCTTCAAGTCGAAGATTTCCCCGATGGACGGCTGATTCCCCTGCAGAATCACGTTTTTCGCGCGATGCGCGCCGCGGCGCACATCTTCCGTGCCGGAACCGAATTGCGGTTGAAAGATGCGCATGGAGGCCGAGGACGCCTTGACGTAGGGAAGCAAAGCGATCTCCTCCGCCCATTCAGGCTGGAGCTCCTTGCGTGTAAACCATTCGCTGGGCGGGCGGGAGAGAGAGGCCCATGGAAATCGGTAGGCGATTATGGTGTCTGAGCCCAGCTCGCGAATTCCACCGAGGACATTTTCATTGAGCCCGTTGATGACCGACGTGACGGTAATAACCGTGGTGATGCCGATGACGATCCCAAGAACGGTGAGCGCTGACCGAAGTTTGTTCTTCTGCAACGTATCTAGAGCGAGAAGGATTTCTTCGCGGAACTTAAGTATGCGCTCTTTGGGTCTGCGGAGGCGCAGAGGCAGCGCTGCAGGCTGCGGCAAGGTTTTTTCGAAGGTAGCCATGAATCTCTCTTCTACTCCGAACGCAGCGCTTCGACCGGATCAAGCTTGGCGGCCTTGGATGCCGGATATGTTCCGAAGAAAAGACCGACGCTTAAAGCAACAATCAGCCCGCTGATCACCGACCACAATTGCACCGAGCTTGGGAGCGAAAATGCCCACGTTATACTGCTAGCGACCAGGACGCCGCACAAAACCCCGATGGCGCCGCCGATTACAGAGATCGTCGAAGATTCAATCAAGAATTGAAGCAAAATATCGCTTCGGCGTGCGCCCAGCGCTTTCCGCACGCCGATTTCGCGGGTCCGCTCGGTCACGGACACGAGCATGATGTTCATGATGACGATGCCGCCGACGACCAGAGAAATGGAAGCGATCGCGATCATAACGGCAAAAAAAGAGCTGCTGATGTCTTTCCACAGCGACAGGAAGGAATCGCTGGTCTCGATCGCGAAGTCATCCGGCTTGGCATAAGCAAGATGATGCCGCCCGCGCATGATCTGCCGAACTTCATCCACGCTATCCTGAATCTTCGCCGCCGAACCCGCGCGCGAAGTAATGCGCAACGAGTCCTGCTGCGTCCCAAAGTTCTTGTTGTACGTCGTAAGCGGAATGATGATCCAGTTGTCCAGGGAATTTCCCAGCGCCGAACCTTGCTTGCTTCCATAACCGATCACTTCGCAGGGAATATTATTCCAGCGGACCTCTTTTCCAATGGGATCGATGCCAGGCATCAGGTTCTGGATGATGTCGTTGCCAATCACGCAGACCGGCGCCGCTCCGCGCATGTCCTCGTCGGTGATATGGCGCCCTGCCACAAGGTCCACGTCGTAGAGTTGCGCCATCTGCGGAGTCCACGCGCGCAGGTTGGTATCCTTCAGCGAATTCAGCCCGCTCTTTACCTCCACGCGCCCGCCCAGCGAAGCCCCGATTTCCTTGCAGGACTTGCAGAGTTCGCGGACCGCTTCGTAGTCGTCGTAGGTGAGGTGTTTGCGCTTCTGGAATTCCAGCCAGTCGTCCACATTCGTCACGATGGAAGGCTGTTTGGATAGCCCAAAGACATCTGCCCCAAGCCGGAACACCCGCGTTGCCACGTATTGATTCGCGCCGTTAATCAGGCTGACCACCGCGATCACCGCGGCCACACCAATGACCACGCCGATCAGCGTCAGCACGCTTCGTAGCTTGTGGGCCCAAAGGCTGGAGGCGGAAATGGCCACCGCCTCGGACAAGTTCATCGTGGTGGGTCGCGGCATAGAGCCTGGAGACACTGCTGCACCTCATCCTAACATACGCACAGGCGACCTTCGGAATTACGTGCCGCCCGGCCCGTAAGGCCTGTCGTTTCATTGGCGCGGCGCGCGGAATAACCTCCCAGAAACAAAAAGGGCGTCCCGGTCTGACCGAGACGCCCTGGAAAACCACTGTCGCGCCACTCTGACGCAACGGGAAGGAGTTAGAAGGTGTAACGTAGCGTGAAGCGAATGCTGCGCGCGTTCTGGTAGAGGAACGGCTTGCCGTACCATGAGTTCGCAATCACTCGCGGAACGGTGCCGCCGTTCCCGTTGACAAACGTCTGCGGGTTGTACCCGCTCTCGAGGGCCTGGTACGTCGCCGCGCCATTGAAGATGCTGACTCCTGCACCTGGAACCAACGGGGTCGCGAAATTCACCGAGTTGAAGCCTCCGTAATACGCGGTGACGGAGCGCTGGTTGAGCACGTTGAAGGCGCTTGCTTCAAAGGCGATGGATTGGTGCTCGTTCACCTTGATCCTATGTCCAATGTTGAAATCGGACTGAATGAACCACGGCGTGCGGCGGTCATAGGGGGTGCCAAGCGTGATGTTCCCGGTCGCAGGGTTAACGGTTGTGTTAACCCACTTGCCGCGACCATAGATGTAAGTGGCTTCGGCAACGAATTGACCGAACGGCATGCTGGCCAAGTCAACGTATGAGCTCATCGGGCTGCCCTGGTAGAGAGACTGGAAGAGACCGAAGCTCGTGGTCTGGCCCTTTCCCCACGGCAGCTGGTAATACACATAGCCTTTGAACGTATTCGGACGATCGGTCGGCAGAGGTCCATTATTGGATTTGCCATTGGCGCCGAAGTAGTAGAACGGCTCGTCGAAGGAACGCGTGGTGTCGGGCGAGTTGCGTCCTGTGCTGCCACCGTCGATCTGGTCGGTGGTGGTCAGGCCCGTGTAGTTGCCCCACAGGCTGCTCCACGTGTAGCTGAACGATCCGGCCCAACCCTTGCTCGGAGTCTTGCTCAGCCGGAACTCTGCGCCGTCGTAGTTGCGGACAGCCTTGGGGTTGGCCGGGCATGTGGGACATGTGCCGAACAGCGAGCCACCGGCGTTAAACGACCATCCGGGAACGCCGTAGTCTTGGCCAAGGGAGGTCAAGAAAGCGGCATAGCCATCAATGGTCTTGTTCACACCCTCGCCAGGATTGACGATCGTATAGGTTTCACCCCAGTTAGGGTCCGACAACGATGCGTCTTCGATGGCGTGGTCGAGACGCCGACGATCATAGCGGGCTTCAAATGCCCAGTCCTTATTGATCTGGTAGTCCCAGCCGACTACGTACTCGTGCTGGCGATACGGCTTCACGCCAGGCGCGACCGGCTCCCACGGACGAAGGTTGACGTTTTCAATCAGCGAAACATTGGACGCGGTGTCCTTCAGGCTTGCCGGGGTGCCGCCCCCCCCGAAGTTTGCTGGTGTGGTGGTCGGGCCGCTCGGGCAAGCGCGGCCGTTTACGAAGATCGCATTGATATCGGCGGGGCTGAATCCGGCAGCCGTTCCATCTGGACCAAGAGGGTAGCTGCACTGCTCGAAGGCCTGCGCGCCCCACGAAGTCTGGGCAAGCAAGAGCTTCATCACGTCGTTGACCACGCCATAGCTGCCGAAGACCTTCATCTTGCCGTGGCCGGTTGGATCCCATGCAAATCCCAGGCGAGGTTCGATCTTGTCGCTCCAATTGAAATTGATCGACTTGATCGTGTAGCCCGCAGGAGCGGGGAGGTATTCCTTCTCGATGCGGATGCCAAGGTTTAAGGTCAGCCCGTGGCCAACATTCCAGGAATCCTG
>DATDGB010000034.1:0-1580 GCA_036522305.1 Candidatus Acidiferrum sp. | reverse complement strand
AGAAATCGTAAATGCATGACTTTCAGTCTACAGAGGCATCTGCTCTGGAGAGTCCAGTGGCAATCCAAACCTGAGCACAAGACTGCCGAGGCGCTAACGACTATGACGTGACCCCCGAAAACCGTCCGAATCGAAGTAGGATTTGAGACGAAGGAAAGGGGAAGCGGATGAGCAGAGGGAAGCACACGGAAGCGCAGATGATCGAGGCGCTGAAGCAAGTAGAAGCCGGTCGGAGTGTGGAGGATGTAGGTCGGCAATACGGGGTGTCGAAGCACACGATTTATGGCTGGAAAGCGAAATACGGCGGGCTAGACACGAGTGAGGCGCAGGAGATGAAGCAGTTGCGCGACGAGAACGCGCGACTGAAGAAGCTGGTAGCGGATCTGAGCCTGGACAAGGACATGCTGCAGTCGGTGATCCGAAAAAACTCCCTGAGCTCGTAGTCAGACGAGCGGAAGTGCGGCGGCTGAGAGCGGAGTTTGCGACCAGCGAGCGGCACGCCTGCGAGCTCATGAGTATTCCGCGATCGAGCAGCCGGTATGAAAGCCGGCGGGACGATGGTGCGCTTCGGGACAGGCTGGTGGAACTAGCGCGAGAGAAGCCACGCTTCGGATACCGGCGGCTTCACATTCTGCTACGACGCGCCGGAGAACGCATCAACCACAAACGCGTGCAGCGCGTGTATCGTGCCGCCGGGCTTTGCGTCCGGCGTATCCGGCGCAAGCGGCTGACGCGAGCTTACACCGAACGGCCGGTGCTCTCCACACCGAACCAGGAATGGGCGATTGACTTTGCCAGCGATGTCGCCGCGAGCGGGCGACGGCTGCGTGTGTTTAGCGTGGTGGACGCGTTTACGCGTGAATGCCTCGCGCTGGAAACGGATACAAGTATGCCAAGTCGGCGCGTAACGCGAGTGCTGCAGGGAATTATTGACCAGCGCGGCGCACCGCAGTTCCTTCGTTCAGATAATGGTCCCGAGGTGAGCAGTCGGCATTACCTGGCCTGGTGTGTCGAGCGAAGCATCGGCACGATTCACATTCAGCCGGGAAAGCCTACACAGAATGGGCACGTGGAAAGCTTTCACGGCCGCTTCCGCGATGAATGTCTGAACACAAGTTGGTTTTCGAACCTCTGGGATGCACGCCGCAAGATCGCCGGCTGGCGAATCGAATACAACCAGCAGCGTCCACACTCCTCGCTGGGCTACCGAACACCGGAAGAGTTTGCACGGGACTGGGCGCAGGCCGCATCGCCTTCAGCGTGTCGGAATACCACTCCGCCGGAACCGCCTCAAGGCCAAGCCCTCCGGGCGCCTGCGGCGGCCTTGACCCGGCCCCGGCTACGTGGTCAAACAACCAGTCATGAAGGCGATGCGGCAAACTATGCTCGCACTGTCGTATAACTTAGTGGACGGAAAATGGGGTCACGTCACCATGGCATGCGGTGTAGGGCGCGCTTGAACGTGTCAATCTTTTCCTGATAAGTGGGCCTTCAACTGGGAGGCGTTGCAAATAGGCTGTTCAAAACAATCTCACGCGTTCCTGTTGTTTCTGAAAGGCAATGTTGACACGGGCTCCGCG
>DATDGB010000033.1:0-32273 GCA_036522305.1 Candidatus Acidiferrum sp. | reverse complement strand
GGCCAGCACACCCTTCAGCGACCGCGTGCCGGGATGCACGCGGATCGTGGCATGGTCTCCTTCCACCGCGTACTGGAGCTTATCGCCGGGTTTGATTTGCAGCGCCTTGCGAATCTTCCCTGGAATTGTTGTTTGTCCTTTCCTGGTGACCGTGGAATGCATCATGAATCGCTCCTTACTCTGCATCTACTCCTTGCATTTCAATTATGCCTTACCCAAGAGATGCTGGCAAGCAGGCCTCGCCTCTCCTCGCTTCGGCTCTTTCGCGTCTTCGTAGTGGCCGGTCTTCAGACCGGTTCTTTCTCCCCGCTCCCCGCTCGCCACTCGTTTACCCCGAGCTTCGAGGGGCCACTGCTGTTTCTTGGCTCTTCCGCATCCCACCAGTTACAATAGATTGTTTCCATGTGCAGTTAGAAAGCGGCCCTTGCAGGCGTACTTCTTAGAGAACCGTCAGGAGACGGCCAGTCACCCATGGATGTAGCCAAGGTTGTAGACAGAGTCGTCGCTCGATTTATCGGCACCAAGCACGAGCGCGACATCAAGAAAATAATGCCGGTCATCGCGGCGATCAACACGCGCGAAGCCGAAGTGCAAGCGCTTAGCGACGAAGGGCTTAAGACACGTTTTGCGGAGCTACGGGCCCAGGTTCAGGAACAATTGAAGGACGCTGATCCCGCGGAACCGGCTTACAAGCAGCAGTTGCAACAGGCGCTGGAGCCGGCCATCGTGCCGGCGTTCGCGTTGGTGCGCGAAGCGGGGCGCCGCTTCCTGAACATGCGGCACTTCGATGTGCAGCTTATCGGCGGCATCGTTTTGCACGAAGGCAAAATTTCGGAGATGAAGACGGGCGAAGGCAAAACGCTCGTCGCTACGCTTCCCGCGGTTCTGAATGCGCTGGCTGGGCGTGGCGTACACGTCGTCACCGTGAACGATTACCTGGCGCGACGCGACGCGGAATGGATGAGTCCGCTCTACAAAGCGCTGGGATTGAGCGTCGGCGTGATTGTGCACGATCTGGATGACGAGCAGCGCCGTGCGGCGTATGGCGCGGACCTTACCTACGGCACCAACAACGAATTCGGATTCGACTACCTGCGCGACAACATGAAGTACGATCTGGCGCAATGCGTGCAGCGCGGGCACCAATTCGCCATCGTCGACGAAGTGGACTCCATCCTGATTGACGAAGCGCGCACGCCGCTGATTATTTCGGGACCTTCGGAAGAGTCCACCGACAAGTACGCCAAGATCGACAAGATTATTCCCAAGCTGATTCAAGACATCGATTACACGCTGGACGAAAAGCATCGCACGGCGACGCTCACGGAAGAAGGGTTCGCAAAATGCGAACGCCTGCTTTCGCTGACGAACATGTCCGATCCGGCGAATATCGACATCATGCACCACGTCTATCAGGCGCTACGTGCACACACTCTCTACAAAAATGATGTGGATTACGTGGTGAAAGACGGTGAAGTGATCATCGTCGATGAATTTACGGGCCGCCAGATGCCCGGACGCCGCTGGTCCGACGGTTTGCATCAGGCCGTGGAAGCCAAAGAAGGCGTAAAGATCGAGCGCGAAAATCAGACGCTCGCGACAATTACTTTCCAGAATTATTTCCGCATGTACAAAAAGCTTTCGGGCATGACCGGCACGGCGGAAACGGAGGCGGCGGAGTTCGGGAAGATTTACAATTTGGACGTCACCGTCATTCCCACGAATCGCGATCTCATCCGCAGGGAACATCCCGACGTCATCTACCGCACGGAAAAGGAAAAATTTGAGGCGGTGGTCAGCGGTGTCTTGCAGGAAGACAATTCGCTGGCCAGCGGCATTCGTCATTATCATGAACGCGGGCAGCCGGTGCTGGTCGGCAGCATCTCCATTGAAAAATCGGAAAAAATTGCGGAGGAGTTGAAAAAGGCCGGCATCCCGCATCAGGTGCTGAACGCCAAGCAGCACGAACGTGAATCACGCGTCGTGGCGCAGGCCGGGCGCAAGGGCGCCGTCACCGTGGCGACGAACATGGCCGGCCGCGGTACGGACATTTTGCTTGGCGGAAATCCCGAGCAGATGACGCGCGACCATTTTTTGAAAAATAGACTGGCCTTGCCTTATGCGGCGGCCCCGGCGGTGATTCCCGCGGATTCTGGGAACGGCGATAACGCCCAGCCGGCGATCCCGATGGTGCTTTTCCAGCATGAAGGCAAAATTTTTCAAGTACCCGCCGATCAGTGGAAGCCCGTTATCGACCAGTTCACCGGGCAGTGCAAAGCGGAGCACGACGAAGTCGTCGCTCTTGGCGGACTTCATATCCTCGGCACGGAACGACACGAGGCGCGGCGCATCGATAACCAGTTGCGCGGCCGCGCGGGGCGCCAGGGCGATCCGGGTTCCTCGCGTTTTTTCCTTTCACTCGAAGACGACTTGATGCGCATCTTCGGCGGCGAGCGCGTCAAAGCGATGATGTACCGTTTTGGTATGACCGAAGGCGTCCCTATCGAATCGAAGTTCATGTCCGGCCGCATCGAAAACGCGCAAAAGTCAGTAGAAGCCCAGAATTTTGATGCCCGCAAACATTTGCTCGAGTACGACGACGTGATGAACAAACAGCGCGAGACAATTTACGCGATTCGTCGCTCCGCGCTGGAAGGCAAAGACCAGCGGGATTACGTTCTTGGCATCGCGGAAGACGTGGTGCGCGAACTGGCCGAAACGTTCTGCCCGAGCGAACAGCATCCCGATCAATGGAACACAACGCAATTCCTGGCGGAGAGCAACGCGCAGTTTGGGATTGATATGAAGGCGGCGGGCGCCGATCCTGCGACGATGAGCCACGAGCAACTTTCGAATGCGGCGGCGGAGGCCGTCCAGAAGCGCTACGAGGAAAAAGAAAAACAGTTTGGCGCGGACCTGATGCGCTGGCTGGAGCGGCGCATTATTCTCGACGTGGTCGATTCGCAGTGGAAGGACCACTTGCTTTCGCTGGACCATTTGAAAGAGGGAATTGGGCTTCGCGGGTACGCGCAGAAAGATCCCATCGTCGAGTTCAAGAAAGAGGCGTTCACGCTGTTTGAAGACATGATGGCGCGCATCGACAATGAGACGATCCGCTATCTGTTTCACATTCAGGTGCAGCAGGGCGAGCAACCGCCTTCGGGAGGCGCACCGCAATCCTCCACGCCCGCGCAGGCAACCCGTCCTCGCGCTGATGCAGTCGCAGCGAGCGCTGCCGCTGCGCGTGCTAACGAGCCGCAACATTTGCCGGCCGTGGCGCGCGAAATTGAACGGCGCCAGCAGCGTCAGCAAAAAGATTTGCAGTATCAGACGGGGCCGGCGCAGGCGGAACCGCCGAAACCTGTGAAGGTTGGCGCGAAAGTGGGGCGCAACGATCCCTGCCCTTGCGGCTCCGGGAAAAAATATAAGAAATGCCACGGCGCGAACGCGTAGTGCGTCAAAGAAAAGGATACTAAATGCCACCAGCACCGATGCAGCAGCCGGAACGCCAGTCGATTCCCGGCGTGAAGAATCTTGTCGCTGTCGCCAGCGGCAAGGGCGGCGTTGGGAAGACCACTGTCGCTGTGAATCTCGCACTGGCTCTAGTGAAACTGGGCCACAAAGTGGGCTTGCTCGACGCGGATGTTTACGGGCCGAACGTGCCGATCATGCTGGGCGCCACGCAGCAGCCGGAGGCTACGGCGGACAAGCACATTATTCCGGTGCAATCGCAAGGGTTGAAGATGATTTCGATGGGGTTGCTAAATCCCGGCGACAAGCCGATGATCTGGCGCGGGCCGATGCTGCACAGCGTGATTACGCAATTTCTGCGCAGCGTGCAGTGGGGCGAGCTGGATTATTTGATTATTGATTTGCCTCCAGGGACGGGCGATGTGCAGTTGACGTTGATCCAGACGGTGGCAGTGACTGGCGCGGTGCTGGTGACCACGCCATCGACGGTGGCGCTTGCGGATGTGCGCAAAGCCATCGAGATGTTTCGGCAGGTAAACGTGGAAGTGTTGGGCGTAGTCGAGAATATGAGCACGTTTGCTTGTCCGCACTGCGGCAAGGCGGTGGACATTTTCGGACACGGTGAAGGTTCGAAGACCGCGATTGCTTATGGCGTGCCGGTGCTGGGCGAAGTGGAAATCGATCCCCGCATTCGCATTGGCGGGGATACCGGCAAGCCGGTGGCGGCGCTCGGAGAAGAGGGAGCGGGCGCGAAGAGTCTCTACAATGTCGCGCGCGCGGTCGTTGCGCGGCTGGACGCAGTGGCGGGTACGACTGGCGGCCCGGCGGTTCAGATCGATTGAGAATTCAGGCTTCTTTTGCTTTCGCGGAATTCTTCAGCGCTTCGATTTTGGCGAGCAGGCAATTTCGGCACAGGCATCCCTGCGCATCGGCCGGCATCGGGACGACGTGAGGCAATTCCGCGCACCAGCAGCCGCCTTCCGGATGGCAGGTCATCGCGGCTCCGCATTGTGCGCAGCGTTTTTCCATTAGGCGATGATGGCGCAGTTACAGTGCGGCGTCCAGCGTTGCTAGTTTGGGAGTAGCAGACGGAAAAGCGGCAGCAAGGCTGCCGCACTCCAAATAAGAAACGGCAGCCGCGCTTCCTTGTCAGTCGGGCAACGCGGGTGATATCTTGACGTGATTCCGTTTACGCAGAATCTTTCGGAGGGCGCAGCAGTGCTGCGCCCCTACAAGAAGACAGGCGCTTGAGGCGTAGGACGAGACTAGTTCGTGGATCGGGATACGATTGGCTCGACAGCCGGACATTCGACCTCACAAAGGGAAGCGGCCGCAAATAGCGGAATCGGCTTATATCGATCCCGCCGCCGTGATCATCGGCGACGTGGTGATTGGCGAGGATTCTAGCGTTTGGCCTTGCACGGTGATTCGCGGGGATGTGCACTACATTCGAATCGGGGCGCGGACGAATATTCAGGACGGCTCGATTTGCCACGTCATGCGCGGGGAGTGGCCGCTCATTCTGGGCGATGACGTTACCGTGGGGCATTCGGTAACGCTGCATGGGTGCACCATCGAGTCGCGCTGCTTGATTGGGATGGGCGCGGTTATCCTGAATGGTGTGACGATTGGCACGGGCAGCATTGTCGCGGCGGGGACGCTGATCACCGAGCGGACTGCCATTCCTGCTGGCAGCCTGGTCATGGGCTCGCCGGGAAAAGTGAAGCGCGTGCTGACGGGGATCGATCAGGCTTCGATTGACGAGTACGCCAAGCGGTACGTCAGCTACAAAAATATTTATCGCGAGGAACCCACCGAGTGAGCGAAGGCGCTGTCAAAAAAGAAGAGCGGCGCAAATTCCAGGCGATTCGTGGTACGCGCGACCTCCTTCCACCGGAGACGGCGCTGTGGAATCGCGTTGAGCAAACCGCTCACGCAGTTTTCGGCACATTCGGCTTCGGCGAAATCCGCGTGCCGATTTTTGAGCCCACGGAATTGTTTGCACGGGCCGTTGGCGGTGAAAGCGACATCGTTTCAAAAGAGATGTACACGTTTGTTGACCGATCCGAGAAGCTTGATCCCAGACCAAAGATAGGAAATCTCGGACTCTTCCTCGACAGCGTCAAAAGATTGTACAAAACTGGAGAAATTCCACGCAGTGCCGATACTGACCTTGCTCTTGAGCGCGCTCAAGAAAAGTGGAAGATAGTCGAAGCTCTATTAACCGAAGGATCGGCAGGCAGGGGCGGGGTAGAGGACATATACCTACTGACCGTTCTTATTGATGCCATGAAGTTGGGAATCGAGACATCCCTTCGGCCCGAGGCAACCGCAAGCGTCTGCCGCGCCTACATAGAACACAACATGCAGCAACTGCCGCAGCCGGTGAAGCTGTATTACATGGGGCCGATGTTCCGGCGGGAGCGGCCGCAGAAGGGGCGCTACCGGCAGTTTTATCAGATTGGCGCGGAGGTGCTGGGCGGGAGTGATGCTCCGGCGATTGACGCGGAAGTGATCGAAATGGTGATGACGTTTTTCGACCGGCTGGAATTGCAGGTCGTGCAGCTCGAACTCAATTCGATTGGGTGCCGCGAATGCCGGCCAAAATACGTCGAGCTGCTGCGCGCGGAACTCCTGAAAGTGAAGGACCGGCTCGGGCCGGACAGCCAGCGGCGCATTGAAACGAATCCGTTGCGCGTGCTCGATTCGAAACTGGAAAGCGAGCAGGGGATTATCGCCACGCTGCCGCGCATCGCCGATCATCTTTGCGACGACTGCAAAACGCACTATGCGGCTGTGAAGCACCAGCTCGAAATGCGCGGAGTGATCTACCGCGAGAATTGGCGGCTGGTGCGCGGGCTGGACTATTACATGCGGACGACGTTTGAAATCACCGCGCAGGGCCTCGGCTCGCAAAACGCCGTCTGCGGCGGCGGCCGCTACGACGGGCTGGTAGAATTGTTGGGAGGGCCGCCGACGAAGGGCATCGGCTTTGCCATTGGTGAAGACCGCTTGATCTTGTCACTCCAAGAAAGCGGGAAGGTGCCGGCGCAGCAGGGCCGCGACGTGTACATCGCCTGGATGGGTGACCGGGCGCACGCGACTGCTATCCGCGCGGCGAAGGATTTGCGCAAGGCGGGATTCAGCGTAGAGTTGCCGCCGGTGGAGCTGAAATTCGGCAAGGCGCTCGGCCAGGCGGATAAACTCGGTGCGAAGTACGCCCTGATTCTCGGCGATAATGAAGTGTCCGAAGGGTTGTGGACGCTGAAGACGCTGGCGGATGGCTCGCAGGCAAAGTTTACCGAGCCGGATTTGATCGAGCATTTGAAAAAGCAGTTGTAGCTCGCCCCTATAGGGGTGAGGTTGTCCCGTGCGGCAAGGTAGCGTTACCGTTGCAGAAAAACCTCAGGCCTGAAGGCCTGAGCTCAGCGGCCGGAATCGGAATTCGGAGGGGACGAGGACCGTGCTGGACTTTTTGGGGAACCTGAAGCGGACACATTATTGCGGGGAGTTGCGCGCGTCCGATGACGGGCGCGACGCGCTTGTTATGGGATGGGTGGCGCGGCGGCGTGACCTGGGTAACTTGTTGTTCTTGGACATTCGCGATCGCACCGGCATTGTGCAGGTGGTGTTCAACAAGGAGACGCAGCCTGGGGCGCATGCTAAGGCTGAGCAGGCGCGGGGCGAATTTGTGGTTGCGGTGGAAGGCAAAGTCCTCAGGCGGCAGAAAGCCAATCCGGAATTGGCCAGCGGGGAGGTCGAACTTGTCGCGTCGAAGTTGCACATTCTGAACAACGCCAAGACGCCGCCATTTCCCATTGAAGACGAAATCAACGCGGCGGAGGAGACACGGCTGCGGTTTCGCTATATCGACTTGCGCCGCTCGAAGCCGCACCGCAATCTCGCGCTGCGCCACAGAATCATCCTCGAAATTCGCAAGACCATGGACGAGTTGGGCTTCCTCGAAGTGGAAACGCCCATGCTCACGCGCTCGACTCCGGAAGGCGCGCGGGATTTTCTGGTGCCCAGCCGCGTGCATCACGGGCAGTTTTACGCCCTTCCGCAGTCGCCGCAGATTTTCAAGCAGATTTTGATGATTGCGGGATTGGACAAATACTTCCAGATTGTGAAGTGTTTCCGCGACGAAGATTTGCGCGCCGACCGTCAGCTGGAATTCACGCAGCTCGACCTGGAAATGTCGTTTCCGAGACAGGAAGACATTTTTCACGTGATCGAGCAGGTGATGGTGCGCGCCTGCGCCGTCGCAGGGGTCAAGGCGGAAGCGCCTTTCCCGCACATGCAATACAAGGACGTCATTCGAAAATACGGCAGCGACAAACCGGACATGCGGTTTGGCATGGAATTGCATGAAGTGACGGGTCGTTTTCCGGCCGAGGCAAAGGAAAAGCTGCAAATCGAAGGAAATGTTTTTGCTTTTGCGGCTCCTGGTGCCGCTGGCTATTCGCGCAAGCAACTGGACGAATTGACGGAGAAGGCCAAGTCGCTGCACGCGCGCGGCGCTTACTTTGTAAAAGTGACGGCAGAGGGTTTAACGTCGACCGTCGAAAAATTGATTGGCCCAGAAAACGTGAAGAAGCTTGCTAATGCGTGCGGAGCAAAGGCGGGCGACCTCGTCGTTGCTGTTTCGGCAAAGGAGCAAATCAAGGGCACGGAGGCCGCCGCGCTTATCGCCGGCCAATTGCGCTTGCATCTAGGCGAAGCACTGGGCGTGATCGACAAATCGCAATGGAAATTCTTGTGGCTCACTGGCTTTCCGCTCTTCGAATGGAGCGAATCGGACAAGACCTGGGTGAGCGCGCAACACCCCTTCACCGGCATCGTCGACGAAGACCTGGAAAAACTCGAATCCGCGCCGTGGGAAGTGCGTTCGAAAGGCTACGACCTCGTTTTGAACGGTTACGAACTCGGCTCTGGCAGCATTCGAATCCATCGCCAGGACATTCAAGAGCGCCTGTTCAAAGCGCTTGGCCTGACGGAAGAACAGTTGCGCCGTCGCTTCGGCTTCTTCCTCGACGCGCTGACCTACGGCACGCCGCCTCACGGTGGCATCGCGCTGGGCATCGACCGCGTGGTCATGCTCCTCGCCGGCGAAAAATCCATCCGCGAGGTCATCGCCTTCGCGAAAACCACCGCCGCCCAGGATTTGATGGCCGATTCGCCGTCCAGCGTCGACAAAGAGCAGCTCGATCAACTTGGAATCGCACTCAAGGAATAATGAGCCGGATACGCATATTGCCGGAGGCGGTGGCGAATAAAATCGCGGCGGGCGAAGTTGTCGAGCGTCCGGCTTCGGTGGTGAAGGAGCTGCTGGAGAATGCCATCGATGCGGGGGCGAAGAGCATTCGCGTCGAAACAGAAGTGGGCGGCAAGCGCATGATTCGCGTGATTGACGACGGTCACGGGATGACGCATGACGACGCGCTACTGGCGTTCGAGCGGCACGCGACGAGCAAGCTTAAAACCGCTGACGATTTGCTCTCTATCTCCACACTTGGCTTTCGCGGAGAAGCGTTGCCGACGATCGCGGCGGTTTCGCGATTGCTGCTCGAAACGCGCGACGAGGCGGAAGCCGAAGGCACGCGCATCGAGTTTGCGGGCGGAAAACTGATCGGCGTGAAGCCCGCGGGATTGCCGCCGGGAACGACCATCAGCGTCGCAGATCTTTTCTATTCCGTTCCGGCGCGCAGAAAATTTCTCAAGTCGGATACCACGGAGCTGGGCCACATCGCATCGCTGGTGACGCACTATGCGTTGGCGAATCCGCGCAAGCAGTTTGTCTTGACGACGCCGACGCAGGAAATCATCAACTGCCCTCCTGCGGAAAAACTATCGGACCGCGTGTATCAATTGTTCGGGCGGCAGGCGCTGGACGAACTGGTGGAAATCCCCGTGGCCACGGCTCCTTTTCGCGCGGCAATCACCGAGCCGGAGCTGGAAGCGGCAGAAGAAAAAGCGTCGCTGACGGTGAGCGGATTTACTTCGCGGCCCGACGTACAGCGGCTGAACCGCAACGGGATCTATATTTTTGTGAACGGGCGGCTGGTGCGCGACCGGTTGATCCTGCACGCCATTCATGAAGCTTACCGCAACATTTTGCCGCCAGCGGTTTTTCCAGCGACGCTGCTTTTTCTGGAGATGCCGTACGACGAAGTGGACGTGAACGTGCATCCAGCGAAAATCGAAGTGCGCTTCCGGCGGCCGAGCTTCGTGCACGATTTCACGCGCGACACAATTCGCCAGGCGCTGATGGGGGCGCGGCCGGTTCCTAGTTTTGCCGCGGCGGCCGGTGCGTCTCCGGTGATGGCGGGAGAGGGGAATGCGTTCTCCGCTGGGATCGCTGCGGCGCGCATGGAATCGGAGTTGCCGCGCGACCCCATTCCCGCGCTGGAAGAGATGGGGCTGGGAAGCGGCGTGGGGTCGGACGGCGGATTTGATCTTTCGAACGCGCCGATGCAGCCGGTGGAGCAGCGGATTCCGTTTTCACCGGGAGCGATGTTCGGGGCGGCAGTGGCGCCCACGCCGATTTCGACGGCGGGGAATTGGGCGGCGAATCTTGCGCCTTCGAGTGGGGACGCGCCCGCGACGTTGCCGCGGCCGGAGCAGATCGCCGATTTAAAGCCGCTGGGGCAAGTCAGCGCAAGTTTTATCGTTGCGGTGAACGGCGAAGGACTGTGGATCGTGGACCAGCACGTGGCGCACGAGCGCGTGCTTTTCGAGCAACATCTGGAAGCGCGCCGGGCTGGTAGGGTCGAATCCCAGCGTATGCTGATGCCCATCATCGTCGATCTTTCTCCCCGCCAGATCGTCATCTTCGGCAAAATCGCGGAAGAGCTTGCCGTCAACGGCTTTGAAGTCGACCTCATGGGAATGAAGAGCGTGGCCATTCAAGCCGTGCCCGCGGGAGTTGGCGCGCCGGACGCGGAAAAACTGCTGACCGAAATTCTCGACGGCCTCGAGCGCGAGAATGCGGCGATCTCGATTGACACCTTGCAGGCAAAGATTGCGGCGTCGACAGCCTGCCACGCGGCAATCAAAGTCAATATGCCGCTAGAGCATTCGAAAATGGAATGGCTGCTGGACGCACTGGCAAAAACGGATTGCCCCATGAGCTGTCCGCACGGGCGGCCGGTGGTGCTGCGGTATTCCATGAAAGAAATCGAGAAAGCCTTCCACCGCATTTGAGTTTTGTGGGGTCGGGCATTAGTCCGGCCATTTGGAGACTCACTGAATGAGCGACGCGCAAAAGACAGCAGTGATTTTCGGGCTGGCAAACAAACGCAGCATCGCCTGGGCCATCGCGAAAAAGCTCCATGAAGCCGGCTGGCGCCTGGCGATTACCTATCAAAACGAGCGGCTCGAACTCGAAGCGAAAGATTTGATCGCGGAGATGCCCGGAGCCGCGGGTTTCATGTGCGACGTCACGAAAGACGATGAAATCGCGCGACTCTTCGACGAATTGAAATCGCGCTACGGCGTGCTGCACGGCTTGGTGCACAGCGTGGGGTTCGCTCCGCCAGACGAACTGAAAAACCCTTTTCTGAACACCACCCGCGAAGGCTTTCGCATCGCGCATGACATCAGCGTCTATTCGCTGATTGCGGTGGCGCGCGGCGCCGCGCCGCTGATGACTGCCGGCGGCGGAATCGTCACGCTGACATATTATGGTTCCGAAAAGGTCGTCCCCAATTACAACGTAATGGGTGTGGCCAAAGCGGCGCTGGAGGCCACGGTGCGTTACCTCGCTAGTGATTTGGGCGCGCGGGCAATTCGCGTCAACGCCGTTTCCGCTGGGCCGATCAAAACGCTGGCAGCGCGAGGAATCGCGAATTTCGGAGACATGCTCAAGACGCAGGTGGAGCGTGCACCGCTGAAGCGCAATGTCGATGCCGCTGAAGTCGGCGCGACCGCCACGTTTTTGCTCTCCGATGCGGGCTCGGGCATTACCGGCGAAACGATTTTCGTCGATTGCGGCTACAACATCATGGGATTCTGAGGGCGCAGGCATTCTGCCTGTGCTGTTTTTTGGTTCATGCGAGAGAAATTCATACAGCCAAGAATGGCTGTGCTATCAAAATGCCAAAACTCACGATCGCTATCGACGGCCCTGCCGGGTCCGGCAAAAGCAGTGTGGCGCGCCGCGTTGCGGCGATGCTCGGTTATTTGTATCTGGACAGCGGAGCGATGTACCGGGCGTTGGCCCTGAAGGCGCTGCAGCGCCAAGTTAAGTTGGAAGATGAATCCCGCCTAGCCGCGCTCGCGACAGAAACGCACATCGAACTAAGAGCGCCGAGCGCTGAACAGGAAGCAGCAGGTGCGAAAAATTGTGTTTTCCTCGACCGCGCGGACGTGACCCAGGCAATTCGCACCGGAGAAGTGGCGCAGGCCGCGTCGCGACTGGCGACGATTGCAAAAGTGCGCGAAGTGCTCGTTGCCGAACAGCAGCGCGCCGGCGCGGGCGGCGGAGTCGTGATGGAAGGGCGCGACATTGGAACGGTCGTGTTCCCCAAAGCCGAGTTGAAGATTTTTCTGGACGCTTCGCCGGAAGTGCGCGCCGAGCGCCGCTGGAAAGAGCACCAGGAAAAAGGCGAACGGCTCACCCTCCCGGAAGTCTTCGACGAAGTGATCGAGCGCGACAAACGCGACCGCGAACGCAAAGTTTCTCCCCTCGCGCGCGCAGCGGATGCCGTGCTGGTGGACAATACCGCGATGGGCATTGAGGAAACCGCGCGCTTGATCGTCATGCTGGCCCGGGAGCGCGAGAAAGAATTGGCTGCAGCCGCGCGAAGATAGTCCTGACGGCAAAACTCGTTTCGCCCCCACTTCGAGCACAACCTTTCCCCTGGGGGCATCCTTCAGCGCTAGGTACTTGAAAATTAACAAGTTATGCGAAAAATGAGCCAAAAACGCTATTTTTCAAAAAAAGTGCTTGACAGAAAATCAGTCTCCGTTTACCTTCGGGATACCTCAGTTGTACACCTGCTGCATTTCTTTGCAGGCCTCACTGAGCGTGAAGAGGCAGATTTGAGACACGAAGACAAAAGCCAAGACGCAATGACACCAAGGCGACCGGGTCTCGTGGACTGCTTGTTCGCGCGACTCTAAACCAAACCGCCTAAGTCGTTTCGATCCAAAGCGATCCGCTACGGGATTTCTATCCCGGGATGGTGAAGTTCACGGCTACTTCTTGACACGAAGCCGCAAGGCTCGGGTGCGAATCCCGATTCCGTGAACGCCAATTCCTCCCGGAATTTTTCTCACTAGTGAATCGGCGAAGCGATGCGACCTCGGCGAATGAACGCTATCGGTGTGTCTTGGTGCGGGAAGTAATGAAGTGAGGAGGTAAGGAAGAAAGGAAAAGTTTCAAGAGTTTGCGGCGTGGTGAAGGCACGAGTTACATCGGAGCCAAATGTCGTGGGTTCGATTCCCATCGATGGCGAAAGCCCTCGTAGCTCAGCGGTAGAGCGTTGGACAGTCTCGGACCGATTATTCCCGCCGCAGAAGGTTTGCAGAGTGGCGAAGGCACGAGTTACTTCGTATAACGGTTGCGGGTTCGAGTCCCGCCAGTGGCGAAAGCTACTGTAGCTCAATTGGCAGAGCAAAGTTCGCTCGAGCCGCGAGTTCCCTCTGCAAAAAGAATTCCGGTGTGGTGAAGGCGCGCGTTACTTCGCCCAACAGAGCGCCCCGGTGAAAACCGGGAAGATGGCGGACCTGAAATCCGCCCACTTCGTAAGAAGCAGTAGCTCAAGAAAAAACGTGGGCCGTTTGTTCCCACCGGAAAAAGATGCCGGGATGGCGCGGAGAAGAGTTACTTCGTCTGCAAAACGACGCGGGGCTGTGGCCCCGCTACTCTGATCGACTATTCCTCCCGGCTTAATGTTGGCCGGCGCGAGCCACGGACCAGTCGGCGGCTCGCGCCGGGGCGAGGGAAAGAGCCGCCAGCAATTTGAACGAAAAAGAGAGGGGGTGCGCTGCCATGGAAAAAGTCATGTCGTTGGAAGGGCCGGTGTTAAAAATCAACGGGGAATTGGTCCTGATAATCCCTCTCTCTGCGTGGGGCGATGAGCTTGTAGAGTGTTCCCGCGGCATCTCCGAGGTCCAGGGGGATTTTCTCAAGATCGTCATTCCGGAATGGTTGGCGGGAATGCTCCGAGTCGAGGAGGGGGATCTAGTGTGCGTCCACAATACCGACGGCAAGTTTCGCATCAGCCCGTCGAACGCGCGGCCAGTGCACTGACTCGATGCGGAATACGGCGAGCAGTCCGTGCGCCGTCCAGGATTTATTTTGAAAAGGCGAGCCCTGAGGAAAAGGTCTTCGCGGAAAGGAGGAGTGGCAGCAATGGCAAAACTGAACGTATGGAAGCGGATGTTCCCGGTGCGGACGCACGAAGGAGCGGTGGCGCAGAAGGTGGACGCGAAGAGCGAACTCCGGCGCACGGTGCTCACGTGCCTGCTCTGGGAAGACACCTTCTACGAGAAGGGCAGCGACATCGCCAAGCGCATCGCCGCGCTCGCCGCCGAGAACAAGCCGGAAGTTGTGGCGGCTCTCGCGCGGGAAGCTCGCGGCAAGATGCAGCTTCGTCACGCGCCGCTCTTCCTCACGCGCGAACTCGCGCGCCGCAAGGGCGCGGGTCCGCTCGTAGCGGAAACGCTTGAAGACGTGATTCAGCGTGCCGACGAACTCGGCGAGTTCGTCGCCCTCTACTGGAAGGAAAAAAAGCAGCCGCTCTCCGCGGGCGTAAAGCGCGGGCTGGCGCGGGCGTTCACGAAGTTCGACGCCTACCAGCTTGCCAAGTACGACCGTGAGTCGGCGGTCAAGCTCCGCGACGTCCTGTTCCTCTGCCACGCGAAGCCCAAGGACGAAGCGCAGGCAGCGCTCTGGAAGAAGCTCGTTGAGAACACGCTCGAGCCTCCCGATACCTGGGAGGTTGCCTTGTCCGCAGGGAAGGACAAGCGCGAGAACTTTGAGAGACTCCTGCGCGAAGGCAAGCTGGGCGGCATGGCCGTCCTGCGAAACCTCCGCCTGATGCTGGCATCCGGCGCCGATCCGAAGCTCATCCGTGAGCGGCTGGACAAGGGTGTCGCGCGAGCGCTGCCGTTCCGATTCGTGACGGCGGCGCGCCACGCTCCCAAGCTTGAGGACGCTCTCGAAAAGGCCATGCTCAAGGGCATCGCCGGACTCGAGAAGCTTGCAGGCTCGACCGGACTCGTCGTTGACGTGTCCGGCTCGATGAACTACAAGCTCGCGAAGAAGGGCGAAACCACGCGCATGGACGCGGCCGCAGGGCTGGCGATTCTGCTTCGCGAGAAGGCCGAGGATTTTTCCATCGCGACCTTCTCCGACGCTTGCGTCGAGCTGCCTCCGCGGCGCGGCTTCGCGCTCCGCGATGCCATCGTGGGCTCTCAGGCGCACTCGGGGACGTACCTCAAGCGCGCTCTGACGCAGCTTCACGAGAAGCAGGAGTGGCGCGAAATCCAGCGGCTCATCGTCATTACCGACGAGCAGTCGCACGACGGCATCCTCCGTGCCTGGACGCCGCGCGCGTACGTGGTGAACGTGGCCCCGTACCGGCACGGCATCAGTTACGGCAATGGCTGGACGCACGTCGACGGCTGGTCGGAGCGCATCGTCGATTACATCGCCGCGGTGGAAGCAGAAGCCGCGGCCTAACGCTGCTTCTTTGCAACTTAACAATTCAACAAAAAGGCGCAATGGATAACCCACTGCGCCTTTTTTATTGAAAAAGCGGATGCGATGATGGGCAGACCGATTACGTCGGGGGGGCGTTCATTCCGCTCAAAAATTCCATGTTCGACTTCGACTTCGAAAGCCGGCTGATCAGCAGCTCCATGGCTTCGACCGTCGAGAGCGGACTCAAAACCTTGCGCAGCACCCACACGCGGCTCAACTCGTCCGGCGGCAGCAGCAGTTCGTCCTTACGCGTGCCGGAGCGTTGAATGTCGATCGCCGGAAACACGCGCTTATCCGCCAGGCGCCGGTCCAGATAGATTTCCATGTTGCCGGTGCCTTTGAACTCTTCGAAAATGACGTCGTCCATGCGGCTGCCGGTATCGATCAGCGCCGTAGCGATGATGGTGAGCGAGCCGCCCTCTTCGACGTTGCGCGCGGCTGCAAAGAAACGGCGCGGACGCTGCAACGCGTTGGCGTCAATACCGCCGGAGAGCACCTTGCCGGAGGGCGGCGTCACCGCGTTGTAGGCGCGCGCGAGGCGCGTGATGGAATCGAGCAGCACGACCACGTCGCGCTTGTGCTCCACCAGCCGCTTGGCCTTTTCCAAAACCATTTCCGCAACTTGAATGTGGCGCTGCGGCGCTTCATCAAACGTGGAGCTGATCACTTCGCCCTTCACCGTGCGCTGCATGTCCGTGACTTCTTCCGGGCGCTCGTCGATCAGCAGCACGATCAGCGCGACATCCGGATGATTGATGGCCACCGCGTTGGCCATGGCTTGCAGCATCATGGTCTTGCCGGTGCGCGGCGGCGCATTCACCAGTCCGCGCTGCCCTTTGCCAACCGGGCAGAGCAGATCCAGCACGCGCCCGGTCATATTCTCCTTGGTCGTTTCCATCTTGAGGCGGCCCTGGGGATAGAGCGGCGTCAAATTGTCAAAGAAAATCTTGTTGCGCGCGACTTCCGGGTCTTCAAAATTGACCGCTTCCACTTTAATTAACGCAAAATAACGTTCGCCGTCTTTCGGCGGCCGCACCTGGCCGGAGACCGTGTCCCCGGTGCGCAAGTCAAACTTGCGGATCTGCGACGGCGAGACGTAGATATCGTCCGGGCCCGGAAGATAGTTGTATTCCGGCGCGCGCAGAAATCCGAATCCATCGGGGAGGCATTCGAGGACGCCTTCGGAAAAGATCAACCCGCTTTTCTCGGTTTGCGCGCGGAGGATCTGGAAGATCAACTCCTGCTTGCGCATGCCGCTGGCGCCGGGAATGTTGTGTTCCTTGGCGATCTTGGCGAGGTCAGTGATGTTCTTTTCCTTGAGCTCAGCCAAGCTGATGCTCATCTGGTTGTTTCCTTCAACGTTTATTTCTTTTGGCATATGTCCTTAACTTTAATTGTGAATATTGACCCTGGGAATCCGGATTGATTTGAGGTGGTGCACCGCACTGGCGGACGAGCGAAAACTTGCCAGGATGGGGCAAACCAGACTTTCTGCAACCGGGGCAGCGCCGGGCCGCGGCAAACCTGTGAATTCCTCAAGCGTAACACCGGCCAGGCCGGGGTCAACTCGCGGGAAGGGCCGTACCCAGAACAACGCTGCTTAGTTGGTCAAACTCTTGTCTTTCTCGGCGCCGGCTACGAATGTTTCCGTTACGGGCGCAACCGCGGCATGCTCAAGCGGAACAATCGGCCGCTCCAGCGCAATCTGCAGCACTTCATCCATAGTTTCGACAAAATGCGTCGTGAGACTGGAGAGAATCTCCGGCGGGATTTCCGCCAGGTCCTTCTCATTGTCCTTCGGAAGCACTATCGTACGCAAGCCCATTCGGTGCGCTGCCAGGAGCTTCTCTTTAACACCACCGATCGGGAGGACCTTGCCGCGCAAGGTGATTTCGCCGGTCATGGTCACGTCACAGCGCACGGGGATTTTCGTCAGCGCGCTGACGATCGACGTGCAGATGGTGATACCTGCCGAAGGGCCGTCTTTCGGAATGGCGCCCTCGGGAACGTGCACGTGAATATCGAGGTTGCGATAGAAATCCTTGGTTAGGCCGAATGCCGCCGAGCGCGAGCGGATGTAACTCATGGCCGCTTGCGCGGACTCTTGCATGACTTCGCCGAGTTTGCCCGTTGGGGTCAAGCGGCCTTTACCTTCCATGATGGCGGCTTCCGTAACAAGGACGGAACCGCCCACTTCTGTCCAGGCGAGGCCGGTCGTCAGGCCGATTTCATTGTGCTTTTCAAGCCAGTATTCGCGGTACTTGAGTACGCCCAGAAAATCGTTGGCGTTAGCGGGAGTGATCTCCACGCCCACGGTGGCGCTGTCCGTCACCACCTTACGCGCCATCTTGCGCGCGATGTTCTGAATTTCGCGCTCCAGGCTGCGCACTCCGGCTTCGTGCGTGTAGTGCCGGATGAGGTGCAGCAGGCCGTCATCAGTAAATGTCAGGTTCTTGTCGGTAAGCCCGGTCGCTTCGCGCGCGCGCTTCACCAGGAAACGCTTGGCAATCTCCAGCTTTTCCTGCTCCGTGTAGCCCGGCAAACGCAGGATTTCCATGCGGTCCTGCAGCGGCTGCGGAATCGTGTGCAGCACATTCGCCGTGCACACGAACATGACTTTCGAAAGATCGTACTCCACGTCCAGGTAATGGTCCGTGAACGAGTGATTCAGTTCCGGATCGAGCACTTCCATCAGCGCCGCTGACGGGTCGCCGCGGAAGTCCGTGGACATCTTGTCCACTTCGTCCAGCACGAAAATCGGATTCACCGTGCCGGCTTTCTTCATCATCTGGATGACTTGGCCGGGCAGCGCGCCGATGTAGGTACGGCGATGGCCGCGAATTTCTGCTTCATCTCGGACGCCGCCGAGCGAAACGCGCACAAACTTGCGGCCCGTCGCGTGGCCGATGGACATCGCCAGCGAAGTCTTGCCCACGCCTGGAGGCCCGACGAAACACAGAATCGACCCCTTCGGATTCTTCACCAGTTGGCGAACCGCCAAAAACTCCAAAATCCGTTCTTTGACTTTGTCGAGGCCGTAATGCTCTTCGTTCAGAATTTTTTCCGCGGCCTTGATGTCGCGAATCTCTTTGGACTTCTTCTTCCAGGGCACTGCCAGCAGCCAGTCGAGATAATTGCGGCTGACCGTGGACTCCGCCGACATCGGCGGCATCAGTTCCAGGCGCTTCAACTCCTGGATGGCCTTCTCGTGAACTTCCTTGGACATTCCCGCGGTGTCGATCTTCTTTTTCAGTTCGTCAATTTCGCTCTTTTCGCCGCGGCCGAGTTCTTTCTGGATGGCCTTGAGCTTTTCGTTCAGGTAATACTCTTTTTGCGCGCGCTCCATTTGCCGCTTCACGCGCGTATTGATGTTGCGGTCGACGTTGAGCTTTTCGAGTTCGATTTCCAGGATGTCCGCGATGCGGTTCAGGCGTTCGAGCGGATCGACGGTCTCGAGCAAATCCTGCTTTTCATCCACGGGAAGCTGCAGGTTGGCGGCAATGGTGTCCGAAAGTCGCGCCGGATCATCCACTCGCGCCGCCGCGATCATGGTGTCGTAATTAAGGCTCTGCGAAAGCTTGATGAACTGCTCGTAGAGCCCGGTTACTTTTTCGACGATCTGCTTTACCTGCGGCGAATCTTCCACGCGCGCGCCCAGCAACCGAACGGTAGCGCGGAAGAATCCTTCTTCCGTGGCGATCGAAAGTGCTCGAGCCCGCTCCACGCCTTCCACCAAAACCTTTATGTTGCCGTCAGGGAGCTTGACGCTCTGCACGATGTTAGCGAGGGTTCCGACAGCGTAAATCTCTTCCGGTTTGGGGTCGTCTACCGAAGCGTCATGCTGCGTGGAGAGAAAAATCTTCTTGTCGCCCGCCAGCGCTTCTTCGAGCGCCCGCACGCTGGCTTCCCGTCCGACGATGAACGGCGTCATTTGCTGCGGGAAAATGACCATATCCCGCACCGGCATCATTGGTACGCGCTTCATTTCCTGTTTTTCACGAGTGAACATTCGGTCCCCTGGATTCTGCTTGCGCGGCCCAAAAAAGCCCCCGAATCGGCCGCAGCGTAAGATCCAAGCCCGAGCGGCTTATCCGGCCTTCTCGAGCAAACTCCAATTGATTTCGCGGGTGCGGACCATGTCCGCCGTCACCACGAAGTCGCGCACCTTCCGCTGCATAGGAAGGTGGTACATCAGTTCCAGCATGAGGTCTTCGAGGATCATTCGCAAGCCGCGCGCGCCGACTTTGCGCTGAAGAGCCAACTCCGCCACGGTCTCGAGTGCGTCGTCCGTAAACCGCAAGCGCACGTTTTCGAATTCAAACAGCCGCTGATATTGCTTCAGCAGCGCATTCTTCGGCTCCGTCAAAATCTTCACGAGCGCGCCCTTGTCCAGGTCGTTCATCACGCCCGCAACCGGCAACCGGCCCACAAATTCCGGAATCAGCCCGTAGCGGATCAAATCGCCCGGCTGCACCTGTTCCAGCAGCTCCGTGTTGCGCTTCTGTGGCGTGGTCGGCGCCGAATCCGTATGGAATCCTAGCGAACGCCGCCCCGCACGCTTCTCAATAATTTTCTCCAGCCCGACAAACGCTCCCCCGCATATAAATAGGATGTTCGTCGTATCCACCGGGGTAAATTCCTGGTGCGGATGCTTGCGCCCGCCCTGCGGCGGCACATTCGCCACGGTACCTTCCAGAATCTTCAGCAGCGCCTGCTGCACGCCTTCGCCGGAAACATCGCGGGTAATCGAGGGGTTCTCATCCTTCTTCGCGATCTTGTCGATCTCGTCGATATAAATGATGCCCGTCTGAGCCTTCTGAACGTCGCCGTCAGCGGCCTGCAACAGCTTCAGAATAATGTTCTCGACGTCTTCGCCGACGTACCCCGCCTCAGTGAGCGTCGTGGCATCCACGATCGCGAAGGGCACATCCAGCATGCGCGACAGCGTCTGCGCCAGCAAAGTCTTGCCCGTCCCGGTGGGGCCAATCAGCAAGATGTTCGACTTGCTGAGCTCGATGTCCCCCGGCTGCTTGTTCAGGAAAATCCGTTTGTAATGGTTGTAAACTGCCACCGCCAGTTTCTTCTTCGTGCGGTCCTGCCCGATGACGTACCCATCCAGGAATCGCTTGATTTCCGGCGGACGCGGGAGCTGCTTGGTCGGCGCCGCGGCCTGTTCGCGCTTCTCATCTTCCAGAATCGTCTGGCAAACGCCCACACACTCATTGCAGATGTACGCGCGCGGGTAGTCCGAAGGCGAACTGATCAGCTTTTCCACCTGCTCCTGTGTCTTATGGCAGAAGGAGCAGCGCAAAGGCTCGTCTGGGTTGAATTTTTTCACTGGTGTGAAGGCCTCGTCTCCGCTGGGCTTCGACGGAGTCTCTATCCACTATTCTAGGCCGATTATTCCCCTGAGCAAAAGAGAAAGTCGAAAGGATACTAACTTTTTGGAACTGCTGTGTATACCCCGCTTGAAGCCGCAAAGCACTTCGCGGCACGAAATCTACCGGTGTTTATAGATAATCTCGTCGATCATCCCGTATTCCTTGGCTTGCTCGGGATTCATGATGTAATCGCGCTCGACGTCCTTTTCGATCTTGTCCACGGACTGCCCGCTGTGCTTGGCCAGCAGCGTATTGATGGTCGAGCGCATCCGCAAAATTTCTTTGGCATGCAGGTCAATGTCAGTCGCCTGCCCGCCCAGTCCGGACATCCACGGCTGGTGAATCAGGATGCGCGCATTCGGCAGCGCAAACCTCTTTTTCGCCGCGCCCCCCGCCAGCAACACTGCCGCAATCGAAGCCGCCTGCCCAACGCAAGTCGTTACCACGTCCGGCTTCACAAACTGCATGGTGTCGTAAATCGCAAATCCCGCCGTGATCGACCCGCCCGGCGAATTGATGTACAGCTGAATATCCTTCTCCGGATCTTCCGCCTGCAAGAAGAGCATTTGCGCGGTCGCCAGATTGGCGACGTGGTCATCAATCGGAGTGCCAATAAAAATGATGTGCTCTTTCAGCAGCCGCGAATAAATGTCATAGGCGCGCTCGCCGCGGCTGGTCTGTTCCACCACCATGGGTATGAGCGTTGTTCCGCGATACTCGGGTTCTTCGAAATTTTTCATTTGGGTAAATTCTGCTGGCACTTGGCCGGAGTGTTTCACTTGGAATCCGTCGCCGCATTCGCTGCTGCAACGGTCTTGATCTTGGCGTTCTGCGCGAGCCAATCGAGTGTTTTGTCGCTGCGCAGCTTAGCCTTCATCCTATCGAGCGTTCCTTGCTTTGTCAAACGCGCCCGAATCGCTTCCGCCGATTCGCCACCATGGCTGGCCATGTGCTCGAGCTCGTGCGTGACCTCTTCCTCTGTCACGTCAATGTTTTCCGCCGTCGCGATGTGATCGATGATCAGTTCAGCCTTCACGTCGTCCTTGGCGCGCTCTTCTTGCCGTTTCCGCAGCGTCACCCAATCCACATTCACAGCCCGCGGATCCACGCCTTGCGCCGCCAGCGACCGCACCACGCGTTCCAGCCGCACATCCATTTGATGCTCCACCAGCGCTTCCGGTACCGGGAAGTCGTGAATCTTTACGATCTCCGCCAACACCTTCTCGTGCAGCAATTCCTTGTGCTTGTGGTCGCGCTGGTGCTCCAGCCCTTCGTGAACTTTTTTCTTCAGTTCGTCCAGCGTCGTCGCGTCGCTCACGTCCTTGGCGAATTCGTCGTTCAATTCCGGCAACTTTTTCGTCTTGATGCCCAGCACTTCCACCGCGTAGTGATACTTTTTTCCCGCCAGCTTCGGATCGGGATAGTCCGCCGGATACTCCACGTCAAAATTCTTGTGCTCGCCGGAGTTCGCGCCCTTCAAGTTCGCGTTGAACGGCTCCATGGTCTCTTCCGCGCCGATGTGGCAAAGCACGCTCTCCGCCTGCAACGGATCGCCGCCGCCTTCCGGCGTTCCCAACAATTTTACCTGTGCAAAGTCGCCGTCCTCGATCGGCCGCCCCTCAACCGGTGCAAACGTCGCTGCCCGCTCGCGCATCTCCTCGAGCGTCTTCTTCACGTCCTCGTCCGTGATGTCCATGGTGGGCATTTCGAACGCCAGGTTCTTGTAATCGCCCAGTTCAAATTCCGGCAGCACTTCAAACACCGCGCGAAACTTCAGCGGCTGCCCTTCATTAAAATCCAGTTTGTCCACTTGCGGCTGCGAAACCGGCGTCAGTTTCTGCTCCGCCACCGCTTTCTCCACGCGCTCCGGCACCAGTGACTGCAGCACTTCTCCCTTGATGTCTTCCGCGAACTTTCGCCGGATCAGCGACACTGGCGCCTTGCCGCGGCGGAATCCCGGCACGTTTGCAAGCCGCGCGAATTCCTTCGCTACGCTTTCCATCTTTTTCGTTACTTCTTCCGCGGGAATTTCCAATTCCAGCTCGCGGCGGCACGTTGCTTCAGCCATGCAACAGTCCTTTCCTGGGACCCCACAGAGATTCTTGACGGTACGGTTGCTGGTCTCGACGGTATGCGACCCGGTCTGAGGCTACGGACCAACCCGGCTTTCGGTTCAAAAGAGGCCAAACAGGTGAGCACTCACCCTGCAACTCGGATTCTCAGTATAGGGGACGCTTCCGGCACCGTCAATCGAACTGCGGCACGTAGCGAGGGCCATTCAATTTTCATCCGTTCGGCTGAAACGAAAGAACCACTACGCGCAGATGCAAACCGACCTTTCCGCCGTAGCGAGCTGATCCGCAGCCGCTTACTCGTCTCAGACCACCTCGTAGGGGGCGCCATCGCCCCCTCGAGAGCTATTTGCGTCAGTGGTGTTAGAAAAACTTCTTGGCAAAGACGTCCGGATTTCCGTTGGTTTGGATCTCAAACGTTCCGAAGAAGCCGTCGCTTCCCAGCAGGAAGTCACTTGCGAGCGCGTCGTAGTCGCCGATGTAGACTGTATTGATCAGGCCGTCTGCATTATGCAGTGGCAGCCATTCGGAGGACGACACGCGTTGCTCGTCCCAGCTCGCTCCCTGATTTCGCGAAACGGAGCAATACCGGTCGATTGCCGAATTGTCAGGTTCCTCGCGGCGGTCGTAATAGCAGACCCCCACCTCTCCATCCTTGTCCACGGCAATGCCCGGGAAGAACTGATCCCGGCCTGCTCCCTCAAAGTCGGCTGGCGTGGGGCTCACCGTCGTAGGGCTGCTGAAAGTTTGCCCGGAGTCCGTGGACTTGGCTACCAAAATATCCGGGTATGCATAGGTGCCTGTGAACGTCGAGATGTCCACCACTTGATTGTTTCTGCCGTCCGACCACGCCACATAGAGCGTTCCGCGGGACGCTTTGCTAGTCCGGTCGATCGCCAGTTGCGGAAATTCATTGTTGCGGAAGCCCCCTTGCAGATGACCCGTGCCCGCGTCGCCGTTCGGCACCACTGCGTTCGTGATCACCACTGGTGCGCCAAACGTCTTGCCATGATCCGCTGATGTGCGAATGTGGATTTCATTGTCCGGGGTGATCGGGAAGAATTCAAACCCCACGTAGACTTTGCCGTCTGGCCCCACGAGCACGTTCGAACCCTGCACGCCGTTGAGCGAGGCGCCGCATTCTTCATCAATCACCACGGGCGCTCCCCAGGTATTCCCTCCGTCGGCGGAGGCCACCAATTCGATGGCCAGTCGGGAATCGTTGGCGCAAGTCCCCGTCGTCGGAAACGAGAAATCGAAGTCGGTGTAGGTCACATACAGCCTCTTCGGGTTTGTCGGGTCAGCCGCGAGCCACGGTTTGTCGATACCGTGGGAAAAGTCCTTCGCGACAGCGGCCGCTGGAGCACTCCACGTCTGTCCGCCGTTACTTGATGTGTTGATGGCCACGCCGTTGAAAAAGTTCCCGCCGCTATCTTGTCCGCTCGCGAAAATGGACGTGTAATAGAATTGCGACGGGCTCGTGCAGGCTATCACTGGATCGCCGGCAATGAAGTTAGGGCTGTTTGCAGTGGGCCCTGTGGGCCCTGGATTCAGGAAACCAATATCAACGAAGGTCCTGCCGCCATCATTGGAATAGGAAGCGCTGCTGAAACTCCACGCACCCAGAAAATTCACACCGGCGGTCCGCAAAAATGCACCCGAATCGTTGTACCCCGCCACGATGGTGTTTCCGCACCACGCCGAAGAAGTCTCGCTCTGCGTGAAGCCCGTCGTTACGGACGTCAGGAAGTCGAGCGCCGGATTCGAAACTCTAATCGTTTCTCCCGGACCCTCTGCGTTCGCAAGCGCTGCCGCTCGGAGGGCGTTGCTAAGGATCAGTGATTTGGGTTGCGCCGCCAGTGATTTTGTCGGGCCGTTGAATAGACCTCCATCGTCGCCGACTCCTGCCTTGCTGTGTTTGGCATTCAAGGCGCTCGTCAAGTGCATTAAATTCTGCATGCCGGAAGAGAGCAGCTTGTTCTGCCTCGCGGGAATTTTTCCCGAGTTCACCAGCATTTTGTTCAGCAATGCTTTCCTGTCCGCTTGCGTTTGGCCGGAAACGCTTCCTGTAGCCAGGAAGACTCCCGCTACTACAGCGATAGTAGTTTTAAACAGAAATTTGTTTTTCATATTGGAAGAGACAGATCGTGTTCTTTCTACGCGGCGCTGGCCGACACACAAGCGTCAAGGCCGCGGTGGGATGGGAGAATGCCGTAACTGTGGACCACTCACGAAATGAAAACAATGATCTGCAGGCAGCGGCTGATTCTCGTGGCGGAATCTAGCAGAGCGTGTGGGGAAGTCAAGTGTTATAGAATCAATATTTGAAATGGATCGGATTTTCTTTTACGCGCAGTCCTGGGCTTGCTACTACCGCTTTTCTTCATCACGAATTGTTCTGCCCGGCTTTCACCATCTGCCTTCCGGGCAGCTTCGATAATACCTGGATCCGCAACAAAATCTGTTGCCGCAGAGCAGCAGCTATCGCGCGGTGCTTGTAACGAATTCAGTCCGCCGCCGCGGAATGGTTCAGCCCTCGGGTGAGGTCGGCATGCAGCAACCGGTGAAAAAGATGCTCCCCCGTCTCCCGCCGCACCGATAGCCGCCCCGCCACATAAGCGCGTGAAGCCAGCCCGCGCTGCACCGCATCGCAGATGGCCTCATCTTCTTCCTGTACTTTTTCGCTCACTTTGATGCTCGCCTGGTTCTTCTTCAAAGCCTTCTTGCTAACGTCCGCGAAGTAGTAGTCAAACACCACCGCGCACTTATCCACGCCCAGCGGAAGAACCAGGTTCGTGTCCATCACTCCTTCATACGCGTTGATCATGAAGTTCGGATAGATCCACAGGTAAAACGCGCGTCCCTGCCGCGTCGCCGCCACTCCCGACTCCTTCTTCGTCCCCGAAGAGAGCGGGCTCGATTGCAGGCAAGCCCGGTCGAAATTCTCAATCGTGTACTTCGTGTATTCGATCACGCTGCTCAATCCCTTGTGCGCGTGCGGCACGTGGTACCCGCCATCCAGATAATTGTCGACGTAAACCTTCCAGTTGCATTTCAGCGTGTATATCCGCCGGTCAAAATACTTCAATTTCTTCGTCAGTTGCAGCGGCGCCACTATTTCCGAAATCGCCCCAAGAAACTCCTGCAGCTCCCCCGCCCGCCCATCCAGATTCACAAATACAAAATTCTCCCAGGTGTCCACCTTGACCGGCACCAACCCATTCTTTGCCCGGTCGAAATTGCACACCCCTTCAAATTCCACCATTCCCTTCAGCGCCCCATCATTCCCATAAGTCCAGCCATGATAAGGACACCGGAACTGTTTCGCGCACCCTTCCGCCTCGGTCACCACTGCAGCAGCATGGTGCCTGCAAACGTTGTAAAACGCCCGCAACTGCCCGTCCTCTCCACGTACCGCAACGATGGGCTCTCCCCCCAGATCCGCCGTGAAAAAACTCCCTTTATCCCGAACTTGATCCGCCCGCCCCACCACTTGCCACGTCTTCGCAAACACGCTCTGCTGCTCCAACTCGCCCACCCGCGGCTCAAAATACCAAGGCGACGGAATCGTCCAGGCATGATCCAGCGGATCATTCGGATTGTAGAGATTGAGCAGCTCTCGAAGATTGCGCTCCATCACTCGCCCCCATCTCTTCCTTCGTCGACCCTCATCCTATTAGAAGCACGGCCTCCTTGCCAGGGGTGCCCATCGCCTGCCAAGGAAGAAATTCGGCGCACGGTCGGTCGTGGTGTTGTAGGATGCCACGGGTTCGCTGGGCACAAGCGCGAGTCTAAACAGACAGTCGGGGGTAAACGATGCGCGCAATTTCGAAATCGAGTTTGGCAATGATGTTGATACTACTCGCAGTTGGCGCGAAGGCGCAGGAAGCGTCCTCGAAGCAGGAAACTCCTCCGAAGCAGGCGCCGGTCGTTGCGCACAGCAAGGACGGAAAGAAATTGTTCGGTGCCAGCGACATTCTGAAGGTCGCTCGCGTAAGTGCCCCGCGAATTTCGCCCGATGGCGCGCGCGCGGCGTACCTGGTCTCCACCCTGCCGCCCGCTAAGGAAGGCGACGCTGCGGAGAAGGGTGGCGCGCTCGGAAAATTCGTCTCGCAACTCTGGGTGGTTTCCACGGCCGGTCCGGCCAGCGCCGCCCGCCAATTTACGCGCGGTGAGAAGAGCGTCACGAATGCCAAGTGGTCCCCGGACGGGAAAATCCTCGCTTTTAGGAAAGAAGGCGGCGAGGAAAAGGATGCCAAGCCGCAAGTCTGGTTTCTCTACGCCGATGGCGGTGAAGCCTGGCAGGTAACGAAGCACAAATCGGGTGTGGGTGGTTACGAGTTTTCGCCCGACGGGAAAACGCTGCTGCTTACAGCTACGGTCCCCGAGAGCGCCGAGCAGGAAAAGCGCAAGAAGGATAAAGATGACGCGGTCGTCGTCGATCACGACTTGAAGATGGAGCACCTGTGGACGTGGGATATCGCTACAGGGGAGGAAAAACAGCTCACTCACGGCGAATTTACCGTGAGCGACGCGCGATGGTCGCCCGACGGCGCGCGCATCACGTTTACTTCAAACCCGACGCCGCTTGCGGACGACAGCAGCCTGCAAACTGCCTGGTTGCTGGACGCAGCGGCAGGAAAGCAGCGCAAGCTCGTCGAAACCAAGGATGCCACGCACACAGCCCGGTGGTCGCCAGACGGCAAATCACTCGCTTACTTGAGCACCGCGGGTGACGACATTTACCAACAGAATCTTTTTGTTGTGAGCGCTGACGAAGGCGCGCCGCGCAAGCTGATGGGCGCCTTCGAGCTGAACGCCGAAGAACCCCTGTGGGCGCAGGACGGGAAAACAATTTATTTCAGTACCACCGACCACGAAACCGAGGAAGTGTTCGCCGCGGACGTCGCCGCCGCAACCGTCCGTCGCTTGACGGACAAGCCCGGCGTGCTTCACCTCACGGCACTCAACGCGAAGACCGGCACCGCCGTCGGCACTTGGTCCGATCCCAAGCATCCCGATGAAGTCTTCCGCAGCGACCTGCGCTTCAGCTCCATCGAGCCGCTCACCAATCACAATGCCTGGCTCGCCGAATACGCCCTGGGCGACACCGAAGTGATTCGCTGGAAGAGCAGCAAGGATGGCATGGAGATCGATGGCATCGTCACCAAACCGGTGGACTACGACAGTTCCCGCAAAACTCCATTCTTGCTCAATCCGCATGGTGGGCCGACAGGAGCGTCGCTGCTTTCGTTCTCCCTCGCCGCGCAGGTCATGGCCGCGAACGGCTACATGGTGCTGCAGCCGAACTTTCGCGGTTCCGTGGGCCGCGGCGAAAAATTCGCGCGAGCCAACCAGAACGACTGGGGCAACGGCGATTATAAGGACGACATGAGCGGAGTTCAGGCGGTCGTCGACCGCGGATGGGCCGACCCCGATCGCCTCGGCGCGTTCGGTTGGTCCTACGGCGGCTACATGACGTTTTGGATCGATACCCAGACCGACCGCTTCAAGGCCATTTCACCCGGCGCTGGCCTTCCCGACCTCTATTCCATGTATTCCCAAAGCGACATTCACCGTTACATGCGGCTCTTTTATAATGAAAAGGCCCCGTGGGACAACTTCCAGGAGTACTGGGATCATTCCCCCATGAAGTTTGTCAACAACGTGAAGACCCCCACCATGATTCTCCACGGCCAGTCCGATACCCGCGTGCCCATCCCGCAGTCCGAGGAATTTTATCGCGCCCTTTACGAGCGCCACGTCCCCGTCGAGTACGTCGTCTATCCCCGCGAAAATCATGGCTTCACCGAGCCGCGCCACCTGGTCGACCGCGTGCAGCGCTACTTGGTCTTCTTCGGCAAGTATTTGAACAACGCCCCAGTCACCGAGCCCAAGGAAGTCGTCGAGCGCATGCAGAAGGATTTGCCCTTATAGACCACATAAGGCAGCGAGCAAATTACAAGTTCGCAATTCTATGGTGTACCGAAAAACTCCCACATCGCTGGCGCCGCGGCGGCATCTCCGGGCAGCTTCGCCACGCCAAGTCCTTCAAGCGTCAGGCGAAGAACGCTTTGATGTTGATAGAAAGCGATGGACTTGTAATTTCGCTTGGACTGCGGGCTGACGATGATGGCGAAAATGTGTCCGCCACCGGCAGTAAAGTCCAGCGTATCAGCTTCGTCGAAGACGATGATGAGCAGGCCGTCCTTCTGAAACTGCGGGCTGTTAATGAGCGGGTCGATGTTGGTCTTAAGCCAGGCATCGGCGGTACTCAGCGGGCAGTCGTGCGCGTCATCGCACAGGTTGGGGACGATGAAGGAATATTCGGGCAGGTTGGCTGTGTTCAGGTCAGCAGCCAATTGACTGAACGGCACAAGGTTTTGCGTTTGCTTCGTGTCGTTTTGCACGTCCGTTAAGTACGCGAACGGATTGTGGCGCACGGCATAACGGCCCGTGTCGCCGCCGGTGTAACCAATCGATGGAAGATCCTCGGCGTACGATTTCCAGGTCTTGCCCGACGCCAGCAGTTCGCGGACCACGTTGTCGGCGGACACCGGGAACGTGTGCGGCGTGCTGGCGTCAATGAGCGTGAGTATCTGCCCGGTAGCGAGCTCAAAATAGTTTGGGATCGATGGATGCGCGTTAGCGAAATAGTTTGTCGCCAGTCCGTATTGGTTGGCCAGGCTGTTCAAGTACGGCATCGAGGCACTAGCGATAACGTTGGCGTAATTGGCGTTTTCCTCGACGACAACGAAGACGTGCCCAAAGCGCACGCTCTGCGCGGGCGGCGGTGGGGTCATAGCTACCTGTGCACTGCAACCGGCCAGGGCCAAAACGGAGAACGCACGCGCGAACAGGCGCCACCGGGCGCCAGACAGTTTGTTCAAGCCGTACGCGGCTATAGGTTTGAATGGAATGGTCTCTCTTTTCTTGCAGCATTCGGCCGCTGAGCTTCTCCAAAATGCTCGGAGCGCTCCATCGGGCCGCCTCGCCCCACAGTGGTCGATTCATTCTCATAAGTCTGTCCGCTTTATGACACTTACACCAAAAGCAAGAAAGCGGGGATAGACGGAGCGTCGAGCGCATGCAGAAAGATTTGCCGTAGCCCGGTGCGAACCTCCCAGACTGCACCCTCTAGCAACCAACCGGCCTCCGCCGCAATCGCCCCTACCGCTCCGGCGAAACAACTCTCGCCAATCCCCGAGAAGCAGGATCCTGCACCGCGACCAGCGTGTCGAACACCTCGTTGAACCGAATCACATTGCCGAGAGACCCAGCCTCTTTGAGAATGCCGACGGCCGCTTCCGTAATTTTGTTGTGTTCCACCACGTTGTTATTCCCGGCCAGAAAAACGCCGGATTCCGCGCCGTTGAACACCCGATTGTGCCGCACCCGGTTCCCATCGCCTTCGATACGAATCCCGTCGAAAACGCTGCTCGCAAACGTCTCGTTCCTTGCCACCAGCCCTTGCTTCCCATCAACGAAAATCCCCACCTGACTGATCCCGGCGCGGTTGTCCGTCACCTCCACTCCATCGGACTGCGTGACCAGAATGTTCGTCGCCACCGCCTGGCAGGTATCCAAAGCGGTGCACGGCGACCACAAATTGTTCGTCACCGTGTTGCTCGAAATCGCGCCTCCCGCGCCAAAGCCGATCTGGATCCCGTTCTGCGCCGCTCCGGCCGTCGGCCCGATGCCCGTGACCACGTTGCCGTGCACCGACACTTGCGTTCCCACCTCGTCGGCGGTGATTCCGTTTTTCTGGAAATCGTGGATGGTGGATTTCTCAATTTCCACATTGGAGACGCCGCCCCCTCCGCTCTGCACAAAGATCCCCGTGCCGCTCTGGCAGCCTCCCAGGCCTGTGCCTAGCCTGAAGTTGCGAATCGCCACATGGCTGATCTCGCCCGATGCGTTTTGAAACGCAATTCCGAAGAGTCGCGGCGAGCACTGCGCCACGCCGTTGTTCGCGCCATCCACGATCAGGCCCTCGATGGTGACGTCCGTCGTGTCGACCACAAGAATCGCCGCAGCCAGGGGCGCTCCGTCAAACAGACTCGTCGCGTTCTGCTTCATCGTCCCGGGCATCAGAACCGCGCCGCTGTCCGCGGCGATGGTCAACGGTTTGTGGATCGCTACCTGCTCGGCATATTTCCCTGGGCAAACGCGAATCACCGCGCCAGGAGTCGCCGCGTCCACCGCATCTTGAATCCTGCTGAATGCTGCATTCGGACACTGCACCTTGTCGTCGTCCACGACAAGTTGAGGTTTGTCCCCACCGATCGCGGTAAGGGGCAGTAGCAACAAGCCGAGCAACAGCGCCGAGGCGCAACCAAATCTAAGTGAGAAATGGATTTTCATCGCGGTCTCCCTTCAGAAACGGCGTTCCGCGAGATCGCCTGCGCAATGCGCACAGTCAACCGGCCGCTGTGCCAGAACCGCGGCTGCGGCAAGCGGCCGCCGTGTAAGAACACCATCGGTGACTGTCCGCGCAGGCTACTCGCTACGTCTTAAGGGACTGAGGCTGGAAGTTACAACGCTGGCGAATATACCAACCCGATTAGAGACAGGCAATAGTACCTCCTCGCCGCCGCCTTTCCTTTTGCACAGAAGTGTTTTTCGAGCAGCTTCGATTCTCCTTGACACCCACGTCTGCGAGGAACACCCTCATGTCGAGGTTTCGCCCTTTGCGGCGAGACTCCCGCTCGGTAGTCCATGGGCCATTTCTTGAATAGCTAAGCTCCGCATCGAGCGCCAAGAGGGCAGTACGTCCTCGGCTCGTTTTTCTCCGCTCCCGCGGAACCTAACCTTGTCCGATCCAACGGACTGCACGCCCAAGACCGCAGCGGTTCCACGCCACAACACTCGCGCACGACTCGCTTCAGGCGAGGACCGTTTTTGCTTTTCTCAAAGAGGAGAACATTAAATGTCAGAACAAAACAAAGCTATCGTCCGTCGTCTGGTTGAAGAACTTTGGAACAAGGGCAATCTGTCCGTGGCAGACCAGCTCTTTACCCCGAACTACACTCATCATGACTCTTCCTCACCCGATTTTGGGCACGGCCCCGAGAGTGAACGCAAGAGAGCCACCCTCTACCGCACCGCTTTCCCCGACATGCGCTTGACCATCGAGGACCTCATTGCCGAAGGCGATACCGTCATGGCCCGTTGGTCCTGTCACGGTACCCACAAAGGGGATTTCAACGGGATTGCCCCCACCGGAAAGCAGTTCACCATCTCCGGCGTGACCATCGCTCGCCTCTTGAACGGCAAGCTGTCCGAAGGCTATGTCAACTGGGATGCTCTCGGCCTCATGCAGCAGCTCGGCGTCGTCCCCCAGCTCGCCGCCAAAGCCCAAGCCGTCGCCGGCGCCTCCACAAGGTAGCCGTCCGCACTGTACCCAGTTAACCGGAAGGCCCGATTCAGTTCGGGCCTTCCTTTTTGGTACGCCGTGCATGTTCGGCAGCTAACGGGTGAAAGTCCGTCCCAACCTGATGGAGGTGAAGGGTAGCGAAGCGCAAGGGCGTCACCGTGAGGTGGGGTCTGAAGGGAGCGTGGAGCAAAGATACGGGCCGATGGACAAGAACTGGATTTGAGGCCTACGGCGTCGGACGAGCGGGCCAATGATCGCGAAGT
>DATDGB010000032.1:0-40333 GCA_036522305.1 Candidatus Acidiferrum sp. | reverse complement strand
GCGCCCAATTACAACAATGCGAAAACCTTTATGGGCAAGATCGACTACGATATCTCGTCCAAAGATCAAATTCGCGGGAGCTACATCTACAATAACTTCTACGCGATCGACGCCACTCCTACTTTGCCGGCATTCTTCCTGGCGGCGCCCTCCAACATCAACCGCTTGGTCACGATAAACGAATACCACACCTTTAGCACAGCGGTGAGTAACGAGCTGCGGATCGGGTTTAACCGGTCCTATTTCTTGACGCCGACTGGCAACTTCAGTTTCCCGGGATTGGATTCTTTCCCGAATTTGACCTTTGACGAACTCAACAGCCTACAACTCGGGCCAGACCCGAACGGGCCGCAGTTCGGTTATCAAAACTTGTATCAGGCCACCGACAACGTGACCTGGACCAAGTCACATCACACCCTGAAGTTCGGCGTCGAAGGGCGGAAGTACATTTCACCGCAGTCGTTCACGCAGCGTTCTCGTGGCGATTATGATTACAGTACACTGGACCGTTTCTTGAGGGACGTGAACCCCGATGCGCTGGCCGAACGCAGCTCCGGTAATCCCATCTACTACGGTGACCAGACGGCTCTCTACTGGTTTGCGAACGACGACTGGCGTATCCGGCAAAACCTCACCCTGAATCTCGGCGTGCGCTATGAATATACGACCATCCCATTTGGCGAGCGATCGCAAGCACTGAACCAGGCGGCGAGTGTGCCTGGGCTGGTTGACTTCAGCGAGCCGCGCGCCGCTAAGAATAACTGGGGCCCACGGATTGGCCTTGCTTATTCGCCGGGTTCGAGGGGGACCACTTCCATCCGCGCGGGCTTTGGTATTTCCTACGATGTTCTCTATGACAACATCGGCATTCTGTCGCTGCCGCCGCAATTAAGCGGAACAATTGATACTCCGTTTACGCCGAATATTCCAAACTATCTTGCCAATGGCGGAATCAAGCCTGGCGCAGGCGGCCTCAGAACGTTTGCGACTCTCGCTAAACAAATCGCCGCAACAGGCAATCATATCGTCGTAAACCAGTTGGACCCGAAGTCCATTCAGTGGACGCTCGGCGTGCAGCATGTGTTCCACAAAGACTACACTCTCGAAGTTCGCTATGTGGGGACACGCGGCATCCACCTAAACACCCAGGAGCGCATTAATCGTCAGCCGTTGACAACCAGCACAGTGTTCCTGCCCACGTACTTGCAAAACCCGGGTCAGGCGGCGCTTAACGCACTCCCCTATACGAAGACTGGAATTGCAGCCGGCTCGTATGGCAACGGAGACAGCATCGTTCCGGCGTTTGATGCCGCCGGCTTCAATGGGAGCAATCTCGTTCAGTTCACGCCGAACGGGGATTCTATCTATCATGGCTTGGCGGAACAACTGACTCGGCGTATGGCCAATGGTCTGACCTTTGTACAGTCCTATACTTACAGCCATGCCATCGATAACAGCACGGCCGACTTCTTTACATCGGTCTTGACGCCACGCCGCACTCAGGACTTCCAAAACCTGGCAGCGGATCGTTCCAACTCTGCACTGGATCGTCGTCATCGCTTTACTATCGCTGCCATCTATGACCTGCCGTACTTCAAGAGTGGAAGCTGGCTCAAGAAGAACGTTCTCGGGAACTGGGAAGCTGGACCCATCTATACTTACCAGTCTCCGGAATGGATGACCGTGCAGTCCGGCAGCGACGTGAACGGGAATGGAGATAGCGCGGGCGACCGTGCAGTCTTCAATCCGAAAGGCGTTCCTGGGACAAGCACGAACGTGACAGCGCTGACGAATTCTGGCGGCGCCATTGTCGCCTATCTGGCGACCAATCCGACCGCGCAGTATATTCGTGGCGGAGCGTTCGCACAGCTCAACGCCGGCAGGAATACCATTCCCGCCCGCCATATCAACAACCTGGACTTCACCGCTCTGAAGCGCTTCTCGTTTACCGAACGGATGAAGTTCGAGTTCTCAGCCCAGGCATTGAACGTACTCAACCACCCGCAGTTTGTGCCGGGATCACTGAACGATGTGGCGTCGATCGGGTACACCGGAAGCAGGAGCTTCCTGCAGCCCGGGAATGCTCAATTCAACAATCCAGAAGCGGTGTTCGCTAGCAACGCGCGCGCACTGCAACTGGCTGTGAAGTTCATCTTCTAAAAGGCGTCTAACTCTGCAGTTTCCGAGAGCAAGCGGAGACTTGAAGGGCGTCCCGGTCAGCCGGGGCGCCCTTCTTCATTAAAAGTGGAAGGCGCAGGTGGTTGAGCGAAAGATTTAGCGCAAGCGGCCTGGCGGATCGGCCGGGGCGGGCATAGCGGCGGCGTTGTTGGGTGAGGAGACGTTGGCGGACAGCTTTTGCGGGGCTGGTTGCGGAATGCCTGCGCCGGCGTTCAGATCCAAATGATCTTTACCGCACGCGGGGCAGTAACCCTTGCCGGTATCTTCATCGCGCAAGCTGGCCAGTTCGTAGCAACCGCAGATGCAATCGCAATAGCCAGTCTCGGAGGCGGTTTTGATTGGGATCAGCGCCATGGCAAGGGAATAGTACGTTTTCTGCTTTCTCCTTGCAAGGGAAGCTGGGGCGATTGGAATGACGTTCTTGAGTAGTGGGTTTGCTCACCGAGCGGTACACTATGGACTAGGAGATTGCGGCAGGCCGCGCTGCTGCGCGTCACTCCGGCGCCTCGAAGTTCCTGAAAGTGGTCAATCATGATTACAAAATTAAAAATCCAGACCTTGATATCCGGACTGCTTGCGGCGTTTGTTTTATCGCTCTTCTGGGTCCCAAGTGCCGCGGCACAGGGCGAACCGACGCCGCTCGGAGATCCGTCATTTGCCAACAATGCGACATGGCACGGACCCACCGCCAACCTTTACATCAGCGTGCGTGAGTCCGGCGGGCTTCCTGTGAGCGCGAAGGCCATGGTGAAGCTGTCTTGCCCACTAGCAGGCGTGGATGTTAGCGGGCCTGCTCAGGGCACCAGCGCCCAGGTGCAGTTCCACGGCGTGCCTGTGGGAGATTGCAATATAGAGGTCAGCGCGCCAGGCTACAGGACCGCCAAGGATCGTACGGAAGTCACGCAATCACTGACAGCGCACAACCAATATGTGTTCATCTATTTGCATCCGGAATCGGAGAGCCTAACGGCTTCGACGCGGCCGGCGGCGGTGCCACTCGGCTTGATCAAAGAGATGGACAAGGCCATGGAGGCCATGCAGAAGAAGCACGACGAGGATGCGCGTAAGCATCTGGACAAGGCGGCAAAGATTTCGCCGACGAACCCGGATGTCGCATACCTGCGAGGCATGATGGAGCTGGAGCACCACAACTTGCCCGTAGCGGAACAGTTTTTCCAGACGGCAGTGAGTTCTTCCCGTTCCCAAGAGCGTGCCTTACTTGGGTTGGGCTATGTGCAGGTGCAATTGAATCAAGCGGCCCAGGCGGCGCAAACGCTGGAGAAGGCACTGCAGATAAACACGGCTTCGGAGCGCGGGCATTTGCTGCTGGCTAACGCGTACGCGCAATTGCACGATTACGCGAAAGCGCAGGAACACGCGCAGCGGGCGGCGGCATTCAATTCGGAGAACGCGCCGACTGCGAGAACCTTGCTGGCCCAGATTCTGGCAGCGCAGGGCAATCGCGAGGGTGCCAAGCTGGAATTAGAAGGGGTGCTGCGTGAATTTCCCAAAGCGGCGTCAGCATCCGTGGCCAGGGAATCGCTCGCCAGCCTTGAAAAGTCGACACCGGGGAATACGACAGAGCCGACAGTGCCGATGGCGACGGTGAACACCGTGCTGATGCCTACGGTCGATGCGGCTTCCGTGACGCCGTGGGCCCCGCCTAGTGTGGACACTTCGGTGCCCGGTGTGGCAGCGGACGTGACCTGTTCTGCCGACGAAATTGTCGGGCATGCAGGCACCACGATCGGCCGGCAGCTTGAAAACCTGGAGAAGTTTTTGGCGACGGAACATATTCAGCACGAAGAGGTCAACGCGCGGGGGGAAGTCTCGCAGATCCGCGATAAGAATTTCTCGTACATGGTGTTTATCGAGCACGCCAAGGATGGGCTAGTATTCCTGGATGAAAAGCGCGACGGAGGCACGGGGACCGATACGTTTCCGACTTCGCTGGCCACCGTCGGGCTGGTCAGCCTGGGCGTGGATGTTTTTCATCCCGGTTTTGCCAAGGCATTGGACTTCAAATGTGAAGGCCTTGGCCAGTGGCGCGGCAAAGCGGCGTGGGTACTGCATTTCGAGCAGAAGAGCAATATGAAGTCGTTCCTGAGGCTGTGGGAGACGAAAACGAAGACCATCGAGGTTCCGCTGAAGGGCCGAGTGTGGGTGGCGGCGAGCAGCTACAACGTCTTGCACGTGGAATCCGATCTGCGCGAGCCGATGAAAGACTTGGAGTTGATGCGCGACCACCTAGCGATCGACTATGGGCCGGTGAATTTCCAGAATGGAAAAACCGAACTTTGGTTGCCCTGGTACGCCGATATGTATCTGGAGCTGCACGGGAAGCGCTATCATCATAGCCATACGCTCAGCAATTTCAGCCTTTTCGCCGTGGACACCAGCGACAAGATTGCTCTTCCGAAGGACGTTCCTCCCCAAGAAGAGAAACCGAAACAACCTCCGCAGCTAGACAATCCCTAGATTTGGCTGGAGTCAGCGTTCCAGTCCACGACAACGATACGGGAGGAGTGTGCGCAGTCGTTCACAGGCGCAATTTGAACTCAGGCATCCAGGTGTGAGGCTAGAGCGCTTAGAGGTTTTTGAGATGAGCCAGGCGGAAGGGGGAGCCGAGGTGTTCGCGGAGGTCGAGCCAGTGCTGCTCGGGAATGGTCATGAAGACGTCAACGACCTTGGGGTCAAACTGGCTGCCGGAGCAGCGTTTGATTTCTTCGCGGGCGTGAGACATCGGCAGCGCTCGGCGGTAGGGGCGGTCGCTGATCATGGCGTCCAGCGAATCCGCAATCGTAAAGATGCGCGCGCCGAGAGGAATTTGCTCGCCTTGCAGTCCGCGGGGATAGCCCGAGCCGTCAAAAAATTCCTGGTGTGCCAGGACGATTTCGGCGGCGTCACGCAGAAACGGAATGCGAATCAGCATGTTGTAGCCGATCTCGCAGTGTTCGCGCATTTTCTTTTTTTCCGCATCATCGAGGGGGCCAGGTTTACGCAGGATGCTGTCGGGGATGGCCATTTTGCCGATGTCGTGGAGGAAAGCGGCGCGCGCCAGGATGGGCAGATACTGGTCGGGCACAGGCATGGACCTGGCGATCGAAATGCAGAACGCGGTAACGCGTTGGCAGTGGCCTTCGGTTTCGGCGTCCTTCAAGTCCAGGGCGCTTCCGAGGGCTTCGAGCGTATCGTCGTAGGACTGCTCGAGTTCCACGTGCTTGGCGGTGAGCTGGGCAGTACGCTCTTCGACGAGCTGCTCCAAATTGCGTTGATAGTTGCGGTTTTCGATGATCAGGCGGCGGTGCTGCAGAGCGCGCCCCACGCCGAGAAAGAGTTGGTCTTTTTCGAAGGGCTTGAGGATGTAGTCGTAGGCGCCGCGGCGAATGGCTTCCAGCGCGGTGGAAATGTCGTGGATGGCGGTGACCATGATCACCGGCACTTCGGGATCGTACTGGCGCATCCATTCGAGCAACCGGATGCCGTCCATCTCCGGCATGATCATGTCGCTTAAGACGAGGTCGGGAGTCAGTTTTTTGACTTGCTCCTGGGCGAAGCGGCCATTCTGCACGGCCGTGCAGTGATAGCCCTTGGATTCGAGCATGGTCGATACGACCTCTCGAATGGCTTCCTCATCGTCCACGACGAGTATGTTTTCCATCTCCACGGTGGTTGTCCTCACTAGGCATTATATGTGACGGCACACGCAAATGGGGACGGCCTTGCCTAGTCAGAAAATAGCGTGTTAGCGTCAAACCAGCGTCATAGAAGAGTCATAACTCAGAGCTTCTCGCCGTCCACATCAAGCATTGCGGCAGCACGAGCACCGCAGCGACGGCACTTCCAGCCGGGAGGCGGGGCATGGTGCTGCAGAATCAAGGGATGCTCGGGATCGCCTTCTTCGAAGCGACTGCCGTCATTATTTTGCTGGTCCTCTTTCTTCTGTTCCGCCGCGATCAACAGGCAGGCTATTTTCGATTTTGGCTGAGCGGGTGGTGCTGCCTCACTTTTTCTTCCTTGTGCGAAGTGGCGGTGCTGATTCGCAAGCTTCCCGGATTGAATCTGATAAGCGTCCTGGCACAGGCGGCAGCCTTGGTGCTTTTCCTGGTAGCGGTGGTGCACTGTAAGGCCGGCTCGGAGCGGCGAATCTGGTCACCGCTGCCGCTAATCGGTTTAATCCTGGTTATCATCTACTCGATTGAGAGGGGTGGACGGCAACAGGTTGCTTCGCTTCATTGGGGAACAGCCGTACTCGAGAGCTTGATCTGCCTGGCGGCCGGCTGGTTGATGTGGAAGTCAGAGATGGCGCGCCGCAGCCACGGAGCGCAACTGCTTGCCGGGATATTCCTGCTAAAGGGATTGCACGGGATGGACTATCCGCTCTGGCCGGATAGCCCGGTGTTCCTGTTGCGCGTGGCGTTCGACCATTTTCTGGGAGTGGGGCTGGGAATCGCGATGGTAGTGGTAGTTCTGGAAGGCGCGCGCACGCGAAGCGAAGAATTGAACGACAAAATGCGCCGGCTAACGCTATTGACGGCGGCAAGCACACAGACCCTTTCCACCCAGGAAGTGATCGATCAGGTACTCTCGCACCTGGTGGAAAGTCTCGGCGCGACCCATGGCATGGTCCGGCTGAAAGAAGGCGAAGGGAAGTCCGCGCAACTCGTCGCACGAGCGTGGGTTGGATTTGACCAGCCGTTCATGAGCCGCCATGGACAAATCTCTGCAATGGAACCATGGGCGCAGCGGGTGCTGAAGGGAGATTGCCCATTCCTGGAGTCCGAGGAAGAGTGGGATCCAGAGGCGCGGAAGAGAGTGGACGAAGCAGGGCTAAGAGCCCTGGTTACGCTGGCTCTTCCAGGCAAGCAAGGGCCCTTGGGAGTTATCGCTGTCGGTTCCACGCGCCATGAACGGTTTCATGCGGATGAGCTGTCGTATCTTGTGAATATCGCGAATTTGCTGGGATTGACGCTGCAAAACGTGAGCTTGTTTGAGCAGGTAACCACCGTGCAGCGTCAGTGGGAGTACACCTTCGATTCCATCGGCGACCCGATCCTGGTCCACGATCGCGCGGGACGCATCTTGCGCAGCAATCAACGTTTGAGCCAGCTCCTGGGAAGGGAGGGGAGCGGCCTGGTTGGGCGAAGCGTTACGGAACTCCTCCCAACGCAAAACGCTGCGTACAAGCTTTGTCCCTACTGTGAAGGGGTCGGCGGAGAAGGCGATGAGCCCGATCCATGGCTGCCCGGCTTTTTCCTGGCCTCCGACTCAACATTTACAGATCCAGCCGGCCTGCAACTCGGAACCGTGCACGTGCTGAAGGATATTTCCGATCGAAAGCGCGCCGAGGAAAAATACCGCACGCTGGTTTCCAGCGTTCAGGAAGGCGTGTTTATTTCCACTCCACAAGGCCGCTTCCTGGATTTCAACGATGCGCTGCTGCGGATGACGGGTTATGAGACCCGCGAGGAACTGATGGCCGTGGATATTCCGTCGGCGTTCTATGCGAATAGTTCGGATCGCGAGCGGCTCAAGAAATTGTTGCAACAACATGGGACAGTTGCCGATTTCGAATTCGAAATGCGTCGCAAGGACGGCGAAACGCGGACCATGCTGGAGTCTTCCATCGCCGTACGGGATGCCGCGGGCAACGTGACGGCTTATCAAGGATTCTTGCTCGATATTACCGAGCGGAAGCAAGCCGAATCCGAAATCCGGCGCCGCAACCGGGAACTGCTGGTGTTGAATTCGATCGGGCAGACGCTTACGGAATCGCTGGACCTGACGGATTCACTGCATCGCACCCTGCGGCAAATGGCCGAGCTTTTCAGCCTGGATGCCACCTCGCTGTATTTGTTCGAACAGGATGGGACGGTAGTACGGCGAATCGTGGAGGTCGGCCATCGTTCGGAATTCTCGAGGCATTTTCCGCCAGTGGCCGTGAAGCCAGAGCTGATGCAGCACATCAAGTCGGTGCACGCGACGTTTCTTTCGGTCCAAGGTTTGTCCTTGCCTCAGATTTTCCGGGACGCGCAAATTCAAGAAGAAATCGTCACCGCTTACATCGTCGTCTTGTGGTCCAAAGACCGGGTCATCGGCGGCCTGGTCGTTGCTAGCCGCACGCCGCGCGAATTCTCGAGCGCGGACGTCAACTTGCTCATAGCCGTGGGCAGCCAGATTTCCAACGCCATCGAGCGATCGATGCTTTATGAGGAAACGCGCCAGGCGTACGAGAACCTGCGGCGCACACAGGAACAGTTGTTGCACAGCGAAAAGCTAGCAGCCGTGGGGCAATTGATCTCCGGCGTCGCGCACGAACTGAACAACCCGCTGACGGCCATCCTCGGTTATAGCCAATTGTTGACCTCCAGCGGACAAATGGGACAGCAGGGAATCGAATACGCCGATAAACTTTACAAGCAGGCCCAACGGACGCACCGCATCGTGCAAAATCTATTGAGCTTCGCCCGCCAGCACAAGCCCGAGCGCATGCCCGTGCAGATCAATCAAGCTCTTGAGGAGACCCTAGCGCTGCGGGACTACGACTTGCGCATGCATAACATCCGCGTTCACCTGGACCTCGCGGAGAGACTCCCAGTGACGTCGGCCGATCCACACCAGCTTCAACAGGTGTTTCTGAACATGGTGAACAACGCGGTGGACGCCATCCTGGAACATTCGACCGAAGGCGATCTTTGGGTGCGGACCGCGCTCGATAGCGGCCGGTTATGCATCGAGTTCACAGACAGCGGGCCCGGAGTTAAAGATGCCTCCCGGGTTTTTGATCCGTTCTACACGACGAAACCTGTGGGCAAAGGAACCGGCCTGGGGCTGAGTATCTGTTATGGAATCATCACCGAACATGGCGGGACCATACACGTCAGGAATGTTCCGACCCGCGGTGCGTCGTTCACCATCGAATTGCCTCACCAAGTGGCGGCGTCACCCATCTACAGCACACCGGGGCAGAAGGCCATCAGCGGAAGGGATGGGCGCATTCTTCTGGTGGATCGCGATGAATCCGTGTTGGAAGCTGTCGGGACCATTCTTCGTGCGCGCGATCATCGCGTGCAAACGGCTAGAAACATTCGTGAAGCCCAGACGTTGCTTGAAAAAGAGGATTTTGATCTGGTTGTCGCGGATCTGCACGTTTCGGATGGGGCGAATGGCGGCGGATTGAGTGAATGGCTGGCCGGGCATAAGCCCGCGCTCAACCACAGATTGATCTGGATGTGTGCGGTAGCGCCCTCGGAAGATGCCGGCGAGCACATTGCCGGGAAGGGCCGCCAGATACTGCAGAAGCCTTTTAAGGCCAACGATCTCCTTGCGGCCGTGGATGAGCTGCTGCTAACTAACGTCCAGGCCGCCGCGATTCATCGATGAAGCCAATTCCGCGGCCGCCGCAGCGCGCTCTCCGAGTTCCTTCAGGGCCGCCTCGAGTCGAACGCTTAAGCCACTGACCAGATCACTTAATCCGTGCAGCTGGGGCATCGGGGCAATGCCCGCCAGAAGCTTCCATCGAATCACCTGGTATTGCCATTCAAACTGTGCCGTGAGACGAATTCTTTCAAACTCATGAACGGCAGCCAGCTCCGGAGAGAGCATGGCGATCGCACGCGCCATCCGCAAGAGACTCTGGAAATCCTCGCGCAAAGCAGCCAAATAAGCGAGGGCCACACTGCGGCGCTCCCGGCGGACGCGCCGCAGCACTCCACGGGAGGCATTCTTGGAAAGGAAGTCAAAGTCGGCATCCGCGAAGGTTTGCCGGATTTGCGGCAGGTAAGATATGTGCCTGCGATCGCATTCATCGGCGTCGCCGTACTGGGAAGAGGGCAGACCAGACCGATTCGGGGCTCGAACCGACCAGGCAAAAAGAATCAGGAGCAGGCCGATCAGTCCGAAGAAAGAGTAGAACAACAAGCTCAAGGTTGTTTCCTCTCAACATTCCAAAACTGTTCCAGGTGCTCGTTGAGCGCTCTCAAGCGGTCATTTATTTCAGGGGCGGCCGCATCATAGATTTCCCCGGGGAGCATCTTTTGTCCCAGGGTTTTCGCGGGTTGCCGTTCGCGTAAACCCCAAATCCAAAGCAGCATGCTCGCCAGAAAGGCCGACGTTCCGAGCAGATTCCAGCCCTTGGAATAGTCGTACATCCAGCGCTCCAGAATCGTGTCATTCAGCACGAAAAAACTGGAATAGAGGAAAAAGCCGATGGTCAGCACGCGAACGGGAGGCTCGACGAAGATTCCGTAGTATCGAGTAAACATCACGAGAACAACGATCACGCTGGCAATCGCGAGCTCAATGCCACGATGGCCGTTCAACACCGCAAGCTGCCAACCTCCCCGGGCAATCGCCCAGGAGTACAGCAGCACGACCAGGGCCGTCAAAATCAGCAGGCGCTTCGCCAAGGCCCATACGCCGCGATACTTTGCCAGGACTCGTTGGCAGATCTCTGCGACCGCGGCTGCCCGAGCAGTCATTACAACGCCCTGTGTGCCCCATCCGAGCTGGCGCGAGACTGGTGATCCGAATCCCCATATCCGGTAGCTTGCGTATAGGACCAAGCATTGCAGGAAGTCAAAAAGGACATACACAAAGAAAGCGGGAAATGCCATGTAGTTCTTGCGATAGAGGAGCAGGACAAGCAGTACTCCATCAAGGAAGGCAGTGACTCCCCAAATCATCTGTACTGAAGCAGGAATCTCGTTCATTCCGAGCGCATACTAACACTTCTATAACGGCGCAGTAAATAGTTAGTATGCGCTCGGGGAGTAGCCTGCGGTACCGGAACGGCTGGGAAGCGTCCGGCTTGGGGGAACATTAGAATGTTCTTAGGCCCGCATTTGGCTTTGCGGAGGTTTCGGCGGAATCGGCGGAGGCAAGGGCGACCCGTCTGCCACGAGCGCATCGCCATTGATTGACGGCGGCTTTGGCGGGATAGGTGGCGGCAATGGCGAACCATCGGCCATAAGTGTGTTGGCATACACTGATGGTGGTTTTGGTGGAATGGGGGGCGGCAAGGGTGAACCATCGGCGTACTGCGTCCGATCGATGGTGACGGGCTTACCGGCTGAGAGGTTGACGGACCGCACAACAGGCAGTACTATCAAAACGGCGAGAAGCGAAACTGCCACGGCAAGTGCTGTTTTTTTCAAGGGAGTAGCCCTCCTCGCGGGCAGCATGAGGGAGAGCAGTTCTGGCGGAGTTTTGAGATTGAAAATGTTCCGAATGCGGAACAGTGAGCCGCATGAGAGCGCTTACACAGCTTCAGCAAAACCGCAGTGTCGTTCAGGACTTCACGCAGACGACGCTCGCGGCCATTCCAGGACTATTTTCGCGGCTATCCTATTTGGCGTCCTTGCGGGATCTTTCCAGCGGCCGGTATGAACACTCCGGCCTTTCGGCCCTTTATCCGGACGAGGCTATCCAGCAGGCTCTGCAACTTTGTCATGAACAGATATTCGAGCGGATTCTGGAATCATCGCTCTCCAGCCAGCAGGAGGATTTGCGCGGTTGCCTGGCAGGAATGGAACGAGGGTTGCTAGAAGCGGCATCGCACTGGCGTCGCATCGAATCGTACCGCCTGCTGGTGCCGGAAGCGGTGCCGGACTATCTCAAGGATCTTTTCTGTTCGAATCTCCGCGCTCTTCTGGAGATTCTCGTGGAGGAGAACACCCCTGCCCATTCAGACGCGTAACCACGCCGGTGACGCGTCCAACGATTTCCGCCTCGTCCGGGGTTCGCCACGTTTCCGGGACGCAATGCGATAGGGGATGCGGCTGCATCACCAGCCGCGAGCCTTCCTGATGGAACCACCCGCAGCGGTATCCGCCGCGCACTTCCACGAAGTACATCGGCCGGTCATGCTCCGTCGTCCAATCGCCATCATCGATCTTGCGCACGGACCCGTCCACAAGCACGATGCTGCCGGGACGCAGCAAAGGCATCATTCGCCGGTCGGACATCCCGATGTATCCGTAAATGTGAGAGCCATTGTGGTTGGTGAGCACGCCTTCGAAGTGGCTCCACTTTTCCACCATGCGGGAAAGGAATTCCGTTCGCCGCGGATCGAAAGCCGGGTCAAATTTCATGGGAATGCGCAGGGAGGTTGGGGCCGCCATCAGATGCGTGCGCGGGACGGGAACAGAGGCTCCATCATGGAAGCATTCTTCGATGGGCACATCGTACCAGCTAAAAATCTCGAGCGGGTTCAGCCGGTAGATGGACGCCAGGGTATACAATTTGTGCAATCCTGGCACCACGCCGCGGTTTTCGATGTCCGCCAGCCGGCTGATGTGCAGAATGAAGTCGGGACGCCCCCGACGCGCGGCCAATTCGTAGCTGGCACGCTCCACATCCCGATAGGTCAGTCCAAGTCGTTCGCGGGCTTGCCGCAGACGCAGTCCTGGTAGCATCAATTCCTCGGGGGTTGGGCGCATCCCCGCGCACCCACTACTATAGATTTACCACACTGCTAAGTTTTCGGAACAAAAATCAAGCGTGACCCAAAAGGCGTCTGGATAGAGCCCCCGGCCGCAAGCCGAAATTAGTTTCGTTGCACCCACGCGAGGCCGTCAGGTTGTCTCGCTGTGGAAATGTTGCCGCTAATTTCTAAAGTTTTCAAATCCACGACTGCGACCTTATCTTTTCCACTGACAGCCAAGTATGCGCGCGAGCCATCCGGGGCGATCACGATTCCCGCGGCGCCGCCACCGAGGTCGAACTTCTTGACCTCTTTGCGGGCAACCGCGTCCAACACCAACAGGTTGTTCGGGGCGCCACCGGCGAGTCCCGAGATTAAGACCCGTTTGCCGTCGGGAGTAAACTTCAGCCGGTTGGCGCCGCGTACCGGGATGAGAACCGTGTCCGTCACCTTTTTGCTCGCGATATCGATGATGGTCACCGTGGCGTCCTGCGCATTGGCCACCCAGATTTCCTTGCCGTCGGGCGACACGTCAAAGCCTTCCGCGCCGCGGCCGGCCGCGACGTTTGTGACTCGCCATGTTTTGCGCGGACTTGCTGGTGGCGAGCCCATGCCCGGGGGAGGCCCACCAGTAGGGGTGTCGGCAGTCGCAGGCGTGAAACCTGCTACAAATGTGTTGCCCAGTGGATTCCCCGGCGGAGGACCAAATCCACTCATTGGCGCGGAGAGCAATTCGATGATGCTGATCGTGCCGGAAGTGACATTGGAAGTGACGATTCGTTCGAGATTCTCGGACACTACCACCATGTGCGTTCGGTCCTGCCCGGTGCCGAGAACCCAATCCACACTTTGCGTCGCGGGATCGTAACGGCCGATCACCTTGTTGGTTTCCGCGGTGAAATAAAGTTTGCCGCCAGCGAACGCCAAGCCATGTGTGGAGCGCAGCGCTCCGAGATTGATCGGTGGGAGCGCCTTCCGCGCGGCCAGGTCGACCACGGAAATCGTATTCAGAGTGCTGTCGTTGCCGCCGTAGTTTGAAATGTAAGCCAGCTTGCCATCGGCGGATGCCACGATTTCATGCGGATCCGGGCCAGCAGGCACGCGTGCCACAACCTGCAAGCTTGCCGGATCGACAATCGCCAGCGTACTGTCGCTCTTTTCCAGCACCAGCAGAACGGGCGAAGGTTCCTGCGCCGCAATGAAGCTTGCCACTGCCAAGAAAACTCCGAGCATACTCCCGCCCCAAACCGAAGTCCGGCATACATTCGTCCATCGCACGGCCATGTTTCCCCCTTGTACCAACGCATCGCTCCAATTCTACACTCTAGCCTGGCAACCATTACTGAATGCAACGAGCTTGCCCGCCAAGACTGCTTCGCTAGTCGTTACCGCTCGCTCTCCACGTTTTGGCTTTTCAGACAGCCTGACCGTGATTCTGTTACTCTGAAAATGTTATGAGCCTTCACCTAAAACACTATTATTTAGCGCTGCGCGCCCTTTTGTTGAGTTCAACCCTGCTCCTTGGTGGCATCGCGGCGCGTGCGCAGGCAGCGGCCGTCGCTCCTCCCTCCGGGGATACCAAGGCCGCCACGGATGCCGATTTCATTGCCGCAGCCGATGAAGTGCTCGGGCAGATGAGCCAAATCACCGGGCTAAAGCTGATGACACCGCTGAAAAAATCACTGCGTTCGCGCGAGGAAATCCGCGCCTACGTTATCAAGCAGATGAACGAAGAAAAAAATGCCGCCGAACGCTATGCGGACCAGCGCAGCGCGGAAGCCTTCGGCCTGCTTCCCAAAGGATTCGATCTCGATGCCTTCATGGTGGACGTGCTCACCGAGCAGGTTGAGGGGCTCTACGATCCCAAAACGCAGGAGTTCTACATCGCGGACTGGAGCCCGCTCGACGATCAGCGCATGGTGATGGCCCATGAATTGACTCACGCGCTTGAGGACCAGCATTTCCAGATTGAAGGGTGGGTAAAAGCAGCCCGGCCCAACGAAGACGCCGAGCTGGCGCGCGATGCCGTGTTGGAAGGCAGCGCCATGGCCGCCATGGTTGATTACCTGATGCTGAGCACGGGCCGCTCCCTGAAGGATTTGCCGGATTTCGATCCCAGCATGTTGCTTGGCGACCTGGGCAGCACGCCGACCCTGCAAAAAGCACCGCCGTTTCTCAAGGACACTCTGATTTTTCCTTACATCGGCGGGCTGTCATTTTCGGCGGCGATCTTGAGAAACACGGGCTGGGCCGCGCTGCCGGGCGTGTTTGAAAAACCGCCCGTTTCCACCCAGCAGATTCTGCACCCGGCGCTGTACCGTTCTGGAAGAATTCCTAAGACTGTGGTGTTGCCGGCGCTGGAGAAATTTCTTGGCAGCAACTGGACAAAGCTCGATGAAAACATCATGGGAGAATACGGCTGGAAGGAAGTGCTGAAACAATTCTTAGAGGAGGACCGGGCCAAGATGCTGGCAGCGGCGTGGGATGGCGATCGTTACGCGGTGTTCGAGCAGAAACAAACCAAGAAGCTTGTTTTGGTGACGCGGCTACATCTGGATAGCGAAGAGCACGCGGTGCGGTTCTTCGGCCAATATTCGGAAGCGCTGGAGAAGAAATACGCGGAGCGCTCGAATTTGCTCCGCCGCCCGAACTTTTTCTCATTCGATACTCCGGATGGGGGCGTATTCCTTGATTGCTTGGGAAATGAGTGCGTGACCATGGAAGGCGCGACTCGCAGAAACTTCGATGCCTTCACCAAAGAGCTGAACTGGCCTTTGGCGCCGCTGCCGCCCGAGCACGTTGGGGCCGTGCCGGAGAAGACGGCTGCGTTTTTTTCTCCAGCCTCGCGAGGCGCTGTAGGAACTTCTGCTCCAGTCGCGCAGACCGCGCTGCAGTAAAAGGGTCGCGCGAGGTGGCGCGCTGACGCCGCAACGTAGCGATTGCCAGTTCGGAGAATTGAACGGCTTTAACCGGGTCTTTAGCGTGGCGTTCGTAATAAATGGCCAATTGTTCGCAGGCGTGAATGCCGTCGTGCGGATCGGCGACGATTTCCAGAAACATTTGTGCGGCGTGAGCGTGTTCTCCGCGGCGTTTGGCCATTTGGGCAAGTTCGCGGTGCGCCTTTGGGCGGAATTCGGCCGGCAGCCCAATCGCCAGGGCCAGTGAGCAAGTGGAATGCGCGCGATCGTCTTCGCCGCGCCGCTGCAAGAATCTTGAAAGCCCAAATAGGTCGAGGCTCTCGACTCCGTTTGCGGCGCCGGATGACTCGGAAAGCATTTCATTGATTTTGCCGAAGAGCGCGGCGAGCCCGCGCAAATCCATCTGATTGTGCCGCACCACGCCGGCCAGCGGCTCAGCAGGTCCGCCGCGCAAATAATCAAAATAAAATTGCGGGATGAGCGCGGAAGAAACGTCATTTTCGCGATGCCAGCCGAGACGTGGCGCGTCCAGGATGTGGCGCTCCAGTTCCACAAGGCGCACGGAACCAAGGCGCAGCTTCCACAGCGCGCGCGCAGGATGCAGCAAGTCAAGATGCGCTGCCAGCTTTGGCACGGCGATGGAGCGCGTCATCGTGAAACGATTTTCAAGCAGCGGCCAATCGAAGGACTTCCCGTTGAAGGTGACAAGCACCGGCCGCTCGGCGACGCGGCGCGATAATTCCTGCAGCAGCGAGTGTTCTTCCGCAAAATCGCGCATAAAGAATTGCTCGACTTGCAATCCGCCGGCATCCCACCACGCGAGACCGATCAGGAAAGCGTAAGTGCCGGTGCCGCCCGCGAGGCCGGTGGTCTCGGTGTCAAGAAACAGCCATTTTTCCGGGTCTTCCAATGCGGCGCGCGTTTTGTGGGAGAGCGATTCATCGCGCGTGCGGGAAAGCAGTTCGAGAGTTGTGGGGGAAGGCTCGGCAAATTCGGGAGTAGAGAACCAGTTTCGAATGGCGAGGTGCTCGCCAAAATGATTGGAGGCGACTCCAGCCCCCAGCAAACGGCCGAGAGTATCTTCTTCGCCAGGCGTTCGAATGGCGGCGGGGCGCGCGGGCATTGGCTTGGAGGGCTTCAGCGCGGCGAGACGCGAGAATTTGTCGGCTGCAGGCATCTAGGCGCACAACCTGTCGAGGATGGCCAAGGCGGCTTCTTTTGCGCGAGGCGCGAGGTCACCGGCTGGGCCCACGCAGGAGGGACAGCCTTGCTCGCAGGGGCACGCGGCGATGAGTTCGCGGGTTTTTTGAACGAGGAGAGCGTGCGTTCGAAAGAGCGGCTCGGAAAAGCCGATGCCGCCGGGATAGGCGTCGAAGAGATAGAGGTTTGGTTCGAAGAATTCTCTGGGGCTTGATGAGATGGCGTCTTGCATGCGCGTCGGCGTGAAATTTTCAATCGTGCCAAGATGTGGGGCAGCATGCTGCGCCCCTATTGCGGAGGAGTTGGAGTCAGGGGGGGGAGGGCGCTCGCCGATAGCGGTGCCGAGGTCGCGGCTGTCGCACATGAGGAGGAGGGTGGCGAAGGATTCGAGGGCGTGCAGCAGGCCGAACATGCCGCTTTGGCGTTCACTGACGGTGAAGGGCAGGGATTCTAGGAGCGGACGCTCGAGAGTGATCCAGTAAGAGGTGGTATGCATCTCGTTTTCGGGGAGTTCAAGTTTGCCGTCGCCGATATTTTCGTTGGTGAAAAATTTTATCTTCTTGAAGCCGACGACTTGGGAGCGAACGAGGACGTCGCCATGGGAATACGAATGTTCGACTCGTTGGTCGCCCGCACAGTGTTTGGTGGCAGCGATTTCGAGAGGGCGGACCTGGGTGTAGCGGACGGCGTCGGTGTAGTAGTCGACATCGACGCGTTTGACGTAGGCTCTGCGCTCCTTGAAATCGAGATGCTCGACGTGGTGTTGCTGGCCGCCATGAATGTAGATGGCTTTTTCGTGGAGAAAGACCAGTGCGCTAGGAAAATCGACTTCGCCGATGACGGTGGGCGCTCCGGTGATGTCGACGATCACAAAATTGTCGCTGGTGACGGAGCGCAAGCTGATGGTGTCGGCGGGATAGGCTTCCTGTGTCCAGTGATAATTGTCTCCCGCTAGGTGCAGATAACCAGCTTCTGCGAGCCGCGCGCAAAGATCGGGGAGATTGGTATCGCCGAATTTATCGTTTGGAGAGATAGGCAATTCGAACGCGGCACATTTCAGATGGTTGATGAGGATTTCCAGATTGTCGGGCTGGATGAACGCGCGCTCGGGCGTGTTGCCGAAAAAATAGTCCGGATGGCGAACGATAAATTGATCGAGCGGCGACGACGAAGCCACCAGTACGGCGCAAGAGCTTCCGCTGCGGCGGCCGGCGCGGCCTGCGCGCTGCCAGGTGGCGGCGATCGTGCCGGGATATCCGGCCATAACGACAGTATCAAGCGAACCGACATCAATGCCGAGTTCCAGCGCGCTGGTCGAAACCACGCCGCGGATTTTCCCATCGCGCAAGCCGCGTTCGATTTCGCGCCGCTCGTTGGGCAAATAACCGCCGCGATAGCCGCGAATGGTTTCCGGCTTGCCTGGCAACTGCGGATTCGCCTGCTGCAAATAGGTCAAAAGGATTTCGGTCTGCAAGCGGGAATTGGAGAAGACCATGGTTTGCAGATCGCGTTTCAGGAATTCCTGTGCGACACGCGAAGACTCGTTGATGTAACTGCGGCGGATTCCCAGCGCGCGATTCACGACGGGTGGATTGTAGAATACGAAAGTTTTCTCCGCGGCGGGGGCGCCGTTCGAATTGAGGACTTCGACATCGGATTCGAGGAGGCGTGAAGCGAGGTCGCCCGGATTGGCGATGGTTGCGGAGCAACAGATGAATTGCGGATCGCGGCCGTAAAAGCGCGCTATGCGGCGCAGACGGCGCAGCACATTGCACAAGTGGCTGCCGAAGACGCCGCGATAGGTGTGCAGCTCATCAAGGACGATGTAGCGCAGATTTTCGAACAGCCGCGTCCAGCGCGTGTGGTGTGGGAGAATTCCAGTGTGGAGCATGTCCGGATTGGTCAAGATGATGTGGCCTTTTTCGCGAATGGATCGGCGGGCGTCGGCGGGAGTGTCGCCGTCATACGTGAAAACGCCGAAGCGATTGTCGAGGCGCTGGTTGAGGTCGTGGAGTTCAGCGAGTTGGTCTTGCGCGAGGGCCTTGGTCGGAAAAAGATACAGCGCGCGGCTGTCTGAGTTTTCGAGCGTCGCATTCAAGACCGGCAGGTTGTAGCAGAGAGTTTTGCCGGAAGCCGTTGGCGTGACAATGACGACGCTTTTCCCGGCGTGGACGGTTTCGGCCGCTTCTGCTTGATGCGTGTACAGGCGGCGGATGCCCTTGGCAGCGTAGGCGGCAGCAAGGTCGGGATGTACCCAAGCGGGAAAGTCTGCCCATCGAGCCTCGCGGGCTGGAAAATGGCGCACCGCGGTGAGGAGTTCGCCGTCGTAGTCGCGGGCGGCGAAGGCGTCCAAGACTTCGTGGACGCGGGTGAGGGACGATGGGATGGTCGATCTTCGAACAGCTAGCGATTCCGGCATGAACGGCGCTCCGAGAAGGCCCCAAGCCTGAAGGCCTGAGCTACAGTCAATTCGCCTTTTATTCGCTCACGGTAGCACGCTGGGTTTTGTAGCGCAATATGGAAAATGGGGAATCTAGCACAAAGAGCACCAAGATCACGGAGATCGCCGGGTCCTAGGGAGCAAGTATCTATTCGGCGGCTTTGGCGGCGAGTGTTTCAATCACGGCGATATTGGAGAGCAGTTCGGGCGGAAGATTGTAGCGCGACTGGAGATAGGCTGGCGCGTTGAAGGAGATCCAGACTTTGCCGGCAGCATCTTCGGCAACGAGAATTTTCAGCGGCAGATCCAGCGCCACGCTGGGTGAAGCAAGCATCAGCGGCGTGCCGGCTTTAGGATTGCCGAAGATGAGCAGCTTGGTGTTGGGCATTTTCAGGCCAGCGGTGGCGGCTTCGCCGCTATGGTCGACGATGGTGAAAAGCTTGACGCCTTTGGCTTGCAGTATGGCTTGCAGGCGCGCAACGGTTTCGTCGACGGAAAGTTTGCTGGGAATAAGAACAATGCCTTGTTCAGGATTAGGTGCCATGGAAATCTCCCGAGCCTTAGATGAATTATTCCCCGCGATGGGTCTAACAGAAATCAGATAAACGGCCATAGCCACGCCCAGGATGGCGAGGACCAGGGCCGCCATCATGGCGAGCGTTGAGGGCTGCGAGAGCAGGGCCTCGGACTGCTGAAGTTGCTGCAATAGCCGCCGGTAACGGACCAGCGAGAGCAAGCAAACAAGTACGCCGAGAAAGATCAGCGCGGTACCAACCAGAGGGAGACCCCGGATGATGGGGGTGGAAGACTGGACTGATTGAGGCTGAATTCTCGCAAAAAAATTCCAAAGCGGGCGAGGACGAACCCAAGGCCCATGAGCGCGAGGCCCGTGCGAATCCAGGCGAGGAAAGTTCGCTCGATGGCGAGAAAGTCGCGGGGAGTGGCCTTGGAGTCATCGGGCATGGCGAAGTCCTAAAGAAAACCTCAGCGATGCCGGAGAATCAATATAGCACCGATGACAAAGAGGAGCGCGGAGCCAGCGAAAGCCGTCTGGACGCCGAAGGCGCTCCACAGGGAGCCGACGAGGAGGCTGGAGGCGAAGTCGCCTACTGCGTTCACTGCCGCGAGCGTGCCGAAGGCCATGCCGTGTTGTTCTTCGGGGACAAGCTCGGCGGCGAGGGAGTCTTCGAGAGGTTCTTCCGTGCCGACGTAAAGACCCGCCAGGACAAAAATCAGCGCGAGTAGCCAGAGGGAATGAGTCCCGGTGCAAAGGAGAGCTGCTGTAACTCCTGCAAGGGCGTATCCTGCGGCAAGCACTGCTTTGCGGTTGGGGACGCGATCGCTGAGCCAGCCGCTTGCATAGGCGGAGCCGGCGGAGAAGACGTTATGCACTGTGTAGAGTCCGACGGCGAGGCTGGCGGCCCGCGCCATGCCGTGAGCGGGAGTGAGCATGCGCGTGGCATAAAGAATGAGGAGCGAGTGTGAGAAATCGCCAGCGCCGAAAATGCCGACGGCCATCAACAGGCGGCGGAACGGCGGCGGGAGGGCTTTTAGCCCGATCAGGAACGAGCGCGGAGGCTTAGGCCCGGTGGGGCGTTCGCGAACGAGAAGCCAAAAGCACCCCACTGCGATGAACCCGGGCAGAAGCGTCCAAAGAAAGACTTTGCGGTAGGAATGGCCGGTGGCTTCAAGGAGCCAAAGCGCCGTAAGCGGGCCGGCGATGGCGCCGACCGTGTCCATGAGCCGTTCGAGGCCAAAGGCGCGGCCGTAGGCGCCGGGCGGGACGTCCGCTGCGAGCAAGGCTTTCTTCGCTGGTGAACGGACTCCCCGGCCTAGCCACGCCGCGGCGCGGGCGAAAAGCACTTGATAAGCGTGCGTGGCGAAGGCAAACGATGCGGTGGCAAGCGCGGTGCAGGCGTAGCCAAAGACGGCGAGGGGCTTCCTCCGTTTCAAGCGGTCGGTGAAATGGCCCGAGGCCAGCTTTGCGAAGCTGGAGAGTCCGTCAGAAATGCCTTCGATCGCGCCGAGCCAGACGGGACCTGCGCCGATCGCAGCAAGGAATGCCGGGAGCACTGCGGTAGCCGTCTCATGGCTCCAGTCGCTGAAGAGGCTCGTGAGGCCGACGCCGAGGACGGTGCGGTTGAGCCAGGGTTGCTTTTCTGGGGTGTCGGGCATGGGCGAGTAGTTTACAGTTGTCAGTTTACAGTTAACAGTTTAGATGTGCTCGAGAGTGGTTTCGCGCTTCTAACTTACTCCCTGAAGCACAATGCCAGAAGGGGAAAGCGCAGTGCAAAACCGTTTGGCCGATGTCCTCGCGAGTTTCTCTAGACAGGCCATCAGCGTCATCATGATCTTGTTTGGTTCTGTTCTCGCGCTCAATGTGAGTGCGGGGCCCTGCGGGGGAACCGCGCTTGCAGTCGAGCCGTTCCCGGCGATCTTTATCTCCATTTTTGGTTTGGAACTGATCGCTTGCAGCTACTTCGTCGTGAAGAAACTGAAAGTAGAGTCGGACTTCCGGGTAATCATCTATCTCTTCCTTGCAATGTGGTCATTGAGCCTGCTAGCTCCATTCATTAGCCTCGTTCGATCGGGCGTCCCTCATATTAGCGAGGACCTCAACGACTTCTACTTCGCGTTGCTCCGTGGGTTCGCCGCGGTGGCAAATCTCATCGTGTTCTATCGTTGGGTCGGCGCAAAAAATATGATCACGCGGTTTTGGTAGTCCCGAAGACGCTAGCGCTTTCGACTCAGTTATTGTTCGCGTGCTATTTCTTGGCGGCGCGGTAGAGGATGACGCGGACCTTTTCTAGCGTGATCAGGCCGCCATCGACCATTTCGTCGAGGCGGGGGAGAATTTTTTCGATCCGCTCAACTGACTCGATGACTTCTAGGATGATAGGGAGGTCTTGCGAGAGGCGGAGAAGTTTGTCGGTGTGATAGATGCTCGATCCACCGTAGCCGCCGACGCCGCGCAGTACGGTTGCGCCGGAGAAGCCGTCCTTGCGCAGCATTTCGACGATTGCTTCGTGGAGGGGCTTGCCGTGCCATTTGTCCGATTCGCCGATATGGATGCGCATCAGGGTCCGCTCGCCTTCAAATTTTTCGTGTGTCATTGGTGAACCTCGTGACTGGTGAATAGTGATTGGTCACTGGCAACCGGTGAATCTCTGTGCAGCCCGCCCCGACTAAAACTTGTTGGCAAGGCGAATTCCTGCGACGCTGAGAAGAAGCCCGGCGACCACGCTTGCTCCAACGTAAGCCGAAGCGCGAGCCCACTCACCGTCTTCCAGCATTTTGGCGGTTTCCCAGCCAAAGCTGGAGAATGTTGTGTATCCGCCGAAGAAGCCGACGGCAATGGCCACGCGCCAGTCTGGCGAAATCACCATGCGATTGAGCGTGAATTGGCCGATCAATCCGAGCAGGAAACAGCCGGACAAGTTGACCAGCAGCGTGCCATAGGGAAAGGTGCTCGCCGTGCGGACTTGTACGACGCCCTGCAATCCGTAACGCGCCAAGGTGCCAACGGCGCCAAAAATCGCGATCAACGCTAATCGCAATGTCCCTCTCTATTCAAAAAGAAAGTCAGTCTAGCATTTTCCCGCATTGCTGGAGGGCCAATTCAACGGCTCGATCTATGGCTGCAATCGGAGATTCAACAGTCTTTCCGTGTCCAACGGCAAGGCGCGTAGGCTTGAGGTCTCGGAGTTTTTTGGCACTATTGGCTCCGATTATGCGGTTCCAGGAGAATAAAGCAGGAAAAGGAAAGTAGAACTTGAATACGCCGGCCGCGATCACACCCATTTGGGTCGTAAAGGCATCTCCGGCGATTAGTGAACCATCCCGGACATCCAGGAAGGCCATGTGGCCCGGCGTGTGACCGGGAGAAAAAATCGCTTGGAGGGAGCCAACGCGGTCACCGTCCATGAGAACACGCGTAGGTTGAGATCTCACGCCAGGGAAACCGAGTAGCTTTTTGCCTATTTCGCCGGTATCAAGCGAAAAATCCCGCTGGAGAAGGCGCGACTCACGCTGACCAATAACGAATTCGATGTCCGAAAGCTCGCGAATGAGAGTGTCTGTGGAGCCCACATGATCAATGTGGGAGTGTGTGAGAACGATGCGGCGGATCGCCGCGCCTAGGATTCGAGCCGCTCGCAGGATCTCGGGTCCTGCTCCGGCAATGCCTGTATCGACAAGAGTAAGCCCGTCGTCTTCCTTGACTAAGAAACAATTGACCATGCCGAACTGAGTCAAACGGCACAGATTTCTTGTCTCTTGAACAAGCTGCAAGCGAAGCCTCAGGAATTTCAGTAGTGGAAACGATAGCGCAGTTGCACAAAAATTTCCCGCGGATTCAGGAAGTGGGTGCCGCCGAAGGTGAAGCTATTGTCCAGCGGGAGGCGGCGGTTGGCCACGTTGATGCCTTGCACGTTGACGGAGAATCGTTCACCGAAACTCTTGCCGAGAGAAAGGTCGAACGTGGTGTGAGGCGAGAGATGATCGCCGGGGATATTCGGATTGCTGTTGGAGAATCCCGAGGCGTAGTAAACGTCCGCCGAGACGTAAGCACGCCAAGGCAACGTGTATTGCCCGCCGAGGTGCAGCGTATTGCGCTGGTCATGGTCGAGGAAGAAATATCCCGGTGGCGGTGTAGGGCAAGGACCGATGAGGCCTCCGACGACGCAGCCGCGGCCGAGTGCCAACTGATTCGAATAGGTAAGATAGAACTGCGCGCGGTTGCGGAGCCGTGGCGAGCGTAGCGTCAGCTCCCAGCCATTAATTCGCGCGCCCTGTACAGTGACAGGGAAGAAGACATTGGAGTTATTCAGGCTGTTGTGGTCGAAGAAGTTCGTCGCGCGAGTCAGAAAGTTGTCGGCGTCCACGACCCAGCCTTTGAAGGGAATAGTGACTCCGAATTGATGCTCTTCATCCCGTTCGCCATGTAGGGACACGAAATCAAGCCCCTGCTGGATTTGGATGCCGTTTAGCGCAGGGCCAGACAGCGTGCCCAGGGGTGGCGCTTGATAGAAATGGCCGTAAAAGCCGCGGAACACCCAATTTAGTTTGGGGATTCGTAAGGAAGCGCCGGCCCGCGGACTAGTGGCATTTTCAACCACGCCGCCGGAAAAGTGAGTCTGACGTAACCCGCCGTTGAGCGTCAGCCACGAAGTGACTCTGAATTGGTCCTCAGCGTAAACAGCTATGAGGCTGCCGTCGGGATTCTGTGACAGTGGCGAGATCGTGCCGCTGCCATCGTTGTAGATCACGTGGAAGAACTGCTCGTCCTTTTGAGCAAAGCTGTAGAGCCCCATCCGCGCATTATTGCGCCCTTTGATCCAGGAGATGGTCGCCTGCCCGCCTTCGTATTTCGAGGAGCGATTTTGGGTCGCAGCGCTGTGGAAATCGTTTGGATCACTGGCGTAATCGGCGCTGTTGTAGTGAAAGAACGGTGAAACAGTCAGCACCAGCCCCGGGCTGAACGTGCGCACCCAGGAGAAAGCAGCGAAGGAATCGTTTTCGCGGTTGACGTCGCGCAGCATCGTGCCAGGATCAATTAGCGGATTGTTTGGATCGAACGGTACCTGATAGAAATCGCGCCGCGCTTGTGCAACGAAGCGTAACTGGTCCTGCGAATCCGCGTTGTAAATCAGAGAGATAAACCCACCATAACCATTCGCGGCGTCGTGGATCACCGCGGATGTCGGAGTCTGCAAGCCGAGATTGGTACGGTTGCCGTTCAAGCTGGCGTAATAGGCGAAGCGGTTGCTGTGGCCGCCGAAGTTGAGCTGATCGTCGGTTTGATAGAAGTTGCCGGCCGAAAGGACGAGCTCGGCTTCGTTGTTGCGCTCGAAGCCAGTGCGCGGGGACACATTGAATACGCCGTAGGTGCGGTCGCCATAGTCGGCGGAGTAGCTGCCGCGCTGCGCCTCCAGAGTATCAATGTCCCGGGGATCGATCTGCGGACCAAGGTTGCCGGCGATATTCGTATTGGGGATCGAAACCCCGTCAATCAGCCAGCTCACTTGATGGCCACCGCGCACGTGCAACTGATCGTGCGTGAAATACGCGCCAGGGACGTAGTTGGTGATCATCGCGAGGCTGTTGGTCCGCGCGGCCCCGGGCGTTTCCTGGATTTGCATGCGGTCGACGAGTATCGTGGGCGTGACGGTTTCGGTCTGTCCCGCGTCCGCTGAGACAACCACTGTTTCGTTCTGTGTAGGAAGGCGCAGTTCAAAATGCAGGATCGGTGCCGTACCGGAGAGAACCGCGACGCTTTGCTGGTCCGCGACGAAGTTCGGATCCGAGATCGCAACTATATATTCGCCAAGGGGCACCGCATCAAAGTGGAACTGTCCCGAGTCGTCCGTGCGGCTGCTCAGGGTAAACTCTGAGGCGTTTGCTTTCAGGACCACTTGTATTCCAGAAACCGGCCGATGCTGCGGATCGTGAACGATCCCGCGCACCGTGCCAAATACCGTGGCCAGGCTCGCGCCGGCCAGAGCCAAAACAAAAAGTACACAAAAACAAGTTCTGCGCATGACAAGATTTCTCCCCAAAAAGGATTTACCGTGCGGCATACAAGCCGCAGCTCGGGTTGGTCAGCGAACGTGAGGGAATAAAAACGGCGCGTCAGGCGGCCGCAAACACGAAACGGGGAGGGGGAGAAACCGGTTCAAGGGAGCGCGGAAAATCGAATGGCTTCGCCAACTCGATCTGCGACTTGATGGCTGTCACCGTCGCTGCCGCCATGGTTGGAGGCAGCACGAAGGCAACCGAGGCGAGCAACGAGCGATCGGAATCGTGGCAGCAAGACATCGCGCAGGCCACCATTCCCGGTATGTCGTGCCCGCAATCCATGTGATTGGCCGGCGCAACTGGAGCCCTTTGATGATGGTGGGCGGCGATTGGGCACTGCCCATTCGTGCAGCACGCGGATTGATACGCCGTCCAAGCCGCGCCCGCCAGTGGCGCGTAAAGCAAAACGACCACGAGCAGGCAGATGCTTGCGGAGAGTGAGCGCCATCGATTTTGACGTGCAGGTTGCATTTCGTACGCGGCCAAACTCTGTCGCCGGAAACTATAGCGTTAAACGCCATAGTTTGCAAGCCATACTAGATCCGGCTACATCCCAGCCAGTTTATTCTACGACAGGTACTCCCGTTTTTCGCACTAGGCCTGCCGTATTGGCGGTGGCCGATGCCAATTCTCGCGGTCCTCGCCATCTTGACTTAGAGTGCGACGCGTCGCAAACTCGATTCATGGCTCACAGCTACATTCGATTCGATTTTGGCACCGACGAGGAAAAAGCGCAGCATGCTCGCCACAAGCTGGACGGCTGGAAGCAAGCCTTCCGCCTCGACAAAAAGCTTCAGTACAAAGTGGACCGTCCTGAGAGCGCGCCTGGCGCGGCCGTTTCCAAGCCCGAACCCGCCGTGCCACCGGCGCCACCCGAGAAATCCAAAGCCAAAGCTGCGGAAAAGGCCAAGGGCAAGGCTGCCTCCGCTAAATCAAGCGCGCCGCCAGCCGAAGAGTCGTCTCCGGCCGCCAACGGGAAGGTCAGCCTTCTCGTCCGGCTGTATTTTTCCTCTCACGAAAAGCTCTCCGAACAGCGCTGGCTGGACCGCATTCCCACCGAGGAGCCGTTCAAGAGCGCTTCAACGAAAGTCGTCCATCACAATGATCCGGAATTCGCATCGACGGACAAGCAATTCGAAGCGTTGGAGTAAATTGACGCTGGTACGCGTTTTCTGGATGAGAGATTCCGAGGCCAAATTGGCTGGAAACTCGGCGGCACCGGGTTTAGTCCAAAGCACCAATTTGGACTGAGATGAGCAGGATTCCGGTATAATTGAATTCCGCAAAGGCGCAATTCCGAATTCCGACTCGAGGGCAGAACGAATGGCGCTACAAACCCGCGTCAAACTGGCAAAGCTTGACGCCCCCAAGGTCCACGGCCTCGATCACCAAACGCTGATTCGCATTTACCGCACGATGTTCCTTTCGCGGCGGCTCGACGACCGCGAAATCCAGCTGAAGCGCCAGAACAAAATCTATTTCCAGATTTCCAGCGCCGGCCACGAAGGCGTTTGTGCCGCCATGGGCCTTTTTCTCCGCCCCGGTGTCGATTGGATTTATCCCTATTACCGGGACCGCGCGCTCTGCCTCATGCTCGGCGTAACCCCGTTGGAGATGCTCCTTGCAGCCGTTGGCGCGAAAGACGACCCCAGCTCCGGTGGCCGCCAGATGCCTTCGCATTGGGGCCAGCCCAAACTGAACATCGTCAGCAAGTCTTCCTGCACCGGCACGCAATTCGTGCAAGCCGTGGGCGCCGCGGAAGCCACGCTCTATTTCGAAGGCCGCCCTAAGGCCCTCGCACAGGCCAAAAAAGCGCCGCTCGGCGAGCACGTTCATCACGGGAGCGACGAAATTGTCTATGTTTCGAGCGGCGACGGAGCCACCAGCGAAGGCGAATTCTGGGAATCCCTGAACGTCGCCTGCGCCAAAAAACTTCCTCTGTTATATCTGGTGGAAGACAACGGCTACGCCATTTCCGTGCCGGTGGAAGTACAGACCGCCGGGGGGAGCATCTCAAAGCTTGTGCGTAGTTTTCCCGGCCTTCACGTTGCCGAATGCGATGGCACCGATCCCATCGAAAGCTACTCCGTCTGCAAGGAAGCCGTGCAATATTGCCGCGAGCGCCGTGGGCCCGCGCTGATCCACGCGCACGTTACCCGCCCGTATTCACATTCGCTTTCCGACGACGAAAAGCTCTATAAATCCGCCGAGGAACGCGAAGAAGAAGCGCGCCGCGATCCGCTTTCAAAGTTTGCGCTCTTTCTGGTGCGCGAAGGCATCCTCGACCAGAAGCAGATTGAAAGCCTCGAAGCGCAAATCGATGCGGAAGTTCGCGAAGCCGCCGACCAGGCGCTCGCCGCCGAAGAGCCTTCCGTCGATTCCATCAGCATCAATGTCTATTCCCCGGACATCGATCCGACTTCCGCCGCGTTCGAAGCCGAGCCCAAATTGCACGGCGCTCCAAAAACCATGGTCGAAATGGTCGCCGCCACGCTCTCCGACGAAATGGCTCGCGACGAGCGCATCACCATCTTTGGCGAAGACGTCGCCGACGCCAGCCGCGAAGACCACCTCAAGATCGTCAAGGGCAAGGGCGGCGTCTTCAAAGCCACCGCGGGCTTGCAGCGCAAGTTCGGCAGCGACCGCGTTTTCAACACCCCGCTCGCGGAAGCCAGCATCGTCGGACGCGCCCTGGGCATGGCCACCCGCGGCTTAAAGCCTGTCGCCGAAATCCAGTTCTTCGACTACATCTGGCCGGCCATGATGCAGATTCGCGATGAACTCTGCGTGATGCGCTGGCGTTCGAATGGCGCGTTCAAAGCGCCCGTGGTTCTGCGCGTGCCCATCGGCGGCTACCTCACCGGCGGCGGCGTGTACCACAGCCAGAGCGGCGAATCGATCTTCACCCATTGCCCGGGCCTGCGCGTGGTGATGCCTTCCACGGCGCTGGACGTCGCCGGTCTTTTGCGCACCGCCATCCGCTGCGACGACCCGGTGATGTTCCTCGAGCACAAGCACCTCTACCGCCAGCCGTACAACCGTTCAGAAAACCCCGGCCCCGATTTCACGATTCCCTTCGGCAAAGCCCGCACGGTCAAAGAGGGCAGCGACCTCAGCATCATCACCTACGGCGCCCTGGTGCATCGCGCGGAAGTTGCCGCAGCCCAGTTCGAGCGCGAAGGCATCTCCGTTGAAATTGTCGACCTGCGCTCTCTATCGCCCTACGATTGGGAAGCCATCGCCGCCACCGTTCGAAAAACCCACCGTGTCATCGTCGCATACGAAGACACGTTGAGTTGGGGCTATGGCGCCGAAATCGCCGCTCGCATCGCCGACGAGCTCTTCGAGGAGCTGGACGCCCCGGTCCGCCGCGTCGCCGCCATGGACACTTTCTGCGCCTACCAGCCCAAGCTGGAAGACGTCATCCTTCCCCAGACCAGCCACATCACCGCCGCGGTGAAACAGCTTCTGGACTATTGAGCCGATTGGGCTTAGGCTGCTTCGCGAAGGAAACTTTTTCGATCCTATCTTCGTACTTAGAGGTAGGGAAGCCCGTCAAATCGCTCTGTGGGGGTGATCCAATGACTTGCGTAAGCTGCCAGAAAGACATCGCCGCCGGTTCGAAGTTTTGCTATAGCTGCGGAGCCAAACAGCCGGAGACTCCTGCATCGGCACCTCCTCCGGCCTACTACGCCGCGCAGAAGAGGTTTGTCCGCTCGACGAACGACAGAAAAGTCGCCGGTGTCTGCGCCGGTGTAGCCGATTACTTCGACATGGATCCGACCCTCGTTCGAATTCTGTGGGCGCTCGCGACCCTGATCCCCGGTCCCAACGTTCTCGCCTACATCATCATTTGGATCGCGGCAGATGAGGGCCCAACAGGGATGGCCAGGACCTCGGCCACCGCCGTTTCCTAGATTTCATTCGAGAATTAGTGTTCGCAACTTGCCGTGGAGCTCTCTTGCGCCACCCGTTCCTCAGTAAAGCGCCAAAAACAGCGGTATCCTCGCCGCTCAAGCGCTCGCAGCCCTGCTTTTACCGCGTGCGTCCGATGGGGCTCTGAAATTCCAGTGCTTGTGATTGAGATTCACTGCCACAACGTCCTCGGGTGAGAACGGGATTTCCTTATACCCCCGGACTTCTATAACGCAGCCCTCGCTTATGACCACTTGGTCGAAAACTCTCTCGTCCTTGAGTTCCACAGAAACAACCTGATATCCAATACCTGTTTCTTTCGTGCTCTTCAGATGTTCTGCACACCCACACGGAATGGGTACCAATCGTTTCATTGCAATCCTCCAACCAGAGAAAGTTCTACTGCGGGGACGGCGATACTACGACACGGCGAAGGTGCTGTCTACCCCCGCAGGGACGAAGAATTAGCGAAACGACTCTCAGAAAAGCTCGAGGCGGCGCCGCCGAGACTCTTAATCTGGCCGCTTTCTTCGGTTCAGATCTACACTGTTTTTGAGAACTGGCCGCTTCGCATGGTCCCCAAACCGTGTTTCACTTGGCGAACTTCGAATATTTTGGCGGCCGCGAACCACCGCCGCCTTCGAATAAAGGATGGTCTAAAGAGACTAGTCCCGCTCCGACGGTGGCCAGTGCAAGGCTTCCGGCCAGTACCACGAGGGGAAACTCGTAATCGTGCACAGCGTAGATTCCGCCGGCGCTGTGTACTTTCCAGAGCGCTACGCCCATTTCCATAGCCAGCAGCAGCGCCGCTCCCCGCGTGAAGAGCCCCAGAACCAGCAAAATTCCCCCGAAAACCTCCATCACTCCCGAAACGTACACAAAATAACCGGGTAACCCGTGCTGCACGAAAAAGCCCTGCATTCCCTCGCCCGAGTGCGCCAGTTTTGGATAGCCATGGGTGAAGAAAATCAGCCCGAGCGACACGCGGAGAACCAGCAACCCCAGCGGCTGTAGGGAATTGAGAGACTTCATGAAAAATCCTCCGCGATTAGGGGCACGAGCCCGGCTCGTGGTAATAGCTTGATGCGAACGCTTCGGGATTTTAGCAGAAAAGCGAACTCTTCACCCGCGCCCGCGTCGACAGTAGCGTTTCAGGTACAATCTTAGCGAACCACGATGAGCAGCGGAGAACCATGAAGAAGCCGGAAACGATGGGTGTCGTTGGCGCCGGAGGCCATGCGCAAGCATGAAGAGGAGACTCCTCATTGCCGTGCCGCTGCTGGCACTGGTGGGCTTGGCCGCCTGGATGCTCCGCCCCAGGCGTGAAACGCTGGGCGAAGCTTTCGTCAGCGAAAAAGCCGCACCGCTCCTCAGCAGCATCGCGCAAGTCCGGGAACAAATCGGCATGCTGCACTACGGCGAGCGCGTAGGCATCGTTGGCAAGCGCAATGACTATGTAAAAGTTCGCACCAACTCGGGCACGGTGGGCTGGGTCGAGAGCCGGCAATTGATGGAGCCGGCCCTGTGGCAGCGCAGCATCAAGTTGCTGGAGCAGACCCGAGGAATGCCGGTGCAGGCGCGCGGCCGCACCAAAGTCTCCACCAACTTGCGTGTGCAGCCCGGGCGAACGGAACCCCGCCTCTATCAATTTGGCCGAAACGTCTCCGTCGAGATCGTCGGCCGCTCGGTGGCGGATTGGGCTCAGGTCACCGACGAAAAGGACTCCTCCAACGAGTCACGGGAAGCAAAAAAAGAGGACTGGTTCTTGATCCGTGGCATCGCCACGCGGCCCCCGGGCGAAGCCGCGGCGCGTGCCGCCGAATCCACAAACACCACGCAACCCGGAGATCAGACCGCGCCGATCGCCGGCTGGGTCGTCTCGCGTTTCGTGGAGCTGGATCTTCCCGATCCCGTTCGCGAGGGAGCAGCTTCCGCAAATATCCGCCCGCTGGCATGGTTCGAATTGAATCGCGTGAGCGACCCGTCAGGGGACAAGCCGCAGTACCTGGTGGCTGCATCGCGCGGGCCCGAGGGCCAGGTCTGCGACTTCACGGCACTGCGCGTTTATACCTGGTACGTCAAGAAAAGCCGGTACGAAACTGCATTCATCGAAAATAATTTGTGCGGTCAGCTGCCGGTTCGAATTGACAAAGGGCCCAAGGGCGTACCTCAATTTCGTTTCCATGTGATGGACGGCAACAAAGAAGAACGCGTTTACCGTTTGATCCAGACCGTTGTTCGGCGGATTCGCGAACCGGGAGAGACTTCCGGAAAGCACGGTTCAGTAAAGCCGTCAAAGCCCGCGGCTAAATAAATCGTTTGAAGCACCATGATCCGGATTTCAATTTTGCAGCCGGCTGGTTGGCACAGTATTAAGAATTCACGCGCACTATGAGAACAAGAAACTGAGGCGGAGATTGATACGATGACGCTGCATATCAGCGAGGCGGAAGTGCGGTCGGTGTTAACGATGCCGCTGGCAGTGGAAGCCGTGGAAGAGATTTCCCGCAAGCAAGCTACGGGAGAAGTCGTCGTTCATCCGCGCAGGCGCTTCGAATTGCCCGGCGGCGGTTTTTTTCACTACATGGCCGCGGCGGATTTCTCCCTGGGCTTCGTCGCCATGAAGCAGTACACCTACGTGCGCGGCAAACTGCGCTTTCTTGTTCCGCTCTACGAAATGGCCTCGGGCGATTTGCTCGCCCTGATCGAAGCGGATTATATGGGGCAACAGCGGACCGGGGCGGCTTCCGGCGTGGCCACGAAATTTCTGGCGCGCAAGGATTCTCGCGTCGCGGCAATTATCGGCACTGGCGGCCAGGCGAAAACGCAGCTGGAAGCAGTTGCCGCCGTTCGAAAGCTGGAATCCGCGCGTGCCTTTGGCCGCGATGCGGCGAAGCGCGAGAAATTCTGCGCGGAGATGTCAGAAAGGCTGAGCATTCCCGTGCACCCCAGCACTTCCGCGGCCGAGGCGGTGCGCGGCGCGGACATCATCTCCACTGCTACAACTGCTTCGCAGCCGGTCGTGCATGGCGCGGATCTATCGCCCGGCGCGCACATCAATGCCATTGGCGCTAATCACGCGCACAAACGCGAACTTGACGATGAAGCTGTCGCCAGCGCCGACATCATCGTCGTGGATTCCGTCGAGCAGTCGCGTCAGGAAGCGGGCGATTTAATCATCGCTTTTCACGGCGATGAAATTTGCTGGACCGGAGTAAAAAAACTTTCTGAAATTGTTTCCGGCAAAGCCAGCGGCAGGACCAGTGACACGGAAGTAACGCTGTTCAAATCGAACGGAATTGCTTCCTGGGACCTCGCTGCAGCGATGAAAGTGTATGCCATGGCGCGTGAAAAAGGGCTTGGCCGGGAATTGCCGCTCTGGAGCGAGAGTTCGAATGGATGAGATAGCCGGTGGCGGTCTGGCGGCCCATGTCGAAAAGCACTCTTTCCCTTTCACCGGTCAGTAGTAAAATCAAAAGGCATAGTAAGCTGGCGTAATGCGAACACTTCCCGACCATCTCCGCAAAGGCATGAAGCTGGTAATCGTCGGCTGCAATCCGAGCGAATCCTCCGTTCGTGTCGGCCACTATTACGCTGGCCGCGGCAACGAATTCTGGCCCATGCTGTACGAAAGCGGAGTTGTGCCGGAGCCTTTCGATTACCACGACGACAAGCGGGTGATCGAATTCGGCGTTGGGCTTACTGATCTGGTGAAGCGCCCCACGAAAGGCATCGAGGAACTAAAGCGCGAAGATTACGCTGAAGGCCGCATCGTGCTTTCGCAGAAGCTTGAGGAATTCTCGCCGCACGTTGTAGCCTTCAACGGGAAACTGACCTACGAACAATTCTCGCAGCGCAAATGCAAATTTGGAATTCAGAAAGAGCTCCTCTACGGCGCGCGGGTTTATGTTTTGCCTTCCACCAGCGGCGCGAATGCTACTGGCCGGAGCGAGAAGTTGCGGCATTTTCGTAAGCTGGCGCAGCTCGTCGCCCGCATCGGCAAAGAACACGAAACCCGAAACCACTGAACGGAGTTTCCCTTGAGCAACACTCCCCAACTCGCACCTGGCGGGCCGGTCCTCCTCGAAGCCAAACACGAAGGCATCGCCACGCTGGTGATGAATCGCCCCGACCGCTTGAATGCTTTGAACAACGAACTGGCCTCCGCTTTGAATGACGCGCTGGGCCGCATCGCGGAGGATGACGCTGTCCGCGTCGTGGTGATTACCGGCGCGGGCCGCGCTTTCTGCGCTGGCGGAGACCTTGCCGCAATCGGGAAAGGCCGCGCGGGGCGTGAAACACAATCGTTGGAACCGCTGCTGCGTGCAGGCATGCAGTCGGTGCTTCGGATTCGAACCATACCGCAGCCGGTGATCGCCGCTGTAAATGGCGCCGCCGCGGGCGCGGGAATGAACATCGCACTGGCCGCCGACATTCGAATCGCCGCGGAAGAAGCGACGTTTGGCCAGAACTTCTCTAAGGTGGGCCTCTTTCCGGATTTTGGCGGCACGTATTTCCTGCCGCAGTTGGTTGGGCCCGCGAAAGCTGCCGAGCTTTTTTATACCGGCGATATGATCGATGCAAAAACCGCGCTCAGTCTGGGAATAGTAAATCATGTTGTTCCAGGCACGCAGCTCGAAGCGGCAGTAAAATCCCTGGCGCAGAAAATAGCGCTTGGGCCGTCGCTGCCCATTCAAGCGGTAAAAAAGACGCTCTTCGGTGCCGAGAAAACCAGACTTTCTGAGGCGCTGGAGCACGAAGTCCAGGAGCAAATTCGCTGCTATCTTTCGGAAGATTGCAGCGAGGGGATTCGAGCGTTTTTTGACAAGCGGCCTCCAAAATTTCAGGGAAAATAGTTCCGCGCCTGCAACCCTGCGAAGATCGTGATCACCGGCCTGAAACGATGCAGATGCGGATCGAGAAGCACCCATAGGTTTGGAAGGGAAGATCGATGGACGAATTGGAAATCACGCCTGCGGATGTAAAAGCGCGCTTGGACCGCGGAGAAGAATTGGTTCTCATTGATGTGCGCGAGCCTTGGGAGAATCAGTTGTGCCGAATCGAAGGTGCGAAGCTGGTACCGTTAGGGTCGCTGGCGGCGAGCCTGCAAACACTTCCTGACGTGGACGAAGTGATTTGCTATTGCCATCACGGGATGCGGAGTCTGGACGCGGCGGCGTGGTTGCGATTTCAGGGCATCGAAAAAGCGAAGTCTCTCGCTGGCGGGATCGAGCGCTGGTCGGTGGAGATCGATCCGAAAGTTCCGCGATATTAGAGAAGTGCATCTTTGTAGTGGCGCAGTCCGCCGAGGCGGACGCCACTACAATGAAGGAGATCTTTGCCATCCGTGAAAATTAAATTTCTACAGAAGCCGACGTGAACGACGTGCCGCAAAGCAAGAGGTCTCTTGCTGGAGCTGGGCGCGGAACTGGAATCACGCGATTTGAATAAAGAGCGATTGACCGAAGCCGAACTCGACGAACTAATCGGCGACCGCGATCACAAAGAGTTTCTGAACACGCGAAACGAACTCTATCGCGCTCGGAAAATGAAAGAGCATCCGCCTTCGCGCGCGGAGGCCATCAAATTAATGGCGAAGGAGCCGAATCTGATTCGCAGGCCAGTGGTGCTTCAAGGATCGAAGATGTTGCTCGGTTTTGATGAAGAGGCTTACCGAAAACTTTTGAAGTGATGTTTTGTTCCCCGGAGCTCACCAGATGGCTGTGAAGACGATCGCAGTGATTGGCGCGGGCACCATGGGGCGGGGGATTGCCTATGCGGCTGCGTTTGGCGGATACAAGACTGTGCTTGAAGATGTTTCGCGCCAGGTGCTCGAAGCAGGTATTGCTTGGATCCGGCAATCTTTTGATGAGGGAGTCGCGCGCGGAAAAGTCGAAGGTAGCGTGCGCGACCGGGCGCTATCGTTGATTTCTACCGCGAGCAATGTTGAAGACGCGATTCGCGACGCGGAACTTATTATTGAAGCAGTGCCCGAAGAGCTGGAGATGAAGCTGGAGCTTTTCACGATCTTCGACAAGTTCGCCAAGGCCGGGGCGATTTTTGCGAGCAACACTTCTTCGCTTTCAATTACGGATTTCACGGACGTCATCGTGTCTCGCGATCGCTGCATCGGCATGCATTTCTTCAATCCAGTGCCGAAGATGAAGCTCATCGAGTTGGTGAGGACGCCGCTGACTTCCGATGAAACCGTGGCGACTTGCAGGGAAGTGGCCGGCCGCATGGGCAAGGAAGTAGTGGTCGTCAACGAAGCGCCCGGATTTATCACCACGCGAATCAACGCACTGATCGGCAACGAAGCGTTCAACATGCTGGAAGCGGGAATTGCCACGCCGGAAGACATCGACAAAGCGCTGAAACTCGGGCTGAATCACCCGATGGGACCGTTCGAGTTGGTCGATCTCGTTGGCCTTGACGTTCGGCTGAAGATTCTCGAGTATCTCCATTTCACGCTTGGCGAAAAATACAAGCCCAATGCGCTGCTGCAACAGTACGTGAAAGAAGGGCGGTTTGGCCGCAAGAGCGGGCGCGGCGTTTACGATTACACGCAGCAAAAAGCCGCGGAGAAAAAAGCATAGAGCAAAGTGACTGGTGACTCGTGACTGGTGATTCGTGCAAACCCTGCTGAACACAGGGCTCTCCAATAACTTCTGTTCCGAGATTCGGAACCATTGTTCGGGAAAGAATGGATTAGAACCATCATGAGCTCACTCGCAGAGAGAATCAAAATTCAGCAGGGCGACCTGACGGAGATGGATGTGGACGCCATCGTGAACGCCGCCAACAACGATTTGATGCTGGGCGCCGGAGTTGCCGGCGCCATTCGCCGTAAAGGCGGGGAAGAGATTCAGCGCGAGTGCAATGAAATTGGCAGCATCCCGGTTGGGTATGCGGCCATCACTTCCGGCGGAAAACTGAAGGCGCGATTCGTGATTCACGCGGCCAGCATGCAGCTGGGCGGCAAGACGAATGCGGATTCGCTGCGGCATTCCGTGGCGCATTCTTTGCGGATCGCCAATGAGCGCGGATTGAAAACTATCGCTTTTCCAGCCGTTGGCACGGGCATTGCTGGATTTCCGTTGAAAGACTGCGCGGAAATTATGCTGCGCGAAACGGCGAGACATTTGAGAGGCGAAACTTCTCTCGAAACAGTCTATTTCGTGCTTTTCGACGAAGCGGCGCAAGAGATTTTTGAGCGCGCCTGGCGGAAGATTCAGTCTGAACCCGTCGCAGATGCTGCAGGAGCCGAGGGCGCGTGACGCCCTTGGCGGAATTAATTGCCGAGCGCATTCGCCGATTCGGCCCGATTACGTTCGCGGATTACATGCGCGAATGCCTCTACCATCCGGTGCACGGGTATTACAGCAAAGCGGAGTCCAAGCGTTTCGCCGACTACTACACCAGCGTCGAAGTGCATCCGATCTTTGCGCGTCTGCTGGCGCGGCAGTTCGCGGAGATGTGGGAAAACCTCGGCCGACCTGCGGAATTTGCGCTTGTGGAGCAGGGCGCCGGAGTTGGGCGATTCGCTGGCCAAGTTCTCGATTTATGCGAGGCAAAGCTCGCGGATTTTTATGGCGCTCTGCGCTACGTTGCGGTGGAGCGATCGGCTTCACGTCGCGAACAGGCAACAATTGCGACGAAGCGCCACGCAACGGCGGGACGGCTCACCGCTTCTGCTGAAGTTCCGCCTCATATCGCGACGGGCTGCTTTTTTTCCAATGAACTTGTGGATGCCATGCCGGTACATCGAGTCGTGATGGATGGTGGTATCCTAAAAGAAATTCTTGTCGGCTTCCGCGACGAACGTTTCGTGGACGTGGTGGCGCCGGTCTCGACTTGCGCGATCACGGAATATTTCGCGGCGCAGGGAATTTCACTGTGCGACGGCCAACACGCGGAAGCGGGACTCGAAGCTTGCGGCTGGATTACGGAAGTTGGCCGTCGGCTGGCACGTGGATACGTGCTGACGATCGACTACGGGCATCCGGCAAGCGATCTCTTTGACGATCACCACATGCGCGGGACGCTGCTGGCGTATCAGAATCATCGGGTCAGCGAGGAATTTTACGCTTCGCCGGGCGAGCAGGATTTGACGGCGCACGTCAATTTCACGGCGCTCGAAGCCTGGGGAAAACGCTCAGGCTTGGAGTCGGCGGGATTCACTTCGCAAACGGTTTTCCTGCTGGCGCTGGGGCAGGGAAACGAATTTGCCGACCTCTACGACGAGGGGCAAACCGAGGCAGAGCGCACCAAAGCGCGGCTGCAACTGAAGACGCTAATCCACCCCGAAGGCATGGGGGAACGGTTCCAGGTCCTCATCCAGCGAAAAGGCGTCGGTGCCTCGCGTTTGACTGGGCTAGCGGGGATGTCGTTTCCGATTTAGGATCATTGCCAACAGCAAGAGAAAAGCCTCACCCCTGAAGGGGTGAGCTACAGCTTTGCCTGAGGTTGACTCGTTCGATATTACACAGCTTAATACATCAGAATTGGAGGCGAAGTGACGCTATGGCTCCCCGTCTGACCATCCGGCTCAACGAGAAAACATGCAAGCGCATTTCGCGCATAGCGCGGCGCAAGCAGCTCTCCACATCGGAAGTTGTGGCCAGGTGATCGACGCGTGGGCCGACCGGCAGGAGCCCGTCGCTTCCCCCTATGAGGCGGTGAAAGACCTGATCGGCATAGTCCATGCAGGCAATCCGAAAGGCTCCGTGCGAACGGGTCGGCGCTTTACTAAACTCCTCAAGCGGCGCAGGAGTGCCAGTTGATACTCGTCGATGCCGGGCCGCTGGTTGCCCTAAGCGGAGGTTCTTGCTATGCAATCAAGTATTTTTGGGCACTAGTCCTCGATTGGTTGCGCGGGCCTTCGGCCGCACAACGAGCCAGGAGGTTCCGCACTTCAACTTCACTTCGTTTTGTCGTTGCCGGGAGACGCTTTAGCGGGGTGAAGCTTGTTATAGTCTTTTATATACGCGCGTAAGCCAAAGTCTGGCATAAGTTTTGAATATCCTGCCGAAAGCTGTTCTTTGTAGTGATCCAGGAAGAAATCGAGTGGATCCTTTGGATCCATGTCGATGAGGATCAAATCCGTATCGTTCATGACCAGCTTGCCAAGGCGGATACGATTGTTCTTGAAGGCCATATAATTTCCGGCGCGGATATTCTTTGCCGTCTTGGCATCTGAACCGCCAAAAATCTGAATAATCTTCTCGCCTTCCATTCGTACAGAGACCACCTTACCTTCAATATGGGGAGGCGGCAGGATCTGTTCAAGATCAAGAATCAGATCGTCTTCTTGAGCCTCTACTCCGGGAACTTTGCCCTCTTTGATCAAACTGCCTAAATCGATACCGAAGAGATCCATCAAACCCTTTACTGGCAAATGCATAGCCTTAATCTTCTCGCTGTGCAACCGAATTTTTCCGTCGGCGGTGGGAATGAGAATTCCCTCCGTCTCGAACGGGATGTCTCCTTTGTCATGGAGCTTTCCTTTCACTCGCAAGTGTCCCTTCTCCACGCTGAGGGATAGCTGCGTTAAGGGAGAATGCGGGCGCGCAAAAACATAAGAGTTGAGAACGTTCGCCAAGTCTGACGAATCCATGGCGATCTCCGCGGCGCTTACGCGCAGGTTAAACGAGTCTTTGTCGTCGAAGTTGGGAAATTCATTTTTGCCGAGGGGCACGAGCACACCGTTTAGTGATTTTATTTCCACCGCTACAGTGTCCGAAAAGTGAAACGTGACATTGCGCATCTGCGTCTGGACCGTGCCCTCCTGTTTTTCGTTAGTCGGAGGGTTTTGGCTAATGACGGTTCCCGGCGTCGCGGCGCAATGAAGAACGAACAGAGCCAGCGATATTAAATGCGGTTGAGATATGTGGAACGGCGATACCAAGTTCCTTGCGAATTGCAATATTGCACCTCTAGCAGATCTTAACCGGAATTTCCGATTTGGACCTCCAGTTAGCGCATCGTACGCATCTCCCGCCCTGGACACAACGAACGTGCCACCAGAGCTGGCCCTAGCGTGCCCCCAGCAGGGTGGCCCCACAGGACAATCGATTCCAGAAGCGGCTGCCAACTGGTTAGTCGCCTAACCGGACATCTCTAACAATGCTTGCCCTGTCAAGCCCTTTTTGAGCGCACTTCTTTCTTTTCACCTAAAAGAGTTTTTCTCTTTCGTTTCTTTCTTGTTCGTTCTTCTCAGCATCGACGACCACGGCTCGTTTGTAATCTGTCGAGCGGATTCAGTCCGACCCAAACATCTCTCCGATCAAAACTTCGACCATGATTACTACTTCAAACTCCCTTTTCAGGGAGCGGGATGCCCAATCAAGTGGACGACGTTCTACTTCACGCCATGTCCGGTTACGAGCTTTCCCGCGTTCGAACCGAATTCAACCAACTGCGAGTATTGCCAACTGTTGCGCCACATCCAGTACAACCGAACGGCAAGTTTTCTGGCCATGGCCACTTTGGCAATTCTTTTTTCCCGGCGCATCATCAGGTGCAGATACCTACGCCGCCAATCTAGTACTACTGTGTCATAAAATAGCACAAACCTGATATTTGTAGGGCAGGATTCCATTTCCGGCTGATAGTCTGGGCGCATGAGCGCCTCTTCTTCGGCGCCAGGCGCGCAACAACATCGCTTTGCGGCTTATCTCGATA